>CAYWPL010000004.1:0-109062 GCA_964460365.1 uncultured Candidatus Peribacteria bacterium | reverse complement strand
CCCATGATCTTTTTTTGTGCCATGAATTATGACGTTTTATGTTGGTTTAGCTATATCCTTCGGTGCCAAGAAGGCTGCAGGGTCCAACCCGTGGGGCGGCAACGGCCGCTCCACTCCCATCCGTGTTTCTCTAACCCAATGAAGGAGGTGAGCCATGAAAAAGCTCATCCTCGGACTGGCTGTCCTGGCTCTGGCGCTCGTTGCACCGAGCCGGGCTGAGGCCCAACTGACCAAGGAGGAGGCGGCCCTCCTCAAGCAAATCGCGGAAGACGTGAAACAGATTAAGAAGGACGTCGCGGATGTCAAACGCGACGTCGGGGAAATCAAAAAGGACGTGGCGGACCTCAAGTTCCGCGTGACGAAACTGGAGGCTCGCCCGGCCTCCAAGCAGACAACGATCATCATCCAGGGCGGGGGTACGACGACGTACTACCCGCCACCGACAATCCGACCAGTCGTCGTCTACCCGTACTCGTACGGGTACTACTGGTCGGGCCCGGGGTATCAGTACCGGCAACGGTACTGGTGGCTCTGGTGACGCATGGGCCTTGCAGCAACCGCCTTCGTTCTCCCAAGAGCGAGGGCGGTGCCCACTATGCGAATGTTTTCTTGTACGTATTGTGTCGCGGTTCGACAGGCTCACCGTGACACAATTTGTCATACTGAGTCCGCTCGCCCCGAGCGAAGCCGAAGGGTCGAAGCACCACAAATCCGTAGCGGAGAGTTCGAACTCTCCGCTACGGAGAAATCACATCAGCGTCGCGCGACGCGCACGCGAATCTCCGCAATTTCGCGTGCAAGCCCTGCGTTTTCTTTCTGCAGTTCGGCAACTTCCGCATTGAGCACCGCGATCACATCCGCGAGATCCTTGCGGAGCGGGCTGAGAGGCGGAAGAGCATCAAGTTGCTGCTGGCGCAATGCGACCATACGCTGGTTGACCTGGATGAGGAGCGTGATCATGCGCTGGTCCATTTCCATCAGACGCGTCTGGCGATTGGTGACGGCGTTCTCGCCGAGGCCGGCACTGTAGAGCGTCGCAACAGGAACCGTACCGAGACCACGCGCGTGGCCGCGGGCGGCGCGGATCTTATCACGGGCGTTGCGGATAGCTGCGCGCTTGGCGTCGATCTGCGGCTGCGTCATCACGGCCGGAAGATCGAGTCCGCCGGTTGTGTTGGGAGCGGTCGATTCAGCGGCGGCGCAGGCTGTCTGCGCCTCTGCCTCCAGCACGCCAAGACGATCGAATCCGGCGCGGAAGTTGACACCTCCGCGGCGCGATTCCACCAGAGCCATGCCCCGGTGATACTGCGCCCACTGCGCGGCAGGACTCTGGCTGACATACGGCGTCGTGAGCCATCCGGAATCGACAATCAGGGGACCGGGACGACCGACATATCCCCCACCGTATCCGCCGCCATAGCCACCGGTGGTTCCGCCGCCGCCGACATAACCCGAGCTGTAATTGAGCGCGGACGGCGGGTAGATGCCATTGGGTGTGTTAGTCACCGGGACGCCCGGACCCCACGGCGTGGGCGGAGCGGTCGGGGGGCGCGGCGAGGTCCACGGCGCAGGCGGGGCATACGGAGCGCCACCGTATCCGGCACCGTAGCCGCCTCCGCCGTAGAGCAGCGGACGGTGGAACACCATCGGCACGCTGACGCCGTAGGGCGAATGCGCGGCGGCGCCGTGCGCGGCGAGGTGCGCGACGCGCGGGTCCGCGGGGTGATACTGAACGTGATGAAGAACGGAAGTCGTCGGCACGAGATTAATGCGGTTTTGCGCCTGGTACCCGACGCTCACGTTGTAGTAGCTCTGATACGTGTTGATCCGATTAAAGGTGTTGTAACCGCCGTATACGGGTCCGGCATTCATCGCACGGTAACCACCGTAGTTGCCGACGCCGTAGGCATTCGGGTAGCCGTAGACGTTCCCGTAGGCGAGCAGGCGATGCTCGCGGGCCAGATGCTGACGGGGAAATTGCATCATGCGTCCATGTGGCGGTTAATGATGTCTTCAATGGTCTGGACCTCGCCGGCGTGCTCGGTGGTCTCGCGTTTCTCTTCCTGATGGCGAACGGTGAACCGGCGCTCGCGTGCCTCGTCGGCGTAGAGCTTGGACACATCGGCGAAAATCTTGTCATAGAGGATGAACGCCTCATCGTACGCCTTCATCCGCTTGAGACGATCGATAGGCGTTTCCGCAGCGTACCGCTGGTCTAAAAGCGGGAGTTGTTCGAGCATTAAATCGGGCTCGATGTGACGCATGATTTCGTTGTAGACCCACTCCGGAGTTCCGGTGCGGCAAAGGTTGGGTGGAGGCGGAAGTTTGACTTGTGTCTGATTTGTCATATTTTGATTTGTTTGTGAATATTATACTGTATTTCAAATAATTTAGCAAATTTGCAAAAGATACCAGAAGGCAGATATCAGATGGCAGCAATGCGTGAACGTATCTGCCATCTGCCATCTGCCTTCTGACGTCTGTCATCTCTCTCTTCCGCGAGAGCGGTTTTTCAGGTACAATGACATGATTTCCCAACACTCTCAGAACACACACTTCATGCCCCTCCCCCAGTCCAACAGAAGTCTGACCGGCGCGCCCGAAGGCGACGAGCTGATCGGCGGCGGCTACAACAAGCAAGACGGCGTGCGGTACAGCATCAACCAGCTGACTGCGAATGAACGTCAGCAGTACGAAGCGCTGTTGGGATCGGGCGTGCTTGGCGCGCAGGCGGGACGTCCGCAGGATGCGATCTCTGCGCCGCGGTATTCGGCACGCACGTCTCCGGATCTGAGCCAGCCAACCTACGGAACACAGCCCGATGCACAGTTTGGGGCGCGCACGTCACTCGACCTGAGACAACCCGCGCCAACCGGTCTGGAATCGCGCTCCTCGGTTCTCGGTTCCTCACCCGACGTGCAACGCCCGGACAGTCCCGAGGCACAGCGCGACCTCACTCGCAGGCAAGGACAGCGCACACCGGAAGGCAATGATCGGTTCTCGCTGCGCACACCAAACACGGGCAACAATCGCTTCTACCGCCGCCCCGGCGAGAACTTCTACACCGCGACCCTCCGCCATGCGCGCAATATCGCCACCGCGACCCTCCGCCATGCGCGCAATATCGCCGTCGTCGGCGGCATCGGGTATCTCGGCTATCTCGCCTCGACAGGCTTCTCGTTCGGTCCGATTGCGGAATTTTTGCAGTTTCCCGCCGCCGTGAAAGCAATTGAAGCCCTGACCGTTGGCTGGCAAGCGTTCGGAACCGCCGTGAGCCAGGTGGCCGCGTCTCCGGCAATCGCCGGTTCGCTTGCCTGGTTGAGCGCCGGTTTGAATACATGGCCGGTCTGGACCGGGGGCCCGTTGCTTGGCGGCGCACTTGCCGCTCCGGCCGCCGCTCCGATCGTCGCAGGCACGCTGCTCGGTGGTGGTGCCTTGCAAATCATCGGACGCCTCAACCACTGGCTGAAAGGCAAGATGGGTATGGAACGCAAAGAACGAGGCTTCATGGGGTACTTCGTGGAAGGCATCCGCGCGCCGTGGGACGTGCTGCGGATGGGCACACGCTTGGTCATCGGCCACTCCGAAAGCCACACACCCAACATCCTCAGTCGCGTGAGCGGCTGGGTGGGAAAAGCCGCAACATGGACAAAAGACACGGTCAAGAGCGTCAAAGACAACACGTGGAAATTCCTGGAGGCGACGGTGTTCTCCAAGACTGGAGCCCGCCTGCTCATCGGCGCGGGCCTCGGCGCCACCGTCGCGGCATTCATGGCCAGCGGACTTGCTCCGGCCGTGTCGGGTGTTTCCATCCTCGGTGGAGCGGCCCTCGGTGGCGCTACTCTCGCCGCCATCGGTGCCGGTCAATACCTCTCCCGTCGCGCAGCCGGCGCTTCCGCATAAATGCCTCATATTTATATGCACACTCCTATCCACCTCAACGGCTTCCACGAAAAGATCCGGGACCCGCGCCTGTGCTACATGGTTCCGTCCGGTCCGGAGATCAACCCGATCGACCGGGCCGACAGCGCCGTGCGTACATTCGTGGACAGTGTCATCAGCCGCCTCATCACGCCGCACGAGATCACGCGCGCCAACATGAGCGACGACCGCCAGTGGACGCAGGCGTTCCAGGAAGTGATGGTGGTGCCCGCCCCCGTGGTGGAGCCGATGCCCGCGGGAGACCCGTTCGGCCCGCGCGAATACCTGCTCTCGCTCAGCGAGGACGCCCGCAAGGATGAACTCGTGAGGTACATCCGCGCGACCATCCCCGCCAGCGTGCGTACGTCCAACGCACTACTCAATGCCACGCCACAGATGGCACGCTGCTTCAACGCCGCGAACCTGGACACGACGCTCGGGGCAGATGGGGCACAGATGCGCCTCGATCTCGCCGCCGACGCACCGCCACGCATGACGGTAATTACACGCGCGCTCGTGTACATCATGGGCGGCAATGCACTGGCCGTTGCGGGCCCGGCTCTGACCTTCGCCCAGGACACGCTCAATGCCGTCTATCCGCCGGACCGCCTCGGCCACCTCTATACGGACTATATGGAGTCGATCCAGCTGCTGCGCCGCCGCAACCCGGCTCCCACGGCCGAACAGCTCCGGGCCGTCGACTATCTGAAGGAGCAACTGCCGGAGTCCCGCCTGCGCGGCTGGCTGCGCATCATGCCACCGGACGACGCCGGAGGCGCCCGTGGCACCCGCAGCCGCATCAATGAGGTGGCGGATATCCTCGTGAAGCGCGATCAGGAACAGAACCTCCTGCGCCTGCGCACGCAGCAGGATATCGTGCAGATCGATCAGAAGACCCAGAAGATGCTCGAGAACATGGGACGCACCTTCATGGAGAACTTCGAGCGCCTAGACGCGCCGTGGCAGTGGGCCGCCATCGCGGCGATCGCCTATCTGGGCTACAAGGCATGGACGACGGACGCGAAGTTCATGTACTTCATTCCGTACAAGACCCTCCCCCTCCTTGTCGGAGGCGTCATGGCTTACCAGACGATGATCGCGGGCCAGAGCCCCGGCGAGGCCATGAACGGCATAGGCTCGGGCGTGCAGAGCATCGTGAACTGGGGCGTCGACGGCATCTTCGGCATTGCCCGGCAGTTCCGCGCTATCAATCCACCGCAGCAGGAGTTCCTGTTCCGCCAGGTGGAGATGATGAGCCGCTTCTTCAATGAACGGACCTTCATCAACATCTACCCGGCCGTCGTCGGCTTCACCGCCATGGCCCAGGTGCCCGTTGACAAGATCTCTGCCGCATTCAACCCCGTGCCTGGCGGCCCCGGCAACCGCTGGACGTTCGATCCGGATCACCCGACGTTCGACGCCGCTCTGCAGGGCGTGATGAAGCGCGACCAGATGGACGACAACCTCGTCCGCCAGTCGCTGCGCGGCCCGAACAACGTGCATATCACCAAGGCCCTCGCCGGTCTCTTCTATACCATCGGCGCGCGCAAACCCGCGAACCGCGTCCGCGCGGCTGGCATCGAGAAGCGTCGCCGCGATCTCGCCACGGCCGCCAATCCGCAACCTTCGCACGACATGATCCCAGCGGGACCGGAGCTCACCGACTACGTTCGTCTTGTGAATGAAGGCTTGGAGGACTCCCGCCGCCCGCCGTACGCCGGCAAGAACCTCAGCGTGCTCATCGGCGAATTCCTGGAAGGCAACCTGGACGACCGGCGCTTCATCGACGGCGCGGAGAACGTTCCGGATGTGAACCTGCTACGTCCTGGCGAACGAAACCTGCAGGTCCTGCGCAACGGCGCCGCTCCCCCTCCAGTAGAAGGCTTCCGCAATTCTGCAGCCGCGGAACGCCTGGAACATGTTGCTCGTCTCACAACCGAGTACAGGGAATTCCTCGACTTCTGCCGTCGGCACCATCAGATCATCACTGCGGACGCAGAAGCTGCATTGCTCCCCCGCTTCAACGGCATCGTGGGCGATCCGGCGGCAAGCCTGCCGGACATCAACCTGGCCATATCGCAGTTGAAGTATGCCATCTTGGCAGGCGCGAATTCTACAACGGCACTGCCGATGACGGCAGCGACCGTCAACACGCTCGGCATCCCGCCAAGCGGCACTGTCGCCACGTTCCTCTCCACGATCGGCGGCTGGCTTGCCACTTTCAACCGCAACATCCTCACGGTTTCACGGAACTTCCACCGCGTGGAATCGATGCAGGATATCGTCAATATCCTCAACGACCGGTTCATCGCGGTCGGCGGCCCGACCAGCATCAACAACCGCGGCTTCCCCCGGCTGCGCGCCGAAGCCGAACGCTACCGCCGCCTCTTCGAGACGATGCGCAACGACGGAGCCACGCTTGGAATCGGAGGGGCTCGCGACAATCGCCGCCGCGCTGCGACAGCATTCCGCGCCTCATTGGATCCCCTCATGCTGGCCCCACCTGCTGCACACGGCACCTTCGGAAGTGCGAAGAATGCCGACGGAGCTATTTTCAACATCGTAGACCGTGGCCCATACGCAAACTACAACGCCGGCATCAACCGCATGGAAAAGTTCTACGCGACCGAGGCCGCAAACGACATCCTCCTTGCCTTGCTCACGAACCATCGCTCCAGCGGTCTGCATGACCCGACCATCCAGCTGGCCGACCGCATCCTCACACCTCGAGAAGAAGGCAATATCCAGCGCCGCTGGCAACAGCGCTGGACGTTGATCGTCGGGGACGGCAACGATCCTTCATTGGGCTACTGGGGACGCGTGGAGACGCACGAGCGCGTCCGTGCGGCCGAGGCCCTGCCTGGCGCCGCCGCCCTCGAAGCTGTCGACGTCAAGAACCCCGCACGCGCCCAGACGGCCCTAGATCAGGTAGCCACAATCTCACAGGCGTATCTCTACCTCCACCACTCGCGCAACCTCCCGCCTCCTCTCGGTGGACGATTCAACGATACTGAGCTTAAGAGCAAAATCTTGGCAATCGCCAGATCCTTCGAGAAGTGCTGGTATGAGACGAACATCTCGCGCCCGCCAGCCGACGTCGCGGACCCGATCCGCTCCGACCTCCGCGGACGCCACGGATATACGCCAGCCAACCTCGCTATTCTACGTGATACCATGCGTATCATGGACATAGGTAACTTCAAACGCCACCCCCTCCCCTTCCCCACCAGTCCTGACCCAAAACCGAAACCCGTTCTGCGCGACTCCATCCATCACATCGTGGAGAAAGGAACATGAGGGGAGGGTTCATCGGAATCGCACTGCACCAACGCGGGAATCCCTTCCCGCGTTGTGTATGGGAGTTGATCGCGGGTCCGCGTCAACGCCCCGACACCGTCGTCGTAGCGGAGATTCATGAATCTCCGCTACGGGATTTCCGTACAATGCAATCAGGGATGGGGCTGATCGCCTCCACCCCCTCCCGTGGGAGGCGTGGGAGGCGTGGGAGGCGTCGGCGTCGTGCCGCCATCCAGAGGTTTTCGCTCGCTGGCCTTCTTATGCAGCCACCAAGCCCCTTGGCCAAGATTCCACAGGCGATTCCAGAGGAAATTGCCGGTCGCGGCGGCGGCGACTTTGGTGCGCGAGCCGCCGCGCTCTTCCGTCGCGCGCAGTTCAGCGGCAATGGGTGCATAGGCGTTGGCAGCGATCGTCGCGGCCTCGCGGCGATATTGATCGCTTCCAGCTTGGCTCTCAAGCCAGATGGCGGCAGCGCGGACGATCTCCGCAGGATCGCTGGAGCGGGTGATGCCCATGGTACGCAGGTCTTCCTCGGTAAGATCGGTCTGAGCCGTGAAGCAGTCGCGGACGCCGGTCAGGATGACGCGGCGAAGCTTGACGAC
Source organism: uncultured Candidatus Peribacteria bacterium (assembly GCA_964460365.1). Taxonomy (GTDB): domain Bacteria; phylum Patescibacteriota; class Gracilibacteria; order Peribacterales; family Peribacteraceae; genus DAISLF01. The sequence continues at coordinate 101,242 of CAYWPL010000004.1, read as the reverse complement.
AAATGTACGCAGCTGAACGGAACGCGGGAGGGGTCCAGGAGCGAACGGCTCGACCTCCTGACCGGATGCCTCGGCGTCCAGACGAGCGGCTGCTGCTTCGTCTGTTTCTATGAGATTCATCAAGCGGCAGTAGACGCCGAGAAGGCGGCGCGGCTGGTATCGGAAACTCATGAGATCGTCATTCTCTTCTGGGATAGACATACCAATGCCCCCCTCCTGCTGGCTGCGGAAGACATTGGCCGCGTACAGGTCATGCGCATTGCGGCTGGGCTCGACGTACGCGACGACCGGTCCTGCAACCGCGCCGAGGGCTCCGCCAATCGCCGTGGCAAGCCAGCCGATCGGTCCGCTGTAAGCCAGAGTTACACCGAAGCCGGCGGCTCCGCCCGCCAGGCGTCCGCCATAGGCGATACGAGCCCGGACATCTTCAATGCTGGACTGCGAGGCCCCCGACGCACGCATGATACGACCGACTATGTTACCGATTCTCTCGCCGATGAGGTGCCCGGCGATGGAACCGGCAACCGTGGCGCCACCCACTGCGAGATCCGCGACGGAAGCACCTCCAGCGATACCATACATGGTCATTTCCAATGTACGAGCAGCGTAGGTTCCGGCACGCGGTAGTTGGCGGTCTGTATTCCAGGTATTGCGGGCAAGACGATCGTCCATACCGGGGTGACGGTCAAAGACATCTTCGGCGATTTCATCGAGTTTGTGGCGGACAGTGGCATTCTCACGCACAAGCCGGTTTACGCGCTGCTGCGCGATATATCCGAAGATTCCCACTGCGGTATTCAGCTCATCCGGATTCGTGATGCCCACGGTCCGCAGCTGCGATTCCATGTCCGCTTTGTCGGGCAACATATCGTTGTTGGCGAGGATACGGGCATCCATGAAAGCATTGGCGATGCCCACCACGCGTTCGCGGAACACGTTATGCGCGGCGCGCAGTTCGGCCACGCGAGCGATCATCGCGCGGGCAGCGGCATCCAGATGCTCAGGCGGCACCTCCGTACCAAGAGCGGTGCGAGCAAGATCCATGGTGAGCGTTTCCGTGAGATTCGCAGCGTTCCACTTGTCGGCAACGCGGTTGATGGTGACGGTGTCGAGTCCCGGATTGGCTTCAGGCGATTCAAGCGCGCCGCCGAGGGCCATGCCGGCCAGCAACCGCTCCAGTTGGGCGCCCTGTGCGCCAAGCAGACGTTCGAGCTGTTCCAACCGCGCCACCAGCGGATCCTCCTGCTGGCCGATGATCTTGCGATACCGGGTGACGCGTGCGCGCAAATCGGCCTCGATCTCCTGTACGGGCGCAAGACGCACGGGCAGTTTGAGTTTTTCGATGCTGCCGCGGATGCGCGCCAAATCGCCGAGAACCACATCAGCGCGATCGCAGAAAGCGCGCAGCGCTACAGGGTTTGATTCGTCGACGGCCTCCGTAACCATGGCACGCACCTGCTCTGCGGTCTGCTGGAGCAGTTCCTGACCATCCAAGCCCTCAAAGCCATTGGATTTGCGGGTTGCCATAACTGGAAGAATTATAGCAGATTTCAGCTGTTCCGGCCACTTTCCCTTGGTTTGGGAATCGTGGCCGGAACCGGTTTAACGCGATCTAGGCTTCAATAACGTCGTGCTCTGCCTCCGGCTCATCCATGGTGCGCAGGCTGAGATATTTCAGCGGATCAGCCAGATGATACGGGGCAGGTCGGTGATGCCGCGCATGACGAACTGCCCGGAGACGGCTTCCATGTAGGGGTTCGGGCGGGTGCTCGCGGAGCAGGCCCCTCAGCGGAAATGTCGGTGCCCGAGATCAGTCCATCGGTTCCTCCTCCTTTATGCGGCCTTCTTGCGCGGCGGATTCTGCTGAAGATCGCGCATGATCTCGTCGATACTCTGGCCCGTGCCAGCCTCGTGAGCCGCCTCGCGGGCCTTGTCGCGCTGGGCCTGCGAGGTCATGAATTCCTGATACAGGCGGGCTTTACCCGCGCGCAGCCCGTCGATGTTGTCTTTAGCCTCGACCTCCTCTTCGGTCGTCGCCTCAAGCGGCGCATCGGCTTCGGCGTCGTAGAGCTTCACGCGGGCCTCGCTCGCCACGCGCTCGTTCTTGAAGTGCACGCGCTGCTGCCTGAAGAGCGTGCGGAACCTGTTGCGCAGCTCCGTGGAGAGGACAAAGTCTTCACTGTCGCCGGACGCCTCCAGCTCACGATCGAGCGCGTCGTAGAGACTGGTACGCTCCGTATCGTCGATATCGGCCGTGGCGATGGCGTCCTCAAGCGTGTCGAGATCGAAGGAAGCCTGGCTGTTGTTGGGAGCGGAACTCATGCGGCTTGCTGGAGGGAAATACGGAAGTTGTCGTCGGTAAGTTTTGTTTCGCGCGTCTTGCCGTCGGGGCCTCTGTACACGATGTAGCCCTCGCCGTTCTGCACGTCCGCGGGAAAGACGCTGTAGCGGATCTTCTTGTCGCCGGGCTCCTCGTACTCCACGCGCACGCCATCGCTGGAACGGCCCTTGGCGTAGAGCGTTTTCACGGGCATGCCGGGCAGCGCGACCTTCGCCTCGGTGCCCTCGATCGCGGGATATTCTTTGACGTACCGCAACCGGCTCTTGAGGCTGAAATCCGGCCGGCCGCCGTCGGTGAGGAAGAGCGCGCGGTACCAGCGCTGCTGATTGCCGAAGAAATGTCCGGAGCGCAGGAGACGGGCGTAATGCAGGTATTTTGTCTGCAGATCGGGCTCTTTGGCGAGGCCGGAATCACCCTGGATCAGACGATCCAGCTCGGTGTTGCCGAAATATCCAGCCTTGGAGTTCTCCTCGAACACACGCTTGATATCGGCGGGCGAGACGATGCCGCGGCGGATGAGATCTTTGCGCAGAATCAACTCGGCCTCCATCGCCTTCTTGGCCTCGGGCGGCATCTCGCCGGCAGTGTCCGGTCCGGCCTCCTTGGCCAGCTGCTTGTCGACCTCGGCAAGTGTCTTCTGCGCTCGATTCACTTTCTTGCGGCCGTTCTTGCGAATGCGGACTGTCTTGGACGAGAAGCCTTTCTCGAGCGCGGCGAACTTGTTCTCCAGCTCCGCGGCCTCGCGGCCCTTGGACTGCTCCAACTCGGAGAGCTGCTTCGTGAGATCACGAGCCATGCGGTATTTGATGTTATGGCTGGCGCGGCGCTTGGCAGGATTGACGATGTCGAACCAGCTCCCGGCGAGATCGGGATACTCGGTCACCATGCGCTTCTCGGCTTCGCGCAGGATTTCGCCCTTAGTCGCGCCGACGCTACCAAACCAGTACCCGGTCTTTCCGGCGACACGCAGCTTGAAATCATCGTCTTCCTGCTGTGCCGCCTCGATCTCGTTCGCGGCACCCCCGGTGCTCTTGGCGGACGCATCGCGCTCGGCGTTCTCATGCGCCCGCGCACGGCTTTCGGACGTCGTCTGGAAAATCAGACGATGCGTGTCCGCGGCGGTGAAGCCGTCCGTGGGACGCCAGCTGGTCATCGGTGAGAGATATGGATGTATCCGAGTATTCTACCTCATTTTCGCTCCGCAGCCAAGCATCTGTTCCGCCACCCCGGCATGACCTTCTCGGATGAAGATGTTTTGTGGTACAATAAGAAGAAATGCGCACACTCTCCCACACACACTTCCCTGTCGTTCACGGCGAGCGCCGCCTGCTGGGACTCCAGGGCGGACCGAACACGCACGACGAAGCGGACGCCGCCGTGGAAGCCGCTTACGGCACCACTCAGAGCAACAACGTCCCGCCGACGACGCGCATCGGTGTGGTGGAAAAAGACACGCTCAACAAAATGAAAGACATCTCGGGCGTGTCCTGGAAGCGGATATTGTCTTTGGGCATGATGGGGAATCGCCAGGAGTCCATGAAGGTCAATCTGGAATTCGTCATGTCCGAGGGCATCGATGCCAAGAAAAAAATCGCCAGCCAGCGTCTCGGGGAGGCGTACTACAAAGGACAGAAAGGCATCAACAATGCCGCGGAGTGGTGCCGGGCCAGCATCAAAGATCTGATGGAAAAGAAGGCACTGTGCGGCAAGCACGTTGAAGCGCTTACCGCGGAACGTGGCGACCTGCAGAAGCGCCTCGATGACATCAAAGGCGTGGGCGGCTGGGTCTTCGGCTCCGAGCGGAGTGACATTAAGGCCGCAATCGATTCACTCAACGAACAGATGAAGGTGACTGCGGATCTGCAAAATGATCTCGTCAACCGCATCAAAGCAACACCGGAAGGCCGCATCATGGAGGAGTACCGCAAGATCGTGACCGATCTCCGCGATTGGGTGCTGCGACACAATCCCGCCGCACTCGCTGACTTCGCGCAGCTCCTCTCCAGCGCAATCAACGGCAACACCGCGGCGCTCGACAAAGTCATCGCCGAGACCTCCCAGCTGCCCTCAGCCGCCAAGGACGTGGCCACGCGCGGCATGGCCAAGAAAACCCGCCGCCTCTCCGCTCAGGACAGCAACATCTCCTGGAAAGAATTCGGGGGATGGCTCGCCGGTGGAGCAGGCGCCGTGGGACTCACACTGCTCGCCGGTCCCGTTCCCGCCCTGGTCTATGCATCGGGCGCAGCCGTGCGGGCGAACTTCGCCGCGCTGGATCAGCGCCGGCGCTCGGGCGTCGCCGCCGAGCTCTACAAGGAACTGTACGAGGGTGCGGGTGAAGCCGACCGCAATCCGGACGGAATGGCGGACCGCATCGCCCAGCTTAAAAAAGCCCCTCCGGGTACGCCCGTGCGTCTCTTCAGCGCTGGAAATGCCCTCGATTTCGGCACGCTGGGTGTCGATGGCGAGTACATGCGCATCATCGACAAAGACGGCAACCGCGGCGTCATCAAGCTCGACGCGTCCGGCATCTTCTCCGTCAAGAACGCCAAAACGGGCGCGTGGACGCGTGGTGTCCTCAACACCTGCCGCGTGCTCGACGCACAGGGTAAGCCGTACAAGAACCAGACGGAAGATCCGCGCAAGATCTACTTCAATGACACAACCAACAAGGCACCTGTCTCTCCGGTAACGACACCGATTCAGCCCGAACAGCAGCCGACAACGACGATTGCCGAGCTTAGCAACGGCAACAAAATCACAAAACTTCGCAAAGACGGCACCAAGGTGATCGGCACCGTCAGCAACGGTCCCGCGACCGCAGAGATGGAACTCTGCGACGTGAACGGCACCTGGACCGGCCTCCTGACCGCCGAAGAGAAGCAGAAAGTCCAGGCCGCGGTCGCCGCCCTCCCCGCCACCAACCCCTGATTCTGATCACGATTTCCCTCCCCGCTCATGTCTCCCGCCACCAACACCGACGACCTCACCAAAGTCCAGAAGCTTCTGGAAGCCATCCTCGCGTCCGATCGTCTGACGGAGGAGGCGCGCCAGAGCCTGGCGCAGCGGCTGCTCAACGGTGAGCTGAACGACGAATTGCTGGAATCGCTGCGCACCTTCTGCAAAGAGGAACAGGCGGCGCTGGAATCCGACCTGAAGCTGGTCGACGATGCCATCGCAGAGGACCAGGCGCTCATCGACAATGACGAAGCTTCCTCGCTCGACGAGCAGAACGCACTCGCGGACGATGCAGAGAAAGAGATGCGCGAGGCCCAGGCGAACTTCAAGATCGAGGCGAGCACCATCGAGCGCGAGACCGAGCAGGAAGTGGAGAAAGGTGAGCGCGGCGCGGAATCTCAGGACATCGACGCCCTGCGTTCCATGCTCAAACAGCCGACGGCGACGGACGAGCCGAAGCTGTAACCGGCCGACGGCGTCCGAGGGTCCATCCCGCTGACGCACTCCCCGCTCCGGACAAACCGAGAAGAACGAGAATGTCACCCGACGAGAACGATGACGGAAGCCCCACGGGCACGTCTTCATCGGCGGGCCATTCTTCCAGCAAGCCCGTTCCGGAGAGGACATATGCTGCCAGCACGCTCTTCTTTTTGGTCGTCTTCTTCGCCGCGGCTTTCTTGGGCCTGGGAGACGATGCCAACGCCGCGCAGACATTGGGCCCGCCGGGCGTGGGCCGGGAGGTGACGCACCACTGATGATCCGCCATACGCGCGAATGAGCGGCCTTTTTTGGCAGCGCTGTATACGGCCCGGTCGATAGCAACGCCCAACGGAGAGCGCAGTTCGATCTCGCCGCCAGCATCAGGCAAAGCGAGACGTGAGATGCTACGTGGCACCAGGATTGCGCCGCCGGGCTCCAGCACCGTAGAGCCTGATAGGTAGAACACGGCAGATGCTACAGAAGGTCGGGCAACGGACCATCCCGCAAGAGAAACAAACTGATCGCTCTCGTTGCCGATCTCCAACCATTCGTCTTCGCCTGTCAGGACCGCGGCGGAGATTTCGGTGATGAGCAGATCGCCGCTGCCATCCTCGGGCAGCCCAAGCGACACACCCGATGCCGATAGCCCCCAGATCCCCTGCTCCGAGTCACGCGCCATTTCTTCAGCAACCTGATACCCCTCGCCATGCGGGCCGTCTTCGATGGCAGCAAGACCTGCAGAGACGAGAACATCACCGACAGACCGGCCATCTTGAAGGAGAACTTCTGCCAGCAGCACAGAACCTGTTTCTGCATATATTGAATCAAAATAGAGTTCAATATTTTTGTTTTCTAAAAGGGCTGATGCGGAATAATATGCATTCAGGAAATACGACAGATTTTCACGGTTTTCCTGCAACGCGGAGGGTACGGCAATGCCGCGGATACGAATGAGTCGGTCCTGCTTTTCGCGATTGAGCGTTACCAGAAGCAGATCCGGGCCCAACACGCGGATGACCGTCGCGGAGGTTCCTCCGGGAGGCGTGCGCGATGGAACGTAAATCAGTCCCGGCTTCGCATCAGTCCAGCGGATGACGGAGACAGGTTCACCCTGCGGATCACGCAGCGTCACGCTGCCGGAGGCATTCGTCAGAAGCAGCTTTGTCTGTGCGTCACCGAGACGCAGTGTCTCACCCGAACCGAAACGCAGTCCTGCAAGCTGAAACTCTTTGGTCTTTGCGGTGATGAGACTCCAGCCGTCGGTATACGACCCGCTCGCACCGAGGTTCCGTATCCCGATCCATTCCCGCCCGCCATCGGCGCCGTCAGGATTGGGCAGAACACCCGTGAGGATGAACCGCGCATCGGGACTCCGGGCCTGGATGGACAAGGAACTGGAACTTGAGGAGGACGAGTGCCGCTCCTGCTCTTCCTCCTCTTCAGGAGATACCGTGACGGTCGCCGAAAGTGTGAGCCGGACCGACGCGCCGCAGTAGTTGGTGGCTGAGACGGTAATGACATACGAGCTAGGCTGATCGTAGGAGTGTGTGGACGGATTGCAGCTCTGAAGAATCGTGCCGTCTCCGAAGTCGATCTGACACGTCATCGTGCCACCGTCCGGCTCCAGTGGGAGCACTTGGATATTCGGCGAGATCTTCTCCTCGCCCTGAAGCTGCCCGCTCTGTAGATCGATGCGCGCGTCCCACGGATCCTGCGCATTGGACGTGCCTTCGGTCGGCGTGCAGAACGGACGCACGGCGGTATCTGCCATGGGCAGTCGTCCAACGCTGACACCCTGTGGCAATGCCGGATAGACAATGCTGTCTTCCACCTGTCCGGAGGGACGAACGAGTCGCAGAAATCCTGCCGTGCGGGCAAGGACGAAGTTGGTGACATCGCGACGATACGAGCGCAGTTCGCCGGGAACAAAAGATGAATCCATCGACGGAAAGACATACCGCGTCGTTCCCTCTCCACGATCAAGCGACCAGCCGGCCAATGACTGGCCACCACTGCCGGTGTGTTGAATCTCGACCCACTGCTGCTGGCCCGAACGAGGATTGGGCAGCAATTCGGTGAAGCGGAACTGGGGAACTGCAATGGCCGGGAGTGAGGAAGCGATGGAGGACTCGGCGGAACTGGACGACGTATATTGTTCAGAAGAATTGTTCGGATTTTCTGATTTTGAATAGGGCTCAATAAGAATATTCACTCCATCAGATTCACGCTGGTTTTCATCAATCACAACAAGGTCCGCCTGGTAGGTGAGTAGCGGATCGAGCACGTGGCTCACAAATCCCGTCGCAGTCGAGGGCAATGCAAAGGAAGAGGAGCCGTCGGGAAGCAGGGGATCAAACGTCAGCCGGTATCCGGACGCCGTGACGGGACTCCATCGGATCTGCAGTACAACGCCCGTGCCCTCCGCATAGAGCAAGGCGGTAACATCTGCGGGATCGGCAACAGGCGGTACCTCGGCTGGCGGATCGACGGTGCCGTTGGGGTATCCCGGCGTGGCGAAGACGAGCGTTCCCTCATCGAATCCCCTGATCGTCAGCGCCGTCCGCCAATTGGCGGGATCAGTGCCCGCAGCGCACAGATCGCTTCGCTCCATGCTGGCCTTGCGCTCGGGAAGCTTGGCGTTTGCGCCTGCAAAAGGATTGCCGATGCCGTCATCGACTTCGTCCACGATCACGCCTTGGGCGTCGCGGAGGCGCAGCAGCAGCTTGCTATTGAGCAGGCTCATCTCGGACGATACCGTAAACGGCTCGTCACGCAGGCGTGACTGGTCCGCGCCCCAGTGCGACACCACCAGATACGCGCCAGAGGCGATCGTCTGGCCGGTGCCGAACCGCGCGATGATCGTCTCTATGCCCGCGCTGTTTCGGCCCGTGACCGTCCAGCCGGTGAGCGATGTGACCAGGCCCGACCCGCACGCGGGCGCACTGATTTCCAGCCACTCGTCGGCGGTCTGGAGATCGGACCCGGCCCACAGCACCTCGCTGATGACGACGGACGCCGCCGAGGCGCTATGTACCCCGGCGAGGATGCCGAGGAAGACGAGAATGGCGCGGAAACGGATGAGTTGGAGGGTCATCTGGAGGGGAAGAAAAGCAGACAGGAGGGACAGCATTCCTCCCCACGGACGCGGGCGGGAGAAGCTCAGGTGCACCTCCGCACAAACATGCGGAAAAAACGGCTTCAGAAAGAGCAAAAACATGTTCCCAGGGCGACGCGAACGCGGGTGCTCGACACGCCCCGATCGGGGTGTACACTGAGCGGCACTCCCCCATGATTTCACCCCGCATCACCATCACGCTTCGACCTCCATCCGGCGCATCACGCCGAGGATGATGATCGATCCAGGTACGGAATCATGGCAGGAGTGACCTATCCCCTGCCCCACACGACCTATGGAATACATCGTCGTCTTTCTCGCACTCCTGATGGGAGTGCTGCTCGGTTTAGCCTGCGGCTGGTTCTGGTTCAGCAAGGGTAAGAAAATCTCCGCCGCCCTCCAGGGCCAGATCACCGAACAGGAACGCGCACTCGCCAAGATCGAGTCGCGCTTGAACGAAGCGCGCAACCAGATCAAGAGCGCCGAGTCCGAGGCCCGCACCCAAGCCAAGGAGATCCTGTCCGAGGCCCGCCTGCAAGCCACTGAGATGGAATCCAAAGTGGAAAAAGAGCTCGGCCGTCTTGAAGAGAAAGAACGCGGTCTCGACGCAAAAGTGAAGGAGGTCGAGCGCCAGCGCGGCAGTCTCACCCAACTTCAGACGGATCTCGACGGCATGAAGACCGAGCTGTCGGTCGCCGCCGCACGTCACCGCGAAGCGCTGGAGAAAGCCGCCAAACTGACACAGGCTGATGCGCAGAAGCAGCTGTGGGCGGAACTGGAAAAAGAGTTCTCGTCGCACTTCGCCGCGCAGATCAAACTGAAGCGCGAAGAGATGGAAAGCGAGGTCGAGGAGAAGGCGAAAAACCTCATGGCCGAGGCCATGCAGCGCTACGCCTCCGAGGTCGCCAGCGAGTCGACCGCGACCGTCGTGCAGCTCCCGAGTGACGACATCAAGGGCAAGATCATCGGCAAGGAAGGCCGCAACATCATCGCCTTCGAGCAGTCGACGGGCGTGGACGTCATCATCGATGACACGCCGGGCGCCATCATTCTCTCGGGCTTCGATCTTGTCCGCCGCTACGTCGCCAAGCTCGCGATGGAGAAGCTCATCCAGGACGGCCGCATCCAGCCCGCCCGCATCGAGGAAGTGGTGGCGAAGGTGAAGGAACAGGTCGGCAAGATGATGCTGGAATTCGGCAAGCGCGCGACCGAGGACCTCGGCATCGCCGGGTATCCGCAGGACCTGCTCAAGATCATCGGCCGCCTGCGCTTCCGCACCAGCTACGGCCAGAACGTGCTGAAGCACTCGGTGGAGATGGCCCACATCGGACGCATGCTCGCCGAAGAGATGGGCGCCAACGTCATGGTCGTCGTGGAAGGCTGTCTGCTCCACGATCTCGGCAAGGCGCTCGACCACGAGGTGTCCGGCACGCACGTCGAGATCGGCGTGGAGATCTGCAAGCGGTTCAAGATCCGCCCGGAGGTCATCCACTGCATCGCCGCGCACCACGAGGACATCCCCATGGAAACGCCCGAGGCGTTCATCGTCGCCGCCGCGGACGCCATCTCCGGCGCGCGCCCCGGTGCCCGCCGCGAGAGCATCGAGGAGTACTTCAAACGTCTACGCGCCCTGGAGGACGTCGCCAAGACGTTCGACGGCGTGCAGAAGGCCTTCGCCATCTCGGCCGGCCGCGAAATCCGCATCTTCGTGGATACCAAGAAAATCGACGATCTGGCTCAGGAGAAACTGGCCAAAGATATCGCCCGCAAAGTCGAAGCCGAGCTCACCTACCCCGGTGTCATCAAGGTGAATGTTATTCGCGAGCGCCGTTTCGAAGAGCTGGCCAAGTAATCGCACCGATCACGCATGCAACCCGAGCCCCCCTCCGGAGGGGCTTTTGGGATGCGCTCACTCCGCAAGCGTGAACTTCGACCGGCGCTCCGCGAGCATGCCGTCTTTCTTCAGGGCTTCCAGAAGCCCATCGAGCCACCTCCGGTGCGCCCGGGCGTTCCAGTCGACGGAGAGACGCTTGCCGATCTCGGAGGCACCAAGCCCGCCCGGGGCATCGCGCAGCTGCTCGACGATGCGCCCGCGGAAGATGCGGTTGGGAATGAACACCGATCCGACCAGCCGCCCCGGCTCCCGGGGTTTTTGGTTTTTGGTTTTGAGTTTTGGGTTTTTCGTGACGATGAGATTTTTGGCAGTTGTCTTCATGATGCCGGCGGCCGTGAGCGGGCAGACGTCCCAACGCGGCAAGCGCTTAGTACAGACGAGTGAGCCGAAGTCCATCAGCGCCGCGTGCCAGTTCGCCGCGTCTCTCGGAACTGCCAACTGATCACTGACCGCTGATCGCTTGTTCGGCGCGAGAGCGACCTCCAGCACCTCTGAAGCAATCCTGAGCAATTGAACATCATCCGCTGGCCACGTGCCATCCGGATTCTCGGGACCAACGAACACACGGTGGAGGATGCGCCGGATGTTCGTATCGATGCAGGGTGTCGGGATACCGAAGGCGAAGTTGCGCAGCGCTGCGGCCGTGTAGGACCCGATGCCTTTGATGCCCAGCAGGGCGTCCGGAGAGCACGGGAACACGCCGCCGAAGTCCGTGAGGATCGTGCGGGCGGCGTCACGCAACCTCAGCGCACGCGAGTTGTACCCCATGCCGCGCCATGCGAGGATCACGTCTTTGCTGGACGCAATCGCGAGTGACGCGAGCGTCGGGAAACGCCGCAGAAAGTTATTGAAGATGACGATGACGCGCGGAACCTGCGTCTGCTGAAGCATCACTTCGGAGACGAGAATCATGTACGCACGCTGCGTGTCGTCCGCGACCGCGAGATCACGCCACGGCAGAACGCGTTTGTGCCGGTCGTACCACGCCCAGATTTCCTGCGTGAAGAGGCCGATGCGTTCGGAGCGCCGCATACGGTGCGCCAGTGTAGAGCAGACACGCGAAAGTCGCATAGTGCTGTTCAGAAAAATTGAACAGATATTATGTCTATGACAAAAGATGAAACATGAACACAAAAAAAGAACATATACGGTGCTTTTCTTCCCGTCCAGACACCGGCTGGTATGATCGGACGACGTCGAAAGCACTATGAAAGCGGACTACCATTTTCATCCGAATCTCCAGGCAAAGTACGCGCGCAAGCGCCTCCGGCATATCTGGGCGGCTTTCCGCAAACACCAGCTGGATGCGGTGATTTGCGCTGAGCACACGTTCAAAAATGCCCCTGCTGCGTACCGCCGTCTGGTGAAGGCCAAGCCGGCAAACGCCCGCACGCACGTCTTCCCCGGCGCAGAGCTGGTGACCAAGGATGGCCTCGGCGTCGACGTGATCGCCTTCGCGCGCGACGATTGGTATGACCGTCATCCACGGCTCCTGGAGCCGTTCAGCATGAGTCTGCAGGAAATGCTCGCCTATCTGGCGGCATCGGATCTGGAGTACTTCATCCCACATCCGTACCTCATCAAAAATCCGCTGAAAGAGATGTATTCGACCGACGAGGACATGTGCGCCTTCCTCCGGACGATGCCGGGCTACGAGGCGGTCAACGGCTGCTTCCTCAACACCGAACGCATGATGGAGCGCAGCCTGGTGCTGCGGCATATCACCGGACGTCTCCGTAAGAATCTCCGGGAGTGCAGCCGTCCGTCGGCGCACCGCATTCCGGGCAGCACGGCAGGGTTCGTGGCGGTCGGTTCCGACGCGCATCACCCGTGGGACATCGGCCTGTGCGTCGAGATCGCCTCGTCGTCCCAGCCGGACCGCGACCAGGCCTTCTCTCTGCTCCGCCGCAACCGGGACATCTCGCGCCTGATCTGTCCGCCGGCAAAAGCCTCCGCCCGCAAGTTCTGGGTGATGGCTTGGACGGCGTTCCTGGAAGCCTGCACCCGCCGGGGCATGATCACGATGAACCAGATCCGCTCTCTGTTGCGGGAAGAAGAGCAGATCCTGGAAAACGCCGACCCCGCGAGGTGGTTGGGAGAGGAGGTTCCGGAGCGGGTAGAAGCGTAAAAGTACCGTGGCGATTGCGTGTCTACTGCTATTGACGAGCCAGCAGGCTCTTCCCTAAACTGCCCCAGCTAACGAGGCATCGTGACTTTGAGATTTAGCGCCTATTCCACTCCCCCTTTTCCCTCCCTTTCGTATGGCAGACGCCAAGAAATTTGATCGCTCGAAGACGCACGTGAACGTCGGCACCATCGGTCACGTCGACCATGGCAAGACGACCCTCACGGCCGCTCTATCGATGAACTTCTCACCCGAGGGAGAGAAGAAAGATTACTCCATGATCGACAACGCTCCGGAGGAGCGCGAGCGCGGTATCACCATCAACACCGCTCACGTCGAGTACGAATCCGAAAAGCGCCACTACGCGCACGTCGACTGTCCGGGTCACGCCGACTACGTCAAGAACATGATCACGGGCGCCGCCCAGATGGACGGAGCCATCCTCGTGGTCTCGGCTGCCGACGGTCCCATGCCCCAGACCCGCGAGCACATCCTGCTTGCCCGTCAGGTGAACGTGCCGTACATCGTCGTCTTCCTGAACAAGGTCGACATGGTGAAGGACCCCGAGCTGCTTGAGCTCGTCGAGGTCGAGGTGCGCGAACTCCTCACGAAGTACGAGTTCCCGGGCGATAAGACCCCGATCATCAAGGGTTCCGCTCTCAAGGCCGTCGAAGGCGATGCCGAGAACATCGGGAAGCTCAAGGAGCTGCTTACAGCCCTCGACACGTACATTCCGGACCCCAAGCGCGAGTTGGACAAGCCGTTCCTGATGTCCGTCGAAGACGTCTTCTCCATCAAGGGCCGCGGCACCGTCGCCACGGGTCGCATCGAGCAGGGCAAGATCAACGTCAACGAGGAAATCGAGATCGTCGGTCTCCGCGAGACGAAGAAGACGGTCTGCACCGGCGTCGAAATGTTCCACAAGCTCCTCGACCAGGGTATGGCCGGAGACAACGTCGGCATCCTTCTGCGCGGCATTGAGCGCGAGGATATCGAACGCGGCCAAGTGCTCGCCAAGCCGGGTTCCATCACCCCGCACACGAACTTCGAGGCCGAGGTGTATATTCTCAGCAAAGAGGAAGGCGGCCGCCACACGCCGTTCTTCAAGGGGTACAAGCCTCAGTTCTACATCCGCACGACCGACGTCACGGGCTCCGTCGAGCTCCCGCCGAACGTCGAAATGGTCATGCCGGGTGACAACCTGAAATTCATCGTCACGCTCGGTTCCCCGGTCGCTCTCGAAGAGGGCACCCGCTTCGCCATCCGCGAAGGCGGCCGCACCGTCGGTGCCGGCGTGGTGACCAAGATCATGAAGTGATTCCCTCCTCAGCCGTAGCGGAGATTCATGAATCTCCGCTACGGCGAAGGGACGGTTGCATCTCTCTCCCATTCCGCTACAGTTCCTCGCTCTTTCTCCTCCCCGCCGCCATGACCCCCACTCCCAAGAAGCCCGTTGCAGCCAAGAAGACCACCAAGTCTGCCGCAAAGCCGGTGGCGAAGAAGGCGGTGAAAGACACATCCTCCGACGCCAAGCCCGTGACCGCCCCCAAGAAGGACAGTCCCAAGATGTCGATCATCCGCATTCGCCTGAGCGCCTTTGACCATACGGTCCTGGATGAAGCGGCGCTGAAGATCATCGAGACGGCCGAGCGCTCCGGCGCCATCGTCCACGGCCCGATCCCCCTCCCCACGCACATCAAGAAGTTCACGGTCAACCGCTCCACGTTCGTCCACAAGGACGCCCGCGATCAGTTCGAGATGCGCACGCACCGCCGATTGATCGACCTGTCGGAGACGAACTTCAAGACGGTCGAGAGCCTCCAGTCTCTGTCGCTGCCCTCCGGCGTCGATATTGAGATCAAGATGGGCTGAGCGCTCTGTGGGTCACTTCCAGCCTTTCACCTCCAGAGCCGCTTTTGCCGCGGCCTGTTCGGCGCGCTGCTTGCTGTTGCCGTCGCCCTCGGCGATCTTCTCGGGTCCGACGAAAACGGCGCATTTGAAGTTCTTGTCGTGGTCCGGGCCGCTCTCTTCGACGACTTCGTAGTGGGGCGTGATGCCGCTCTTCTCCTGCGCACGCTCCTGGAAGAGGCTCTTCTCGTCGCGGTGCTTGCCCTGCGCGATGAGCTTCTGGAGATCACGGAGGATGAAGTCCTCGCAAAACCGCTTGGCCACGTCGTAGCCTTTATCCAGGTAGACGGCGCCGATGATCGCCTCGAGCGCGTTGGCCAGCGTGGAATTCTTGGCGCGGCCGTCGCTCGCCTCCTCGCCGCGGCTCATGCAGAGGTACTTGCCGATCTCCAGTTCGCGCGCGACCTCGGCCAGGTGATCGCCCTGCACGAGTGCCGACCGCCAGTTGGTCAGCTCACCCTCGGATTTCTGCGAAAAGCGGAACAGGAACTCGGTCGTGGCGAGCTCCAGCACGGCGTCTCCCAGGAACTCCAGGCGCTCGTTATTGCCATAAGCCTGCGATTCCCGCACCGCGGAGCGGTGAACGAGGGCCTGCTGCAACAGCTCGCTTTTGCGGAATTCGATGCCGATGCTCTTCTCCAGAGCATGGATGTCGACGGGTTTCGTCATCGGTCTTGAGTGTAGGGCAGTGCGCGTTGTCCGTGAAGTTGGACTGTCACCCCACACGGTGCGCGATGGCGTTGAGGACGCCATTCACGAACTTGCCGCTCTCCTCGGTGCCATACTCTTTGGCGATCTCAATCGCTTCGTTCATGACGACGGCCTGGGGAGCGTCCTTATGATGCAGCAGCTCGAAGGTGCCCACGAGCAGCGTGCAGCGGGAGATCGGATCCATGCGGCTCAGGGGCCACTCGGGCGCATGCTTCTGCACGGCCTCCTGCAGCTCGTTTTCGCTCTTCAGGATGCCCTCCAGAAGCATCTGGGCAAACGGCCCGTCGAATTCCCCGAGCTCTTCGGCGTTGCGGGCGAGAGCCTCCTCGGGCAAGACGGTCGGGTGCTTCTCTCGCTCGAAAAGGACCTGCATGACGGCGATCCGGGAGAGGTGGCGACGGCGTGCCATGGAAGCGGTGCGGGAAAGAAGGCCGGGACGAAGCGGATCAGACCGCCAAGCCTCAGGCCTTCACGCGGGTGATGTTCTTGAGCGCCTTGTCGGCCTTGTTCTTGGGCTCGGCAACGACGGCGTAGGGCGAGTTCTGGTGGTCGCGCAGACGCTTCACCTCCTTGAGGATATACACGGAGTGCTGGCGCCGTCCTGCGGACTTCGCCTTGCGCTTCTTTGGTGTAGGTCGCTTACCCATGGAGCGAAAGAATAGGGACGGACGAGGCGGAAGTAAAGGGCAATTTTGGCTCTACGGGCCACTATTCAGCTCCGGCGGTTGCCCGACAGGGCCAGCATAAACCGCAGGATGAAGAGGAACAGGTTGTAGATATCCAGGTACAGGCTGAGGGCCAGGAGGAACGGATTGGCGCCGGCACGCCCGAGCCGCTGGATGCGCTGGAGGTCATAGGCCGTGAAGAGGGCGAAGATCACCACGCCGGCGCCCGAGAGCAGCAGTTCGAAGGTGCCGCCGCGCAGCGACGGAACGAAGAGCTGGAGGATGCCGAGGCACAGCAGGCCGATGACACCGAAGAGCAGTCCGCGGCCCATCACGCCCAGGTTGAACCGGGTGGTGCGGGCGAAGACGGCGGCTGCAAGGCCCATGCAGGCCGTGGCGGAGAGGGCATTGAGGAGGATCGAGGTGCCGTTCTGATACGCGCCTTCCACATAGAGCAGAAACGGAAGGATGGTGATACCGGAGAGCAGCGGAAACGCGCCGAAGAGCAGGACGTTGAGCGGGCTCTTGTCCATCCACCAGGAGGCGGTGAAGACGATGGCGAGCTCAACGAGCAACAGGACCATGTGCATGCCGGTGGCGTAGAGCGTCGGGGCGAACTGGATGCCCAGGTAACAGCCCAGCGCCGTAAGGCCGATGGCGAGGGCGAAGAGGCCGTAGACCTGACTCTCGACGGACGACGAGAGGAGGATGGGTTGGCTGCGGACGGGCGAGTAGGTGGTCATGCGGGACAGTATAGTCGGGCTGGGGTCCTGCAACAGCAAGAAACCTCTCTTTTTGGCTCCATCAAGAGGCTTCCCCGAAAGCACTCGTACTGGCAGGGGGGAGGGTTTTCTGCTATAATTATGGGATTTTGCTGAGCCTGATGCGCAAATTCTCTCTCCCCATCCTGCTGGCCCTCACCGCGCTCATCCCCACACGGGCGTTGGCGCTGCAAATCCCGGGCGACTGGACGGTCCTCTGCTCCGTCGTGCCCTGTACTGGAGCGGGAGGCGGCGGGGCAGCCGGACTGAGCGCCTACGTGTTCGAGACATTCGTGAACGCCATCGAGCTCGGATTCGTGGCGGCGGCGGTACTGGTGCTGTTCTTCGCCACCGTCAGCATGGTGATGTTCAGCGGGGACGAGAACGTGGTGAAGGAAGGACGCACGGCCTTCATCTACACGATCGCCGGGGCCGCCGTGGTGAGCCTTGCCCGCTGGTTCGCGCTCGCGTTCTCCCCCACCGAGATCGGCGGGGCGCTGGTGAACCAGAACATCACGGACACCGCCGTGGACATCGTCGTGACATTCTTCAAACTGCTGCTCTCCGTGATCCTCACGGTCAACATCGTCATCCAGGCCATGCGTCTCATCGCCTCGCAGGGCGAGCAGGATCAGGTGGATAAGGCGCGCAAGCGCCTGCTCGCGGGCTTCATCGGCGTCGCCATCGTGCTGCTCGCCAACACGCTCATCGTCAACGTGACGCCCACCCTCGGCAATTCCAGCAACATCGCGCGCGAAATCTCGGGCGTCGCGAACTATCTTGTGACGATCCTGGGTTTCGCCGCCGTCGTCGCCATCATCATCGCGGGCATCATGCTTGTGGTGTCGGTGGACGAGGGCCTGAAGGACAAAGCCAAAACGCTCATCAAGACCGCCATCGTCGCTCTCGTCGTCGTGCTCGTCTCGTATGCTCTCGTCACCGCCTTCATCGCCATATGATCCGCCCCCTCCACGTCCTCGCCGGCCTTCTCGGCCTGCTGCTCGCCCCCTCCGCGCTCGCGGACTACGGCGCGGTCAACCAGACCATCAATACGGTCGGCGGCTTCCTGCCCAACCTGAACTTCGGCTCGGTGAACTGCAGCGGATCGTCCTGCGGATTCGTCGAGATCGCCTACGGCATCATGCTCCAGTTCCGTCCGCTGCTGACGGGCGTGGCCGTCCTGATCATCTGCATCCTCGGCGTCCGCATGATCATCGGCCAGGAGGATGACGCGCTGGACAAGGCCAGGCCGGTGATGACCGCAGTCGTCTCGGGCATCGTGCTGATGTATATCATCGATCCGTTCGTCCAGGCCTTCTACGGCACGCAGGGCGATGTCTTCCAGGGCAACCTGGGCTTCGGCGTCGGCATCATCGAAACCGAAATCGGCGGCCTCATCAACTGGGTGCTCGTGCTCGTCGCGGCGCTGTCGGTCTTCATTATCATCCTCAACGCGGTCAAAGGGCTCGCCAAGGGCACGAACGAGGAAGGCATCGCCAACATGCGCAAGACGATCGCCGCGATCGCCGCGGGCATCATCCTACTCGTCTTCCGCGGCATCATCGGCTCGGGCTTCGTCGCCAGCCCGAACAATCCGGTCGTGCCGTTCCTGGTGCCGATCGTGCGCGTGATGGCCTTTGTCATGGGATTCATGGCGCTCGCCGCCATCCTCATCGCCATCTACGCGGGATTCCTGATGGTCTTCGCCCTCGGCAAGGACGACCAGGTGACCAAGGCGAAATCGCTGCTCGGACGCGCGATCGTCGGCATGATCGTCATCCTCGTATCGCTCGCCATCGTGAACTTCGTCATCCTGCCCGGCCTGCAGTAAGCAGCCGGATCGCCGAGGCGATCTCACATCCTCTCCGCACCTCCA
The DNA here is from genome assembly GCA_964460365.1 of uncultured Candidatus Peribacteria bacterium. Lineage (GTDB taxonomy): Bacteria > Patescibacteriota > Gracilibacteria > Peribacterales > Peribacteraceae > DAISLF01. Next base: position 82,411 of record CAYWPL010000004.1, on the reverse strand, counting down.
GAACATCGTGGGTGCGGATATAGGCTGCTCCATGGAGAACGGCGATAGCGGACGCGGCAATAGTGCCCGGGAGACGGTCCGCAGTGCGGAGCTTCTCACTGCCCGCAAGGAAGGATTTGCGCGAGGGACTGAGCAATAGCGGAGAGCCGAGAGATCCGAACTCCGGCAGACGCCCGAGGAGTTCCAGCGACCAGCGGGCATCGCTGGAAACAAAGTGGCCCATGCCGGGATCGAGGATGATACGCGAGAGCCGAACGCCCGCGGCGACGGCTGCATCGCGGCGCGCGGCGAGGAACGCCGCAATGGTCGCAACGACATCGTCGTAGCCGTTTTCGGCGATGGTCGTGCGGGGCGAGGGATCTTTGGCATGCATGAGTACCAGCTTGGCATCGCTTTTCGCAACAGCGGCAAAGAGCTCCGGGTCGCTACGCCCGGCAGTCACGTCGTTGATCATCGACACGCCCTCCGCGAGCACGGCACTGGCGACGGCCGCTTTGTAGGTATCCACCGAGAGCGGTAAATCGGGAGTGGCCACACGGATAGCCCGGATCACGGGCAGAATACGCGAGAGCTCTTCCTCCGCACTGACCGCAGGAGAGTTCGGCCCGGTGGATTCTCCGCCCACTTCGACGACGTCCGCCCCGGCCCGGCGTAGGGCAACTGCCTGTGCAACGGCGGCAGCAGGATCGAGAAAGCGCCCGCCGTCATGGAACGAGTCCGGGGTGACGTTGAGGACGCCGACGATCGTGACCGTGTGCACCGCCTCATCGTGGGGCGGGCGCGGGACGGCGTCAATCCTCGGATTCGTCCTCGTCTTCATCCACGTCCTCGCTCTCCGTCACGCCGTCCTCGGTTTCGCAGACGCAGCCGTCCTCGGTGCGGTCAGCGCAGCCGGCCGTGCAACGAAGACCGCCGCACTCCTCGCAGGTGGTGATGGGACGATCGCAGGCGCCGCAAATATCAGCAGGGGTCATTGCCCCATTCTACCTGTAAGGCAAGAGGGGCACATCAGAGATGATTCGTCCACGCTTTTGCCACGTATTCGCGCACGCAGCGCTGTGCGTTGAAGTGGCCCATCAGGCCGATGGCACGCTTCATGCGGCGGATCCAGCGGACGTGGTCGGGATAGTGATACTCGGGGATGACCTCGTACTGCAGCTGCGTGTAGAGGTCTTCAGCGTCGATTTTGCGCGTGTCTTCGGCTTCCAGCGCCTCGGCCAGCGGTCCGATGCGCCAGCCGGCTTCGGAATCCTTCTCGTAGCCCTCCACCCACCAGCCGTCAAGCGTGGAGAGATTGATCGTGCCGTTGAGGCAGGCTTTCATCCCGGACGTGCCGGACGCCTCATGGAGGCGCATGGGCGTATTGAGCCACACGTCGGCACCGCTCACGAGGAGCTTGGCGAGATCGGGGTTGTAGTTGGGCAGATACGCGATACGCACGCAACCACGCAATTCTCTGGAGCGCTCGATCATCCGGCGGATGACGTCTTGGGAGAACGGATCGTCCGGATGCGCATTACCTGCATGGATAATCTGTAGCCGCCCGCAGCCCACTTCGCGCAGGCGCTCGAGATTGGTATAGAGCAGCTCCGGACGCTTGTAGGCGACGACGCGGCGGGCACTGGCGATGGTGAGGCAGTCGGCGGAGAAGAGGTCATCGCCGCTGCGGCCCTCGTTGACGACAGCGAGCAGCTTGTCTTTGGCGGCCCGGTGCGCGTTCCAGAGCTGGGCATCCGGCAGATCGCGGCAATGCGCGGCGAGCAGCGCGGGGTTCTCGCGCCAACCCGGGATGCAACGGTCAAAGAGCTCCTGCATCTCCGGAGAGGTCCACTCGACGTGGTGAACGCCATTGGTGATGTAGTCGATCGCGGGGTTGTTCATGAGCTTGCGGGACACCTGCCCGTGCACGCGCGACACGCCGCAGGTGTAGCGGCTGAGGGACATGGCAAGGCGCGTCATGGAGAGCGCCTCCTGCCCGGCGAGGTTTTTGATGTGCCACGGCAGCATGTCTCCGGCGATGCTCCAGGCGAGGTCGTAATCGAAAACGTCATGACCGGCGGCGACGGGCGTGTGCGTGGTGAAGGCGCACGACGGTCGGACGGCCTCGTCTTTGAATCCCCTTTCCTTCAGGAGCTCCAGCGTGAGGAAGGCGCAGTGGCCCTCGTTCATGTGGAAGTTGGCGACGTGGTCGTAGCCGAGCGCGCGAAGCATGCGGACGCCGCCGATGCCCAGCACAATTTCCTGCTTGAGGCGCATCGCTCCGTCTCCGCCATAAAGGCGACGGCAGATATCGCGGTCCTCCTGCGTGTTCTCGGGAACGTTGGTATCCAGAAAGTAGATCGGGATGGCATGGCCCGAACTGCGCAGTTCCAACATGCGCACGCCAACCGTGACTGGCTTCTTGCAGATTTCGACCGTGACGCGCTCGGGAAGGAGCTTGAGTTCAGTGGTCGGATCCCAGGTGACGTTCATGTATTTCTGCGAACCGTCCTGCGCGATCTCTTGGTGGAGATACCCGTACTGCCAGCACATCGTCACGCACGCGCCCGAGACCCCGAGGTCCGTTGCGGAACGCATCAGGTCCGCGGCGAGCACGCCGAGTCCGCCCGCGAATGTCGGGATGCGACCGGTAAGGCCGATCTCCATGGAGAAGTAGGCGACCTGGAGGCTTTTGGACATGCGGGATAGGATAGGTGTATTACTCTTATTATAGCGGAAATCGCGGCAAAAATCATCCCCGACCAAGGGCCCGCGCGAACTTCAAAACCGGCCAGAAAAGCTCTACCCTGCCTGCATGCCGTCCATTGATCCCCACATCTTCCGGGCGTACGACATCCGGGGCAAGGCGCACAGCCAGCTCTCGGAGAAGGCGTGCCGCCTGATCGGCCGGGCGTTCGGCACGGTGCTGCGACGCCTGTACAAGACCGAGCATCCCCGCGTGCTGCTCGGGCGCGACGCACGCACGCACGGACCGTTGCTGGAGAAGGCCGTACTCGACGGCCTGCTGTCGACGGGCTGCGTAGTGCACCTGATTGGCCAGACGCCGAGTCCGGTGAACTACTTCATGATTTGTGATCAAAAATTTGATGCAGGGATTCAAGTTACTGCCAGCCATAATCCGAAAGACGATAACGGAATTAAGCTGCAACTGCGCGAGGCCGAAGCATTCAGTGGAGACGAGCTGCAAAAACTCCGTGAGCAGATCGAGCGCAGCGATTACGACGACGGCACTGGCAGTGTGACAACGATCGACGCGATCACGCCGTACATGGCGCGGATGCAATCGATGTTCGCGAGCGCCGGCAAGAACCTGCACGTCGTCGTCGACTGCGGCAACGGCGTGACAGGGCCGGTGAACGCCAAGGCGATCGAAGCATCCGGCGCACGCGTGACTGGGCTCTTCCTGGAACCCGACGGCGAGTTTCCGAATCATCAGCCGGACCCGAGCAAGCGCGACACGCTGAAAGACCTGCAAGCCGCGGTGAAAAAAGAGAAGGCCGATCTCGGCATCGCGTTCGACGGCGACGGCGACCGCATGGGCCTGGTGGATGAGCACGGCGAGATCCGTAGCGCCGACGATATTCTGCTTTTGCTCGCCCGCGATCATCTCGGCCGAAACAAAGGCGCACCCGTGATTTTCACTGTCAGCAACTCCGAAATCCTGAACACAGAAATTGTACGATATGGCGGCCGTCCCGTGATGTGCAAAGTCGGCCACTCATACGTGGAGCACGCGATGCGCGCCGAGAATTCGCTGCTCGGCGGCGAGCAGTCGGGGCATTTCTTCTGCGGCGAGGACTACTACGGTTTCGATGACGCGCTGGTCTCGGCGCTGCACGTGTTGCGCATCATGACGGCGTCCGGCAAGACGCTCTCCGAACTGATGGCCGACTTCCCCCGCACGTACCAGGCACCCGAGCTGCGTCCGCACTGCGCGGACGCGGACAAGACGCGCATCGTCGCGGCGATCACCGCGCACTTCCAAAAAACGCATCCCGTGAACACGCTCGACGGCGCACGGATCGACTTCGGGGAAGGCGCGTGGGCAGGCATCCGGCAGAGCAACACGAGCCCGTGCCTGTCGGTCTGCATGGAGGCCCGGTCCCCTGAAAAGCTCGCCGCTATGGAACGTGAGGTGACGGACCATCTGCACACCTACCCGGAGATCGGCTAGGAGAGCCGATAGCAGAGGGATGGCGTTCTTCTTGAACATTTAATTTGATCAATCTGGCGATTTTGCTACACTGGCGACCGCATGTGGCCCTTCCGCCGCCGCCGGGATAAAGAGAAGAAAAAGAACTGCCATGTGGTCGAAAAGGTGATTGCGGGTCTGATTATCGGTACTGCTGTCAGTTCGATCATCGGCAAGAAGATGCTCGACAAACACGAGCGCGACAAAGCCGCGCGCAAAGACGACGAGGAGTGAACCTCATTCGTCGAGTTCGCCCACGAGGCTGCGCTCCATCAGGTCCCGCAGACGCAGCGGGGTTTTTGCCTGCGTGAGCGACCACATCAGTTTCACCAGCGCGCACTCGAAGCTCATGTTCTTGCCCGAGATGACGCCGAGCTCCTCGATGGTGAGCTGCTTGCGGTAACGGTGCAGATCGACTTTGCCGCGCAGCGTCTGAGAGACGATGACGACGGGGATGCCTTCCTTCTTGATCTCGCGCAGGAACGGGAAGGTATTTTCGGAGAGCATGCCCGGACCATATGCGCGCAGCACGATACCGTGCGGCTGCATCTTGAGGATCGCGTCGAAATACGACTGCGGCATGGCCGGCGTGAGTGTGACCACAATGACATTGGAATCGAACGTGGGGCGGCACAGGAGCGTGCGCTTGCGACGGACCATGCGCCACGGATGCAGGTGCACCTCGCTGCTGAAATCAGCCAGCGCGGGGAAGCGCGGGCTGTCGAACGTCTGGAGGATGGACTCGTCGACCTTCTTGGCACGCGTGCCGCGAAGCACCTTGGGCCCGAGGACGATGCACACTTCGGCGAGGTCGAGCTGGGCGGCGCGGATGGCGAAGATGAGGTTCATGCGGCCGTCTCCCGCGATGTCGTTGATCGGCAGCAGAGCGCCAGTGAGGACCACGGGCTTGCGGAGATTCTGGAGCGCGAAGCTCAGGGCAGCGGCCGTGTAGCTCATGGTGTTGGTGCCGTGCACGATCACGAAGCCCTCGAAGTCGTCGTAGATCTCCTCGATTTTCCGGGCCAGGATCGTCCAATGATCGGGCGTGACCTCGGACGAACCGACGTTATCGATGGAGAAGAAATCCAGCGCTACCTCGCGCTGCATTTCCGGAACGGCACGATGAATCATGCCAAGCGACTCCATGGGCTCGATGCGTCCGGTCTTCTGGTTCATGACCATTCCGATGGATCCTCCGACGTACAGAAGGGCGATGCGTGTGCGAGGCATGGGTGGAGTATACACAAATACGCGACGAGCAAAGTGATGTCACTCTGAGCGGAATCGAAGAGCGACAGAGCATCAGCGATGCATCAAAAAGCCCCGTGTCATCCCACTCTCCCTCGGGAGAACAGAATGACACGGGGCTAGGCGCACAATCGACCCGTAGGTCGGAGAGTGAGCAGTGTGCAGTCGACCAGGCTGCATACTCCCTACCCTTCGGCACAATTGAGAGCGTACCTCTCGTGTGTATGTGTGTGGATAGCCCGAGTGCTCGGGCATCGGCCCCCCGATAGACCCCGGGGTGGGCGTGTGTGTGTTTGTGATGGTCGGATCCCTCTAGTAGAGGGAACCTCGGTGCGGCAGTCGTTTACCGCGGGGAGGCAGGGAGAGTGGAAGGGCGTCGTGCGCAAGAGCTCAACTGTGGAGATTGCGCTATCGTCCCTCTGCCCTCCCTGCGTCGTAAAGGGTAGAGAAGCTGTGAATGAGCAAATCCGGACATTATAGAACAAAAACCCGGGCCGGGCAATGCCTAAATGGGTCCGGTCGGATACGATTGCGGGGCTTATGACAGAGCAATCCGGGCTTCCCAAAGGCAAACTGGTCCTCCTGATGGGACCCAGCGGTGTTGGCAAAAGCGTCATCCTGCAGCGTCTGCGCAAGCAACACCCCGAGATCCACTTCCCCCGCTCCGCCACCACCCGCCCCCGGCGCGACCGCGAGGGCGATGATCTGTACCGCTTCGTGAGCGACGCGGAGTTCGACGCGCTCCTGAAAAACAGCAAGCTGCTGGAGTGGGCCGTGGTCCACGGCGGCGCGCGGTACGGCACGCTGGCCGACGAGATCGTCCCGTTGATCGAGAGCGGCCGCACGGTGCTGCGCGAGGTGGACGTGCAAGGCTTCGAGAGCATCCGCGAGCATCCCCTCTTCGCGGGCAAAGATGCGCCCTACCGGCTGCAATCGATCTTCATCCTGCCCGAAAGCCGTGAGCAGCTGATCGGCCATATCCGCAAGCGCGCGCCGATCGCCGACGACGAACTGCAGCGGCGCATCGCAAGCATGGACAAAGAACTCGCCTACGCGACGCATGCGGATCACGCGGTGAAAAACCTGGAGGGGAAGATCGACGACACGATCGTCGAAGTCGAGCGATTGCTCAAAGCCTGAGCTCAGCAGTCTTTTCCGCCCTTGAGCTGACAGAGATACACCCGCTGGTCATCGCGGATGCCATCAGCGTATGTGGACATTTTGCGCGGGTCTGTTTCCTTCCGCTCGGGCTCGAAGATGCCGTTGATGTTCGTGTCCTCGCCTTCGGAACGGCCGTAGCGGACAACGGTGCATTTTCCCGTCGCATCGCAGACCTTGTGATCGGCAGTGACGCGGCAGAGGCCATCGCACAGCCCATCGCCGTCCGTGTCCTTCTTAAAGGGATCGGTGCGCGTGACGATCTCGGTGTCGTCGCGCAGCGCGTCGCCGTCGGTGTCCAGCGAGAGCGGGTCGGTCTTGTAGCGCGTCGTTTCGAAGCCATCGGAGAGCGTGTCGCCGTCGGTGTCCTTGTGTGCGGGGTCCGTGCCGAGCAGGAATTCCTCGATGTCGTTGAGATCGTCGCCGTCGTCATCGAGCGCGAGCGACAGCGGCTCGGCGGTCATCAGATACAGGACGTCCTCGCTCAGGAAGAAATCGATCTTGTGGGTGGCGAGAGGAGCCTTCACCGCGATCACGGTGCGACGGCGCGGGGAACCGCTCCAGGCGATCGCGGGCTTGCCCTCGGAGAGACGCTTGGACCGGTAGGCGCGCTCTGCTTCGGAGAGGAAGAGTTCGCCGGGATAGCCGCTCGCGGGCATCGGGTCGCCCGGGTGCTTGTAGACGAAACCCCAGTAGCGGATCTCTCTGCCGCGGTGGCCGAAGAGCGTCTCGCGGCGGATGGGTTTTTCCAGAACGGGAAGCTGGATGCGCACGTTGGTCTGGGCCGGGACCGACACCCCCTTGATGACATCTTCGGCAGTGATCAGCTTCCACTCCGTCTGGGCGGTCGCGGCGGACGGCAGCAGATAGGCGCCGAAGTCCAACGGCCGGGTGGCCCACAGAACGCCCGCCCCCTCCGCGAGGCAGAGGATGCAGAAGATCCAGGCCAGGAGGACCATGCGGTGGGCCCCGGGGCCGTGCCGGCGGATGGCGGACGACATCAGCATGAAATCTGGTAATTATACCATTTTTACGGCTTCAGCGCACACTCTTGCCCGACCCCGTCCGGAGCGGCTTTTCCTCTAGAAAGCGCGGAATCGGACTGGTACCCTCTGCAGGCTGTGGCGTAGGCTCAAGGAAGCCCGCAGCCGTTCTTTCGACTCATCACCGTGCGCCCCCTTCGGCTCCGCTCAGGACAGGCTACGGTTATCTGTATAGCCCAAGGGAACACATCTGCTCTTTTTCTCACCATCGTGCGCCCGTAGTTCAGCCCGGATAGAACGCCAGATTGCGGATCTGGAAGTCGTAGGTTCAAATCCTGCCGGGCGCACCATCGCATTATCCCTCGTGGGGCAGTAGCTCAGTTGGCTAGAGCGCTTCCATGGCATGGAAGAGGTCAGGGGTTCAACTCCCCTCTGCTCCACCATCATCAGTTTTTGACCGTTTTGCCCACGTAGCGAATGGCTCTGCAAGGCTTACGGTAGCCTTTCCCGTGGCGTCAACGACCGCGTGTGAGATCAAAAGATCAGCCATTTTCCGTTTTTGCGGGTCGGTTGCTTTATTCCACCAGCGTGAGCCATTCTTTGCGAGTTCAAGGAACGCGTCCAAATCGTTATAGCGGTCGGTGCTGTCTGCATTGAGATTGTGTTCCCTTTCAAGAAGATCCTCCTGCTCCTTGATGAGCCGCGCGAGCGCTCTTTCCTGTACGACGATCTCGTCATGGCTGGCAGGGTGGGAGCGATACTTCATGTTATTCAGCACCTCGCGCGCCGCGGTAACTTCTTGTTGGTTACTCCCCTTCATCGCGGCGATCTGACGGCGCGTGGTTTCTTCGCTCTCTCGCTCCTTCTCGTACAGCCGCCACTCGGTCACGACGAGGAGCTTGTGTTCGCGTTCGGTCATCTTGATCTCCGTCAGCTTCTTCTCCACGGCGGCAAAGATGCTCGGCATGTTCACGCTGTGCTGCGGGACGCAGCGTTGGCACATAAAGCGCGGAGAGGGTTTGCCTGATCCTCACTTCCATGGCTACCCCATTTCCGTCGCGTCGGATTCACTCAATCTCGCCATAGTGGGTGTCTCCAACATGGCGCTGGCACGAAGCGACCGCCTGCTCAAACAACACCACTCTCATCTTCCGTGGTTCCTCGCGACGGGCAAGGAAGGGTTGTACTTGGGTATGCACGGTATCCAATTCACCGCAGCGGGGATTGGTGCCGAGCTTCGCAATCTCGCCACTCCCAATTCCATCGTCCAAATACCGACGAATAACGATAACCAAGATTTTGTCTCCTTCGGGCTGCAATCCACGCTCAAAGGACTGGAAATGACCGTGCACCTCGCCTACGTCGTCGCCATCGAATATATGACCGCAGGGCAAGGAATCTGGCTGAATCTCAAAGGAAAATCCGATTACGGTCCGGCATCTTTCGCCTGTCACCCGCGCGGCGTACAAAGAAATGCTGACTGCGTACGAGCCGAAGGAGAACGAGGATCAAAACATGATCGAACAGACGGAAGAAATTGCGCAGCGTCTTTTGTTGACGAACTTGCTGCCCGAAGAATTAAGCGCGGAGCTTTGGGCGTGAATCTGGTTGTAGTGAGGAGATAATGGAAGGTGAGGGAATGTTCACCTTCTTTTTCTTTTCTTATCCAATTTGCTGCGGAGCATTGCTGAAATAGCTATTAAGCAGGAAAGAATCGTAGATCACTGGATGAGCTGCGGAATTGACAGATCGCACCTTATAGTCTACATTATCTTTCCATGCCCGAACCAGAAGTCGAGCCACAGGCTGACACCGCTACTGTCGAAAGCACGACAGAGCCAGTCAAAGATGCAAGGGAAGCACCCATAGCAAAGACTCTTGGCACGATGATTAGAGAAGCGAGAGTCAAAATAGGTATGACACAGGCGGCTTTGTCTAAACGCCTACGAGTCTCCACAAGCTATGTATGCAAGGTAGAGACTGATCAGCAAGTTCCAGGCGAAGGTGTTGTTGGGCGAATCGCACAGGAGCTTCGGTTGAACGCGAGCAGATTGTTGCGTATGCGAAGTCAACTCGCTCAACAACGGAAGGAATTAATGAGGCAACAGCGTACTGTGAGAATCCTGGAAGAAGACGGCATCCCCGTACCTAAAACGCAAGAACAGCAGCTTGGCGAGGAAATTATCGCAAGCCGAGATTTGAGGAAGGCAGTGGAGTACCTGCGGGAGATTGCTGCTGATGCCGATTTATTCCCCGCCGCTATGGGCGTGTTGAAAGAATTGGCGACCAGTGCGCGATTGAAGAAGCAGCAACGAAAGTGAGTCCTCACTCGGTGAACTTGCACGTCCTCCCGTCCTTGGTCTTCATCTCGGTTTCATTCTTGTCGCGCTTGGAGTCTTTGATGTCTATCTGCCGAATGACTTTCGTAAGATCACGGACATCCTGTGCCTGTTCTTGCTTGGATTTCTCATCAGCCACAATCAATAGTTGGAAGGCGGGCCTGCTTATTCATAGTCTGTCGGACGGCTGGCTCTACAGCAAGCGTCAGAGCGTGAGCGAGGCCATGCGCGGTAGAGCAAGTGGCTTGGCCAGCGCCGCGATCACTGCAACCAATGATTCTTGCAAATCGGCAAGCTGCTGCGAGAATCGCCCGATGTTCGCCGTGAAGCTCACGAACCGTTGGAAATGCTGTACGCTAGCTCCACCATTCGATCTCGTACATTCTTCATGGCCTGCATCAGTGCGTGCTCTTGATCGTGAAGCAATCGAGAGGACCTCCCAACCCCTCCCGCACACGAATATCCCCGCTTAATCAAAGAACACCCGCGTAACGGCATCGCGTATACGACGTCTGATTGTTCGCAGCGTAATTGCGGTCCCGATCGGATAATTGGCGAAAGTCGTTTTTACAAAACCATCAGAAGACACTCCGATGTCCAAGGCATTGCTGTCGGGCGCAGGAAAAATATGAATCGTCACTCTCAGCAAACGGATGACCTCGGGATGCTCGATGTAGGAATGGGTGATCGTGCCGCTCTCGGGACAGGGGCATTCATCAAGCACCGTGCCGATGCGCAAATGCCGTCCAAAGCCGAAGTAACCGTTACCCTCGTTGGGTGACTCCTCTCTTCCCTCTCCCTCGTCCCCTCCGAGCCACTGATTGTCATCAGCGGAACTCATGTGTGGCGACCATTATGTGTTGTTTGACGATGAGCGCAACCATTTTATTGTGATAATCTTCGTCTGCTCTACTGCATCACAAAAACGACCCCGTTTTCACGGGGCGTCTTCGTCCGAAATTCCGGTGCTTACAGATCCACATTGAGAAGGGAATCTTCAGCGATGCAGAGCCCGGTAAATCAGGTACGAATGGACGACTGGCACCAGCACCATCACGAACATCAGCGCCAGGAACCCCCACAGGAACGCGACGGGCGGAAACAGGAGCGCCTGGACGACGATCAGTGCGCCGCCCGCCACCCAGATGCGCGATGCCAGCGCGTGCGTGCGACGCCAGACCTCCGGGTCCGACAGCGTCCAAGGGGTGCGGATGCCGATGAAATACGTGGGCCGCAGATGCGTGAACGACGCGCCCATGAGCGCAAGCAGGACGCCGACACCCGCAAGGATCCACCGGCTAAGATCGCCGGCGAGTTCCGGGCGGAGCGCCGCGAGGAGCTGGATGCAGAAGACGTAGGCGAAGAACGCGACGAGCAGGAGCTGCATCGCCTCCCAGGTGGCGCGGAACGCTTCGTAGTTCTCGCGCTTGGGATCGATGCGCGAGAGCAGCGGCAGCACGAGAGAGAAGAGCAGTGCCAGACCCGGTGTCAGCCAGATGCTCTGCTTGCTCATCCATCCGTCGACGGTACCGTCGAGCGACCAGTGCGACGGAATGCTCTCGGGCAACCGCGGAAGCGCCCACAGCGTCACGACAAGCATGCCGAGCAGCAGCGCGATCTGGAGGATACGGAACGGCGACAGGCGGAAGAGTGGCATCATGTCTGCCAGTATCGTCCTCGCGCGGACAGACGCAACCCGTTGCGCGCGGAATTCTTGCGCTATACTCGCTGCACTTCCCTCCTCCCGCCCCTATGAGCATCCGCATTCTTCTCGGCTCCAGCTCGGATATGGAACACGCACGCGTCATCCAGGATTTCGCCGAGGAGTACGGTGTAAAGACGCATATCACGGTCGCGTCGGCGCACAAGGTGCCCGAAATGGTCGTGAAGCTGGTGGAAGACATCAACGCACTGACGGAACCGACCGTCGTCATCACGATCGTCGGCATGAGCAACGGCCTTGGAGGCGTCGTGGCCGGCGGCTGCGTGCATCCGGTGATCTCCTGCCCGGCCTTCAAGGACCATGCGGACTATCTCGTGAACATCCATTCCAGCGTGCAGATGCCCTCGGACGTGCCCGCGATGACCGTCATTCATCCCAAGAACGCCGCGCTCGCCGCACTGCGCATCCTGGCGGAATCGGACGCGAAACTCCAAGAGAAACTCCTCAAGCGCATCAAGGATCTCAAGGCCACCTACAAGCTCTGATCATGGCACATCTCACCCTCGACACGCTGCGCGACGGACTCAAGGCCTGGAAGGGCTGCGAGCTCCACAAGACCGCGACGCAGGCCGTGCTCGGCGAAGGGAACCCCAAGGCCGAGGTCATGTTCATCGGCGAGGCGCCGGGACAGAAGGAGGATGAGCTGGGTCGCCCGTTCGTCGGCGCCGCCGGACAGTTTCTGGATGAACTGCTCGCTAGCATTGGCCTCAGGCGCGCGGACGTGTACATCAGTAATGTCGTGAAATACCGCCCGCCGCAGAACCGCGACCCGACACCGGAAGAGAAAGAACAGTGCATGCCCTGGCTGATGCTGGAGATCGCGCTGATCCGCCCCAAGGTGATCGTACCGCTCGGCCGCCACGCGCTCGGACATTTCTTTTCCAAGCTCAGCATCACGGAAGGACACGGTAAGCCCCAGCAGCTGACCGCCGATGTGACGGTGTTTCCGATCTATCACCCCGCGGCCGCTCTGCACAACGGCGGACTGCGCCAGTCGCTCTACGACGATTTCAAGGCGCTGGGCGAGTATCTGAAGAGCATTCAGAAGTAACGTCTCTCCAGACCACAGAGCGCGCCGGGACGGAAGGATGAACGGCGGCCGGACCGCTATACTGCGGACGTGACCTCGCTGCTGTTCGGCATCATCGTCTCGGCCCTGCTCTCCACCACCTCGCTGCTCGTGGTCATATTCCGCGTGAGTCCGCTAAGCGCGCCGGGGCAGGCCATCCCCGCGTTCTTCGTGAGTTTGTTTCTGAGTATCAGCTCCATCGGAACGCTGGCGTTCTACTTTTTGTGGCGGACACTGCCGATCCACACGTGGGACATGGGCAAGCTGCTGGGTATCTCCGTGCGGCAAGGACTGATGCTCGGGCTCGGCACGGTTTTCATGGTGCTCTTCCACCTGCTGGGTCTTTTGAGCTGGTGGATCGCAATTTTGATCTACGCGGTCTTCGTCCTGATCGAACTGGCACTGAATTCGTGAGGAGAGAACAGAGGGCAGAATTCAGATGGCAGATTGTAAAAGGGATCTGGAAACCCCTTGGCTATCTGCCTTCTGCCATCTCTCATCTGCCCTCTGACTTCTGCCTTCTTTTCCTCTACACTCTCTCTCGTGACCGACCACGTCTCCATACTCAATGGCTTTCTCCCGCGCATCGAGGACGCCCTGACGCCGGCCGAGCTCGATGCCCTGGAACAGGATATTTTCGGCCGCAAGCACGGCGCACTGACGACCGCGATGAAGGCGCTCCAGAACCTCTCGCCGGAGGAGAAGGCGACAAAAGGCAAAGAACTGAACTCCGTGAAGCAGGACCTGACGGACAAGCTGGCCGCGCGCCGCGAGACCTTGAACAGCGCCGCACGCGGATCGCTCGGGACCGAGGACCGACTGGACGTGACCCTCTCGCTCCCGGACAGCCGGCGCGGACATCTGCACCTGATCCCCGAGTTCATCCGCCAGGTGGAGGAGGTCTTCGGACGCATGGGCTTCGACGTCGCCGACGGCCCCGAAGTGGAGAGTGAAGAGTTGAACTTCAACCTGCTGAACATCCCCGCCACGCACCCCGCGCGCGACGCGCAGGACACGTTCTGGATCAAGCCGCCCGAGGGCGTGCCCGAAGAAACCGATCCCAAGCAGCGCTTCGTGCTGCGCACCCATACGTCGCCGGTGCAGGTGCGCTTCATGCAGGAGCACGAGCCGCCGATCCGCATCATCTGTCCGGGACGCGTGTACCGCAAAGACGCCGACGCCACGCACTCGCCGATGTTCCACCAGTTCGAAGGACTGATGATCGGCAAGGATGTCTCGCTGGCCAATATGAAGGCCGTGATGATGACCGCCATCCGCGAGCTGATCTCGCCGACGGCCGAATTCCGCTTCCGCACTGGCTTCTTCCCGTTCGTCGAGCCGGGCCTGGAGGTCGACATGCGCTGGCAGGGCGACGAGTCCAAGAGCCGCGAAGGCCGCTGGCTGGAGATCGCGGGCTGCGGCATGGTGCATCCGAACGTCCTCAAAAACTGCGGCGTCGATCCGGAGAAGTGGCAGGGCTTCGCGTTCGGTTTCGGCGTGGAACGCATGATCATGATCAAGCACCAGATCCCCGACCTTCGCAGCTTCTACCACGGCGACCTGAGATTTCTCAGTCAGTTCTAAGATCAGGTCTGCTACGGCGGGCAAGCCCGGCCTATGCTCGTTCTACCACGGCGACGTGCGGTTCCTGAGGCAATGCTGACACGCGCACAGCAAAGCGCCCGCCCCCTCAGAACGAGAGGACGGGCAGCGCTTCTTGGGATGGGCGAGGGGGCGAGATCAGTGGATCTCCCCGCTGATCACATCAAACGAGAGCGGCGAAGTCGCGCGGTAGCCCAGGTCGCGCATGCGCGCGATGTAGTCCAGAACTTCGATGTTCGGGACTTCTTCTACCCAGTACACCGCGTAGGGGTCGACTGAGATCTCACTGCACGCGTCGGCGTGGCACGGATCCCAGCCGAGCAGCGGCGGGCGGGGCAGCGCGACGTGGACGGTCGTCGGGACGTCGGCCAGAGCCGTGAGGCCCATCGCGGCGGCCGCGTCACGGGATTCGAGGCATTCGAGATTCAACTGAACGAACTTCTTCTGCATCGTACTCACTCCACTGAGTCACTCACACCCGTGATACCAAGAAGCGACGCACTCGCCGCTTCACTTGGCACCACGTTGCGAGTGATGCTGCTATTATCCTATATATATCTATATAACTCAAATGGAATTTGTCAAATATCAGCGAAATGGCTTCTATAAGCCATAGAATTCCCACAAAGTCTAAAAATCCCCTGCCTAACACACTAGGCATGAGACGCAGCTTTCTTGTCTTCTTCACCGCAGGGTCCACCGCCCCGGCTCCTCCACGAAATGCCCGATCATCGACGCCTCTTCTTTGGAGATGCGGCCCATATTGAGCGCGACGGTCGTGAGCAGCGTGATGGACGCGAGCGGATGGAGCATCACCGAGTGCTCCTGCGCGGCCGCGATGGCGGAATCGAATTCGTAGGTGAAGATTGAGACGATATCCGAGACGGTCGCCTTCCCCTCCTCGCGCAACGCCTGAACCGTGGAGATCGAGCTGCCGCCGGTGGAAATGAGGTCTTCGATCACGACAACGTGCTTCTCGGGAGCGAGCCCGCCTTCGATACGCTTCTTGACGCCGTGCTCTTTGGCCTTGGCACGCACGTAGACGAACGGCAGTTTCATGCGATCGGCGACCAGGGCGGCCCAGCCGATGGCGGCAGTCGCGGTTCCGGCAATGACATCGGGTGGCACGTGCAGCGCGCGGACGCGGGAGACAAGGGCGCTTACGACGAAGTCGCGGGCCTCGGGATGGCCGTAGATCATGCGGTTGTCGCAGTAGATGGGCGCCTTAATGCCGCTGGTCCACGTGAACGGCTCCTGCGGCGACAAACGCACCGCGCCAATGCTCAGGAGGAACTCCGCGATGCGTTCACCGTGTGGCATGCGCCCATGGTAGCCTGCATGCATGCTGACGGAAAGACAGGAATCCGACCTCCACCGGCTTGTTGAGGTATTCCTTGCGGAAAATTCGAAGCTCAACCTCTCCGCGTTCCGCACGCCGGAGCAGTGTTGGATGGGCAACGTACGGGATTCCGTCTCGCTGCTCGATATTCTCGCCGATCTGAAATTACCGGCGGCGCCCCGCATGATCGACATCGGCACCGGTGGCGGCTTTCCCTTGCTGCCGCTCGCGGTCTGTCTGCCGGACATGACGTGCGTCGGCCTGGATTCGACGCAGAAGAAAGTGGACGCGGTGAAGCGCATCGCCGGGACGCTCGGCATGCGCAACGTGGATCTGATCTGCGGCCGCACCGAGGAACTGGGCCACAACCCGGCTCACCGCGAGCACTATCACCTCGTCGTCTCACGCGGCGTGGCGCCGATCAATACGCTGCTGGAATACTGCAGTCCATTCTGCGCACCGGGCGGATGCGTGGTGTTGTGGAAGAGCCTCAACATCGAGGAAGAGCTGAACAACTCGCTGCTCGCGCGCGCGGAGTTCTCGTGTCATCTGATCCACCAGCACCGCTACTCTCTGGATGCGGACTGGGGCGAAAGGCAATTGATGGTCTTCGAGAAAGGCGGGAAGTTGCCGGGGAAATATCCGCGAGGAGTCGGAGTGCCGAAGAAGGAGCCGTTACTCTGATGATGTCGCCCTTCGACTACGCTCAGGGTGACGTCATCGTTGTCATGGTGAGCGTAGTCAAACCATGATCTGAGAGTACCCTTCGACAAGCTCAGGGTGACATATGTGTCGGTAGTCGAAGGAGGACATCACCTTTACACTGCATCCGTGCCCAAACCCTACATCCCCAACGACAAATGGAGCCGCAAGGCCGCCGAGGAGGGCTATCGCGCCCGGTCGGTGTATAAGCTGAAGGAACTGCAAGAGCGCTTCGGACTGCTCCGCGCCGGGATGGTCGTTCTGGATTTGGGCGCCGCTCCGGGAAGCTGGATGCAATACGCGGCCAAAGTGATCGGCGGAAAGGGGAAGATTATCGGAATCGATCTACAGGAGATCGCGCCGGTCGAGCCGAACGTGCAGACCTACGTGCTCGACATGCTGGACCGCCCCGGACTGGAGGCGATCCTGAAACAGGAAGGCATCGCAACTGCAGACATCGTGCTCTCGGACATCGCGCCGAACACGAGCGGCGTGAAGGACGTGGATCAATGGAAGTCGATCGAACTCGCGCAGGCGGTGCTCGCGGCGGCGCGCGATCATCTGCGGCCGGGCGGCAAGTGCGTGGTGAAGGTCTTCCGCGGCGCGGACTTCGACGAGTTTTTCGCGGAGGTGCGGCGCTTGTGGCGCAACCCGAAGATCGTCACGGTGGAGGCGAGCCGCGACCGGAGCCGCGAGGCGTACCTGGTCGTCACGCGCTGACCGGGCGCGATCAACAACCAACTCGCCCCTCCCATCAAGTGTTTCACCCGGGCGGCACGCTAGAATGAGAGCCGCATGATCCTGTTAAAGAACGTCACCAAGACTTACGGCAAGACGCCGGTGCTGAGCGACGTGTCGCTGCGCATCGACCCGGGCGAGTTCGTGTGCGTCATCGGACCGAGCGGCGCGGGCAAGTCCACACTGCTCTCGCTGCTCGTCGGCGCGGAGAACGTCACGTCGGGATCGATCTCCGTGGATGACGTCGACCTGCGCACGGTGCCGCCGCCCGCGCTCCAGATGTTCCGCCGCAAGGTGGGCGTCGTGTTCCAGGATTACAAACTGCTCCAGGACCGCACGGTAGAGGAGAACATCGCATTTCCGCTGGAGGTGTGCGGCGTATCCGATGCTGATATCACCGTGCGCGTCCCGCAGCTCCTCAAGCGCATGAATCTCTCCTCACGCGCCAAGGCGCTGCCGCAGGAACTGTCCGGCGGCGAGAAAGCCCGCGTCGCCATCGCGCGTGCCATCGTTCATCAGCCCCTCATTCTTCTCGCAGACGAGCCGACCGGGAACCTCGATCCATATCAGGCCGGCATCGTGCTGGAGATCTTCCGCGAGATCCACGCGGGCGGCACCACGATCGTGCTCGCCACCCACGAGGAGTCGCTGGTGAACGCCCTGCAACAGCGCGTCATCCGGCTGGAAGCAGGCAAGCTCACCCGCGACGAGACGGGCGGCTATGCGCAGAAGCCCGGAGCCACAGAAGCGCCTGCGGCCGTGACGACGGAAGAGGCGCCGGAAGAGGCGAATGGCGAAGCAGTGCCAGTGAAAGACAAGAAAGCACCGCGCGGCAACCGCAAGATCCGCATCACCTCGATTCATTCGGATACGGACTGAAACGGCTCTGGCCTCCCCGGCGGACGCACCCCTATACTCTGGCCCATGACCTCTCGCAAAAGCCTCTCCTACAGCAAGACCGGCGTGAATATCGACGTCGCCGACGCCGCCAAGAAGACCATGGCCAAGACGCTCAAAACCAAGGACCGCCGCGTGCTCAATACCGTCGGCGCGTTCGCGTCGCTCTATGACGCGCACTTCCCCGACTACAAGCATCCGGTGCTGGTGACCAAGACCGAAGAGCCGGGCACCAAGCAGTTGCTCGCACTCAAGGCCGGACGCGTGGAATCGATCTGCCAGGACATGATCAACCACCTCATCAACGACATCGTCGTGATGGGCGCGACCCCACTCTGCGTCCAGGACGCCGTGATCTGCGGCAAGCTGGAGAAGAATATCGTCACGCGGATCGTCGCGGGCGTCGCGGCGGCATGCAAGGCGCAGGATTGCGTGCTGACGGGAGGCGAGACCTCGGAGCAGCCGGGCGTGCTGGAACCGGGAACCTACGTGCTGACCTCCAGCATCATCGGCGTCGTGGAGAAAGCGAAGATCATCGACGGCTCGCGCATCAAAAAAGGAGACGTTGTCCTCGCGGTGGCGAGCAACGGCCTGCACACCAACGGATACACGCTGGCCCGCGCCCTGCTCAGGCAGCAACCGCGCATTGCCAAAACGAAAGTCGGCGGCACGACATTCCTCGACGCGATCCTCAAGCCGCACGTCTGCTATTACCACGCGGTGAAGGGCCTCTTCGGCAACACGGCGCTGCGCGGCATGGCGCACATCACGGGCGGCGGCATCCCCGGCAACCTCAACCGCATCCTTCCCAAGTCCCTCGATGCGTCCATCAACCTGTCGCTCATCAAAGTGCTGCCGGTGTTCTCGCTCATCAAGAAAGCCGGCAACGTGGACGATGCGGACATGCTGCGGACATACAACGTCGGCGTCGGCCTGACCCTCGTCGTCGACGCGAAAGCCGCCGCGAAGATCGCGGTGCACATCCGCCGCGCCGGGCATGATTGCTACCCGATCGGCACCATCATCGCGGGCCGGGGCGAGGTCATGAGCCGCGGGATGTTGCGATGGTAAAGCGGCGAGAGTGAGCCATCGCCGCATCGGCGGACTCAAAATGGTCGACGCGCCCCGGAGGCGACCTATAGTGGCGTCTATGCCCACGGACACCCCGCGCGACACGGGGCCGACCACCCCCGCCTCCGTCGAACCCGAGAAGGTCGCCGTGCTGGCCACAACATCGTGGGGCTGGCAACGCATTACGGCATGGGCGGCGGCGGCGCTCTTTGTGGTGCTGACGGCCAAGATGGGATGCGACTACTATTCCGGCCCGCGCGAGGGAACGTCGCGCACGGTCGAAGGCATCCGGGAGGAGAGCGAACCGATCATCGAGTTCGAATCACTGCCGGAGAATGCGTTGCTGCTCGATATGCGGAATCCGGATTTCCGGCCGTTCTCCATCCGCACCCGCATCACGCAGACCATCGACGGCAAAGCCGAGACGTACTTCGTGACATTCATGTTCACGCCCGGCCCGCAGAAAAAAGGTCCGGCAGTGAAGGTTGCGGGTGAGGTGTTCACGGTCTCCAACGTAATGCTCGGCAACCGTGCGAGCCTACACGTCCATCGCATCGTCAAACGCGGCGAGGGCATCGTGCTGGAATCGGACACACCGTGGCTGCAGGGCACCACCGCAGAACTTGGACTCAGGGACGTCACGAACATCGCGATGCAGCTCAACACCCAAGCGGATCCCGGGCCGGTCTCCGTCGACTGCGTCGTGCGCAGCGGCGACGGGGAACCCATGGTCGCCCGGTCGGAGCTGACGTTCGAGCGCGAGGAGGGCGGCGGACGGTGAGAGCCCGACAAATCCGTAAACAGAAAAGCGGTTTTTTGTCTTATGGATGAGCAGTTCTGGGGTAAGCGCTGAAATTTCTTGCTCCGGGCTTTGACACGGCGATACTGGACCTGTTCCTCATGATGGGTACGCGTCTCCTCCTCGGACGGCTTCTCCTTCTCTCCCTGCTTAGGGCGGAAGGGCGGCTGCGCTGAAGAGAAATCTGATTGGAGAACGATCGAGCCCCCCTTCCCAGCAACGGAAGAATTTTTCGGGCTTTATCCACTCTTTTCTCCCCCCACCCATGAACGCCAATGAATCCGTCGTCGTTATGGACGACGTCGATGTCGACTCCGAGACATTCGTTCCTTCCGTCACCGAATTCGCCGAACGTGACATCGCACGCGTCATCAACGGCGTCATGATCGGCACCCGCGGCACCTGTGTCCGCCGCGCAGGCCGCCATCGCATCCCGCGCGAACATCATCGGTTCAACGACGTCGACATGGCCGAAGTCATCGCGTCCTTCCCCACGGCCGCCGAGGCCGTCAGAGCCAGAAACGCCGCAGAAGACGGCGGTGATTACTGGAAAGAAGTCACCGGACCCGGCGGCATCGGCACCATGGTCGTCATCACCCGCAAAGGCATAAGGCTCGCCATGGGCCAGTAATCGCCCAGTAACCGCATTTTCTCCTCTCCCTCCGTTATGTCCATCGCAAGCGCACCCCCCGGTACCCGCGACTTCCCTGATGTCTATGTCGATGCCCCGCAGTCCCCCGATGCAGGCACAGAGCAGCGAGCGACCGTGCTGGAAGTGGCACAGATCGAGGCCAAAGCGGCCGATCGCATCATCACCGTCCTGCACGACCATTTCTTCGCGGAGCAGCGGCTGACGGATAGCCCGTCTGGTACGCGCACGAGTGGCGATCATGGTGCCCAGGCCACGGATGCCGTCCGGTCACGTCTGACCTCCCATGAGCGGGGACGGGAAGACTTAGTCCCCGATCTCCCGACGGCGCGCGCCCTCGTGCGCGAGCGCCTCGGTTGCGCCTTCAAAGCGCTTCCGCGCCCCTACCAGTCCGATCCCGATGTGCTGCTCCAGGCAACGATCAACTCCGGCGGACATGAGCTGAAATACGCCCCGCCGGAGGCCCGTGCCATGCTCACGAGTGAATTCCTCACGCGCGCCCTGGAAGGCGGCGCGAGCCGGCCCGTCCTTGCATCGCTCGGAGCGGACATCGCCGCGATGGTTGATGTGAAGAACATCCCGCTCACGCCATACGAGCTCGCATGGAAACGGGATTTGGCACGCAAGATCCAGAAGCGGACAATGCAGTGATTCTTGGCTTTCGCCAGGGCTGAAAGAAGGCACGATGAAAAATTGGCTGAATGCTTGTCTGCGTGGGGTATTCCGCTAGACTCTCGCCAACTTTTTTTTCTTTTCTTCCGCGTTCCCATGGAAATCGGCGTGCAGGTGAACATCACCATGCCCAACGTCCCCAGCTCCCTCGCCAAGGTCGGAGACCGTCTCCGCGCCTCCGAGGTGAACATCGGCGCCATCAGCTGCACGGAGGGAAAAAGCCAAACGGTCATCCACATGATCCTGGACGACACGGAAACGGGAAAACTGGTGCTCAAGGAACTGGGCCCCGTCACCACGACTCCGGTGCTGGGCTTCAAGATGCGCAACCGCCCGGGCGCCATCGCCGGCATCGGCCGCGCGTGCGCCGCCGCGGGAGTCAACATCGGCATGATCTACGCCACGACGTGCGGAAAAGAGGCGATGGTCTACGTCACGGTCGAGGACGGCGACATCGCGATCGAGAAGATGAAGACGTGGGAGAAGAGCGCGGGCCGCATCAGCTGAACTCACGCGGTCGGAAGGGTTCTTCCGGCGCTCTTCAGATACGGACACTGCGGCAGGTTCGATGACGAGGCAGCGGGACTGAAGCCCAGCAGGCGCTGCACGCAGCGGCGGACAAAATTGCAATGCGGATGGACGCCATTATTGAAGACGACCTGCGCCAGCGTGCGCAGTTTTTCCCGAAACGTGGTTTCGCGCAACGCATGGATGGCATCGGGATGGCGGAGCGACTGGAGAAAGCGCGGCACGAGCGGCGCGTCCGTCGTTGGCAGATGCGCGTGCGGCACCGCGCTGAACGTTCCGACATGCTGTTGCTCGTCGCGGTGCGTATCGCCGGAGGCGAGAACGGTCATCTCCCATTCCTGTCCCAGCTCTTCGGCCAAATCGTTGTGCGCGCGGGACATGAGCGCGTTGCGCTCCAGGAACGCCTGATGCCGCGTCCGCTCCAGCACCGATGCCTGCTGGTCGCGCGGCAACATGGAGAGACCTTCGACCGTCGCGTAGTGCGGATGGATCAGGTGAAAGAGCGGCGTCTGTCCGTCGGGCGCAACCGGACCCTGCACGGCGTCGACAAGCTCATGGATGGACAAAGTTGTGGGACGATATTGCCAGTTATAGCCGCGCAGGCGCGGACGCACGACGCTCTCGAACAGATCATGGATGTCATGCATCTCCCCAAGCACGACCATGTCCACGCCTTCTTCCATGGCAATCTCCATGCCCGGAAGCAGCCCCGGCGCCCAGGCACGTCCCGTCATCTCGGGCGGGACGTTGTGATCGGTGACACCGAGATTCACCCGATGGCGCTCAGCGAAATCCGCCAGTTCCCTCATGGAGTGCCTGCCGTCGGAACGCGTCGAATGATTGTGCGGATTCACGCGGATCAGGCCCGCCGCGTCCACCAGCAGAATCGTCTCCCCATCGCGCTCCGCCTCGGGGTTGCGCGATGCAGGAAGAGAAAGCGACCTCATTGATGCGGAAGTATAGAAGTGTCGGCACACCCGGTCGACAGGCAGGGCGGATACGGCTCTGAGAGGCGTTTTTTTGCTATACTGGGGGCAATACTCACATCCCCACACCTCTTGCGCCTCCCCTCTTTCTCGTCCCGCGAACGCCGTCTGATTTTCCAGAATCAGCAGCCGTCTGAGTCGGTGCCCAAGTCGGAGCATCAACAGGTGGAAGCGGGAATTCATCAGGATCTTCAGACGCTGCGCAAACAAATCGAACAGAAGCAGAAGAATGAAAAAGAGCGGCACGCGGACCTGCTGATGAGCGGGGACCAGTACACGAAGGCAGCGAACGAATGGGGCGCCCAGCGCCATCTCGATATGAATGTAAGATTCCCGGCTATGTCCACGGTTCCATTAGTGCGAACTACAGCAAGCTCGCGCAGGAACAGAAAACCGATCTGGAGGCGTATGCGAACACGGATACGACAAGCGCAGAGTTTCCGCCGATCGGATACGTGCTGGAGACGTCTCCAGTGAATGACGATTCCGGCAAATTGAATCTGGACGACAAATCCTCGCTCCCCGTCCTCAAGACGGACGGATTCAAGAACGCCCTCACCGCCAACGCCGGCCTCGACAACAAGATTGAAGACCTGATCGCCGAGGCGGCCAGCGTCAAAGTCGCCGCGCAGGCGGAGCGCCTGGGTTACACGAAGGACCGAGGATCAGACCGGTTTGAGCGCGCTATCGAAAAAATCGGCAGTCCGCTGCATCACGGTCCCCCACTCCGGGCCGAACTCGTGACGTTCGCCGGGGTATTCATCGTATGTCACCTCTCTGCCCGCGGCGAAGAGCCATTTGTCCAGATCGCGCGACCACTCCACCGGCACATCGGCATCGGCGTCGCCGTGATGGAGGAGAACCGGGGCTTCGATGCGACTGAAGAACGTCTTGGCCGAGGCGTCGCGCCAGAAGTCCGGATTTTTCTCGGGCGAGCCGTAGAGCGTCTCGACGGCCTTGGCGACCTCGGGCCGGCGGGCAAGCCGGCGATTGTAGTTGAGCACAGCATCGGCGCTGACGGGCGCGAAGAGCACCGCGTCATCGACGAGATCTGGACGGACAACGAGCGCATTGAGCGTCAGGCCGCCGCCCATGGAGTGACCAAGCATGCCGATGTGCCGCGTATCGAAGCGCTTGTCGCCGGATTTTTTGACGGCTTCGATCGCATTGATGACGTCCTCGGTGTAGCCGATGCGCAAGCGCGTCTCGCTGTCGGGATCTTTGTCAGAGAACGTATGATTGCGGTAGTCGGGATGGATGAAGACGTATCCGCGCCGCGCGAGGTAGTCCTGCTCGCGCCTGAGGCCGCGGCCGTTGGTGTAGACTGACGGTTCGATGAATCCGTGATTGAGCACGAGCACCGGGAACAGCCCGTTGCCGGCGGGAATGTTCATAATGCCACTGAGCGTCGGTTCCCCGCCGCGATACGTGATGGTGCAGCGGGTGTAGACTGAGTTTTTATCCAGGACATCGCCGAGAGTGAGTTCGCCGCCGTCATAGGTATTGCGCGAGCGCGGGCAGCGAGACCGTGTCCGTCACGGCGGGCTGAGATGACCTGGCACTGTCCGCCACGACACCGAGACGGACGACGGCGCTGCAGGAACAGCCGCCTCCGGCGTGCCAGCCGCAGGCGAGCTCTGACAGGCTGTGAGCAGAAGAAGAGCGGGCAGAAGCCATCCGATACACATGGCTCAGTGTGGGGCGGGGGCGGGCCGGAGTCCGCCAAGAGACTGAGTTTTAGGCGTCAGGATTGCATTTCCCGGTGATCATTTTATGCTACGATCTGCCGTGCACCGATCGTTGTTGTCAGCATATTGGGGAGTCGCCCCACCTTCGCCCGAGGCTACGGCGGGCAGGCAAGTGGTAAGGCGTAGCAACATCGTTGGGGAGTCGCCAAGTGGTAAGGCACTTGCCTCTGGAGCAAGCATTCGGGGGTTCGAATCCCTCCTCCCCAGCCAAGACGTACAGGTGTTAATAGACCTGCCTGCCCTAGCAAGAGGGAATACGGTAGTGGATAGACCCGCTTGCCCTGCAGCACTTATATCCTGTTTTTTTCTACCAGTCTTCTGTAGTGCTCTCCCAAAGCAGTGAGCTTGCACGACTTGCTTTCCATGGCTGCATGCCACATGTGTGGCGCGCCAAAAGGTACAAGCAGAATGAACTACCCCGCGGCAAGCCGACGGGGTATCGACACAGTCAGTACGAGAACAGAGTGAGCTGTTCCTCGGGCTCCTGGCGGTGCAGTTGCTTGTAGTGCTGGCCCTGCTTCTGGACGTAGCGCTTGATGGTGTCTTCGTTGCCCGATTTGCCCACGGTGTTGATGTAGAAGCCACTTGTCCAGAACTTGCCTCCCCAGAGCATTTGGCGGATCTCGGGGTGACGGTCGAAGAGTTCCCTAGCCGTGATGCCCTTGATGGTACGAGCGATCTGGGTGGGAGAAAGGGTGGGAACGCTCTGGATGAGGAAGTGAACATGGTTTTCATCCGCTCCGATCTCGACGAAGGTGATTTCGTAGCGCTGGGCGATGCTCCAGCAGATGTTTTTCAGAGATTCCTCGATAGATTCGGTAAAAACTTTCTGGTGGTATTTGACCGGGCAGACCAGGTGGTAGAGAAGAAGAGAGACGTTATGGGATTTATGCACGTGCCGACTCATGGGTCCACTCTACCGCTTCGGTGTCGGAAGGAAACGGGGCAAGCCCCGGGGAATCAGACCCGGGGGGATTGACGTACACCGTGGGCACGTCCGTTTTGCCGAGCCGCTTTGCAGCTTCCATCCGCATGTGCCCGCCAATCACAATGTTCTTCCGCTTGGGTGTACCATTGGCGATTACTGGATCAATGAATCCGAATTTGCGGATACTCTCAATCAGTCGCTCGAGCGCGGGCTCATCCCACTTCCGGGGATTATAGGTTGCGGGAATAAGGCTATCGATCGCCACCATTACAATGCGGATATGGGATGATGGACTTTTGGAAGTGCGAGCCATACGAAAGAGGACAAATACAAAACCTCTTTTATATGGTTCTGGTATCTCTTTTTACGAGTGCCGTACATGTGCCGTGACTATGCCTTGACGAGGCGTTGCTCCCGTTTCTTTCTATTACGATGAGTCTTCACACATTCCGGTTCCCCGCACGTTTCCTGGTTCTTGATGTGTGGCTGTGGCGTGAAAGGTATATGGCATTCAGTGCAGCGCGGTCAGGCATCTCCGAGAAGAATATGTTGTACGGTCCTGTCTCTTCCTGTGAGTGCGAAGATCATCCAGTTAAGAAGCGCGATCATGCTGTTGCTCTCTTCTTTCTGCAGAGTCGCTTCATCGAGCATCACTGTACCCTGCCGCCCCTGTCTGTGGGCGAGGGAATGAAGTTCAGAAAGTTGCCACTGCCACCACTCCATCTTCTGCAAGGTCATGTAGTTCTCTTTTAACAGGCGCTTGGCGATTTTCTTGATGGCAGGAAGATAGAGACCTTCGCGATAGAGATTCCATTCATTTTCAACATTGTCTTCTCCGAATGCTTTGCACATTTCTTCGTGGCGCTTCCTCGCTGTCTTTTTCGCAAACTCGTAGCAACGCTCAACAGCAAGAATGAAGGCAAGGAAGTGATTAAATTCCGACATTTTGTCGCGCAGGAATTCTGCAGACTTTCCGAGCGATAGAGGCGAGAAGTCACTGAAGTGCCGCAAGTGCTCGCGAAGATATTGGAGTGCTACAAGCTGCCGACGATCATATAAGAGTTCATAGGTACTCTCCGCTTCCGCTTTGTTTGGAGTGAAGTGGACGTGTCGGCACCTCTCCCATGCGAAGTACGGCATTTGCGCGGGATAGCTGATCGCATCTTCATAAAATCGGAGCCAATCATCCCCATGAATGAAGATGGACTCTGTGGAGAAATACTTCTGAATTTCGATAGCCTCGGTTTCAAATCGATCTGTATGACCTTCAAAGACGAATCGCCAATCCTTTACACCGTCGAATGAGGCAAAAATTTTCCTGAACGGAACGGCATAGAGATCGATGCGAATTGCTGGAAAAAGAATTCCGAGACGATGAAGCTCCTCAAGATCTTTGAGTGTAACCATGAGTCCGTGTTCTTTGCAGTGATCGACAAACCAGTCCCGTGTGAGGAGAGTTGAGGGACGAAATGGTACTTGAAAGTGTTCCTTATGGGGCAACTTCATACTGGCAACATTATATTCCTATGAAAGGTAATTTTTGTAACTTTATTTCATAAATTCCTCGGTTTCAAAATACCGCTTTCCATGCCCTCCGGTCGGATGTTTCTTCGCATCCTCGATATTTGCGAGACATAGAAATGATCCCTTCTTAGCCTTCCCACGGACCAGAATTACCGGACTTATACGGGCAAGCTCTTTGATGGGGATTTGCTCCACACAATTACCATAACGCTCAAGAAGCTCTCGGCATTGTTCATTTCTTCTCTCCTGCCCTTGGACATCAATTTCCTCCAAAGAAACTGAGAGCAACTTCTCAACTGGTATCGCATCAATTGTTCCATGCTCCACAATAAGCGTACTGATATGGCGAACTACGTTCCGGTATTTCTCTCGATTCTTCCTATGTTCCTGCTTTGCTGGCTCCTCTTCTGGTGAAGAGGTATAGGTAAGCTCCTCTTCTCCCAGAATAAATTTCTCATGGAACGCACCTGGTGGTGGTGCAGTTGGAAGCTTCCTCTCTTTCTTTTTCCTCTGACCATTCCCATTTTTTACTTTTCTCTTCTGGAAATTCAGTGCATTCCACTCATTGGCTTCAAACCTTCGGTCACGTGGAGGTCTCGGTAAATGCAACATGCGAGAAGGTCCGATCTTCTCGAGTGAAACGACATATGTAGCAAATTTATCCTCTGCATCTTCAGCGGCCCGAGCGCGACCGCTTTCTCCTCGAATAACACGGAATCCACCATAGTTTTCGAGCACTTCGTAGAATCGCTCAAGCCGAGCCGTATCAGGTTCACCCTCCTCAGTATCGAAAATTTGCTTCGGTAAGGCAATATAACCTCTCCCTCCTTTCTTCAAAATGCGATTGAACTTATCCAGTGCGCGGATACACTCGTCGCCCCCACTGTTCATTTTGTGCTTTGTGTATTGCAGCGCGAGTGACAGGAACGCGACATGCATCGAACCATCCTTATAGTCCAGTTCATCCATGGCACATTGCTTCACCGTCCCGCGTATTGGCTTACCTTCAAAAGATTCTTTCCCAACCTCAAGCATTTCTCCACAAATATCACTGCTATGAACAGCAAGATTTTTCTCGCTTTGCAATGCACGAGCGAGACCCATCGTGCCAGAGGCAATATCTGCTATTTCTAACTTCTTCCCAAAAGCCTGCTGCAGGCTTGGTAGGTTCTTCTGAAGGAGCGCAATGAGAAGACGGCGGTTGTTGCCTTGAAACGAGAGCTCTTCTTCTTCGTGGTACAGCCGTGCCAAGTCTTTGGCATATCTTCCTCCATCGAAAGCGAAGAATTCTCGGACTCGTTCCTTTCCGGCAGAGAAGATGCGATTGAAGATAAACTGCACCTTCTGACGCGGTGACATCGTTTCATACGAGAGAAAACCCTCCCTCTGAACACGCTTCACATCATCCATGAGCGTATCAATTTCCTCTCGGGTAAGCGGCTCTCCTTCAAGCAATTTTTCGACGATCACCATTTTTCGGAGGGCAAATTCCCATTTGCCCTGCTCAATCGTGTCACGGATATAAGCGGTGGTGCGCTTCACATCATTTTTCTGGCCTTTTCGGTGAACGCGTCCGTCTCCCTGCACTTCCTTGGGTTTCACTGTTGAAGGACTCGTCCACAAAACACGATCACAGAATGTGAGAGCAATTCCTTCACCAGCTACTTCCGAAAGGAGGAAAAGGATACCTTTTCGAGGATCATCTCGGCAATCTCCTAATATCTGCCGTGTTCTATTCATGAAGGCATTGTCGATATCACGGATCAGTTCGCCGTCTGCATTTGTGAGTGGCTTATTGTCCGTATTCGTGCCATCGATGATATAGACGCCTACACCTAACGCTGCAAAGTCCCTACGCAGTCGTCCTGCAAGATAACGGTGTTCGTTGCCTGCTGCTGGATCATTGGTCCCATTGAATCGGGTAATACCCTCAGCCAAGCCTGTATGAAATGCAACGACCTTTCCGCTCTTACTTTCCTGGAGGTAGCGGGTCAATTGATCATAAATCTGGCGATACTTCGTTTCGCCAATATGGGATTCACCGCCATCGCCGTAGAGCGGCGGATGCAAGCATGCACGTGAAAGCGCTTGGATTTTCTCGCCGCCATCCATGAAGGGATATTGCAGTACGGCCTCGTAATACACTCGTTCCCATGGCGAGAGCTCTGCAGTAACGGGTGGTTCTGCTTCGAGCTTTGTTCCTACGGGAAGACAATGAGATAGCTTCCGCCTCAACATTCGAAGCAGGAGCATGTTACGTACTGCGCCTGCGCGGTTGCGCTTAATGCACGCAGCAAGCTGAGGCAGATTTGCAAAATCAATATGTGGAGGTAAGCCTGCATCCTCCGGCTTCATGCCATTGCTGCCTGTATGTAGCAAACGGAGCTGTGCGGCGATATCGTCCATGGTGTTATAGACCGGTGTGGCAGTGTTGACGACGACATGCCCCTCGCGAAGAGTCTCGCACTGAGAAATCTGGAACACGTTTTCAGTATCCTTCCCTTTCGGATTACGGAAGTTATGCGCTTCATCGATGCATAGGCAATTAGCGCCGATCTGCTTTGCAAGTTCCACTGGATCGTAGTCGGGATACCTCTCTCTGGTCTTTTTCCCCACTCGGAGTCGTGCATTACTGACAATCACATAATCGGCTGTTTTTGCCTCCTCCCAAGCTCTACGTTTGGTCTCCATATCCCCCGTTGGGATTACAACGACCTTGGGGCGCTTCCCCTCAGGTAAATCACTCTTGAAATATCCTCCTTCTTCACATGAAAGCCGCTTTTCCCACTCGCCCATGATCTCGCCAGGTGGACAGATAATCAGCGCACGGCATGGCTTTCCCAAGTCTCGCAAGATCTCGACTCCTGCGATGAACGCTCCCGTTTTGCCTGCTCCTGTCGGATCAGCATTGAGAATTCTTTTCTGGCGATACATTTCATACATCACGACCCGTTGATGCTTTGCAGGGAACTCTCCGTTCTCATCAATACAGTCGCGAAGGTGTGCTGGTGTCTTCGTTTTCTCCTCCATATCCATGAAGTAATCAGTCAGTTCATCAATAAACTGCTCTCGATCATTTCCCTTCTTCTCACTTCGACTCGTCTGTTCAGCCTCCCCGCAACGATCAAGAAGATATTCGAGAACAGGGTTAATTCCTTGTTCCTTTGGCGCAGGGAAGTAATGCTTTTCGCATAGCATATCCCGCATCTTGTTGAAGAAGAGATCTCGTAGATTCGGGAGTTGCAGCAGCTCGATTGGAACCTCAACGAGCGGGTTTCCATTTGTCACTTGGATTTGCCCAATATACTGGCGCAAGTTGGCAATGTGTTCGTGCTCTAGGCCGAACCGCTTGCCATATACTGCACGGAAAAAATCTGCAGCAGCTACTTCATCCAAATATTGCAGCAGCCACAAGCAGAGGCGCTGCTGCTCGGCGGTGAAGAACTGATCACCAACTTCTGCAAGTTGCGGAGCGCCAAGCCGACGAAAAATATCGTTCATCGCTCGCACACCATGTGCCGTCGGATTACCTTTTCGATCAAGAACCTTAGGTCTGCGGATTCCGATGCTCGTTTCTACTTCTTCTCTAATTGCCTTTCGAATCGCACTGAATTGACGCTGCATTTTCTGCAGTTGGTCAGCAGGAAGTTCTGTTTCGAGCAGCGCCATTGCATCTGTTTGTGCTCGGTCCAGAGCTGCGCAGAAGTTCTTCATCTCAACTTTGTCTTGGATATCTCCATGCCCTCCAAAATACTTTCTGATGGCTTCGGCATATCCATCACGAAAAATCGCGATTGCTGCGATGATGGGCATGTGTGGATCTCTGCCGTAGGTCAGCCGAGTGTGCTCCTCTTCTAGGTAAGCCTGAGCACGTGCTTCTGTGAAAGCGGACATGGTGGGGTAGAACCGGGTCCAACAGTTTAACGGACAGGTGCTTGACAAAGCAACGATAAATAATCAGGATTCTATCCATTCTTCCCTCTAAACGATGTCAAAAGGACCATCTGTAAGTGAGCAGGCATTCTATAACCGAACAGCCGAGAAGCTTGCCAAACGGCTTCCAGGGGAGCTTCTGGTGACTGAGGCGGGCAGATACGTCATTAGTATGACCGAGGGGTTTAACGGGTTAATTCGCAAGGGCATGAAGTTGGACCACGCTCGAGTCGAAGAACGGGAACCAGGCACATGGTCTGTCACAAATTTCCGAGGCAATCCACAGCTGAAGGCGACTATCCCATTGAATATAGTTAGGAAGTTCTGACTTCAGTTAGGGGGTAGGGGGGCGTTGTCGGATGGGACGGGGGCTTCTCTTTAGATTTCCCACGAACCCCTTGCGCAATACGGGGGTTCCCTCTAGTATTCCGTTCGGCCACCCATTTCCCCCCGGCCCCCATCACTTCCCTCTCCGACATCCTCCGGCTCAAAGAACAGCACAAGAAAGCCCTGCTGCTCAAGCAGCAGACAGAAATGGAAGTGCTGGACCGCGACATCGCGGCCCTCAAGCGGGCGATCCAAATCCAGAACGAGCTTTCCGGCATCCACGGGGCAACCGCTTTATTGGAAGAGTCCAAGCAGGTAAAACCACCGCGCACCAAGGAAAGGATGCAGCAGCGTGAGGCTGCAATTGCCGCGTACCTGAAAGCGCACGGCGAAGTCCATATTACAGAACTCGGCAAACATCTTGATCTGAACCCGGTCAGCCTTCACGACTGGCTGGAGCAGTTTATGAAGAGAGAGGGCGAACGGAGCTTGTGGACCACCGGGACCACGAAGTCCCACTTCAAGTTGAAACCGACGATCTGATCTCTAAAAGCATCGCCACGTAGTTCAATGGATAGAATAGCTCATAGCGAAAACCCCGGGCGACTCCGGGGTTGCGTACGAATGAGATGATGTAGGTTCAATTCCTGCCGTGGCGACCCATCTGCTTTTAGGCGCAGATAACCATTTACTTAACCATTGTACCCTAATCACTCTGTCCC
Source organism: uncultured Candidatus Peribacteria bacterium (assembly GCA_964460365.1). GTDB lineage: Bacteria > Patescibacteriota > Gracilibacteria > Peribacterales > Peribacteraceae > DAISLF01. Next base: position 50,534 of record CAYWPL010000004.1, on the reverse strand, counting down.
CACAATTCAACCAATTTGTCTTGCGAGAGTAGACTTTAGGTCATGCCGAACGAAGACACCGATAGGCAGCGATTCTTTGAGTTGCTAGGACGTGCGGGAGAGCCACTCTCGAAAGCAAAAAGGAGAAAAGGTGCTCGTCGGAAGACCGGGCGTGGTTATACCGAAATTGAAATTCTGAAAGATAAGAAGGGAGATATTTTGGCGAAACGACGTGGTACGTCCCGTCGAGGGACCGCTTGAGCTGGCTCCAGAATCCCTCAATCGTGTTCGTGTGCGTGCCGTCGGGTTTGCCGTACTCCCGGTCGTTGTGTCGCACCTTTCTGTGCCTCGCGTCGATGAATCGGGCCACGGTCTTGTAGACGGACAGTTCGTCCGTGATGAGATCGACGCCCTTGGCCACGTTGTCGTTGATATGGGACATCAGGCTGGCCACCCTCACGCTCGGGACAACCGACGTGTGAACCTTGCCCTTCCGTTCCACGGTACCGAACACGATGGACTTGCCCGGAGCGACCCGCCCCCTCTTGCCGCCACGCTTCCGACCGCCGATGACCGTCTCATCGGCCTCAACCTCGCCAGAGAGAAGTGCGGGTGAATCCTGCATGAGCAACCGGATCTGTCCCTGCATTCGCCACGCTGTCTTGTAGGTCACGCCGATCTGTCTCTCTAATTCCTTCGCGGCGACGCCGTTCCGTGACTGAGCCATAAGAAAGATCGCGTGAAACCATTTCACCAGATCCGTGTCCGACTTCTCGAAGATCGTCCCGGCCTTGGGACTGATCTGGTGACCGCCGCAGGAACAGACGAAGTGCGACGTTCCAGCTTGCAGGTGGTACTTCCCCGCCTCACTGCACTTCGGACATTTCTTGTGGCCGTGGTGCGTTTGGAACAAGTGCTTGAGGCAGGTTTCGTTATCGGGAAACTGCTTCTGGAAGTCCATGATGGTGTACTTGGGCGGTTTCATGGCAGAAGTGTAGGCCCTGCATTACTATACGTCAAGGGATAGTCGCCCAGCTGAATGTCATTGGTCGTCCTCATTCTGGTAATCAGTATGCCGCAGAGCGAGCACAATACACGTGGGTTCAAGAAGTCCAGCAGGGAGAGAAGGACATAAAGAATCCCACTCTCGTAAAGGATCTGGCGCTGGAGAGAGACGGAGAAAAACTATCCACTCCTAGTGCAGTATTCGATTACGCAGTTCAGGTGATCGATGGCGCCAAGGTATATGATCCAAAGAGTCCCGTACGGATTGCTGAAAACACATCATTGCCTTTGAAGGACCGAGCAATGGGATTCGCACCTCATGCAGGGAACGCAGACAATAGCGTTGGGATCGGATACCTGGCGAAGGAATCAAAGCCTATAACAGATAGGGAAAAGCTAGAAGTTTTCCTTGATCGAATCGCTAAGGAATTGCGCATGCCTCCTGAGGCGCTCCGCACTCCTGAAGGCTTCATTTCAGCATTGAAGCAGTCCAAAGATCTCCGGAAGTTATTCGCTCAGACAGGAAACAATTTGGACGACTAAGGATTGGAACCTTCGGAATCCTGTTTCGTTTGTTCCCAAAGACGCCTCCCGAAATGTTCTAGAACCACACGGAAGCCAGGGAGCTCCAAGAGCTCTGTCATGTTTTTCCAATTTGCCGCTTGCTCAGGCAATATCCCGTGATGCTGCAGTAGTCTGCGAAGGTAGGCTTCTGCCTCTGCATCGTTTGTAAAGCCTGCTGGTACCGGAAAGGAAACCTTGGTGGCATCGAATCTGGCTTGAAGATGAGAAGGCAATAACGCTGCGAACACATTCCAGTCATAAACATTCTTTGCGATGTCATAGATGTGTTCTTTGATAGTCAGAGCAAAAGGTTGATCCGATTGCTCCAACCATTCTGGGCTGAACGTAGGAGGCAACTTCTGTTCAACTTGAGAGATCCAATATGCAACATGTTGCGCCAATCGCCATTCTTTCGTCACTGCTACCGTATCTCCTCCCTCCTCATGCACTGTTCGAAGTCTTGCATCATGTAACTTTTGGAAAAGCACGTTCAGGGCTTTCACCCGATAGAATCTTACAAGCTCTTCTAAATCTGGATCCGGAATACAGTTTTCGTCTTCATCAATGCGATGACAAACATCAAGTATTTGTGCGTATTGCTTCGGTTCGCCACTCTCTGCAAAGAGTCGAGTAATGAGGGTCTTCATTGCGCTTCCAACTGCAGCAATAGCAACACCTTTCTTCGGCTTCTCAGCCACTACTTTCAAGGAATATTCATCGATAAGGCCAGTGAAATCAGAAAGTTGCAGCATGGTTTACGAAGGTTTCGATGTGCCAAGCGTAGCGCTGATTTGTTCGAGAAGCTGTGTGAGCTGAACAACACGCTCCTCAGCCGCCTTCCGTTCCCTCAATTGTCTTCTCAATGAACGTAGCTGCTGTTCTCGACCAGGTGAATCCGATAAAGGCTTTTGCAAGCGTTCATGCTCATCACGGTGGAGAATGATTTCCTCACATCTTTCGACTAGTGAGCGAGCATTCGTTCGACAGCCCTGCCACATATCAGTAATGGACCCATAATCTCTCGAATCGGGTAATATTATTTCAGTCGTGCTTGCAGGAAGAGTGAGTCCGGAAGGCAGCACTAAGCCGGAATTCTCCTGCATCGCTTTATGGAGTCTCGCTGCTTCTGTTTGCCACTGTGCAAATGGGTGACCGTCTCTAAACGCATGAAGAGACAATACCTCTTCTTGTAGACGTGCGAGTCTTGCACTCATCTCTCCCAAATATTGGGGATTTTTACCGGCACGGGTTTGTTCAGCCAGTGATGTCGTAGTATTTCGCTCTTGTTCTTCCGCTCTTTGAATATCTTGATGAAGATTACGAGCAGCTGCTGCGAGCAGCGTCTGTATTGCCTGTAACTGTGCCAGCAGATCACCCGCTTGGGTTGGCAGAGCATTCAAAAATTCTTCCTGATCCGAGAGAAACTGCTCGACTGAAGCAAGTTGTGCTGCCTCGCTCTCAATTTGCTGGATTTGATGTTCAGGATTCGGAGATTCAGCAAGCCAGGTTTGCAGTTCTTGTAACTCTTTTCCAACTGCCAAAAGCTGTTGCAAAGGTTTCTCTACAGCAACTGCGGCAACAACACCACCCTTCGCTCCTAGAATGGAGCGCTGTTGATCTTCAAGAGAAGCAAAGAGAGCGCGTAGCTTCGGACGCTCAACTTTTAGGGTATGTTTTCCGCCTCCGTTAGGCTGCATCTCAACAGCGCCGCTTTTGCGCACCGTCGCAACAGCCTGGGCCTTCCAACGAGCATCGCTACTGTCTCCTGCTGCTTCGCTCAGAACTCGATATCGCTGCATATAATCACTTGCATCATCATGCCAAACGAATATCTGCTCGAGATAGCCAATAGCCTGACGCGACCTGTTTCCATCTGGAAGAGTTGCGATCCATGCCTGATTCTCCTCAACGAGTCGGCGCAGCTGCTCGATATGAGGAGGTAGCGGCTTCTCTGTTGATACTGGCTTTTTCGTTTCCTCTTCTTTCGCTCGGATAACATCTTCCGCAGTTGTTCGGAGTGTCTCGAGTAGCCCTTGAGCTGTCCGGCATGCCTCACCCGCATGGCAAGTTTCATTGCAGCGTAAAGCCAAATCCTCCAACTGTGTCCTGTGTTGCTGGAGTTGAGCATCTATGCCTTTACCAGGTACGAAGACAACACGGCAGAATTGAGTGAACAGTTCTCTTTCCCTCTGGAAGAGGGGCGCATTCGAGCGACCGGCAAACACACGTTCTATACAGACAGTACGCGGCTCCGATATAGGAGCCTCGCTTGCAATGGCAGACTGGAAATCAGGGTCTGCACCACGTAGAGCAGTACAAATGTTCTGTGGAACACCATGTGAGAGCATAGTTCTTTCGACCGTGGAACCAACTCTCGCAAGGAACACCTGCCGTCTCGCTCCTACAAAGAACCTTTCTAATGTTTGCTGTGGCAATCCTTCCAACGAGACCGTGCCAAGGTGGGCATTCACGGCTTCATGAGCCGCAGTACTGATCGTATCTACCCATGCCAGCGAAAAATCAGTTCGAGAGAGCGCATAGAACGTTTTGCCATTGCCATCTTCGACTGCCTCTTTACCTTGAACTAATGCACCAAGAAGTCGATCAACAACGGCAGCTGCATATGCATTACTCACTGCCTTTTTTCCTCTGGCCAAAGCTTCTGCAGAGGTCTCAGGAGGAGGTAGTAAGCGGCCTAGTGTTTCGGTTAGATACTCCGAAAGGTCCTGTTGTGAATACCAGAAGTCAGTGGGCCCTTCGGTACAGAAGGATAACTCATTCCCTGACGTGAATAGTTCCGAGAGACCGAAGATTACGGTCTCTTCGAATATCGGCCGGAATGCCTCTGGTAATGCCGCAATTGCAGATTCCATAGACCAAGCAGCTTCGGACATCGCTGTTCTCATCGCCTCTGATGTTGGAAGATTGGGCGCAGAAGCACGGCAAACATTTTCTGCGGCTTGGCGCAAGCGCTGACCGAGCTCCTGCCTACATTGCAAGAAACAATCCCTCATTGCAGGCTGGTCCTTTAGGGGGACTGCGTTACCAGAAGCTACACAGCGCTCTACACAGCGGCGCAGGAAATATCCAGCAAGCCGATCAGCATAGGGAACCCAGAATGTTTCCGGATTATGCGCAGGAGCCTTGGTAGTTTCACTAAAGTCTATTGGCGTGTGGATGCGTGCAAGAGGATATGTCTTGTAATCGTAGGCACAGGCGATGTCGCATTCTTTGAGAATATCTTCATGTGCTAGTTTGATTTCATCCAAGAGGATCTTCCGATCATTTCCATCCAATTGATCGGCCAGTGTCTTTAATGGATCAAACGTGGCCTGGACTGTCTTCACTAGCTTCACCAGTGATGCCCTGTCGGTAATAAGATTTGAGGCTCCTCTGACTATACTCTCAAGAGCTTTGCCCGCTTCAGCGCACTGATCCAAAAGCGCTTGCTGTAATTCAGCGTTATCACCAGCAACATACATGATGCTGAGCTGAAGCCGCATTTTGGCGAACGTGAACTTCGGGATTAAATCTTCGAGTTTAATATGACTGGCTTTCTTTAGATCATATTCAGCGGCAAGAATGGGATATATACTATTGAGTGCCGCATGGATTTGGAAAGAAGTCAGCACCGCGTGATAACCATGGCCTTCATCATTTTTTCGGTGAAGGAAATCAGAAACCTGGGTCCTCAATACATTCAAAACTTCGTCCGAAAATTCATACTTCAAGAGATCCGACCAAGTTGAAACTGTTTCGGGCAATGCTCTTTCCATTGCTGATTGCAATTCACCCAAAAGAGACTTTAGGTCATTGCGTAAACCTGGGTACGTTGCATCACTCTCTTCCAGTTTTTGCTCGATTGTATAGACGAACATATCGCAAACACGACATAGCTCAGATCGTTGCACTGTCTGAGGTTTTTGTCGCTCTGCATCCTCATTTGTGCCACGAAGATCTTGGAGAGCCTGTCGCAATACCGGCAATATTGCAGCCTTCATGATGCCGATTACTTCTTGCGCTTCAGTTTCATAAGCAGCATCGCCCGCAGCTACTCGCATGAATCCGATTCTTCTAAGAGTGTCATGAAGGAAGAATTCAATTCCTTGCAAATAAGCTGGAGAATCTATTTCTGCAGGACAAGTATGGTCCGCAAATTCTGTAATAGCTTGCCGCAGATCATTGGCGAAAACAGCTAATGTCGGTCTGAGTTTTGGCATTTTTCCTACCTGTGATCTGTATCGCTCAAATAACTTATCTCTCCCCTGAATTATGGTCGCCTGCAAACTTTGTACAAGATTATCTTTCTGCAAGGGGTGGACGCCTTCATGCGGCTTGCACACGTGGAATTTTCCGATTTTTCGATTCTCTTCCGCAATCTGAGTCGGCTTTGGAAGGCCTTGTAGATGTGTCTGCACTGCAGCGAAAAAGGCATTGAAGTGTGCTTGTTCTATTGCTCTTGCAGCCGCATTTTTCTCATAACGATAAAGAGAAGTGGCTGTCGATGCTTCAACAAGGCCATTAATCGCACAATAGAGGGGCTCAATATCTGAAAAATCTCTAATAACAGGAGGACATAACATTTCAAATTCCTGCTTCATTACTTGGAAAGTGTCCGTTCTTAATCTAATTATTTTATTAGCGGAACCTGGATCACTCGCAGCCAGTGCTTGATCGATTCCCTTCCAAGTAGATTCAAATGCCTTCAGGAATTCCTTCCTCGTAATCTCGCCAGGATAATCCGATAGTGGGGATAGCGCTTGCAATGCCTTTATCTCTTCAGTTGTATTAATCGGTATTTCTAATGCATCCATTGGCTTTGACATCTCTAGAACATTCGCAACTGATGCGAGTTCTTGTATAGCGGGATACATCTCCTCCTCCAGAATCATTTGGATCTGACCTGCCTGCAGCTGCGTCTTTGAAAGGCCATCAAGCCACATCTCTGTATCACCAATGCTGACGCCAAGGAATGAAGATATAGCCCACAAAGAGGATTGATCCGGCAATGCAGGGGGACAGTATTTCTCCGTCACTCGTCGTGTTGAGTCTTCGAGGGTCGTGAATCTCTTATTCACTGCTAGTCTTGTCTGCCCTTTCTGTGCAGCTTTCTCTTTAGTATCAATGAGTGAGCTGATTCTTTTTTTAGCGGCTTGGAATGCATGCCCGAGCGTTGCCCACACCTCATTCCTCGAAAGCGGTATTACACATCGTGGGTTAGTTAATGCCCATTGCCGGTCCATTATCACCTCCTGTTCATCTAAGTTGATTCTTGGTTCAGCTAGGCGGTCCAGCTGCTTTCTGAAGAATCTCTCATAGTGTTCCGTCTCAATCCTCCGGAAGTTCTCCCACATACCAACTGTAGTGGAAGGAGAAATAGATGCTGTCAGATACTCCAAACGGCCATTCAAAATATGAACGAAACGCAGGAGTTCACTGAACGAACGTACTTCTTGGGGGCATACTTGATCGAACTCACGCCGAATAGATTTCAATTGTTCCTGACCTGATCTCGCAGCACCTTCCAGAAATCTTCTATCACCTTTGCCGCATTCCAGTGTGCTGTCGAAATAAGCGCGCTGATAGTCATTCCACACTTCTTCGCGATGAATGTTTTGCTCTTTGATTCCCTCCAATCTTGCAAACATTGCATCTGCTGATTGGTCACTATTGAGAGCTCCCATAGCAAGCGGAGCTTTATGTCTCTGAAAAACGTGTCTAATGAGATCAGCGGTTTTCCTATATTCAGCTTGAATAGCGGCCATCAGCTGATTACCGCCCTCTGAACCTTCTAAGGCCATTTTGAACTGCGCAATTTCAATGATGCCATCCATTTCGTTGCGCACTCGGCGAAGGTCAGCGCAGTTCTTTGCATTAGCGGGAGCGAAATGACCCACTCTCCCCTTTAGTGTTCCTCTTTGAATCTCAATCGCGTCTGCTACAGCTTGCTTGTCGCGCTCACTTCCATGCTCAGCTTCATCGACCAACTTACTCTTCAATCGATTGAATGCGGCATCTGTCCATTGCAATAACATTTCCTTTGTTACAGTAACTTTATCGGTACCCGCCTCTTTCTCTCCCTGAGCAGCAGTTGCCTGTGCAGCAGAACCGTTTGGTTTCTGTGTCGACTGCGATAATCGTGAAACCTGTGCGAGGAGCTTCCTGCGCACTGCACGGATGGCACGTAGGAGCTCTGGATCTACATCTTTTAAAGATTCAAATGCATCGATTTCAGGGCAAAGTGCTGCAACGTCTTCAAACTGCAGCACCCTATCTCCAAATTTCTGACCGCATTCCAGCAATACAGCATCAATGACCTTGGCATGCTGCGGAAATCGATCGACTAATTTTTGTCGCTCATCATCGATCTGCCCAATGATGTCATCAGGAATTCGGATTTCCATGGTCAGGGAAGTACAATTGAGCCACTGCTTTTAACGCATTCAGCAGAACTCGCATCTTCTTTAAAGCACTTTCGTGTTCTTGCGAAAGGGCAGGATCACCAAGCTTCGCTGCCAGCCTTTCGGTATCCCGTGATAAGGCAGTTGCTATATGATCAATCGCCATAAACCGATCAGCTGGATTATCTAAGCTTAAATCATCTCTGTTCAGTTCTATATTCTGAGCAATGGCAAGGCCACACAGCGTATCCAAAAGATAACCAAGCTCTTCTTCGGCTTGTACATTTACCGGAGGACTTTTTTCATGGGCATCTTGGGCCAAGGAGCATGTGCAATCCAATATCATAAGAAGCTGCTGATCGATAGCTCCTTTCATGTCAGATACTGCTCCAGTCTCTGTAGCATTAATCGGAACAAGATCGAACATTCCTTCGAGCTGGGTACGCACAAACTTCAAAGCGTTTTCAAACGTAATAAGCACATCTAATTTTGTTTCAGCATTAGCATGTGCTTTAACAGCTTCCTTCAAAGGAAGGAAAAATTCTCGTATGTCTGTTTCGATAGCAGCAACATACTGCATCGTAGTCACTTTAGAATCTGCCTGCATTTGTTGCTTTCCCAAACGTGCCGCACATTTATCAATAAAGGTTGATAATTCGGCACCTGCTTGCCGCTGCCAACTTGTAGTCTCGTCAGGACCAGTTGGTTTATTTGGAACTGCGAAGATACCATGCATATTTGCCGTCGATTGGATGCGGAAGATTGCTCTTCCAAAACATGCAGCAACCAATGCCGGAGAAGTGGAAGGGCTTTTTCTAAGGTCATAAGTATTAATGATATCAGCGACATTCCGGTGCCAAACCATCACACAGGCGTGATTCGTGAGAATTTGTGAACTCTCATTACCTGATTGATAACCATTCAAGAAACGAGCTGCGCGAATGACAAATTGCTCAATTTCATCCCATGCTTCCACTTGATCATTAGGTATGGAATTTCGAGCAATAGCAGCGAGTTCAGTGCATATCTTATCGACATCGCCTCTCACAACTTTCAGCCCCTCTTCATCTTCTATGATCGAGGATAATTTCTGCAATATCCCTGCCTTTTTCATATCGAAAATTTTGCACAACTGATCTTTTGTCATGCTATGAAGTTTTATCGGTTCACTTTCAGCTCGGTGAGGAGTTGCAAGACGCTGCTGGTAGCGAGCCAAAAGCGCATTCCCAACAGCATGCAGTTTCACGCGCACTGTTTGCTGGTGATTTCTGAACTGCCGCGATGCAATAGTATTCATGACATTAGCGGCAGCTGCCAAAGCTGTTTTCACACTATTCTCATCAACAAAATATGGGCGAAGGTTCGTCCGTGTTAACCATGCAGTAATCCCTCTACCAACTGCATCGCTGAGAAACTGCTGCATTTCAAGACTTTGCCTACGCTTATGCCCTGTGCCTTTTGGCTGAAATACTGTCTCTCGCAGCTCGAGCGATGCAGCCTGCAGTCCTTGCGCAACATCTCGGTATACTTCATCTGCGAAGATCACAGGTTTGCCTCCCCTAAGCCGTTTCAAGTCTTCTGGAACTTCTGTCTTTCCTTCAGGAATTCCTTTTGAGGACATTTCACTTAACAGCTCCCCAAAAGAGCCATCGGTGGTCTGTGCCAATTTCTCACGTATACCTTCTATCAAAGCAGCAGGAGCTTGAATTGCTTCAAGGCCTGCGATACATCTGGCATCTGCAGCTTGGCAACGCTCGTGCCAATAACGAACAGTTGCTAAATCCGGAAGGCGCTCCGGCATGGCCCTTGAAAGCGCCGTTTTATAAGACCTCAGAGACAAGAAGATGGAATTCACTTGTTGCTGTTTCTCTCCTTCGAGCTTCTCATCTCCCAAGTAAATTTTCAGGTCAAGCTCTGCTACATGCTTATCGAAGATTTGCGTTGCACGTGACTGAGGAAAATCAGCAGTGAGCTCTGGTTCAAGGCTTTGCAACAATTCAGCCATTTGAGTTATCCAGATGAGCGTGTGCTGCTTTTCAAAAGCATCTGCAGATGTAGCGACGCTCGCTTTCACCTTTTCAAGATACTTGTATATAGGCTGCAGATCGCCTACAGAGCGAATTGGCTCCGGACAATCGCACACTACAGCCGAAACCGTCGAGAAGATGCAGGTACTCGCCTTTGCTCTGATGTCCGGATCTCGAAGATCACGTGTCCGAGGAAGAGCTAAAAATTTTCCTTCTGTTACCTCTCTCAGATTCTCTATGGCATCAACAAGGTTCCTCTTTGTCAGAGTCTTTGGCTCTCGGGCTACATTTGGCGATACCTCAAAGTCTTGTTTCAACCTCCTAGCCATCTCTGTGAACTTTTGTTCGAGTCGAGGGAAGAGCCATTCATCCATGCTCGATGGCTTGGGATATCTTTCTTCAGGATTAAGGAACATCTGATGGAAGAGCTCGATTGGACGCAAATCTATATCAGCCTTCAATTGCTTAGGGCTCAACTGAGTCGCTGTCGTTAAGTAGCCCAATCTGTAATAGCGAAGAAGCTCCAAGAAAATATCTTTTTGATCCGCTTGAAAGTGCTGTATTCCTTCTTCTTCAATTTCCTGAAAAATCTGTTCCATTTGTTGTCCAAGCTCATCTGACGATATTGGCTGTCGGACAGCATTGAGGCTGGGCAATTGCTCCATCTCCATAGCCGTGAGTTGATCTAATCGCATCTCATCGATTTCAAACGGAGTGGTATCTTTTGGTGGCTGATCCATCTCATTCACCTTCAAGAGCATCCCGGTAAGGTATGTGTACATCCGCAGGTGAGATTCAGAAACATGTTGCGGAGGTTGAGCTGTGATTAGCGGATGCAACTCTCTTACGACCCTCAAAAATTCTTCTGTACGCGTCAGGCAGAATGATCTTAGTTCATCAAGAGTCAGCACATTGTGCTGCTTCATAAGTCTTTCGATTGTGGGGAGCAATTTACCCCTCGATAGCACGTCTGCGGCAACTAACTTTGCTGCATTTCGTTGTGCTCGTAATCCTTCAGCAGTGATTTTCTCTTGCCCCTTCATATCGTCTTTGGCCATCACGATGTCGTAGATACAGGAAAGTCTGTCAACAAGCTGTACTCCTGCCCATGAACGTGACATGGGAAACGGTTGAATTGTTAAGGCAATCTGTCTCGCACCAGGGACATCACGGAAAAGCATAAAGCCATCTATTTTTGCGTCGATGTCTGGATTATTTGGATGCAAAATACCAATCCAGGGCTCCCACTTAGCATTTTGGGCAGTAGGACCCACTCTGCAATTTGTCTTTGGGGCTTCTAAGGGACGCCAATTCTTATCAGACATCATCTCTGCCCATTGAACATATTTGGAGAGATCCTCTACAGCCTGCAGTATCCCTGAAGGATACTTCTGAGCTTTTCTGGCTCCGCTAATATCACTGAGTCCTTCCAAAGAGAGCAGTAGAACTTTCTCTGGTTCCACGAATTGCGGGAGAGCTTCTACTTGTTGGGGTGCCCGAACAACGTTTCCGGTAAATTCCGATCCGGCTACATCTAGAAGGTTCTTATGTGAATCTGCATTGATGAGATCTAGTTCTTCCTCACCAACTTCTCTTGAAGTACGTTTTCGTAATTGAACTGCTAGTGCGATGAGGAATAATTCAAGACGCACGTATAGTTCGCTTGGACTTAGAGGCTTCTCAGATGTAATGAGAGGATCTAAACGAGATGCGGCGGCTAGTAATTTTCGTGGCTCTGAAACAACAAGCCTTCTTAATTCTGCTAAAGAACGTAATCCATCTGTGCGAATGATGTCACTGGTAGCATTTGCGATGCGATTTCCAGATAGGATATCGGCTGCTGCTAGCTCCGCAGTAAAGGCCCTTTTTTCTGTTCTCCTGTATGCAGGTACGTCCTTGCGCTGCTGTGAGAATTTGCCTTGATGCAGATCTGCAAGATGCATCAAGTCATGAGAGATTTTAATACCTGCCCAACGCTGAGTAATCGGGTCTGGCTTGATACACAGTATGGATAAACCTTCTGTTTCACTTAGGCTGCAAAGTACTTCTTGTGATTGTCCACGGCGGCTTTTTGGATCTAGAACTCCAATCCATGGTTTTCTTTTATCCGCATCATGCAGAGCGTACACCGAATTATCAGCTCCAATCTGTGCCCACTGTCCGTCCTGTCTCATTCTTCTGAGTTCTGAAGCAACTGCAGATTGAGGTCCTTGCAGATTGCCTTTAGCCGCCATTGCGAGAATTTCATCGATGCCCGCGAGATATAGAGTTCTTACCTGCTCTGTTGTGAGAGGAGAAATTTCATGGCCACCATTTCCCTCAGTTAGAACCTGTAACATTTCAGCAGGAATCTCTCCGGCAAAAACTCTCTGAATGCGCCTAATAACTTCTTGATATTCTGCCCTCTCAATCTCAAAAAATTTTCTAGCATTTTCCGTCGGCTGTTCACCATATAATGAGAAGTACCCATCCATCTGCCTTTGCAACGCAGAGAGATCCTCACACGCATGCGCTTCGGGCGGACAATGCTTTTCTATCATCGATCCGAACGTTGATCTTTGATCCTCTAATGTTCCCTCAGGATTCTTCCCGCCTATTATTGTTCCGACTACGCCTTGATCCCGTAGTTTTTGCCTTGCTGCGACAAGAGCAGCCGACATCAGCTGCTGGATTTGCTCTCGCTTGAGGGCACTTTTCCCCGCAACAGATATACTTTCAGGGCCTTTGGGGGTATCTGGAGTAAGCACTTTACAAAAGGGAAATTTAGTATAGATATACCAACTAGGAAAGCAAGGTTGTATTGGTCGTTTCACCTCATTTTTCCTCACTAAAATAGTATAATTGGCGGAACAATTTTCAGCATGCAATGGATTTTGAAACAGCCATTAAACTTCTTACATGGTCACTCGAAGAGAAAAATCCTCCACAGTTCAGCAGCATTTGGATCTATCGCAATGTTCCGCGCGTCTACTGGTTCATCTGGAAGAATATCCGCACAGAGCTTGGAACCATCGATTGGGATCGTGTGACCGTCAAACTCGAACGCTCGCTGCAAGCGCGTTGGTATGAGCGGCGGTTCAGGAAACTTCCACCCTACAGCGATCCGCAAGAAGTGCTCCTGATGATGGGGAAATATCTGCAGAAACGGTACGTCTTTTTTACGCGAGCGAAGGAAGATAACGAAATGCGGAACCTCATCAGTGTCGGCCTTGTCCGCCTCGCGCAGAAAGGGAATGTCGATGCAAAACGGGAACTCATGGAGTACATGCAATTCATGGCAGAGGATTGGATCGATACCTACCCAACGCTCTGGCGATGGAAGTGGTATTCCCATGAAATGCCTGAGAAAATTGAAAGCTGCATCCAACGCTATCGTTATACAGGCACCTTCATTGGCTACATCTATAAGACGCTCGAATATTCAGCGATGTGCCTACCGAGACCGCAGCTTCTGGATGATACGAAGCTTCATGGTGCTATTCGGAAAGTCGATGGCATCATTCACGACTTTGAAACCGGAGAAAGCCGGGTGGCAGACTACAATAAGTATCATGGGCTTCCCGTGATATGAAATGGCTTCCATAAGCCAAAATACAGATTTTATCCAGGCGCGAGACACACCCCTGTTGTACTGTCCCATTTGTCTCATTTTGATGAGGTGACCCGCTTGCCCTACCCCCCTCAAAACAAGCCCCTGTACAAACCTGAAACACTCCCTCAAAATTGGGTGTCTGACCCGTCCGTTCAGCCAATCCTGTTCTACACTCCTTTTCGCAATTATCTGGAAGCCGTTCTTGTAGTCTGGGAGTAGTTTCTTGTCCTTTAGGGAGAGGTTCAAAAATACAAAACTGGCATATCCGCTTTGCGTCCCCGCCTAAGGAAACGTAGTATAAAGCCCTATGGAGCGATATCCTGTGAGCGTGATAGATGTTCAGGACCTGTTCCCCACCGACGAGGCTTGCTACCAGTATCTGCGTCTCATGAAGTGGCCAGACGGCTTCGTCTGTCCAAAGTGCCAGCATCGTGACGCATGGGACATGCAGAAAGGAGCCTATCGTTGCAAGCAGTGCCGGAGCGATACGCGCGTGACTGCAGGAACGATCTTCGACAAGACGCGCACGCCACTCCGCATGTGGTTCAACGCCATCTGGTACATCGTCAACCAGAAGAACGGCGTGAGCGCTCTCGGGCTGCAGAAGGTACTGGGGTTGAAGAGCTACGAAACGACATGGACGTGGCTGCACAAGTTGCGCACAGCTATGGTTCGTCCTGGTCGTGATCGCCTCCATGGTCTTGTGGAAGTGGACGAAACGCTCGTCGGAGGACCGCAGCCCGGAAAACGCGGCAGAGGGGCTTCCGGCAAGGTTTTGGTGTTGGTTGCCGTCGAAGATAGAGAAGGAGCGAAGCAGAAAGGCATTGGTCGCATACGACTCAAGATCATCTCCGACGCATCAGGTCCCACGTTAGAAGCTGCCATTGCAACGATGGTGGAGCCGGGAAGTACGATCCGTACTGACGGATGGACGGGGTACAACGGAGTGCAAGAGCAAGGGTACGACCACATTGTTGTGAAGCACCAGGAGGAAGAGCCTGGGCACGATCCCACGCCGCTGGTGCACCGCATTGCCTCTCTGCTAAAACGCTGGTTGATGGGAACGCACCATGGTCGCGTCGAAGCGAGTCATCTGCGCTACTACCTCGATGAATTCGCATTTCGATTCAATCGACGGCGCGCACGATCAAGAGGCAAGCTCTTTTACGAGCTCATTCGACAAGCGCTTCTCGTTGCGCCAGCGCCTCTCAAATTGCTCAAGGCCTAGCCATGTCGTGCTTAGGGACGCTAAACGGATATGCCAGAAATATTTTATCATTTTCAACGTTTAGACCCAGCACGCGCTTTTTTCTGATGCTTGTACGATTTCCTGCCCAAATTGCGCCCACAAAGACGCTGGAAAGGCATAGGGGGGAAATGAGATTTTTGCTTGATTTCAAGCGCCACAACTCTCACTCAGTACTGGTTCAGTGTTAACTTTTCTGCTATAATTAAATGTAATACACAGATATATCATGCATAACAGTTCTGTCCGTGAACAAGGGCACAAGAGCCACCTCTCTATGTTGGGGAAGAACTCAACCGTTCTTCTTCTTCTTCTTCTTCTTCTTTCTTCGGGAACGTATGGGGCCTACCGTTCAATCTCTTCTTGGACAAAGGAGGCTATACGAACAGAATTTGATTCGACAGTACAGAATGTCTCCCATCTCCTTGAAATGAGCATGGAGGATGTGCAGGGCATCATGATGGGCGCCAAAGGGCTCTATGACTCAAGCAAGACAGTTGAGCGGGATGGGTGGCATACGTATTTCAAAGCGACAGACATTGCGGAGAAGCATCCAGAACTCTACGGCATCGGCTACGTTGAGAGAGTGAGTAACCAAGACAAGGCTTTGTTCATAGAGAATGTACGGCGCGATACGAGTACCAGTCCTGCTGGGTATCCCGATTTCACCATTTTCCCTGAGTCTCAGAAGGACGAGTACTTCGTTTTGAAGTTCGTTGAGCCTGCATCACTGGAAGAGAAAGCTATGGGCTTCGACGTGAGCTCCGATGCCGTCAGACTCCGAACACTTCAAAAAGCTCGGGAGACCGGTGAGATGGCTATGACCCCCTTCATCACACTTGTGACGGGAGCTCGTGGTCCCACTCTCTACCTTCCTTTCTACCAAAAGGGAGTCCCCCTTAAAACACTTGAGGAGCGCAAGAGAGGTATCGCTGGGTTCATCGTGAGCGGCCTCAGTGTTCCACAGTTCTTCCAAGGAATCTTCCACCCCTTTATCTTTCCTAAGGGCTTCTCCATTCACATTCACCAGCGTAGTGCTGATGGAAAACGTGGCATTCCTTTCTACGACAGCATTACGGGGAGTAATACTCTCGCAAGGGAAATACGCCCGCTCTACCAGAAAACCGACACACTGCAGTTCGGTGGTCAAACATGGGAAATAGAGTCCATCGCTACATCGGCATTCAAGAGAAGCACTCAGCTCCTCCCCTCCATCATTCTCTTCGGGGGGAGCGCGATCAGCCTCCTTGTGTTTGGCATCGTGATCTTCATCTTTGTCTCCAGTGCACGCACAATTCAGAAGGAAAGAAAAAATGCACAAGATTTGCATACGTTGAATGTATTCCTCGATTCGATCATCGAAAATATCCCGCACATGATCTTCGTGAAGGACGCAAAGGAATTGCGGTTTGTGCGATTTAACAAGGCCGGTGAGGAACTTCTCGGTTACCGGCGGTCTGAAATGATCGGAAAGAACGATTTTGATTTTTTCCCGAAAGAGGAAGCTGATTTCTTCATGGAAAAAGATAGAGGGATTTTGCAGCGGGGAGAAATCCTTGATATCCCCATGGAATCGATCAAGACTCGGCAGAAGGGAGAATGCTTGCTCCACACTAAGAAAATCCCCTTGCTCGGTGATGATGGGAAGCCCCGTTATCTGCTGGGCATCTCTGAAGACATCACCGAACGCCAGCGCGAAGAGCAAGCAAAAGCGGAATTCGTATCACTGGTCTCTCATCAGTTGCGCACGCCACTTGCAGCAATGCGGTGGTCGTTTGAAATTCTCAAAGAACGTATCAGCCATTTTTCAGATACCGAGCGACGCCTCATGAACCAGTCGTACACGGCCATGCTGAACATGGCTCAGACCATCAATACCATGCTCGCCGTCGCCCACATTGATACGAGGAAAATCGTCATCAGTCTATCGGAGTTTTCCCTCTCTGGCATGCTCAAGTCTTTGATACATGAGTTCGAAATTGAATCGACAAACAAACATGTACAACTCACATTCGAGTCCCCTGATGATTATTGGATCACGTGTGACGCAAACCTGCTCCGCGAGATTTTTTCCAATCTTCTGAGCAATGCAATCCAGTACACCCCCGATGGAGGAAGAGTCATTGTCAGTGCTGGCAGGGACGGGCAACAAGCTGTCATCAGCGTGACGGATACTGGCATTGGAATTCCTGAGAATGCAATGGGATCTATTTTCGAGAGATTATTCCGAGCCGAAAACGCCAAGAAAATTAAGGCGAGCGGCAGCGGTCTCGGTCTTTACGTTGTCCGCTCGCTTACGGCACTCCTTGGCGGCAAGGTGTCCGTCACTTCCAAGAAAGGCGAGGGAACGACATTCGTCGTCCGTCTTCCTCTCATTGCACCCTCCTGATGTCTATGGCAACGAAAACAGTCCTGATCGTGGAAGATGATGCGCCGCTGCAGAACAGTTTGCAGATCTATTTGACGGGGCAGAATTTTCGCATTCTCCACGCAGGCAGCGTGGACGAGGCAATAGGAATTCTTCAAAAAAATGTTCCCGATATCATTCTTCTTGATCTTCTTCTGCCAGGCAAACGTGGCACCGTACTTTTGCAATTGCTAAAAGAAGGAGGATGCTGTATCCCCGTCATTGTCATCACGAACACAGATGCTGTCGGAAGACGCAAGGAATGCATGCAATTGGGCGCACGTGATTACATCATTAAAAGTAACACTTCATTGCATGAACTCAGCGGGCTGATTGCTCAATATTGCGCAGGCTGATCATGGTCAGGCTGTGTACGAGGCTCTCTGCGAAGGAACCCCGAAGGTTCTCATAATGGTGAGGATGCCCAGCCACATATAAACGTGTAAATAGACCCACGTGCCTATCCACGAGGAGCAGTGTCCAGACCCATGTGGCTTATTTGACGGTATCTTGAAATAAATCTTAATGACTACCGAGTTAAAGCAGAAGTCTTTTGCACAAGCGAAGAAAAGGGTGTCTCCGGCATTTCCAGACACGCCAGCAGCAGTCGATCAAAAAGTTCCTGACGCCGTCGCCGTCGGTTGAAACGGTAGCAGTACTCGTCGAGATACTGCTGTAGATGAAGTTCGTCGAGACCGTGGTAGGTGCCCTGGACGAAGGAACGCGGTATCGTAATCGACGCCAATCTGCTTCGAGAGTTGCAATGCGGAGAGTCCGCGCTTGTCGAAAGCGACGCAGAAGATGGCAAGGAACCATGCGCGAAGCGGTGTCCGTGTGCGATGAAAGAGCGTTCCTGCCGTCGGGGATGTCAGCGAACGACAGTGGCGACACTGGTACGCACGTCTTGTGGAGATGCGTTTGTAGAAATCTGTTCCACCGCACTTTTTACACGGCATGCCTGTACGCCAGCGGATCCGAATGAGATGTTCCTCACAAGATTCCTCCGTGGGAAACGCCGTGAAGAATTCGAAGAAATTGAGAGAGGTGTAGGTGGGCATAGGCTGACATTTCAGCATATCTGCCTCACTTCTGCTTTAACTCGGTAGTCATTTTATCTCATTAAACGGATAAGCGTCAGGATGCCCAGCCAATTCCCAGATCTGGCATATCCGCTTAACACCACCAGCCACCACATGTTGAGTTTTAGGCTTTACGAAGCTGTTTAAGCGGCATCGGCGGCACCATCAACGCCCTATGTCGGCGTCGGCGGCTTCGTGCCCTCGAATTTCCATGTGATCGGTGCAGTGTTCGATAAGGTGTACCCGGAGGGCGACATTGCTTCCCCGCCGCTTCGCAACGTCCAAACGACGACCATCCCGGCGGGCGGCTCCGTCGTCGTAGAGTTTACAGTCGACGTGCCTGGCACCTATCTTCTCATCGACCACAGCCTCACGCGTTCCATCGATCGCGGAGCGATCGGTGAAATCATTGTCGAAGGCCCGGAAAGACCGAACCTCTTTTCTCCAGTTCCCAATCGCGAATGATCATGACGCGCTTTCGCCGACGGCTCCTTAGGCATAGAGCGGAAGGGCATTCATGATTTCATCTCTTCAAGCGTCACCGTGACGGTTTTCTCCTTTCCTTTGGAGAAGACTTCGAGCGTCAATGTATCTCCCGCGGACTTGCTCGAGATGATCTGCTTCAGAGAGACGTTCTCCGTAAGTTTTTTGCCATCTACTTCAAGGATGATGTCGTTCTCCTGGATACCCGATTTGTCGGCTGGGGAACCCGGGATGACCGCGAGATCGGAGGGGGTTTCACCGCGCGACACGAGTACGCCGTAGTCGTAGGAGAGCTTGTTCTTCTCTTTCAGTTCCTTCGTGATCGGGGTGTACCGCACGCCAAGGTAGACCTGCACGATACGGCCGTGCTTGCGGTAGCTCTCAAGAACGCGGCGCAGTTCCTTCGCGGGCAGCGCGAAGCCGATGTTCTCACCGACACCAGCGACGGCAGTATTCATGCCAATGACTGCGCCATGCGAATTGAGGAGCGGTCCACCGGAATTCCCCTGATTGATGGCCGCGTCCGTCTGGATGATCTGATCCAAATGTTCGACGTCACCGCCGAGCATGTTTCCAGCCGTGATGGATCGCTGCAGGCCGGAGATCACACCCACACTCACAGTGTTACGAAACTCGCCGAGTGCATTCCCGATGGCGATGGCCGTCTGGCCGAGATTGAGATCGTCATCGCTCGCGATGGTCAGGAACGGCTGATTCTTGCGGTCAACCTTCAGGAGCGCGATGTCATTCCCTGGATCCCTGCCTACCACCTTTGCCGGAACCTTTGTTCCATCGTTGAGGAGAACGGTGTACTCCGCGCTCTCATCGTCCACGACATGTTTATTCGTCATCAGCAGTCCGTCATCCGACACGAAGAACGCAGTGCCGCCGCCGACTTCCTTCTTCTCCGTGCCGTTCTGCCGATACTGCGGGATCTGGATGCGGAATTGGCGGAAGAAAGGGTCATTGCCGAATGGGAAATCGCCGCCGAACGGCACTTCCTCATTGATGACCTCCAATTTTGGCAGATCCTTGGTGATGATGACGCTCACGACTGCGGGTTCGCTGCGCTTGACCGTTTCCACAATCTCATCCTCCTGTCGGATAACGCGTTCGTTGATGACCGGAGCAATGACACCGCCGGTTGCGGGGGAACTTGAGGAGTTACCTCCAAAGATATTGAACAAACGCCACTCGGCGTGTCCGGCACCCACAATGAGAAGCGAGAAAGTGAATGTGAGAACCCCGAGCGTGAAGAAGAGCTTCGATGAAGTGTGCTTCATAGGCGAAGAGGGAAAAGATATCAGATGCCGGATGTCGGGAGGCAAACCTCTTGACTCCGACTGGCTGGCACTCTATCATGTCGAGTGCTAATTTTCAAGAGCTAGTTCTTTGGAATTTCTGCGAGTCATCTCCCAGACGTTCTCTCTTTACCTATTTTCTACTTTTTTCTTTATTTCTTACCCCCCATTTCTATGCAGATCATTCCGCGTAGACAGCAGCAATCCGGTTCCGGCCAGCAGGCTCTGACCCTGCGTGATGCCATGAACCAGCTTTTTGATGAGTCGTTTTGGGACCCCATGCGGTTTTTCAGCGAGGGGTCACTTCTTCCTGACGTGAAACGGCAGTTGCAATTCCTTCCCAGCTTCGATGTCTCGGAAACCGAGAAGGAAATCCAGATCGTCGCCGATGTGCCGGGATACGATCCCAAGGATGTACATGTACGCATTGATAATGGAGTCCTCACTATTGAAGGAAAGATGGAAGAAGAGAAAGAGGAAAAGCACAAGAAGTGGTACCGTCGCGAGGCATCGCGTGGGAATTTCATGCGTCAGCTCTCTTTGCCGCAAGGCGTTGACGAGAAACATGTCAAATGCAAAATGAAGAATGGCAAGCTCACGATTGCCGTCGAAAAGCCGCAGGAAATCGAAACGCAGGGTAAGGCACTCAGAATCGATACTGATTGATTTCTCTTCTTGCATATGACCGCACAGATTTATTGCAAAACACCGGCTCTCGCACTCCTCTCCTCCATGCTCTTCTTGGCGAGTTGTACGCCTCAACTATCGCAGCAGACAGACGATGGCAGTTCTAAGGCCACTTCTACTTCCACATCCTCGATGCAGATGGTAGGACAGAAGAATTTGCAGAGTACGAATGTCTCCAACCAAGAACTCACACAAAATGTTGAGCAGAAGAAAGACGAGGATGCGCGGAAGCGCCAAGAGGAACTCTTGCAGGAAGCAGTCAACGCTATTGCGGAAACGCGTAACGCCATCGACGCTATTGCGAAGAATGACACGAAAAGCGCTCTTGCCGCTATGGAGCGGTCCATCGGAAAGCTTGATGTCATCCTCGCGCGAGAACCGTCGCTTGAACTGGCTCCGATCGAGTCCACGTCCCGCGCGATAGAACTGCAGGCGCATCCCGATACAATCGATGTCGTGCGATCGCAGGCTGCGTCCTTCATGGCGGAAGGTGACATTCAACGGGCTCGACAGTTGCTGGATTCCCTCCAGAGCGAAATCCAGATCACTGTCCTCAATATCCCTCTTAAGACTTATCCAGACGCAATCAGGCAGGCGGTGAAATTGCTTGATCAGGGAAAGACAGCCGAAAGCAAGATGGCTTTGGAGGCCGCAATCAACACGCTTGTTGTAACGCAACACAGCATCCCGATTCCGCTCATCAATGCGCAGTATGAGCTCGAAGAGGCGACGAAAGAGCTTGGGCGCGATAAAGACAAGGCAAAAGCTCTCGTCGAAGACGCGCGGCTGCAGATCGTCCTCGCTGAGAAGCTCGGCTACGGCCAGCTCTTTGCCGACGATTATGGTGAACTCTACCGGCAGATCCGTGATATCAATGAGAAATTGGCAACGAACCACCAGTCGGGCACTATGCTTGATGTGCTGAAAAACAGCCTACAAAGGCTCAAGGAGAAAATTTCCCTCTGATACATATGTCCACTCTCTGCGACATCTGCCGAAAACGCCCCGCCGAAACGACCGTGCGCGTCTCCCGTAACGGCGAGACGCAGACGCTCCATCTTTGCGCCGACGACTACCGGCAATTGCAGTCGCAGCAGCGTCATATTTCCCCCTTTGAATCCCTCTTCGCAGGGCGCGACCCTTTCCGGGATTTCTTCTCGGAGTTCGGCGACGACTTCGAGGGATTCTCTTCGAGGCTCGGCTACCCCATTCCGCGCCACCGGGAGTCCGTTGATATCGATCAATATCTTTCGGAGCACACGAAGGAGCTCATACAACAGGCGGCTCAGAAGGCAGTGGAAATGAGCAGAAAGGAAGTCGACACAGAACACCTGCTCTATGCCATCGTGGAGAGCGACGTCGTGCAGGAGATTCTTCGGCAGTTCAAGATCAAGCCCAATGACCTGAAAGGCTACATCGACGAGAACGCTCCGAAGGAGACGGCGAAAACAGACGGCGAGATGAGCCTCATGGTCTCCCCCCGAATCAAGAATGTCCTTGGAAATGCATTCCAGACCGCGCAGGAACTGGGGCACGGCTACATCGGCCCCGAGCATCTTCTCTCGGCGCTGGCGCAGGAAGAAGGGCTGGCGGGAGAGGTCCTCAGAAAGTACGGACTCACGCCCGAGGCGCTGCGGCAGCAGACGGTGAAAGTCGTCGGCAAGGGCGCGAAGGAAGGGAGGGTCGAGACGAAAAGCACGACGCCGCAGCTCGATAAGTATTCGCGGGATCTCACGAAGCTCGCACGCGAGGGAAAGCTCGATCCGGTGATCGGGAGGGCTACAGAGATCGAGACGACCATCGAGATTCTCTCACGCCGCACGAAGAACAACCCCGTTCTCATCGGCGAGCCGGGAGTGGGAAAGACAGCGATTGTGGAAGGGCTTGCCCAGAGGATCGTCAACGAGGACGTGTCGGAAGTGCTCCAGAACAAACGCGTAATCGAACTCAATCTCAACTCCGTTGTCGCGGGTTCCAAGTATCGCGGGGAGTTTGAGGAGCGGATGCAAGCGGTCTTGGCCGAGATTCTAGCGCACAAGGAGGAACTGGTCGTCTTCGTCGACGAACTCCATACCATCGTTGGCGCGGGTGGAACCGGGGCCGAAGGCGGACTGGATGCCGGAAACATCATCAAACCGCATCTCGCCCGAGGGGATATGCATCTCATCGGTGCCACGACATTGAACGAATACCAGAAGTACATTGAGAAAGATGCGGCTCTTGAGCGAAGATTCCAGCCTGTCTTCGTACCTGAACCTACGGTAGAGCAGACCATCGAGATTCTGCACGGCCTCCGTGATCGCTACGAGGCGCACCACAAGGTGAAAGTCACGGATGCGGCGATCAAGGCATCGGCGGAACTCTCCGATCGCTACATCCAAAACAGGTTTCTGCCGGACAAGGCCATCGATCTCATCGACCAGGCCGCCTCCCGCGTCCGCATTCTCTCCACATACCGTTCGTCGAAGGCGAAGCAGCTCGACGAGGAAATCGCTCGGCTGAAGCGCGAGCAGGAATATGCGACGTCTCGCAAACTGTACGACAAAGCAAAGGATTTTGAATCCCAGATCAAAGAACTGGAAAAGGAATTAGCAGCAGAACAGGCAAAGGGCCGCCGCGAGCGCGGGGTGACCACGCCGGAGGTGAATGCCGAACACATCGCAGCCATCGTCTCGAAGATCACAGGCATTCCCGTGACGGAATTGACGCAAGAGGAGAAGGAAAAGCTTCTTCAAATGGAAGCAAAACTCCATGAACGGGTTATTGGGCAGGACGAGGCCATTAACGCCGTCTCTGATGCCATCCGGCGTTCACGGGCAGGCCTCACCGAAGGCAAACGACCGATTGCGACGTTCCTCTTCCTTGGTCCTACGGGAGTCGGGAAAACCGAACTTGCAAAGGCTCTGGCATGGATTGTCTTTGGCGATGAGAACGCGCTCACGCGAATCGACATGTCGGAGTACATGGAGCGCCATGCAGTCTCGCGCCTCGTCGGGGCACCACCGGGATACATCGGCTACGAGGAAGGGGGACAGCTCACGGAACAGGTACGCAGGAGGCCATACTCGGTCATCCTCCTCGATGAAATCGAGAAAGCCCACGGCGATATCTACAATATCCTCCTCCAGGTATTCGATGACGGGCGGCTCACGGACGGCAAGGGGAGAGTCGTGGATTTCACCAATACGATCATTATCGCAACCAGCAATCTCGGCTCCGACATCATCCAGCGCAACCTCCATGCGGAGCGAGATGAAAAAAAAGATTACGAGCAATTGAAGAAAACGCTCGCGGGGGTACTGCGGGGTCATTTCCGTCTGGAATTCCTCAACCGCATCGATGAGGTGATCGTCTTCCGCACGCTCACCGAAGAGCAGATCAAACGCATTGCCGCACTGCAACTTGAGCGAGTGAAGGAGACCGCCAAAGGCCAAGGCATCGATCTGACCTTCGATGATTCCCTCATTAAACATCTCGCCACAGTCGGTTTCCTGCCTGAGTTCGGAGCCAGAGAGCTTCGCCGCCGCATCCGGACCGAAGTGGAAACGGTTCTCGCCAAAGACATTTTGCGCGGCACCTATAAGGCAGGAAACTGCGTCTCCATCGCTTACGATGAAGGAACAAAGCAGGTGACGCTCACAAAGACGCAAGCCGCAGCATCCAAGAAAAAAACTGCGAAGAAAGGGAGTGAAGCGGGAAATGCGTCACGATAGCATTGTATAGGAGGGATTATCCCTCCCACCCGTTGGAACATTCAAGAGCGACAAACGCTGGTCCTGCGAAACCGTGCGCCGCGAACCGATGTGCTCCTGGTGCATCAAGGTCTGGACGTATCTGACGGAGACCCGCAAGGCCTGCGTGACGACGCACGGATCCATGGATTGCCGCAACACGACCAAGAATCTCCAGAACCCATGAACTGACCGGCTGTCCAAAAACAAACAAGAGGAGTAGTGTCCTGGATCGAATACGTTCGGATCGCTCCTCTTCATTATATGCGCGTCTCCCGCTTTCTCCCGATTTGCACCGGCATCGCCGGATGCGGTTTGATTGCGGTCATCGTCATGGGCTCCGCGACCGTAGCGGCGGTCCTCCCGAGCCGGTGCTATTACACGCCGGTGAAAACGAGACCGAAGATTTCAAAGCGCGTTTCCTGTTCGGACCGCCAGTGCGACGCCGGCCCCTGTGTCCTGCACTCGTCTTCGGCTCGGGAAGAGCGCGCGGTCGGTGCAACGACCTCATCGGCGGATTACGGCACGTGCTGCGGTCCGCTCCCCACCATACCGAACTGGCAGTGCAAGAGTGGCAACGCCATCGGGGGGCCGACGGGGCGTTGCATGCGCAATGCCAACGGGTCCTGCACGTGGGAAGTCTACTCGTGCCCCCGCGCGTGAAGACGGTCAGGACCTGCAGTACTCCAGCAACGGCTCGACAGTCCGCCGTTCGACGTGATCGAACGACATCGTGATTTCCCTGAATTTCTTCTGCAGCACGGGATTCCCCGGATCGAGCCAGAGACGAAGGCGGAAGCTGATCTGCGGGAACAGCATGAGCAGCCGGTCTTTCAGATCGAGATGCTTGGCCCTCCCCCAGAGCGGGAAATAGCGGATGGCATTCCGGATATGCTCGGGCAGGCTTTTTTCGTAGTAGGTGCAGATCTCCGGGTCGCCGGGCTCCGTGCCGGACACGGAAAACAGAATGATGCGCTTCCCCTTAAGCTGTTCCCAATATTCGTTGAGGAAGTCCGCGCAAATGATGATGCCCATCCGCACCGGAGCGCCGAGGATCACCGTCTTGTAGAGGTCTAATGCCTCGTCCGGCGCATAATCCAGGGGCATGATGTCCGCACCCAACGAGGCAGCGATCCATTCGGCATACTGCTGCGTGCTGCCGTATTTGCTCCTGTAGAGCACGACCGTCTCGGCGCCACCCTCCATCGCGGCTAGGCGCGTGTAGTAATCGGGCATTTTGGTGAGATGTGCCAGCGCGATCTTCCCCGTGATCAGCGGATCGTCGTTGGTCACGTTCGTCGGCGCGTTACGGGTGCCATGCTCCAGCTCCACATCCATCCCCATGCGGAACTGCTCGAGATCGAAAAGCACGGCGGACCAGTCGATGCCCAGGTCACCCGCTATCCCGAGAGCCTGCTCGTCGGTGAAGTGCCTGGTACCCATAGTGAGGGGGGAAAGGAGCGGCGGCGATCGTGCCGCCGAATGCGAGTCCGGCCTTGTGCGGGGAGATCATGGAAGGAGTGGGAAGGAAATGAAGCAGGAAAACACGTTCACGCTGCGAGCCAGCCGCCGTCGACGTAGAGCGTCGCTCCGGTCACGTAACTCGCTTCCGGTGACGCGAGGAAGACAACAGCTGCGGCAACCTCTTCCGGCTTCCCCATGCGCGCCATCGGGATGTGGCTGATCAGCGCTTTCATGGCGTCTTTGGGCATGTGCGCCGCATTCACCATCGGCGTATCGATGGCCCCGGGCGCGATGACGTTGACCGTGATCCCCAGTTCCGCACGCTGGGATTCCACAGCGATCTCCGGGTAGCGTGATGCAAGATAGTTGCTGACGGTACCCACGACGTATTCAGTGTTGCCGCTCGTCGAGGCGTAGATGATGTGCAAGGATCGCATTAAAGAGAATCAGGAATGATGCGCGACAGCTTCGGCGGTTGCCGGATGTCGTCGGTAGAACGGAAGCCCGATGAAGCGCTGCAGGCGGGCGCGTACCGCGGCGTCCCGTTCCGTGCGGGCTTGCCTGCACGAAGACAAGAATTCGTCCAGTTCGTCGACAAAATGCAGGAACACCAGCCGGTTGCGGATACGCTCGCGGGCTGCGGGGGTGTCGCGCAGATCGACCTCCCCGGGATCGCAGCAACGATTGAGGAGGGACCGGAGTTCGGATCCGATTGCCTGTCCGAAGAGCCCGGCCAGATCATCGCAATCGCCTGTTTCCAAAGCCTCGACTGCGAGACTGAGGGCGGGACAGGCAGGGACGCTCGGGGGGCGGAGTCCGGTATACACGCGGCCTTCACCCAGGCAATGCAGTCGCACGACCGTCTCGAAGAACCAGCGGTCGGCGACAACTGCGGCGTCCGGATGCTTCTCGCGCGCGTGCATCACGTCTTCGAAGGCCTTGCGAACTTCCTCCTCGGTGTGCGCGGGCACCCAGGGCAGCACATGGAGCACATTCACGGCATCAATCGCCTCCCTGGCCGCCCGAACGACGGGGCCGTCGACGGCATCGATGCGGAAGATCATGGCGAGGACGGAAAGAGAGAGAAACAGGATGGTGAAAACGGCCTCAGGCGACTGCCTCGTCATTGAGACATTCGTCATCGTCGTGATCGGCCCACCCCGACTCGCCCGCTACCGGAGCGACGTATTCTTCGATCTCGACAGGCCCGATCTCCTCGGCCGCCCGTGGCGCCATCGCATCCGGCGTGCCGGTATCGGGAAAGTCCGCGCGCATCCGGAGCGAAGCCGTATGCTCCATGTCACTTTGCGCCCGGCGGGGAAAACA
The DNA here is from genome assembly GCA_964460365.1 of uncultured Candidatus Peribacteria bacterium. Taxonomy (GTDB): domain Bacteria; phylum Patescibacteriota; class Gracilibacteria; order Peribacterales; family Peribacteraceae; genus DAISLF01. The sequence continues at coordinate 23,242 of CAYWPL010000004.1, read as the reverse complement.
CTGTTCATGCTCCGGCAGGAAGCGTCTTGGCGCGTCGCTCTTGAAAACGTGCATGCTCTTTTTGTGCGCCGGAGGAGGAGAAGGGTGGTTGACCATGAGAGAGTGGAGAGTGGTGCGGAAGCAGATTGAGCCGTATGCATGCCCATGCCGCGTAATCCGTAAAGGTCACACGATGAGCGCCAGCGTGAGGGAGCCGAGGATCATCGCGAGAGCCAGGAAGGTGCGTGCACTGCCGTTGTCATGGGAGCGGATGAGCATAATGGACGGGGAACGAAATGAAGGAGCGGCAGGATCCCCCGGTATCTGCCGCCCGTGGCTGTGTAACCTTCTCCGCTGTGATCATGTCTCGCTTCCGCCCGCATCCTCTGTCACGTGCGAGCGGAAGGGGGGTGGATCAAAGAACAAAGCGGCCTCATTTCGCGGCCGTCCTCCGGACCGCAGACCGCATGAAAGGTGCTGCGCGAACGGAAGATCGCCTGGATAACGCCTCAGACGCGCCAGCGATGAACCACCGGCGCAGAAGTACCACGACGAGCGGATTCGCGGGCCAATGCACGACGAGAACGTTATCCATAGCACGGCTCTCACGCTACCCATCCAACGGATTTTCCGCAAGGGACTGAGGAATACATGCTTTCGTCGATCTGCCGGAACTAGGCGTTATTCTGGACCAGATTGAGCGCGACCCTGCCTCCGTCGGACCATGCGCGCAGGAAGTGCACCGGCACGAGCCGGGCGATGGTGGTAGCCTGCGTTTCGGCGCTCAGAAGCCGGTTGTTGTATTTCCACTCCAGTTCTTTCAGGTACAGGCCGGCATTCCCCTTCCAGATGCCATGGTGCCTCTTCAGGCGCTCGCTCACCCAAGCCCACAGGCGTTCTGCGCCGTCGCTGACGCGTGGGTTATCGGCGAAACGATGGAATCTGCCCCGGCAGATGAATCCCGCGTAGGACGCGAACACCGTCGTCGCGTGACCGTCCAGCCGAGCAATTGCTTCATGATCTTCCAGCGGATCAATGAAAACCTGGCCGTTTCCCAGAATCTTCACGCCGAAGACGGGACTGTCGCCGCTTTTCCTCCCGGTGCAGCCGAATCGGCTGCGGCAGCGCAGGCAGAAGGCGCTGTCATGAGTCGTATGACTGCAGGACGCGACGGACGTGAGAAGCCGGAGTTTGCCCGGGGTGAGATTCTGCGCGGCGAGCAGCATGCGGATGCGGTCATACGCCACCGACACCAGCCGATAATGATAGCCCGATAACTCCGAGGCTTTCTTCCCCGTGAGATCGAGACAGAAGCACAGCAGCATGTCCGCGTACTGCCGCAGCCTGGCCAGATCGGTCTTTTTCACGGGATGGAATTTTTTGCCGCAGGCGGAACATTTCCTGCGTCCGTCCCTCAGCGGGTACAGCCGGGTGCGGACCCGGCACGACGGACACAACAGGTGTCGCGACCGGTCCTGCGCATGGAACTGCGCCTGTTTCATGAGTATCGCCAGAACGGAGGCAGACCGGATGATCACGGGAAGGGAAGGAGCAGCATAGCATGGCGCCCGGTCCAATGTCGTGTGCAGATTCGGGCGATGCGGCGGTCGCGGTTGGCGTTGACGCGCGGACTGAGTGATTTCGCGATGCTATAAGGAGGCATCGGCTGGTATTCAGCAGCGGTGGGCATCGCCGGACTCATTGCCAGCGTCGTTGCGGGGCAGCTGTGGACGAGGATCGGTCCATCGGCGGCCTTCCTGCCTGTATGGAGCGGACTTCGCCTTCCTCGGGATGATCGCCCTGCTGGTACTGGTTCCCTCGCAGAAGCGCGCATGACGTGAGACGTCACTGGAAGATGTGATAGAGCTCCAGGAGAATCAGCCCCAGCCATCCCAGCTGGAGCATCAGCTCGAAGAAATACTCTTTGGAGATGCGGAAATTCTGGGAGACGATGTCGTAGGCGTCTTCCAGGGTATCGAGCTTCTCCTTGATGGACTGGCGCCAGCCGTCCAACCGGAACTTGCGCGCGGCGATCTCATACACGCGCGCCGCATACCAGTCACCGATCAGCTTGATCTCGCGGATGATGGCATCGAATTCGATGATGGACACCGCTTGCATGCGGATCACCTCCTTGTACGCGCGCGACAACTCGCGATTCCAGAAAACGACATGCGACACCGCCTTAGTCCTGATGAGCTTCTCGATGCGCTTGAGGCGTTGATCCAGATCCGCATCGAAGAGCCTGTACTGCAAGAGATGCAGGTTCGCGAGTTGGAGCAGATCCACGACGGCATCCACCTTGCCGTTGCGCTGGAGAACGACGGCACCATCCCAGTCGATGATGAGCAGATCATGTTCCCCGTAGGTGATCTGGTTTCCGAGTGAATGGGCGATCTCGTTTTTGTGGAGGGGAAGGGATTCGGACTTGAGAAAACGGACGATGGCACGGTCATGCGCGAGGAATTGCTCGCCATGACCCTCATACCCGTCAACAATCGCGATGGCGTACTCCTCGCTGACCTTCAATCTCGCCCGGTGCTTCTCCAGCAGCGCCCGGCAATCCCCCGTCATCCTGGCACGCAGGGCGAATGCCTCGTCCGAGAACACGTCGTCCACCTCGCGCACACACTCGGCCATGAGGATGTTCGGGTGGTACGCCTTCAGTGTGACGTGTCCCGCTTTTTCCAGAATCATCTGGCGGGGAATGGCGGCATGAACATAGGACGGGCTGCTCTGGGACGGAGCGACAGCCTCCTCCGCATGACCGTGTTCAACGGGTCCTTCTGCCAGCACGAATGCGACAATGCGCTGCATGTCTTGATTCTACCCCCGTACACGACGCACCGCGCTAATTCATGCCCATCGCCTGTTCGATCGTCCGAACCACGGCATTGGGATGCGGAACATACGCAATGGGCGTGCCGGACTCAAACTTGATGGTGCCGTACTGAAAGATGTACTGCAGCAGAGTCGTCTTTTTTGCTTCGACCGACTTCATTTTGACGAAGGAGTACTCCAGCATCTCCTCGTCAAAGAAGAGCCTGTGCCGGATCCAGATAATGCGCGTGGTCGTGATGATGATGTGATTTTCCACCTGACTCAGCGCAGCCATAAAAAACCAGTGGTGATCAACAAGAATGAGAAAAAGTCCGAAGAGAAAAAAGCTCCCGGACACCCACTGCTGGTGGTAAGCCGTCAGGCCGGCCACATAGAAACACACGACGCCGCCGAGAAGAAGCAGCAGGTAGACGAGGACGAGGCGCACGTACTTCACCCAGTGTTCCGGGACCACCGCGATGAATTGCTCGGCGCTGACTGAAGTTTTCGCCATGAGAAATCAGAAGAAATGCGGCTGAAAGAGAAAGAGTGCGACCGTGACGACCGTGACCACGATGGTCAGGACGACGTAGAGCCAAAAAATCACCGCCGCGCCGGTCTCCGGCTCGCCCTCCAGACTTTGCCGTATCGCCTTGGGGAGGATGCGATGCTTGGAGACGACACGGAGGTACTGGAAAACGACGATCAGGAACAGGGCGATGGACAACAGCTCGATAACCAGGAAAGCGATGGTGGCAGCTACCGCTCCCGGAGTGGAAAAATGATCGGCGAGAGACAGAGTTTGCATGGCGCGGATGCGGGAACGCCGGGCGGCGATCAGGATGCTGCAGAATCCTCCTCCTTTTGCTCCCGGAGAAGACCCGAGCGAGCGGTTTTGACTGCGTAATACAGCGCGACGAAGAAAATGAAGGCCAAAATCTGATTTGTCCAGAAGAAATAATCACCAGAATCGAAGTCGCTGATGGCGTAGTACTCGAAGACGGCACAGCAAAGGAGTGCGATGACGGTTTCGAGGTAGGCTAGCCATGGCATGCGAGGATTCGCGAGCCCAGCAATGACGTCAAGGATGATCACGACCCATATGGCGGCATATCCGGAAATGGGCAGACGATCCTGCAGGAATGGCGTCGTGACCAACATGATTCCGCCCGCTGTTACGAACAGCCTGCGCACGGCATCGCCGTAGTAGTGCGAGACCCTGCGCCGTGATGTCGGCGTGAACCCGTCAAGCGGCGATACCATAGACTTCACGATACTCTCGCCAGGAAGCTGAAGTCACGACGAGTTTGGCACCATCCAAGAGGCAGGATGAGCCGACGACGGGATTTTCGGCTGGGATTTCTTTGCATGAACCGCAGTGTCCGCCCTGCCAATGGCACAAGAACCGATGGCCGCGTTCCGATCTCTTCTGTTCCTCATTTCTCATCATGCAGAAGACACTCCTCCCCTTCCTCGCGCTGTCGTTCCTGGTGCTCAGCGTGTGCCAGACTTCTTCCCTGACCGACACCGAAGGCGCCCGTGACGGAAACCGACAATGCGGCCACGGTGACGCTGGACTCCGGGGAGCCCGCCGGATCATGACCGGAGTGCTATGTGCGCTTACTGCGGCTTCCACTCGGTCGGCTGCATCATGCCGACTTTGTTGCCCTCGGTATCGATGGCGGTGGCGAACCAGCCGACGCCCGGGATCTCCATCTTCTCACCCTTGATGGTGCCGCCGTTCTTTTTGACGGCCGCCATCGCCTTTTCGAGGTCATCGACCTGAACGGTGCAATCGTAGGTGGTGAGCTTCTCTCCGGCCGCGGAACGGAGGTACAAACCGCCGTTGATTCCGGGCTTGCCCGCGTCGCGCGTGGTGAGTCCCCAGTAATCCATACCGCCCTGATCGGCGCTCATCATTTTGCTGATCTTCCAGCCGAAGGCGGCCTCGTAGAATTTCTTGGCGCGCTCGACATCATCGGCCTGGATTTCGAAGTGAATGACAGGATACGACATGGTGTTTTGGAGGAAAGAAGTATTCCCGATGATATCAGCGCTTTGCACCACTGGCTACCAATCGACGCCGCAAAAAGACGGTGAATATTCTGTAAGACTTTCATTTCCCGGCGGAAAACGTACACTGCATCAGATGACTGAACCTGCTTCCGATGCCGCCGTTCGTTCGCTCTATCAGTCGCTGATCGCGGCGTGGAACAAGCGCGACGCAGCCGCCATGGCGGAGCTGATGGCACTGGACGGCAACATGGTGGGATTCGACGGCAGCCAGATGAACGGACGGACGCAGATCATGGAGACGGTCGGGGAGATTTTCGCGCACCACGAGACGGCGCCGTTCATCACGAAGATCCGCGAAGTGCGCTTTCTGACGCCGGATACCGCGATGGTGCGGGCCGTCGCGGGCATGGTGCACCCGGGCGAATCCGATATCGATCCCACGGTGAACGCGGTACAGTCGCTCATCGCGGTACAGACCAACGGCGAGTGGCGAGTGGCACTGTTCCAGAACACGCCCGCCGCACTCCATGGACAGGAGGAACTCAGCGATCAGCTCAGCACCGAACTGCGCGCGGCCTACCGGACGGAGAAAGGCGCCGCGTGATCCGGTTCAGGCCTCTTTCATCATCACGCAACGCACGGTGCGCAGGACGGTGAAATCGTGCATGCCGCCGAGTTTGTCGAACACGGGGCGCAGCCGGACCGTGCCGAGCTCGGTGAATGCGGCGCGGATGATGTCGGCGTCGTGGATCTCGTCAAGCAAATAGCCGGGATCGACATCTTCGCCGTCCTCCAGGAATTTTTCGATATACAGGAGTACGCGCTCCGGCTTGACGCTGGCCGCATCGGCCATCGTGAGCAACGGTACGCGTTCACGCATAAGCGTCTTGATGAGCGCCGCGCGCTTGAGGCGGTTGAGACCGGGGCCGCGCACCTCAACGGTGTCGTCGTCCTCGGCGGCGCTGACGGGCTTGGCATGCGAGAGCGTGCGGACGACAAAATGCGGGCGCGGCACGTAGCGGCCCATCTCCTCGGAAAGCCTGTCGTAGAGCGCCGTCACGAGCGGTTCGGCGCGGATGGAACCCTCACTCCAGCGCTCGATGAAGAGACCGTCGGCGCTGCGCACACGGCTGAGCGCGACATACGCCTGACCCGGCTCCCAGAGCGCCGAGAGATCGACGATCATGCGGTCGAGTGAGGCGCCCTGCGCTTTGTGGATCGTGCTGGCCCACGCGAGGGTGACCGGGAAATTCCACGCGATGACGATCTCCTGTCCGTCGCCGTTGAGGTAGGAGAACTTCTCGCGCTCCAGTTCGATGTCCTCGCCCGTCAGCAGCGAGACCTCCAGCGTATCCTCGCCGATGGACTGCACACGGCCGAGGCTGCCGTTCACGTAGCGCATCTCGCCGGAGACATCGTTTTTGCGCAGCATCACAAGCGCGCCGCGCTTGAGGTGCAACACATCGGGGATGGGGATGGCGCGCATCGCCGATTCCATCGCACGTTCCTCGCCCTCGTAGGTCGTCAGGAATTCGCGCGTGATGCCGGGGAGCTGTTCCAGGCGCCAGTGATTGTGCGCGTCGGCTTTGGCGCGATGCGGATACAGGCGCGTGCCCTCCTGCAGGTCATCGTGCAGGTGCATACGGCTGTTGAGGAATTGCCGCACGTCCTCGGTGACGGTGCCGAGACGCACCGCATTGAGGATGGAGAGAAACGCCGTGTCCTGCGTGCGCATGACGGTGGAGAGCAGCGCAGGCTGGAAATCGCTCGTGGACCAGACTTCGTGGAGGAACGCCCAGTCCTTCTGCTGGCCGCCGGCCGTCACGGGGGGCAGCTGTGCGAAATCGCCCACAACGATGATCCGGAGCCCGCCCCACGGTTCGTCGTTTTCGCGGATCTCGCGCGCGATGCGTTCGGCGGCGACGAGCGTATTGCCGGAAAGCATCGAGACTTCGTCGATCACGACGCACTGCGCCATTTTCAGACGGACGCCAAGCTTGCGGCTGCGACGCGCGCGTGCGACGGTCTCTTCCAGTCCCCCTTCGCCGATGCCGAGGCCAAAGAAGCTGTGGAACGTCCGTCCGCCGACAAGCACCGCCGCCGCACCGGTGCTCGCGACGACCGGAAACAAGGCCGACGGCTTGTCGGACAGATAACGCTCCAGCAGGAAGCTTTTGCCCGTTCCGGCGGCGCCTGTGAGGAAAATATTGCCCTCACGGTTCAGCATATCCAGGGCCTTCTCCTGACAGGTCGTGAGGCCGGAGACGAGGGCTGCAGGAGTCATCTGATGGATGCATCGTAGCGGAGGTTCATGAACCTCCGCTACGAGGATCACGAACGACAAAGGCCGCTTGCGCGGCCTTTGAGACATGGGGCGGTGATGTGTGTTGATTGGATTTCAGAGGGACAGGACCGGGACCGCAGCCGCTTCATCGAACTTCATCATGTGGTCACGCATAGGGCGGGCGGGCAGGTCGACGCCCTTCTCTTCGGCGATCTGCTCGATGGTCTTGCCGCTCTCGATGGCCGCCTTCAGTTCGTCGGCGGTCATGCCGAGTTTCTCGGCGAGATCATCGGGGCCGTGGCGGAACTTCATCATGAATCCCTTGCCGCCCATCGGGCCGAGACCGTGCAGCATCATGCCGTGGAAGCCGATTGCATCGTCACAGGCGGCGTGAAGCTCTTCCATCTGGGCGGTCTTGTCGCCCTGGCCCTCCATCGCGGCTCTTATCGCCGCGCGGAGATCTTCGTGGGCATTTTTCACTGCGGCTTCGCGCTGCTCGTCATCGGTGATCGTCGCGGCGGCCCTGAGCGCATCGCGGTGGGCGATCGTAGCGGCCTTGTGGGCGACGACCATCGCATCCATGCCCGAGAGCATGAAGTCATCGTGGGCGGCGAGCGCCTCCACGCATTCCCGCGTGTGGACATGCTGTGCCTGCGTTGCGGCGCCGGAGGAAACAGTGTCGCTGCTCGCGGCGCCGGCAAGCTGGGCGAGCAACGGGACGGCAAGAGCGAGTGAGGACATGCCCGCTGCCGCGCCGAGTGCGAATGTCTTTTTCATAGGAGAAAGAAGGAAAAAAATAGAAGAAGTGGTTAACCGCGGACAGAATAGTCGGCGGTCGTTAAGACACGATTAAGGGCACACACGATGGCGAGTGGACCGTCACAAATCGACGTATTTCCCCCCTTTTTGCACCCATTCGGCAAACGCCTGCAGGTCACCGATAGGCGGCAGGCCTCGCTGCTGACGAAACAGCATATCCACGACAAACTGCACGGGAATCTGCCCCTCATCGAAGACGCGGTTGCCCACAGCACGCACGCGTCCCAGCGCGTCCGTTGCACGCCCATGGCGAGTGCCTTTCTCCAGAGTGATACCGGCAATCGTCAGAAGCGCCTTCGCCTTTTGCAGTGGCATCACGTTCAATTTGAGATCGGTCAGGAAGCTGCGCGCGACCCGCTCATGATCCTGCGGCCGTACTATTTTTTCCGCGTGGGTAGATTTGGCGGGAGCGGGCACGCGCAAGAGCACGGGATCCTCGGGCAGGACGACGCCCGCACTCGCAAGCAATTTCAGTATAGCCGGTTGGGGATCCTGCGTGCCAAGTCCCATCTGCCCAATGTCGGCACGCGGGAAAATAAAATGCGATTCCGACTTCCTGGTTCGCCGGTCCCACAGGGTCACAAGACGGAGAGGAATGGCGTGTGCTCGCAGCGCAGTGAGCAAGCCGGAAAGATTGGCGCGACCAGCGGCATCCATCATTTCACGAAAATGCAGTTTCGCCTCCTGAGTGCGCCCATAAGCAAATTCAACCGCGTCGCTGCCGCTTCCGAGAGTCTCCTCAAGCGAGACAAGTGATCCCGGCAGGTGGGGTGGGCCGTCGATTTTTTCCTGGGCCAGAAGCACGGGGGGCGAAGAGGCCTGCTGGAACGTTATGGTCACAGGCTGCGCGGCATCGGCCTGCCATCGGACAGCGGCCGCCGACTCCACGGCGTTCTTGTGTACGCCGATCACACTATGAGACGCATCTATGACGGCGTCGGGCAGCCGGACATAACCCGCAGACTCCGACGGTGTCCTCTTTTCTTTTTTACTCGCATCAGCCGCAAGCAGAACATCCAAAGCCGTTACGCCCTGTTCCACAAGACGGGCCACAACCTCTCCAGCTGCCTGCCGCCCCTGAAGTGCGCCGCGCAAGGCGTCAGCAGCGGCATTGTCGCGGGTATCGGCGCCATTGCGCGCCGGGCTCTTGCTTCCCTTCTTCTCACAATGAATCACATACAGGGACTGTGTATGCGCTGCGAAAAGACAGGCCAACACATCGGTAAAGGCATGGGAAGCATCTTCCATCATATCCGCGCTGGGATCGGCAACATCAGCCGCGAACCGGGACATGATGAGTGTATGTAAAGCAGCAAGATATTGGAGATACGGCACCAAATCCTCTTCGTGATTCTTGCCCAGCTTCTGGCGCATCAATGCATCCTGCCGGAACGCCTGCAGCGGGCGCAGTTCGCCATGCAACAGGCGCGCGGCTCGCCGAAGCGCGGCCTGCGACATCGGACCCCTTCCGGTTCGCAGACCGTCGCCGAGCGCCCCAAAAATCTGGGGCCCGGCCGTCTCCAGGATCTGCTCGGCCTCCACAACGGCCCGACGCAGATCCTTCGGGAGCGCGGCGGATGGGCGCCCAAGCAGACTCCCGGCGGCTTCAACCGCAGCGACGCCGTCAGCGGACAGAACTCTCGGGGAACGGACAACAGCGACTTCGACGGGTATTGCGCCGTCGATATCAGACGTCCGAATCACGGTCCCGTTGGCCGGAACGTCATTGCCCGACGCTATGGGTTTTTTCTCCTTGAGGGCGATCACCTTTGCCTCCCGCTCAAGGCGCTCCTCTTCATCCATGCCCTGAAGAATGAGCCAGATCTCCTCCATCGCCGCGGGAGGACTGCCCATCTGCCACAGTGCCATTTCGAGCGCTTTCAGATGGTGGTAATCCAGACGATGGTGTCTCGCGCGCTCTATGGTTTCTCGCAAAGCATCCGCCGGATATCTCTCGGGGAACTTCGCGATGCGCATGCCTCCCGTGACTTTTTCGATTTCCCAGGATGCCATGAGCGGCTCGATCAGCAGCATCAGGCCGTGCGGAACCGTCATCAGCATGCGCATCTTCAGCACCTCGCGCAGGCGCTCCTGCGGGACGTCTTCCCCCTGGCTGAGAATCGCGTCGAGCGCCGGGAGGGCGAATGCAATGCCTGATTTTGCCAGATCGCCGTAGATGGCCCGCCGCGTCTGTTCGTCCATCTCAAAGAGGAGTCCGCATATCCTCTCCGCCGTGCTCTCCCCGATCTGGCTGATGCCGGCATACTGGAGCACGGCAATCACGCGATATTTCTCGAAACGCGGATCCACGTAGCCGCGGAGCATCAGGGGATTGTGCTGATATCTGTTTATCAGCCTGCAGGAATTGATGATTTGCTCGACCAGCGCGCGGACGTTGTCGTGCCGGACCCGGATACCGTTCACGGCCGCATCGACCATGCGACGCACCTGTCCTTCCGAAGCAGTCAACTGCTGGAGACCATCAGTCAGAGCCGGTTTCCCAATGGGCATGTTCAGGGGGCGAAATCAAAGCGAGGATGATAAATGTAAAGCACGGCCGGACACTGTCAACGAAAAGCGGAGCGCTGCTATGCTCGTCGGCATGGCACTCGCGGATTTTCAGCGGATCATCTGCAGAAGGCCGAGGCGGCGCTGACAAACGCCCCCGTGAAACCGGAGACCGCGCAAGAGCCGAGCGCGCTGGTCGCGCTGATGCGTGATCGCTCGTCCTGATCAGTTTCCCATTTTCACGATCGTCTCGAACTCGCCGCGGGACGCGGGCATGACCGAGAGTCTATTCCCGCGTGCAAGCAGCTGCATGCCACGGAGCGCCGGATTTTCCTTCATCTCGGAGAGCGATACCGGATGGCTGAAAACGGACGTAAACGCGATGTCCACGCCGTACCAGCGGGGATGCGCCGGATCGCTATCGGCGTCGAAGTGATCGGCTGCCGGGTCGAACTGTGTCGGATCCGGCGATGCGGCTTTGATGATCCTGCAGACGCCCGCGGCATGCGGCGGCACGGCGCTGGCATGGAAGAAGATGCACAGGTCCCCTTCTTTCATCTCATCCCGGATGAAATTGCGCGCCTGGTAGTTGCGCACGCCGTCCCAGAACGCCGTCTTGTCGCGGCGCAGATCCTCTAGGGAATAGCAGTCCGGCTCCGATTTGAGCACCCAATACCCTTGCATGCGGGCAGTGTAGCAGAGTGCGCTGGGGTGGCGGGCCTGCTACCATCGGGCAATGAAGAAGCCCCTGCGCGTTTTCGCGCTTCTGCTAATACTGCTTTCCTGTGCCTACGCGCTGCTCTGCACCGTGCGCCAGCCCAGCAACAACCGCGACTGGGCCCCGGACCAGGCCGTTCTGCCCGTCGTGACGATGTCCGGCAATCTCGTGACCGTGCGCCACGTGCGCAACTTCGACTGGCTCACGCGCACCATCGCGCGGCCCGCGTACTACAACGCGATCTATGATCTCCGGCAGCTCAAGCGCGCCTGGTACGTCATCGAGCCGTTCGGCACCCGTGAGGGCATCGCCCACACCTTCCTGAGCTTCGAGTTCGACGGCAACAGGTTTGTCTCGGTCTCGGTGGAGGCGCGAAAAGAGAAGGATGAGGAGTACACCGTGCACGGCGGAGTCCTGCGCAGCTACGAGTTGATGTACGTGATCGGCGACGAGCGCGACGTGATTCGCGTTCGCAGCAACATCCGCAAAGACGAGGTCTACCTCTACCCAGTGACGGTTCCGGAGGAGACGGTGCGCGAGTTGTTCCTCTCCATGATGCGCCGCGCAAAGGACCTCGCCGCACGCCCGGAGTTCTACAACACGATTACGAACAACTGTACCACCAACATTGCGGCGCACATCAACGCCATCATGCCGGGCACGATCGCCTGGTGGGACACCCGTGTGCTGTTTCCGGCCTACAGCGACGAACTAGCGTACGACCTGGGGCTGATCGACACGTCCGCACCGCTGGAGGAGATCCGCGAGAAATACAAGATCAACGCTCGCGCCGAGCGCTACGCGGATGACCCGCAGTTCTCGACACGCATCCGGGCGGTGGAAAGGGTGCAAGACCCCGTTCCGCCGGGCAGAGGATCCTCTACTCCCTCTCTGCACGAATAGATGACGTTGCGATGACGGAACGGGGGTGCGCCTACCCTGACGACGAGGCGCCGGTCGTCTGACAGATGTTGCGGAGATTTGGCGTCACCCATGAGACGAGAGCATTCGGCGTCACGAGCTTGTGGGCCTTGTTTTGGCTTCCGCAAGGTCTCAGCGGGTTTCAGCACCGTGATTCGTGGACATGCGAAGCGTTTAGGTCGATACTGGCTTCCGGCTTCCCCCGAGCCACCATGTCTCCGATGGAACTGCTTTTAGATCAGGTGCCCGCAACTGTCCTCGTGTCGAGAGAAGGCGATGCGGAGGGTGAGGAGGTGAGAAAAAGGGCGGAGGAGATGGACGGCGAACAACCCGGCCCCACCCTGCGCCAGGCCGATACGATCGAGGATATGGGGACGCGCACCGACACATTGGTCGCGCTCTGTCGCGGCCGCATCCGACCGTTGCTGCGCAGAGACGGCACTCCCGCGCGCGGCGGCGAGAAAATCGTGTTCCAGTCGTGCAAAAAGCCGTGGGACATCATCAAGAAACATCATCGTGCGCTGACGAGACAGGAAGTGCTCAAACTGCGCGAACGGCACGCACGGTTTCTGGGGCATTTCGGGGCTCATCCGGAACTGGTGCACGTCCCCATCCAGCATATCCGCCAGACGCACGGCATCACCGTCGAGCATCAGATGGAAGTCCCCGAACTGCTGGGCGAACACTATCCGATCCACGGGGGTTACGCCGAGCTGCAGAAGAATGTCGACCCGGACGCCTATGCCCGGGTCAGCGAATGTCTCGTGGGACTGAAACCCGGAACGCGCTTCAACCGCGAGGAATTTCTCAACGTCCAGCAGAGCCCGTTTTTGCGCCAGACGCTGGAGCTCGCGGACCGGGATTGGCTGCTGGCTGGGCAGATGCGCTCCGTCATCAACCTGGGAATCGACTTCGTAGAAGACACAGGCGAGTGCCTCGATTTCGCCGGGGGGGACAACTTCACGATGATTCTACGGAACGGCGAATGGGTATGCGCCTGCATCGACGGACTGCATCCTGATGCAAATACAAACCAGGTCAGCGCGACTGCGCTGCAAAAGGTGTGTGACGGAGAGGAAATCCACTACGCGTATCGCCGCCCGCTGGTCTGCACGCTCAGCATGGTGCGTCTGCTCAACGGCCTCGCGGCGAATTTCGGGCTCGAGCGGCGTCTGGCAATCATGCCCTCCCGGAAGCCCACATCACCAACGATCGCCAGTCGTGTCCGCACGCTCTTTGGGAACCACCACCCCACACAACCGGGATTTGATTTCAGAAAATTCCTCCACGATGTCCGGGCGGATTTCGGCTTGGATACCTGAGTGAATTATAGGTGACACGTATCCAGTCCGCGCTTGCGCAAGTATTGCTGATGATAATCCTCGGCCTTGTAGAACGTCGCAGCCGGAACGATCTGGGTAACGATAGGCCTGCCACCCCACTTGCCACTCCTGCTCATATCCTCCTTGGAGGCGAGCGCGGTTTTCTCCTGCTCCGGCGTGTGAAAGAAGATGACAGAACGGTACTGAGAGCCGACGTCCGGTCCCTGGCGGTTGAGCGTCGTAGGATTGTGGTTGTCCCAAAAGATCCTGAGCAGTTCCTCGTAGGTCACCCTGGACGGATCGTACTGCACCTCGACGACTTCGGCATGGCCCGTGTCCTTGTAGCACACGTCCTTGTAGCTCGGATTGTCCATTGTTCCGCCCTCGAAGCCGACGGCCGTGGAAACGACACCGGGCGTCTTCCGGAACGTCTCTTCGACTCCCCAGAAGCAGCCTGCGCCAAAGGTAGCGGTCTGCGTTGCGGTTTTTGCGTCTGTCATGCGCCGAGTGTAGTAGAAATCACGGCTTCACGCAGGCGCCTGCGGCGTCGGGATAGTCGCCCTCGTAGCGGCCGCATCGCAAGCGGACGACCCGACGGAGTTCCCCATGCTCGGAGCCATCGGCAGCAGCGACGCGCACCGCGCCCCGTTGCTCGGCAGCATCATCACGGCCTTCGACGGGCAGAGTCCGCAGGAGCTGTTTCAGGCCGTGCGGCACGGGCGCACCCAGGCCATGCCGCTGGAACCTGTGCGCGTGGTGCCGCGCCTCTCCGCGGTACGCGCCGGCGTCCCGGGTCTCGATTGGTTCATTCGCCTGCCGGACGGGACCGTTGGCGCGCCGCCGGCCACAGGGGCATAATGCGCGCATGACCGCCGACCAGATCCTCCGCCGGCTCCGCGCGCTGCGCAGCGACAAAAACATCGCGGGCATGGCCCGTTTCGGGATCTCGGGCGGCGAAATGCTCGGCATTCCGGTACCCGTGCTCCGCACTATGGCCAAAGAGACCGGGCGCGACCAGAAATTGTCGCTCGCACTCTGGAAGACCGGCGTGCACGAGGCGCGACTGCTCGCGGCGTTCACGGGTGACCCGGCGCAGGTGACGCCGCGCCAGATGGACGCGTGGGTGAAGGAGTTCGATTCATGGGACGTGTGCGACCAGGTCTGCGGCAACCTGTTCGACCGCACGCCGTATGCCTACGACAAGGCGATCCGCTGGGCACGCAGGAAAGAAGAGTTCGTCCGCCGCGCGGGCTTCGCGCTGATGGCCACGCTCGCGGTGCACGATAAGAAGGCAGATGACGCGCGCTTCCTCGTCTTCTTTCCGTTGATTGAAACGTATGCGACTGACGACCGGAACTTCGTGAAGAAAGCCGTGAACTGGGCGCTGCGGCAGATGGGCAAGCGCAGCGCGTTTCTCAAGGCTCATGCCATGCGGACCGGCAAGCGCGTACTGGAGATCGACGCGCCGTCCGCCCGCTGGATCGCGCGTGACGCGCTCCGGGAGCTCGGATTTCCCCGTTCCAGACGGCGGTGAAGGTGCTACGCTCCTCTCCGTGAACGAGCGCGGCAACTACGCCTTCATCGACAGCCAGAACCTTCATGTCGCCATCCGCGAACTCGGCTGGCGTCTCGATTTCAACGCGTTCCGGACGTATCTGCGCGAACAGCACAACGTCGTCAAAGCGTGCATTTTCATCGGGTATCTGGAGGAGAATGCCGAACTGTACTCCGAGCTCGCGGGCTTCGGCTACGAGCTCTTCTACAAAAAAACCATCAAGAGCCGCGACGGTACGGTGAAGGGCAACGTCGACACCGACCTCGTGCTGCAGGCGATGATCGAGCTGCCGAACTACGACAAGGCCGTCATCGTCACGGGCGACGGCGATTTCGCGTCGCTCGCGGCGCATCTGCTTGTGACGGACAAGCTCGCATGCGTGCTCATCCCCAACCGCCACCGGTTTAGCTCGCTCCTCAAGGAAGCTGCAGAGGCGCATCTGGTATTCCTCAGCGACATGCGCGAGCAGTTGCAGCAGGCCGCGCCGGAAAAGAAAGAGGATGAGAAAACCGTGAAGCCTAAGACGGCGGCGAAACCCAAGGCGCCGAAACGCGTCCGCGAGCCGCGCCGCGCGAAGGCCAAGTCCCAGCCGGTCGCAAAACCGGCGGCACGCGTCGCGACTCCGTCTCCGGCCGGGACCGCGGCGCCCGCGAAAAAAAAGCGCACGCACCGGGGGCGGCGCGGAGGGCGCGGCCGCAATAAGAATAAGAAAACCCCGACGCCGGTCGCAGGGAAGGCACCCGCGGCGGCGCCATCCCCCGTCCGGCCTCCGGCCATGGGCGATCGGCATCGCAGCGGTCGCAGCCGCGGAAACCGTGGCGGCCGCAACCGGGGCGGGCGCGGAGGCGGCAAAAGGCGTGATAGCGGCCCGTCCGAGCACATGATGAGTCGCGTGGAAGATGACCCAATCTGAGAGATTTCCTGTACACTGTGCAGGTGCGCATCCTCAAGGGAGTCCTCGGCGTCTTCTGCCTTCTGTTCGGGCTCTTCGCGCTCGTCACGCCGTTCACGCCGGGTTCGTGGCTGGTTTTCGTCGGACTCGAACTGCTGGGCCTCACGTTCCTCATACCCAGGCCGGTACGCGGCTACTGGGAGAAATTCCGCGATGAATTGCTCCGCCGGTTCCACGCCTGGCGGAACCGCAAGAAATAGAGAGCCTCAGGCGGCGGATCAGACGTTCTTGGTTGGCTGCTCCGTCTGTCCCTGCAGCTTCTCCACTTTCGCCTTCAGCTTCTCCATCTGCTGAAACTGCTTGATGCTGGCTTTGCCTTCGGCGGTCAGGACCTGGTCTTTCTTGAGGCCGCCGGTCCCCTCCGCCTCCTTCTTCTGGGATTTGTCCCGCTTCAAAACCTTGTCGCGCTCGATCTTCGTCATAAACATGGCACGCTCTTTCTCCTCCTGCTTTTCCACCTTCGCCTTGAGCTCGAACTTCTTGTTCGGCGTGACGGCATCGATGCTCGCGGGCACCTGCATCAGTTCCTTCCTTTTGCGGTCTTCGACTGACATGGCAACACCAAGTATACCATAATTGACGCATGAAGAGGATATGGACGTATGCTGTTTGTTGTATGCTCTTGCAGTGCCCCTGTAGCTCAGCTGGATAGAGTACCTGGCTTCGAACCAGGGGGTCGCAGGTTCGAATCCTGCCGGGGGCACCACAAAAAACGTCACTGACGGAAGAAAACAATGCAACGCGCCATCATCCATGAATAGCTATGCATAGGCCTGTTTTTGCTCAAGCGTGTTGCGCGTACCTGGCTTCGAACCAGGGGGTCGCAGGTTCGAATCCTGCCGGGACCACCAAGATCATGACGAGTGCAGACTAGTGCCCAATGTACAAGAAAACATGCAAAACACGGGAAAAATGTGTATAATGAACTGATACATCAACATCCCTGCCATGTGAAAACCGTGAGACTTGCTTCCCCGGAGAAGTCTCGGTAGAAGGCGCACTTCCCATTCTTCACACCCGCCCGTATGAGCACGGACAAGCGCAGATCTGCCGACGACGACCAGGATGTACTCCTGGACGGCATCCAGGTGGAAACCGCCTATCCGGCACACGGCGATCATCGCGCAGTAACGGAGGCGCTCACGGTGTTCCACGATGCCGAAAGCAGCGTTTTGCACGAACCCGGAATCCAGGAAACGGAAGCCCGTTTGCATCACAGAGGAACCGGTGATAGACCTACACACATGACGCACACTGTTCCTCACCAACTTTCGCCCAAGCAAAGGGCAACGTGGGAATCCGTCCAAGCTAAGCATACGACCCTGCTCCGCCTGCAAACTGAATCCCCAGAGCAAGTGTTTGGGAAAGACGCGTATGCAGCATCTTTCACGTCGATCTCCGCGCTGGAAAACGGCGAGGTGACGATGTGCGTGTGCTGCATGGACGAGCGTGTTCCGGGGCCCAAACTCGGCATCGCCGGTTCAGGCGTGTTGCTGACGACAATACCGTCGCGTGACGAGATCGTCGAATGGAGCGATGAGAAGATCTACGAGTATCTTGCCGACCCGATGCAATCCGGCGACGACAAGTTCTGGTCATTGGTCGAAAGCCTGCGCGTGCGCATGGATGCGGGGTGGACCGTCGATGTCTCCGAACATGCGGGTTGCGGTGCCGTGGGCATTTTCTGCGATCTCTTCAAGAAGGCGACCGGGCGCGCATTGGACCCAAAACGCGTGGCCACGGCCGTCGCCGCACGCCTGCACGCGGCTCTCGGCCTGGACGGCGAACACAAGAAAGCCGATTACGTCGACGGCGAGATCGCCATGAACGGCGAAGCCGAGATTCACGACGCATACTGCCTGGTGATCGACGCAACCGGTCGCATCAACCTCGATACGCTTGGCATCCGTGGACTGCATCTGTCCACGACAACTCTCGTATCGGGCGACGGTGCGGACGATTACCTGCAAACCGAAGTCGGCGCGGGCCTTGGGATCATCGCCGGCCACCACGGTGTGGGCCTGCAGGATGCCCCCGTCCTCCTCGTTGGTGACCCCGATGGCGAGTCGGCTGATGACCTAGAGGGACGCCTCGGGCCGATTTTGGCTGGCCGTACGGTGATCAAAATCACCGCCCCACAGGCAGTCTGAATTCGGATTTTAGGCTTCCATATGTTCCTCTTACACAAACGCACGTAAAGAATAGTGAGCTCTTAGAGCCTTGACAAAGAACTGTATTTACTGAAACTACTTGATCAGCATTCTTTTTCTTTCCCCACCAATTTCCCTAACCCGACCATGATGAACCAGCCCCGCCAGCACGATGATCTGCACGGCCAGCACAGTCCCGAATCGGCCGATGCCAGCAACGAGCAACTGATTCTCGGCAAGCTCACGCGGCGTCAGTTCGCCATCGTCACGCTGATCGCCGTTACTCTGGGCGTGGCAGCGGAGGAAGTGATCCGCCGCGGCTGGTACGTCCCGAACCTGAACGGACAGGATCGTAATAATGGTGAACACGATGAACATGGTGAAAATCCGGAAGTCATCGCCCGTCTCGTGGAAAACGCACGTGCGCTTCGTGAGATCGAAGAAACCTCACTCTACGCGGTCATGGAACAGCAGCAGAAACGCGATCCGATCTTGGTTCCTCGTCCACCAAACCTGAAGAAGAAGTGCTGCATTGACGAGCGATACAAGGAGGAAGGAACCGGTGAAGGTCTGGCCGGAGTTGGCGTGTTGCTGAGCGATGCAGAACTGCAGGCACAGGCTGCAATCGAGGTGGATGAGATGGAAGCAGCTCTCGAAACGCAAGACAGCTACACGCTGGAAATCTGCCCCCATGGCGCGGGCAAGTGCGGCGCGGCAAAGCTTGCGCGTGTCCAAGCTGGTGAAAAGGACATGACTCCTGAAGCGATTGACCGCACGGCTCTCCAAGGCGGCGAACGCTTCCGCGATGCGGTGTTGGCCGAAATCAGGCGTCGCCCGAAGCTGAACGGCAAGAGGATCGCCGTGATTGTACGCATGCTCCCCGAAGAACACTTCCTCCAGGCACATCACCACCCGGCCGCTATCGGCATGCACAATGCCGAGGAAGACACCATCATGAACCTCGACCGTCAGACCGGCCCGCTGATGTTTAACATCAAGAGTGTCGCGGACGGACTGCTTGCCGCAAAGATAGCACTCGGCGATCATGGTATGGAGCACGGTCCGCAAAGCGTCCATCTGCCCCCGGGCATCCCCTTCCGTATCGTCCTCCGCGGCGACCCCGATGTAGTGCGGGCGCTCGGTCGTGAATACCAGCGTCAGCTTGCTCTCCCGGATAATAGAGCGATTCGCGGACGCGTGCTGGTCCAGACCTGGCCGGTGCGGGCATAGACGGACACAGGGCTTTCAAAGCGATCGACACCTTGCGCCGGGTGTCTTTTCGCGCACGCTCATTTTCCGGCCCTGCGCTCCCGTCCGTTGCGCGACTGGTCATCGTTAGTTTCCGCGGTAAGAGCATAGGCCTCATCGAGCATATCGATGTCTTCGATATACCGCGCCAGGGTGAGGATTTCCAGTGTGCCCGCCCGCTCGGGGGCGGAATGGAGCGTGACCCACTTGGGCCGATGCCCATTACGCGCTGGGGCGACAAGCGCCTTATGGCTCGTCCGTTGATCGATCGTGACACCTAATGCCTCCCTCAGGAAACGCATCGCCTCGGACCACGGCGCCGTGTTCTGCCCGAACCGCTTCCGCAGCATGCGCCGCACGGCTTCGCGTCTCTCTTCCGTCTGCGCTTCAAGCAACATGCGCTGCTCCCCGGACTGACACTCGCGCACGGGCGCCTTGTCTTCATGCGGCACGTAGACGAGATTTTCGGTCGCACCGATCACCGAACCATGCTGATTCAGGACGCCTTGTTCCAGATCCGGCAGGGGGATGAACTCGTGCGGGTGCAAGGACATCTCCGCGACACTGGGATCCACGAGAAAACCCGAACGATCTGTAAGGGTTCTATCTCCACGAACGACCTCGACGCCGATTTGGATCAGGTCGCGCTCGCCGTGCATACTGAGCATCGTCTTGTAGCGCCGTGCACGGAAGCCGGTTTGCACTCCGCGCAGATCCTTGATCGCGCCGTCCACCAGCGTCTGCGCGAAGAGCCCCGCATGCGTGTCGCATCCGATGATATCTTTGAGCGGCAGCGCCTGGAGCCGACAGTGGCTCGGCCGACCGTCCAGGCCGCACACGGCTCCCGCGCGCGCGGGACTCTCATCGATGGTATCCAGCATGAAAGCACGGATGCAGGGCACTGCTCCGGGAGAGTACGAGTGCGCGTGTACGAAATCGACGTGGCGATCGTCGTCGGGGACATGAGCACGGGTGTGCCGCAGAATGCGCATGGAGGGAAAATTCTTCTCGGGACTGAACGGGCGCTCGGGCTCCCCTTCCGGACGCGGATAGCGGTCGGCGAAGAGAATCAGCTCTTCCAGGCGCTCGAAGCTCCGAACAAGGTAGGCGAGCACGATTTTCGACGCGCGCCGCATATAGCCGCGCACGTCCTGCCCCACCGGCGCGCCCTGGAACCGCCGGAGCATATCCACGAGCCGCGAATGAATCTTGTTCATCAGCGCGATTTTCTCCAGGCGCCAGTCGTTCCATTCGTCCTGCTCATGCTCGAAGAGATCGTGCCAGGCGGTGTCGTCTCTCCGCGGAGCGGCGAATAGGGTCGGGAAACGCTCGTTCAGCGCAGAGATGACGATGGCGTCGAGACCGGAATACCAGGCGTGGAAAGCCATGTCCTCGGCGATGGGCGGCAGCTCGCGGCCGTTGCGCGACGTGCCCAGCCCCATGCAGGAGGTGAGGACGCACAGACGCGAGACGAATTCCTCGATGCGGCGCCCATCCTCGTCGCCGAACTCCGGGCCCGGTTCGCCGCGAAGCGTCACCACGCCCCGGAAGCCCATGAAGAGCTCGGAGGCGGAACCGCGCATCCACTGTTCTAGATCCGCGGCGAATGCACGTGCTTCGGCACAATCGGGATCGCGGGCGAGCATTGCGAGCTCCGCTGAGCTCGCAATTTTTGAAGTGCGCCCGAACTGAGCGCTCCGGTCGATCAGATCGCGCAGGCGAGTGCAGGCGGGATGACCAAGTCCATCAAGCGCGAGGATCGCCTGCTGGAAACCCTCATCACCCTCGTGGAGAAATTCTCCAATACCGTAGATATCGTTGGCCGAGCGGACGATGAGTGGCGCGAGGGATGCCACGGATTCATGTTTCGCCAGCTGTGTCTGGTGCTGCCGATACCGCACGACCGTGTGCGCCGGAATCCGGACGGGTGCCCGCTGCGGGATGCGAGTCGCCGCCGGAGCTGCCGGCACGTTGCCCGGCAGGCGCTGCCCGGGGCGCCGGATGAGAAACTGTGGAAGAGCCACGCGTTGGCGCGGTCGCGGAGGAGGCGGCGCGCGCATGTGCAGCAGATGGATAATTTCCCCCGGGCTCACGCCCGCTGCAGTCAGGGCTTCGCCAATGGTTTCGGGCGAGAGACGCAGCAGCATCTCCTGAGCCTGCTCGCTTACTCCGGTAGGATACGCAAAAGGCGTGTGCACGATACGGAGCGTGCCACCGTCTCTCTCGACCATGGAGAAGGTCCAATGCGGAACCACAAGCACCAGCACCGTTCGCAGACCCTCCGGCACACCGCGCAGCGTGGACAAGAATTCTGCGCGATGCCTCTGTTGTTCCATCTCTCTCTCGGTGGGCGGGGGATCGGGAGTGGCATCGACGATCTTGCGGAGGTACGCCGCGATCGGTTCGGGCATGACGGCAAGTGCGGCACACAGGGCCGCGCGGTGCTTGGCGATCTCGGCGGCGATGCGGGGGCGGCGCACATGCGACGACTCGGCGACCTCGCGCAGATTGCGCGTGCCTTCCTCGCGCAGCGGGACGGACGCGGCGAGGATGTCTTTGATGAGGTCGCGCGCGGTGGAGTTCTCGATCGGGGCAGTCGTTTTTTTGACGATTTGCCGCCATTCGGTGTCACTCAGTTCGAGAGAGTTCTTTGACATGAGGGCATAGTGTATAGACAGAGTCCAGTCTCCGGGACAAGACGCCTGTGATTGCATTCTTTTTGGCTTCTATAAAAAGAAAAATTGCTTCTTTGCCTGCGGGATCCTGGAGTACACTCGGCCTATGTTTCCGCGCAAACTCCGCCCCGGCAACGACGTGCGCATCATCGCGCCGTCCTGCACCCTCCCCTCTCTGCCGTGGGTGACCGAGGCGTTCCTGGACCGCGCCAAGGAGTTTTTCCGGTCACGCGGGATGACCGTCTCCGAGTCGGCGCACCTGCGCGAGGTGGACGCGTTCGGCTCGACGACGGTGGAGGGACGCGTGGAGGATCTACATGCCGCGTTTGCCGACCCGTCCGTGGCCGCGATGATCACCATCCGCGGCGGATTCAGCAGCAACCAGCTCCTCGCGCACCTCGATTGGGATCTGATCCGCAAACATCCCAAAATCCTCTGCGGCTTCTCGGACATCACCGCGCTCAGCAACGCGATCTGGGCGAAGACCGGACTCGTCAGTTACTCGGGTCCAAACTTCTATCACTTCGGCTTCGGGGAACAGATGTCCTACACATACGAATCGTTCCACCGCTGCCTGCTGGAAGACGAGCCATACGCGATCGAGCCGTCATCCGCCTGGACCGACGACCGCTACAGCCCGGAGCGTGAGTCGCTCGTCTTTGAGAAGAACGACGGCCCGTGGATGCTGCAGCCCGGAGAGGCCGAAGGCACGCTGCTCGGCGGCAACCTATGCACGCTCAACCTGCTCCAGGGCACAGAGTTTTTTCCGGACATCCGGGAGAGCGTGCTCTTTCTGGAAGATGATTACGAATCCACGGTCGCCGCCTTCGACCGCAATCTCCAGTCGCTGCTCCATCTGCCGGAGGCGACAATCCGCGGGCTCGTGATCGGGCGGTTCCAGAAAAAAACAGAGATGACGCGCGCGCTGCTGGAAGGAATCATCGCGGCCAAGCCCGAACTGCGCGGACTGCCGGTAATCGCCAACGTGGATTTCGGACATACGCACCCCATGATCACGTATCCCATCGGCGGACGCGTGAAGATATTTTCCTCTGCGGACAGTCACAAAATCGATATCCTCTCGCACTGATTTGCTCTGCGCCGACACCGCTGATACTGCCGGACCAGTGATTCGCGTCATCTCCGTCTCCTGCTCTTCCTTCTGCTGCTCTTCCGGACAGAGGGTGTGACGGGCTGTTGACGTGCTAAACGCTTTCCCGTCCGGGGGGGGGGGGGGGGGGGGGGGGGGGGGGGGGGGGGGGGGGGGGGGGGGGG
>CAYWPL010000003.1:5035-156374 GCA_964460365.1 uncultured Candidatus Peribacteria bacterium | reverse complement strand
CCCATGATCTTTTTTTGTGCCATGAATTATGACGTTTTATGTTGGTTTAGCTATACAACGCCCTGGAGGCACAGGCAAAGCAGGGGAAGAAAGGCATGTGGGGAGCATCGTGTGCAGCGCAGCAAGCGACAGTCACAAGCAAAGCTCCCGCTCCCTCCACATCTTCTGCAGAAGCCGTAATCCCTGTCACTCCTGCTGGCAATCCCAATCCTCCGCAGTTCCAAGAGCAACCGCCTCCACCAAAAGAGCAGGAGTGCGTGATCAAAGGGAACGTGAATAGCGATGGAGAGAAGATTTACCACTACCCGGGGTGTAAATCCTACAACGTGACCAAGATCAAACCAGAAGAGGGTGATCGCTGGTTCTGTACGGAATCCGAAGCACAGAGTGCGGGCTTCCGCAAAGCTGGTAACTGCTGACCGCTCCAACTCATCCCGCCATACCTCCGCAATCAACGCCAAATTGTTTCTAACGGGTCTTTAGAGCATCAGCCTCTCTTTCTACTCCCGTCGGTTTTCAACCGCTATAACTGATTTTTAGAAGCCAGATAGAATTGAATTGCGCAGCAAGTCAGCCAAGTGATCGCTCCACACGCTTGAGCATCACTGCATTGGTCGCAACGATAATGGAGGAGACGGACATTAGGAGGGCGGAGATCGCCGGAGCGAGGGATATACCGAAAGGCGAATAGAACACGCCCGCCGCGACGGGAATTGCCAAGACGTTATAGATCGACGCCCAGAACAGGTTCTGCTTCATCTTGCGGACGGTTGCCTTACTCAGAATAATCGCCGAGAGAATGTCTGCGGGATCGGACTTCATGAGCACGATGTCGCCCGTCTCAATCGCCACATCCGTCCCTGCGCCGATGGCGATGCCGATGTCCGCCTGTGCAAGTGCGGGAGCATCGTTGATGCCGTCGCCGACCATCCCGACGAATTTTCCTTCTTGCTGGAGCTTCTTCACATGGTCGGCCTTGCGCTCGGGGGGTACCTGCGCGAAGACGCGGTCGATGCCGAGTTCTTTTGCAACTGCATCGGCGACGGTCTGGTGATCGCCCGTCATCATCGCCACTTCGATCCCAAGCCCGTGTAATCCTTGGATGGCTTTCTTCGCACTTGGACGCACCGTGTCCGCCACTGCGACGATGCCTTTGAGCTTTCCGTCCACGGCGAGCAGGCTCAGCGTCTTTCCTGCAAGTTTCGTGATTGTCTCTTTCGCGCCCTGAATATCGATTTTGTTGTCCTGCATCAGCTTCTCCGTGCCAACGAGGACGGTGTTCCCTTTCACCATGGCCTTGAGTCCATGCCCTGCGATGGAGGAGAAATTCTCGATGGTCATGGGTGTAACCTTCTTCCTCTCCGCTTCCTCCACGATTGCTTTGGCAATCGGATGATTCGATCCACTCTCAATGCCCGCTTCATACTGGAGCACATCTTCTTCCTTGAAATCATCGAAAGGGATGATATCTGTTACCTTCGGCTTCCCCTCAGTGAGAGTGCCCGTCTTGTCGAGCACGATAGCCGTCAGGCGGGAAGTGTTCTCCAGAGTTGCTGCGTTCTTGATGAGGATGTTGTGCTTCGCACCGATGCCCGTGCCGACGGCAACGGCAGTCGGTGTGGCGAGTCCTAGAGCATCGGGGCACGCGATCACAACGGCGGAAATGGCGAAGGTGAGTGCGGTGATGACGGTCGCTCCACCGAAAATGTACCAGCCGAAGAACGTAAGGATGCCTGATCCGATGGCAACGACGACGAGGATCGCGGCCGCTTTATCGGCAATCCGCTGCCCCGGCGCTTTGGAATTCTGCGCCGTCTCGACGAGTTTGATGATCTGCGCGAGCACCGTATCCGCTCCGACTTGCATGGCTTTGAATTTCACGGTGCCTGTCTGGTTCACGGAGCCACCAACGACCTTCATTCCTTTTTCTTTGGCAACGGGCATGGACTCGCCGGTGACGAGTGATTCGTCGATGGAACTCTGGCCTTCGACGATTTCGCCATCGACCGGCACCTTGTCCCCCGGTCTCAAAACAACGATGTCCCCTTTGATGATCTCCGCGCTCGGAATCGTCAGCTCCTTCTCGTTACGGATGACGGTCGCTTGCGGCGGGATCAAATCAAACAGTGCGCGAAGGGCTTCCGACGTTCCTCTCCGCGACTTCATCTCCATCCAATGTCCGAACAGCACGAAGGTCACGAGCATCACGGCGGCGTCGAAGAATGTCTCCCCGCCGACCGTGAGCATGAGGATGATGCTGCCGATGTAAGCGGCCAGCACGCCTGTCGCGATGAGCACGGCCATATTAAGTTTCCGTGCTTTGAGCGAGTAATAGGTTCCTGTTATGAAGATCGAGCCTGTCCAGAGCACGACGGGAGTGCTGAGCAGGAAGAGCAGCCAGTTGACCGGAATCGGCGTGGGAAGCTTGAGTTTGAAAAGGGTTTCTCCGAGCGGCGAGTAGAGAACGGTCGGAATCACAAGAAGCAGGGAGATACAAAAGCGTCTGCGCATATCTACCTCCATCTGCTTTGCCATCGCCGGATCGGTCATCGCTTTCTCGTGATCATGGTGGCTCATCGATTGCGCAGTATTGTTATTCTGTGCAATGGAACCTACATGCGCGGCATGCCCCATGTGCTCATGCATCTTATACTCGTACTGTTTCGCTTCCATGTCGCATCCTGAAGACACACAGAGTGCCTCCACAGAGCAACTGATACATGCCTTTCCACAGGAACAATGAGACATATTCTCGGATAAAAAGTACTCCGATCCAAACAACCATTTTGTGAGCTTCAGTTGGAAGTAATGTCCGAAATGAATGAAGAATGCCGCTGTACCGAGAATGATCAGCAACAGCCCAACGGGTGCGGCAATGTGCCACCCGATTGCCGACCAAATTCCCAGGAGAACGAGAAAGACACCCAGTAGAATTCCGCTGATGTCCAAAAAGAGAAAGAAAAATCGTTTGATGATCATTGCAACACGAACAAGCAAAGACTGCGAACTCTGCGGCATTGGATGCTCCGTTGAGGGGTGATCGTGCATGTGCATGAATGGGTGGTTATTTGGAAATTGTACTGCTTGCCGTCGAGTTTCCGAAGGCGGATTGCATCTGCTGTAATTGAGAGACGATGCGTGTGTGTACTGCTTGTGGATGTGGAATGAGCGGCAGGCTCGGGAGTTCCCTACGGTTGAGGAGAATAGAACCGTAGTCGAGGAGATGTGGAAGCAGACCGTGTCTGTCGATTTCCAACGAACGTATTTTCCAAAGTGGAATGTCGATCACGTTCTCTCGAAGCCACAGGCTTCCTTGTGAACTGAGGATACGCTTGTTGGTGAGAAGGACACGCGTTGTACTGCTGCTGAATATTCGATAGAAAGCGGCGTGATGAAAAAAGAGTAGGAGCACGTGGCCGGCAATGAGTACGGCAACGGAAGCAATGTGATTCCAAGACATTAGAGCGCTACTGAGAGCAGTACAAAGCACGAAGAGCATCCATGATGCGAAGATCAAGAATGCCGCCATTCCGTATTGCATCCAATGCTCCTTAATGAGAAGCAGAGTTTTCTCGTCGCTGGCAGCATTTTCAGAAGGCATTGTGGAGGATGGGAGGCAGGAAGATGTACGCGACGGTGAGCAGCACATAGAGAATGGCGGCGAAAGCGATGCCACCTGTGGGCAGACAGTCGTCCTTTGCACACATCTGACCTATTGGAGAGGCATTGTGGCGTTTGCAGGAGCGCAGGAGTCCCCATAGTTCCAGTCCCATCACGAGCAGTGAGGCGATGCTGAGGCCGATGAACCAAGGGGAAAGAAGAAATTGCATAGATTAATTCTTCTGGCAATGATTCAGGCAAAACGCGAGTGTGCCGCCAAAAAGGAAACCCCAAATATAGCTGATCACGACGCCGAGCACGAGGGTGAGCCAGTTCATCCCAGCACCATTCCAGCCGAAGATGAAGGCACGAAGAAGGTTGCCATGGAGATCCCTGAGAGCGGGATCTGTTTGCAAAAAGAGGTATCCGTATAGCATGCAAAGCGCAAAGATGACAGCAAAGGTTCGGCTGAAGCCGTGCGCCCACTGCAGAGGCGGGTACGGGGTGAGGAGGGAAACCGACATGGGAGGATGGGGAAAGGAAATAGAGAAAATTATGATCGAAGAGTTTGATGTGAAGATAGCCGTGGAATGAACGCGGGTGTGCGTTCTTTGTAACGGTCATAGGCTTCGCCGAATTCCTTGATCATCTCTTTCTCCTCCCAGAGTGAGAGCCGTGCGTACATGATCACAAGGATCGGGAACATGACGAGCGTGACGATGGTCGGCCACTGGAGGAGGAAGCCGAACATAATGATGATGAATCCCATGTACTGCGGATGACGAATACGGGCGTACGGACCCGTGGTCGCAATTGCGTGCTTCTTCTGTGCCTTGAAGAGGACATTCCACGAGGCGGAAAGGAGAATGAATCCCGCGACGATGAGAATATTGCTGAGGATATGCAGCGGACCGAAGTGCGGATCGACGTTCCAGCCGAGAATCGTCTCCCAGAGATGCCCCGCATCGTGGGAGTAGGGATCAAGACTTGGGTAGCGAGTCAGGAGCCATCCCGAGAGAAAATAGATAGTCAGCGGGAAGCCGTACATCTCGACGAACAGTGCCACGATGAATGCGGAGAATCCGCCGAATGCTCGCCAATCGCCGGGGGACTTCGGATGCGAGAAACTGAAGGCGAAAATGAGGAAGACTGCGATGTTGATGATCACGAGTCCCCAGAGGCCGTAGGCGGGTGCAGCGTCAGTCATGGTGATGGTGGGAAGAGGATTGAGAAGATTTCTTCGGTTCATCGTTACCATGATTCCCGTGACCGCCATGACCTCCGTGGCCGAAGATGTGGAGGAGCGGACACGCGAGGAGAAGCAAATATGGGAGATACCCGTAGACGTGTGCCCAGTGCTCCGTGAGGAGGAAGAAGCCGACGATGAGCAGGAAGCCGCAGAGGGCGATGTTGAGACGGCTCATAAAAATAGGGGGAAAGAAATTATTCCTGATGATCATCATCGCGCTTCGTGGTATCTGATGAGTGGTTTCCACCACCATGTCCTCCCATGAGCATCATGAGCGGACAGAGGAGAATGAAGAACCACGGCAGCACGCGAAAGAGGGCAGTCCATTGGAATGCGTAGGAAAGGCCGAGAAGTACGAGCAGTCCAACGAAGAGGAGGTAAAGCCAGAAGGCGGGAATGGGAGGTTTCATGTGTGGGAATGGGAATGGTGTGGCAGAAAATGACAGAGATCATCGAAGACTCGCTCCAATGCTTTCTCAGCCTTGCATGCCGTTTCGTGTACCTTCAGTCCTTTGAAGGGCTCCAGCGCGACGGAAGGCTTCATCGCGGATACATGAGTCTCTCCACCCTCCTCGCGCAGCACGACATTGCAGGGCAACGCGAGCGCGATATCGGGATTCTCCTTGAGCGCGTCGTAGGCGAGCTTCGGATTGCACGCGCCGAAGATTTTGTGCGGCGGATGATCAACTCCCAATTTCTCTTTCAGCTTTGCCTGGATGTCGATCTCGGAGATGATGCCGAATTGTTCCTTCTGCAGAGCATCGCGCACTTTCTTCTCCGCTTCAAGAAGCGGGAATGGAAGAGTCATCCAGAAGCTGTAATCAGTTGTAGGAACCATAGAATTACTGGGGAAGAGAAGAGGAACTTTCATGATGCTCATCTTGGGGCGCGGATGAGGAATCATCTACAACATTGTCGATGTTGCTGTTCATACCTCCCTGCGGAGAGCCCATCATCATGCGCATCATACGAAGCATCTCTCCATGCTCTCCCTGGTCATCGTTGTCTGCTCCTCGGTTGTGTTCCATCATCATCTCCATCATCTGACCCATTTGTTGCATTTGCATACTACCCATGTTGGCATCACGGTAATGCAGTCCGATCCACGGGCGGCCAATGATGGCGATGGTAAAGAGGCAGACGATTGTGCCAACGACCATAAGCCAGATCGCCCAGCTCTTGAGTTGCGTTGGGGTGAATGTCTTGATCGCAAGTACGATGAGGAAGAGAACGCCCGTGAAGAAGGCAACCACCGAGAGGATATGTAGCCCCCAGAGGGCCATGAGGCCGAGGTCCCAGCCGGTGGTGGCCATCATGGGATACATATGGAGTAAAGAAGTGTAGTAAAGAAAGAAGGAAAGAACGGACAAAAACATCATTCTACCCTCACCAGTCCCATCATTCCATTCGAGAGGTGTTCCGCGATGTGGCAGTGCACCATCCAGTCGCCAGGATTCGTTACCTCAAGGAGAATATCGACGGTCGCATCCTTCGGAACGAGCACCGTATCCTTCCAGACGAGGTTCTCGTTGCGCTCGCCGTTCACCGCAAGGACGAGGAATCGCTGTCCGTGGAAATGGATCGGGTGCTGCATCGGGTGGTCGGAGCCGTCTGCCTCCTTGTCATTCACAAGCCGGATCTTCACCTTGTTGCCCACCTTGAATTGATAGGTGATGTCCATGTTCTCCGCCGCTGATGCCTCGTCGATCAATTTCCACTTCGTATTGTGCTTCACGGACATTGCGTTTACCTGCGGCATCGGATCTTCCCATTCGATCCCGTCGCTCTCTGTTGTCGCCGTTGATCCTTCATGTCCCATCCCGTGCTGCATGCCTCCCGCCGTGCCGCCCATCATCCGCACGGGCATCGATTCGACGGACAGGTGCATGGTCTTGTCGATGGGTTTGTCAAAGAACGGACGCACGTCATCGATGCTGGCGATAACATCGTCATTCGCACGGGGTTGGATGAAGGATGTCGCGTAGGAGGGTGATGCCTCTGCGTTCGTCACTGTGACCGACCCGAGGGTATCGGTCTTCCCGGGGCTGTGATGTTCGAGTGTGTACGTTCCTGCTTTGTCGAAGAGCACCTCTACGACGGCACGCTCCGAGGGCGAGAGCACGACTCCGTCGGTGAATTCCTCTTTCTCCTTCCGTCCGGCATCACCCCCGACGAGTTTCATAGTGGCATCGCCGAAACTCAGGGCGAACGGTCGTGTGTTCGCCGCATTCGTCAGGTAGAACCGCACCACTTCGCCACGCTTCACTGTTAGATCATAGGAAGGCTTCCCGTTTATGAGCATCATGTTCCCGAACCTTCCCATGAGCGCATGATCCGCTTCCTGCTCGCCGTAGGGTACAGGCAGGCCGCCTTCGAGGAGCATGTCATCGAGCATCAGCACCTCTTCGCGGTTCACGGGGTTGTAGACGTCCGCATTCTTCGGCGTTACCCAGAGGTTCGCATAGAGTCCCATGTCCTGCTGCAGATCCTCGCGGACGTGCGGGTGATACCAGAACATGCCTTCGTCGGGCACTTTCACCGTGTAGGTGAAGGAATCGCCGGGTTCTATCGTCTCTTGCGTCACGCCTGCCGTCCCATCGAATTTGTTTTCCAAGCGGATGCCGTGCCAGTGAACGGTCGTCGGGACATCGATGTTGTTCGTCACGTTCACAGTGAAGGTTGAGCCCTGCCTTACTTTCAAGGTGGGTCCAGGGAACTGACCATTGTAGGCGTACATGGCGATGTCTTTGCCATTGATCTTCGCACGAACGAGTTCGGGATTGATCGTGATGGTGTCGCCATCCTTCACTTCGAGAATACTCATCGGCTTCGCTGCGGGCAGTTGAGCGATGTCTTTGTCACGAGCGGGGAGGAAGGAGCCCTGCATCATCCCACCTCGATTGCCGCCCATCATTCCTCCGGCGTTCTGCATCATGCTGCCATCGCCCATTTGATTGGGATTGATTGGACTGCACGCAGCGAGCAGCACTGTGCTGATGATGAGAAGTGAGCGGTATTTCATGCGGGGCGGGAGAAACGGGAAGTAAGAAGTAGAGTGATGAGAGGAATAATGAGCATCTGCAACACCGGCGTGAGTCCGACTTGGAGGATAGGGATGAGCGGCATTGCCTCAGTGTACTGCCAGCGGTGATCGACATTGATCGTCCAGAGCTCGAAGTTCACGGCGAGAAGGACGCCAATGAGTAGGGCGATTATCCACGTTGCCGGGTGGGTGTAGCTCGACTGGTCAGCTATCCAGAAAGGATCTCGATGCATGATCGCCAGTGCCATGTAGATCGTGAGCATGAAGAGCAGATCGCCCCACGTCGCCCTGAAGCAGATCCAGAAGTGATCACGGAATGAAGTGAAACCCACGTAGAGAGGCGCTTGCAGGTTTTCCCAGAGCAGATGCAGCAGCAAGCTGCTGCCGAAGAAGAGGGATACAGGAAGCCAGCGATGGGCGGGAACGAACGTCATGTGCGAGTTTTGCAGAAGCGCTGAAGAGTTTGCTCCGTGTAGACGGGCTGGATGGTGTAATGACTGATACGAAACTTCTCTCTGCAAAGGTGTTCCACCTCCCCGACGATTCGCTCACAGTCGCAGATATCTTCCACTTTGATCGTCACTTTGCAGGTGAGATGATTCTCGCTTGGCGTGAGGCTCCAGACGTGGATGTCCCCGACGGAGGTGACTCCTTTGATCGCGAGGACGGCCTTCTCGAACGCATCGTAGGGAAAATCCAGCGGCGCGGATTGCAGGAAGAGCCGCGCACCTTCCTTGAAGATGCCCCAGCCGCTCTTGACCATGAAGAAGGCGATGAGGAGCGCGGCAGCGACATCAAAGTAGACGACGGTGAAGTATTGTGAGAGCAATCCGCTCGCGATAAGCGATGCCGACCCGATCATGTCGTAGGTCATGCAGGCGTAGGTTCCACGCGCGTTCAGGCTGCAGCAGGCGTCCGCCTTGAGCATGATCGAGGAGATGAAGTTCACGGCGAGCGAGGCAACACCAATGAGCAGCACAGTCGTCCCTGCAACCGACTCAGGCACGAGCAGGATTCGTCCTGCTTGGAGCAGCACCACGAGGGAGGAAAGAAGAAGCAGACAGCCCTTCACGAAGCCCGCGAGCGCATCCATCCGACCGTACCCGAACGTGCGGCGTTCGTCGGGGGCCTGCCGTGTCTTGCGTTCACTGTAGATACTGAAACCGAGGGCAAACAGATCGTCGACATTCATGAGGCCGTCCGCGAGCACTGCCGTGCTCCCCGTCACGACGCTCATTGCAAGCTCCGTAACCGCGAGCCCACCATTGAGAATGAGCGCCCAGATGAACTTCCATTCGAGTGCGGAAGTGGAGGATGGCCGGTGAGTGGTGTTGCAGCAGGCGTCCATGGAAATTTAGGGGGCAACACAGGGAACAGTGGGATCGGCGACGCAGTTCTCCACCGGTGGGGTGCCGCGCTCCGGACACGTCTGGGAGTACAGGCATGCATCGTCCGAGAGTGATAGCAACTGCTCTTTCACTTGCTCGTCTGTCGCGCCATAGGTCAGCAGGATCTGATCGAGATCGCGGAAGACATAAGCGGGATCGAGAGGCTGTTCGCTACCGTTAATAAACATTTGCCAGTGCTTCGATCCTTCGTTGCACAGCGATGTGCCATCATCGAGTGTGACGCACTGATTCGTGGCATTGATATTAATTGCTTTCAAAAATTCTCCGATGGACTGCCCCGCCTTGTGCCGATGGATGACAAGTCCGTTGCCGTCATGCAGGTGCGGATTCGTTTCCTTCTCAGAATCAGCCGATTCTTCATCCAGCATGTACTTCCCTGCGGAGAGATCGATTTTTCTCCCCTCCACCCACATCGCCAGATCCGCGTGTGTGTGGTTGGGATCGGGATTGACGGCGGAGAAGAGCTCGGGATTCCGCGGCCCTTCGACGATGAGTTCACCAAGCGCACCGCGATCAATGGAGCGCGTCAGACTGTGGTCGACCAGAAGGTACTTGCCGGGTACGTCGACCGTGAATTCCACGACAGCTGAGCCTCCGGCGGGAACGATGGTCGTTTGGACGTTACGAAGCGGAGGAGAGATGATATCGCCTTCGGGATACACCTTATCGAACACTGCCCCGATAACGTGGAAGTTTGAGGGGACAAACCCTCCGACGCCGATGTAGAGCCGGATGCGTTCACCGACGCTCGCTCGCAGAGCACCGCTCCCTGCCAGAGCACCCGTGCGTCCGTTGAAGATGAAGTATTCAGGCTTCTCCGCAAGCAACTTCGCCTTTGAGAATTTCTGATGCCCTTTCTTTCCAAGAGCGCCAGCTGTGTAGAGCTCGCCCTGCATGACGTAAAACTCCTTGTCGACAGGCTCCAAACCTTCCTTCGGCTCCACGACGATGAGCCCGTACATTCCGTTGGCGATGTGCGTCGGCACATGGGGGCTCGCACAGTGATAGACGTAGACGCCGGGGCGGTTCGCCTTGAAGCGGAAAATTTTCGTCTCGCCATCTTTTACTTGCGTGAGTACTGAACCCCCGCCCGGACCCGTGACGGCATGGAGATCGATAGAGTGGGTAGCATGGCCTTCTGCAGCATGTGCGCCACCACTATCTGCATGCGCGTCTTCCGCTTCGCCGCCATCTGCAAGAGCGGTGGGAACGAGATCAAAACTCATGTCCTGCGATACTTCGTCGCCTTCGGCTGCATGCGTCAATTGCACCTCTACCGTGTTACCCTCCTGTACGCGAAGGAACGGCCCCGGCACCGTGCCGTTGTACGTCCAGTACTGATACGTCGTGCCGGGTGCAAGTTCCGAGACGACTTCTCGCGTTTCCAGCTTGATCACGACTGTGCCATCGGCATTGCGTGTGAGGGGGGAGGAAAGATTAGAGGCATGACGGCTGATATCGGGAAGAGTTTGTCCCGTAGGCATATCCTCGATTGCCGCGCTGCTGAGCTTAGCGAAGCCGAGGAAGAGCGCCGTGAAGCCGATGGCCATGAAGACAGGCGCAAGATTGGAAAGCCAGTTTTTCTTGAGAGGATGAAATCCCTTGAGAAGTAACGAGTTTGTAACCACAGAGACCGAGCTAAGAGCCATCGCGAGTCCGGCAAGTTCGGGTCGGAGGATGATGCCCCAGTGCATGAAGGCGCGAGCAGCGATGGGAATGCCGATCACATTGAAGAAGAGCGCGAAAAACATGTTCTGCTTGATCTTCCCGACGGTCGCCTTGCTGAGTTTGATTGCTGTCACGACATCCCGCAGATCATTCTTCACAAGGACAATACCACCCGTCTCCATCGCGATATCCGTACCGCTGCCCATGGCGATCCCAAGATTGGCTTGTGCAAGCGCAGGGCTGTCGTTGATCCCGTCACCGACCATCGCGACACGCTTTCCATTGGACTGGAGTTTCTTCACCTCGCTTGCTTTGTCCTCTGGCAGCACCTCCGCAAGGACATTCGTGATGCCAGTCTGTCGTGCAAGGGCATGCGCCGTGCGTTTGTTATCTCCGGTAATCATATAAACCTCAATACCCATCCGTTTCAACTGATCTACGGCCTCCTTTGAAGTCTCCTTGAGCGTATCTGCAACTGCGACGATGCCGAGAATATGTTTCTCATCCGCAAGCAGCATGGCAGTTTTGCCTTCATTTTCGAGAGTCTGCATTTGCTCCTCCGCTTTCAACTCCGAAACGGCAATTTTTTGCATGAGTTTGCGATTACCGAGGAAATACTTTGTACCATCAATAACACCTTCCACACCGTGTCCTGGTATTGCACAGAAGGTCACTACTGCGCAAAGGGTGCTTTTTGCCTCCTTCGCGTGTCGGACAATGCTCTCGGCGAGTGGATGTTCCGATCCTTGCTCCAAACTTGCAGCAATTTTCAGAATGTCTTCTTTGCTTCCTTGAAAGGAAATAATGTTTGTCACTTCAGGCTTGCCCTTGCTAAGTGTCCCTGTCTTGTCGAAGACGATCATATCGATCTTATTGGCTGCTTCCAGTGGTTCACCACCACGGATAAGGATGCCATGCTCCGCGCCTTTGCCCGTTGCCACCATGATGCTCGTCGGTGTTGCGAGTCCCATCGCACAGGGGCAGGCGATAACAATCACTGACACGAATGCGAGGAGTGAGAATGTGATGCCTGCTCCGAGGAGCATCCAGACCGCGAATGTGAGAATGGCGATCCCGATGACTGCAGGCACGAACCACGAAGAAATCCAATCGGCGAAAGCCTGAATGGGTGCCTTTGATCCCTGCGCTTCCTCCACGAAGCGAATGATCTGAGCGAGCGCCGTCTCCGCACCGACTTTTTCCGCGCGGAATTCGATGCTACCTGTGCCGTTCATCGTCGCGCCGAACACACGATCTCCTTCTTTCTTTTCGACGGGGATACTCTCGCCGGTGAGCATCGATTCATCGATGGACGTGAGCCCCTTCGTAACGACGCCGTCGACCGGCACTTTCTCTCCAGGTCGAACGATAACAATATCTCCCGCTTGTACTTCCTCAATCGGAACATCTACGGTCTGACCATCGCGCAGCACTCTCGCGGTCTTTGCTTGCAACCCCATGAGTTTCTGAATTGCCTCGCTCGTCGCCCCCTTTGCTCTCGCCTCCAGCCACTTCCCGAGTAGGACGAATGTGATGAGGAGGGCGGCAACCTCAAAGTAGAGATCATGCATTTCCCCGATGACTGTTCCTTCGGTGAGAACGTGATCGATGAAGTTATAGAGGCTGTAGAAGTAGGCGGTGGAGGTGCCGATGGCGATAAGGCTATCCATGCTGAAGGTGCCCATCTTCAAACTCGACCACATGCCCCGATAGAAGCCATAGCCGAGCCAGAATTGCACGGGAGTGGCGAGGAGGAGCGACACGATCCCCATGTACATCATGTGCGATTCCGCGAAGGGTAGAGTCGGTAGGAACGACACGATCATGAAGTAGAGCATCGGCAGGCTCAGAACGAGCCCGACGAAGAACTTGTTGCGGTATCCAGTAATTTCCGCCTTGCGCCGCTTCTTCTCCGCCTCGCGGTCTTGCTCATTGGCAAGGACAGCGCCGTAGCCTGCCGCTTTCACGGCATCAATGAGATTTTGCTCTTTTGTAAGCGCTGGATTGAAGCGTATGCGTGCCTTCGCCGCAGCAAAGTTCACATTGGCTTCCTCAACCCCTGCGGTCTTCTTGAGCTTGCGGGTGATGAGCGCACTGCAACTGGCACAGTGCATGCCCGTGATGGAGAGAGTAGTCTGAGAAGCCATAAGCGAAGTGTAGAAAGGAAGTTCATAGAAAAGTTAGGGAAGAGGATGAATCTTGTACTTTTCATCGAGTGATTCGATTTCCTCCGACCACTTTGCCAGATCGAAGTCCAGCTCATAGTCGAGAGTGACAGTCTTGGCGTTCAGATCGACATCCACAGAGTTAAGAAGCGGATAGTCGCCACTGACATCTTTGATGAGCTTGGCACAGCCTTCGCAGTGGATGCCGGGGATGGAGACGGTTGTTTTCATAGAGAAATAGGAAAGAAATTAGGATTCGATGATGATCTGTCCGGTCATGTCATTGTGACCGGAACCGCATTGGATAGAACAGCGGAAGTCGAAGATTCCAATTTTGTCGGTTGGGATGTTCACACTCACGGTATTGCCTTGAATAATCGTCTCATTGATGCCAAGTCCCGGGACCGAGAGCCCATGGGTTCCACTGACACCTGTGACTTCAAGTGTCACCTTCTCCCCCTGCTTCACCGTGATGACGTTCGGCGTGAACTTCCAGAGTTCGGCGGTCATCTTGATCGTGCGAGCACCAGCGGTAGGTGCTTGCGCTGCAGCGTCACTGCCGAGTAATGCATCAATGGCCGTCTTGAAACTTGCGAAGGGCACTGCGCCCGAGATGATCCGGTTCTCGTCGGTCTTGAGATTCACGACGATGTTGCCCGGCGTGCCATTCACTCCGGCTGCACTTCCACCACTCATATCATCCTGCACATGCTTCGTATATTTTCCGCTGTCGAGGCAGCTCTTGAATTTTGCTTCATTCAGGCCAAGTTCTT
Organism: uncultured Candidatus Peribacteria bacterium; assembly: GCA_964460365.1. GTDB lineage: Bacteria > Patescibacteriota > Gracilibacteria > Peribacterales > Peribacteraceae > DAISLF01. The sequence goes on along the minus strand of CAYWPL010000003.1, from coordinate 142,467 downwards.
TTGCAAGAGGCGCGAGATTCTCAAGCGGGAATCCTGTGCCACCAGCAGTCGTTCGCTCGAAGATTGCATCTGTGTACTTCCAAAACGCATCATTGCCGCCAAGCTCATTCGCGCACTCCGTTGCCTCGGCTTCTTTTTGTGCATTCGCGTGGAAGCTGAGAGGAAAATGACGGTAGACCCAGACCACATCATCCTTGTACGTATCCATGACCTGTTTCATGGTCGGATGGTGTCGCTGGCAGAACGGACACTCAAAATCAGAGTACTCAACGACGGCGACAGTTGCTTTGCTGAGATCACCGCGGATGTGATCAGTCTTTGCATCGATGGCAGGCAGATTATCTGTGGATGTTGGTTCAGGAGGTTGCTGAGGAGTCGGTACTGCTGGAGGCGTCGGCGCTTGTGCTATCTGCGAAGGCTGGCCTCCTGCTGCGAATAATCTACCTGACTGCCAGCTTCCCACCCCATACCCAACGATGAGACCCATGAGAAAGAGTGAAAACGCAGCACCACTCATAATCCCGACGATAAAGCCGAGAAAGCCCTTGGAGGATTGTGATGCTGGCCAAAGGGCGGCAGCCTTTGGCGGTGATTCTTGCCAATTAAGGGGGGTCATAAAGAGAGTGTGAAAAGCGATTAAATAACGGTGAAGGAACCTCGTACCATGCCCATGGAGCAGCTGAAGGCCAGTCGTCCTGGTTTCGAGGGTGCCGTAAATTCAATGATGTTCTGACCTCGTGAGAGGGATTTCACGATGTTGAGATCGGGAATGACAAGCTGGCTCGTGCAGCCCTGCGCTCCCGCGCCATCGACAACCCAACGCACGGGGAGACCTGCTTTGATCATGAGATTGCTCGGTTCGTAGCCGTAGGATGTCACTTTCATCGCCACTTCCTGAACGCCACCAGTGACAGTCGGCGCGGCTATCGTCCCCTGATCGTTGCCAGTTGCAAACACACGCGTGAGATCGACGCCAGTGAGTGCAAAACCACTGTTGAGATTGAAAAGGGCGAGGAGCATCACCAATGCGCCCGAGAACCGCAGGAACAATCGTGAGAAGGTTCCCTTGGCCGTCGATGAAATGGCGCTGAGTCCTATGAGGGACGGAAGTGTTCCGAGAGCAAAGATGAACATCGTGAAAGCTCCCGTGATGAAGCTGCCGGACGCAAGCGCTACAAGCTGTAATGACTGTGTGAACCCACACGGCAGGAAGAACGTCATGGCTCCCAGCGTGAATGGAGCCATCGGATGATCGCTTTCTGAAAGATTGGCGACCCACCGCGAAAGCTTCTTCGGCGGTCGGATCGGGAAGCTGCCCTTCGGGATAACTTGCAAGATAGTGAGTGCCAACCAGAGCATGATGAAGGCCACGGCGATGCTCATGTAGCCAGACATTTTCGTGGATAGTGTGATTGATTGCCCGAGCAGTCCGACGAGACCGCCGAGAACGAAGTACGAGACGAGGCGACCGACGTTGAAATGGAGAAGCGGTTTGAACTTCTGCCACGGCGTTTCCGCCTGATGGATTTCGTTATGCTTTGCGGCAAGCGCGAGGAGGAGCCCACCTGTGACGGCAAGACAGCTTGATGTTCCAGCGACAAGACCGATAGCAAAGATGCCGCCGAAGGAGAGAGCGCCGGAGGTCGAGGGCGCGAGCGAGACAAGATCAAAGGCTTGAAGGAGCTTGTAGATGGCAAAAATGATCAAGAGCGAGCCGCCGATTTCCATCCACTTCTGGTGCGGAGGCTCGATAACTGACGGCTCCTCACCCGGACGGCGGAGCTGGTAGCCAACACTTTCCACAGCTTCCTTGAGTTCATTCCAGTCCGGCAACTGTTCGTAGTAGATCTTCGCTTTACCGCGCTGATGATGGACAGTGGCATTCTTGACGCCGGGCACGAGCTTAAGTTTTTGCTTGATGAGGCGCTCATCGTGATTCGATGTCATCCCATCGATACGCACGTTGAGGATGCCCTTCTCCGTAACCGCGCAGACTGCCCCTCGTGCGATTTCGTCTCCAACGCCATAGCCTGCCTTCCGGATAACGCTTTCGATTTCTTCAGAGGATGGGAGTGCATCAGGATGCGCCGTGATGACGGCGATGCCCTTGCGGTGATCAACATGCACATCGATGACGCCGGATACGGCTTTGATCTTGCGTTCCAATAGGAGTTCGCAGCTGCCGCATGTCATCCCAGATATGCGGAGCGTTGCCTGAAGATGTTTGGATTCGGACATAGACGCATGAGAAGAAAGATAAAACGAAACGCCGGAATCTATCCGGCATCAACGATTTTCCTGCTTCTCACAGTCTCAAGACGATCGAGTCGATATGAATGCTCGTGGGCGGTGCCGTCGCGTGAGGTGCGATGATTGAATTTGTCTGAGGATCAAACGCAATGGTGATTGGCATCGGGGTGACAGCCACGACGTGCGGCATATTGAAGGATACAGTGCTTGTCGTTGTGCTATGTGCCTGGGAGAAACAGTGTCCGGCGCATCCTGACTGTTGCGATTGATGATCATCGCTCGACTGTACTTTCGCGCAATGCTCACAGTGTGCGGGGGACATCGGTTCAATCGGCGTCATCGTCATTTCCATATGTTCCTCGTGTGGCATCTCCATCCCTTGAGCGAACGCCATCGGCATCATGCAGAAACCCCCAAGGGTTGCATGTGCCGAGAATGCCAACGAAAGAAAAATCTTGATGCGCACGCGGCTTCAGTATAGGAGGTTCTTGAAAGTGAAGAAAGACATTGAGTTAATAACTTGTAAATATAACATTTCGCAAAATATATTTGAAATATGAATGTCTGAAAAATGGCTTTCCTCAGCAGGAAATTCGTTACACCTGCAATGCGTAAACATGCGAATAAAATTAAGGTAAGTTCACATATTGCCGATGGGCCAGAATCGTTTATGCGCTTTTGTACCCTGAAGCAACTGCGAATGCGAGTGGGCACTTCAATGCCCGCTCGGCACTTACCGCCTATCTGACTCAAAGCCCTCGTGGCCGCGAATAACTGAGAAGCGATAGTGGAGCACTGCAAAGCCGCCGTTCGAGCTCTTACGAGCCTATGGCGCAGCTATATCCGCTTCCCTATCCCTCATGCACCCGCAACCACGAAATTTAGGAAACTGGCATATCCGCTTTGCGTCCCCGCCTAAGGAAACGTAGTATGAAGCCATGAGGAAGAGCCTGGGCACGATCCCACGCCGCTCGTGCACCGCATTGCCTCTCTGCTAAAACGCTGGTTGATGAGAACGCACCACGGTCGCGTCGAAGCGAGTCATCTGCGCTACTACCTCGATGAATTCGCATTTCGATTCAATCGACGGCGCGCACGATCAAGAGGCAAGCTCTTTTACGAGCTCATTCGACAAGCGCTTCTCGTTGCGCCAGCGCCTCTCAAATTGCTCAAGGCCTAGCCATGTCGTGCTTAGGGACGCTAAACGGATATGCCAGAAATGGAAATCTTGTACAAATATCTCACTAGCCCCCAATTTAAAAATAGAATGGAAAATATCGTAAATGCGTTTATTTGCATGCAGCAGGATCTTGAGAGCGAAAAAAGGGCGATGCAAAAACATTGGAAGAAACGCGAAAAGGAAGTTGAGAGGGTCATCGAAAATACGACAGGGATGTATGGCGATTTTCAGGGTCTCATAGGTGCGGCTCTTCCAACAATTACCAGTTTGGAACTGCCATCAGGCGACGAAGAAGAAACAGAAAACCAGTAGTTTTCTGAACAGGGCACTGGAGATTGCCACCCGACCCAAGAGGGATTCGAACCTGGATACAATGAAGATTTTGTAGCGTATAGGCAGCACGGTCGGGTGCCCATGTTGGCTGGGGAGGAAGGATTCGAACCTTCGAATGGCGGCTTCAAAGGCCGCTGCCTTACCACTTGGCGACTCCCCAATGTACGTCCCATGATACCAGAAAGACGCCTGAGCTGACAGATTAGGCGCAACGGCAAGCCTGCTTTGCCCTGTCCTGTTTTGTGGTGCTGAGGCAGTAAATTATTCTTGACAATTGGCAGATATATACTAATATCCAATACTTTCTTGGTTGCGCAAGCAGAGCGCAGGACACCCCCAGGAAACTTTTCTTTTTCTCTTCTACAAGCCATGTCGAGCCTCCGCTCCCTCGCGGCCACCGCCGCTTTCCTCCTCATCGCCGCCCCCGTGCTGCAGCCCGGAGGTGCAACGACGTTCGTGCCCCAGGCTTCGGCAGCGGACTCGACCGTGGTGTTCTTTAACGCCCCGGAGACGGTCACGCCCGGCGGAAAGCTGATCTACGGCCTGACGGTCCGCAACACGGGCACCAGCACCCTCAACAACGTCGTCATCAAGATCCCCATCCGCGACTTCTCCGCCAGCATTCTCACGTATCTCCCGAACGAGAGCAGCTCGCGCACGCACCCGGGTACCCAGTGCCGCAACGATAACGGCACGATCATCTGTGACCCGATCACCATCGCCCGCGACGACATTGCCCTGTTCACGTTTGCCTTTCAGGTGCCGACCAATGCGCAGTGCGGATTGGTTATCGAGAACGCCGCGGATATCTATCTGAATAACAACAGCAGCGCCAACAACTGGAGCAACACGACGCGCACGACCGTCACCTGTGTGAACCCGAGCCTCGACCTCGCCATGATGAAGACCGGTCCAGCCGTCATCGAGCGCAACGCCGTCCTCATCTACTCGGTCTGGGCCGTGCACGTGTCCGGTCCCACCGCCACGAACGTCATTGTCCAGGATCCGATCCCTTCGGGCCTGAGCTTCGACGCATCCAACAGCACGAGCTCCTGCCACATCAACGGCGCGAACGTGGAGTGCACGCTGCCATCCCTCGATCACTCCGAGGACAAGCGCGGATTTAACATCGCCTTCCGTTTGAACGAATCCATCAACTGCGGCGAGACGATCAGCAACATCGCCACCGTCAGCGCGGCGCAGCCCGATTCCAATCTTTCCAACAACACGCAGAATCCGCCCGTGCTCACGCAGGTCACCTGTAACAACGTCGGGACGGATGTTTCCATCAACAAGTCCGGTCCCTCCAGCTCGGACACCGGCCGCGAGATCCAGTACACGCTCACGGTCCGCAACAACGGCTCCGCGCCCGCCCAGAACGTCGTGGTGACCGACACCTATCAGTCGCCGCTCAGCTACCGCAATTCCCAGAACAATGCGTGTAGTAACAACGGCAACACCGTCACCTGCAGCAGCTCCAGTCTCGCCGCCAACGAGACGCGCACTTTCGTCCTCACGTTCTACATCGAGCAGACGGGCAACAACAGTTGCTCGCAGAACTACATCGAGAACTACGCGACGGTTAGCACGTCCACGCAGGACTCCAACCAGGGCAACAACCGCAGCGAGACTGTTCGCACGAACCTCAACTGTAACAACAACGGATGGCTCACCATCTCCAAGACTGCCGACCGCTCCACCGCGGAACCGGGTGATGTCATTACCTACAGGATCCGCCTGGAGAACACGAACAACTCGTCAGTGAACAACGTCCGCGTGATCGATGATCTGCCATCGGATCTCACGTTCCTCTCGGCCTCCGACGGCGGCTACGTGAACGGCCAGACCGTCACCTGGAACAACATCTTGGTGCCTGGCAACGGCAACCGCGAGCTGCGCATGTCCGCCCGCGTCGACCCGACGATCGACGGCGACCGCGACATCGTCAATAACGTCCGCATCGAGAATGGCTCGTCCACCAGCCACACTCTCCACATCAACGAGCGCGAGGAGGAGGAGGAGGATGACGATAGCAATGACGTGGAGCAGAACAGCACTGGCCAGTGCTCCGGTCCTCAGTGCAACCAGAGCAACACGAACTCCAACGTCCAGGGCAACTACAACAACGTGAACATCTCGACGGTCCAGCAGAACTTCCAGACCGAACTCAACAGCATCCAGTACCTGCCCGTGACCGGCGGAGCCGAGTTCACCGGCCCACTGGAGAACGTCAGCCGCTACCTGTCGCCCATGAGCGGCTCCGGCGCGGTGCCGGGAGGCGCTGTTGCGACGATCCTGATTTCCGGCCTTGCCGCAGGTGGCTGGGTCGCGCGCCGCTTCTTCCTCTGATCAAGTCTTCCGGTCCCCCCTCCCCTGCTTCCATGAAACGCCTCGCGATCGACATCGCCGTCACCGGTCTTCTCCTAATCGGAGCGTATGTCATTCTTGCCGGCCGCGGTGCAGGCCACCCGCTGGGCTTCGGCGCGGCGGCGGTCCCGCTCGCGGTCGCTTCGGGCTATGAGCTGCCAAAAGATATGCCCGTGCCGTCCGCCACCGCGGTTATTGCCCGCGATCCCGAGAGCGGCTGGAACCTGCACATCGAGACCAAGAACTTCCGCCCGGCTTTCGACGCCTCGACGGACGACACACTGGCGACCGGCTACACCTACGTCTCCATCGACGGCGGTACCCGCATCCGCCTCTACAGTCCGTGGTTCCACCTGCCGCTACTGGGCCTTGGCGGTCACAGCTTCGATATTTCGCTGCACAATGCGGAATTCCACCCACTTCTGAAGGACGGAAAGCCGCTGGTGTTCAGCTACATAGCGACGGTAAACGGAAACGACATCACTGTCGCCCCCAAACCGTGACCTTTGCGCATCGCTCAGCTGTCAAGAGTGCTTGACAGAGGTCTCGCGCGCGATAAGCTCAACCCCTTTTGTCCGCAATGTACAGATAACTGTACTTCTCTCCCCACCCACCAGTTCTTCCCTTTCTCTCCCATGAAACGCATCCGTCTCCTCGTGGCCGCCATTGTCGCAACATTCCTCGTTGCCACGCAGATCCCGTCGTCGCCCTTCCTGTTCGACCCGCTCGATGCGCAGCCTGCGCTCGCGGTCGATCCGGCCGTGACGATCTCCCTCGCGGGGCCGACGAACGTCGCCGCCAGCGATGTCGTCCAGTACACGATCACCGTGCACAACAACACGGCTTCCCCGCAGCTGGGAGCCAGCGTCGCCTTCAACATCAACGGCAGCGCGGACCTCCTCACGGGCACGCAGTACATCGGCAGCGATGCCTACAACTGTGTCGCTCTCGCCCCGGGCAACGTTCCGACGATCGCGAAGTGTGACCCGATCAATCTTGGACCAAACCAGAATATCTCCTTTCATTTCTCGGTCCGCGCGAACAGCAACGTGCCCTGCGGATTCGCCTTCGACGCGATCATCGACCTCAACTCCACCGCCCCGAACCCCCCGACGCCCGCCACGTGGTCGAACGCCGTGCACACGGTTGTCGGCTGCAATGTCGATATGAGCGCCATGAAGACCGGTCCCGCGAGCGTGGGACAAAACGGCCTCATCATTTATTCCGCCTGGGCCATCAACAACGGCGGCGGCACGGCGCATAACATCGTCGCCACCGACCCGATCCCGGCGGGCCTGACGTTCTCGTCGGCCGACAGCAGCAGCTCCTGCTCGCAGCAAGGCAATAACATCGTGTGTACCGCTGCTTCGCTGACGGTTGCCGATATGAAGGTCGGCTGGAATATCGCTTTCCGCGTCCCGGCCAACGCCACCTGCGGCTCCACGTATAACAACACGCTGAACGTTGTGGCAACCGAGACGGACCCCGTTCCCGCCAACAACACGCAGACGACGCCGGTAGTCACGACCGTGAACTGCCAGGCCTCCAACGCGGACCTGTCCATCACCAAGACCGGAACGCCTGCGACAGTCACGCGCGGCAACAACGTCACCTACACGATCAATGCGACGAATAACGGCCCGTCCGCCGTCAACAACGTCGTCGTCCGCGATACGATGCCCGCGGGAGTGACCTACGTTCCCGCCGCTTCCAGCAGCCTCTGCGCCCAGAACGGAAGCGAAATCGTCTGTACCAACTTCTCGCTCGCTTCCGGTGAGACGAAGCCGCTGACCGTCGTCTTCAACGTTCCCCAGATCGCCAACTGCACGAACTCGCAGATCCAGAACATCGTGAATATCGCGCCGGCCCAGTCCGCCAACGTGGTCGACCCGAACGCGAACAACAACAGCAACGCGAACAACCCGACCGTCACCAACGTGGAATGCGGCACCGTTGCCCAGCAGTTCACGGTGACCAAGACGGACAACCGCCAGACGGCGGCCCCGGGCGAGACGCTGTTCTACGTCATCACGATCACCAATAACCTCAGCACGCAAGCCACGGGCGTCTCGGTGACCGACACCCTCAACCCCGCCCTCACGTTCCTCTCGGCCTCCGACGGTGGCACGGCCGCCGGTCAGATCGTCACGTGGAACAACCTCACGGTCCCGGCCAACAGCCAGAAGACCATCACTCTGAACGCGCGCATTGGCGATGCCACCGGCAACGGCACCGTTATCTCCAACACCGCCGTCGTCAACGGTTCCTTCACGGGTTCCGACAACACGACTGTGTCGGGCAACGGCACTGGGCAGCAGTTCACGGTCACGAAGACCGACAACAAGCTGACGGCCGCCCCCGGCGAAACCCTCGCCTACACAATTGTCATCACCAATACGCTCAACACCCAGGCCACGGGCGTGTCGGTAGTCGATATCCTGAATTCCAACCTCACCTTCCAGTCGGCCTCCGATGGCGGCACGGCCAACAGCCAGACGGTCACGTGGAGCAACCTCACGATCGGCGCTAACAGTTCGCGCACGCTCGTGCTCTACGCTGTTATCAAAAACAACGCCGTCAACGGCACCGTCATCACCAACACGGCGACGGTAAACGGTTCCTTCACGGGTACCGACACCACGACGGTCAACACGGGCAACACCGGCCAGCAGTTCACGGTCGCCAAGACGGACAACCAGACGACAGTGAGCGCGGGCCAGACGTACTCGTACACCATCACGGTCACGAACAACTTCAGCACGCAGGCGACAGGCGTGACGGTCACGGACGCACTGCCCTCCAACGTCACCTACGTTTCCGCTTCTGATAGCGGCTTCCTGAACGGCAATACCGTCACCTGGAACAACCTGACGGTGAACGCCAACAGCCAGCGCATACTCACCCTCAACGTCCGCGTGAATGACAACGTCTCCAGCGGCACGGTCATCAGCAACACGGCGGTCGTGAACGGGTCCTTCACGGGTACCGACACCACGACGGTCTCCGGGGGCGGCACCGGCGGCAACCTCAGCATCACCAAGACGGACGGCCGCACGACGGTCGTCATCAATGAGACCCTCACGTACACGATCACGCTGACCAACAACTCTAATAACTCCGTCAGCAACGTCTCGGTCACGGACACGCTTCCGACCAGCCAGCTCACGTTTATCTCGGCTTCCGATGGCGGAACGTTCAACGGCAACATTGTCACGTGGAGTGGCCTCTTCGTGGGCGCCAACAGCACGCGTAGCGTCACGCTCCAGGCCCGCACGAACAATAACCTGAGCAACGGCACTCAGATCTACAACAGCGCCACGGTCTCCACCGGCGGCACGGCCATCGACGTCTCCTCCGTGACCAACGGCGGCACCGGCGGCACCGACATCTGCGCCATCACGATCACGGACAGCCCGGATCCGGTCCAGCCGGGCGAGCTGCTCACGTACACGATCCGCATCACGAACAACACGAGCAACTCGACGAGCAACCAGACCGCCAGTTTTGTCCTCCCGAGCGGTGTGAACTACCTGTCGTCCAGCAACAGCGGAGACGAGCGCAACGGCCTCATCACCTGGAACAACCAGTTCCTGAGCTCGTTTGAGACCCGCGTCTTCACGGTCACGGGCCGCGTCTCCAACAGAGCTGATGACGGCGACACGCTCCGCTCCAGCGCCTACTGCGGCGGCTCCAGCGACGACGAGTCAACGCGCGTGCGCGACGATGACGATAGCAACAATCACGACCGCGAATGCGATGACGGACGCGACAACGACGGTGACGGCTACCGCGACTATCCGAGCGATCCCGGCTGCTCCAGCCGCAACGATGACAGCGAGGACAGCGACGACGATGACGCGGGCTTCGCGCAATGCAACGACGGCCACGACAACGACAACGATGGCTACATCGATTACCCGACCGATCCGGACTGCACGAGCCGCAACGACGGCAGCGAGTTCAACAGCAACAACGGCGGCGGCAACGATCGGTCCAACGTGAGCGTCCAGAAGACCGCCGACCGCACCGTGGCCAACCCCGGCGAGCCCATCTTCTACACCATCACGATCCGCAACACTTCGCAGTTCACCGCGCAGAACCTCATCGTCCAGGATATCTACCAGCCGAACCAGCTGACAGTCTCGGACCTCGGTTCCGGCGTCGCCAACGGCGGCAACATCCGCTGGACGATCCCGAGCCTCGCTCCGGGCGAAGTGCGCACGCTCAGCTATCGCGCCACAGTCAACGGCGGAGTGCCCTTCGGCCAGGCGATCACGAACAGCGTGAATGTCACGGCGAGCAACCTGAACGGGACGGCCAATGCCGTCACGACGATCTACACCTCGCAGCCACTGCCCCAGACCGGCCCCGGTGACTTCTTCAGCCCGCTGGAGAACACCGCAGCCTTCCTGTCGCCGTTCCGCGGCGGAGCTTCGGGCGGCATCCCGGGCATCGTGTGGGCCACAGTTGTCCTGACGGGACTCGCAGGTGGCGTCGGAGTCGGACGGAAATTCCTCATCTAAGAATCAGATAGAGACTGGGAAACGCCACGACCCCGCCGCAAGGCGGGGTTGTGGTATCTGCGCGGCTGACGCCGACCCGGCGTCAGCGGTCACTCCCCCCTCACTGCCTCCATCACAAAGTCCTTTAGGCGGTGCGGCAGGGCGGCGCAGGCATCCTGCAGGGTCTTTTCCTGTTCCGGTGAGGGCACGCTGAGGACCCAGGCCGCGAGGGCTTCACCGACGGGATGCTCGCCGAGGCCGATGCGCAGGCGCGGGAAGTTCTCGCCGACGCATGCCACGATGGAGCGCAGACCGTTATGCGTCCCGGGCCCGCCCTTGAGGCGCAACCTCAGTTCGCCGAGCGGCAGGTCGATGTCATCGCAGATGACGAGAATCTGACGGGACGGATCCAGCTTGTAGTAATCGATCAGTTTTCGGATGCACTCGCCGGACTTGTTCATGTACGTCTGGGGCTCCACCAGCAAGACGGGCACCGTCACGATGCGCGCCTCCCGTGCGCGGCAGACGAACTTCTGCTTTTCCTGCCACTCACCTGTCCCGTAGGCCTCGCCCAGATGCTCCAGCGCGCGGAAGCCGACATTATGGCGCGTGCGGGCGTAGGACGCGCCCGGATTGCCGAGGCCGATGACGATGAGCGAGGGTTTCATCGGCAGAATTTATGGATGACGGCTTCGAACGCTGCCATGGCTCGGGCTGCTTCGCGGGGGTCGATGGACAAGCCCGGCTCGTGCGCGATGCGGTTGCGCAGCTTGTGCGCGCGCCACACGGCGTCGACGTCCGGCAGATACGTACTGCCTTTCTTCAGCTTGTCACCCATACTGCCCGGAAATCCGATCAGCTGCAGCAGTTCGGCGACGACCGCGTCGGCCTCTAGAAGCATCCGGTGCGCGTCCTGATGAGATTTCGCATGCTTCCAGTGATCCAGTACTTTTCGCTTGCCGTTCTCGGACAGGCGTGGCCCGTGCAGCAGAAACTTCCATGCGACGAGCGCGATGAGGAGAAAGGCGATGATCGCGACAAAAAACAGCGTCATACTTAGCGGGAACGGATGGACTTGGAGGTGAAGCCTCCGGCTTTCCGGCTGGAGGCCGGCTGCTTGGCGACGGGGACCGGCTTTGGCGCTGGCTTTGCAGTCGCCGGCGCAAGCTCCTTCAACTGGACCTGCTCGGCGACAATGCCCGCGAGAATCTCCTGTACGTGCTTGGAATCTTTCATGTTCTTGGTGTGCAGATAAGTCTCCATGTTTTTCAGAATCTGCGACTCGACGGATTTGGGCTGGTGGACATGGCTGAGCGAGACGGCCGAGCCGGTCGAGATTTTCTCCACCGAAACTGTTCCGTAACGCAGCACCGTGCCCCAAAATCCTTTCACCTCATAGCTCACCCCCTGCACGTCGCTGTAGAGGATGCGGGATGATTGCCGGTGAAACAGACCGAACCACTCCAGGTCGATGATGCCCTGGTTGGTGATGATCCACGCGTCCATGTAGTAATCGAAGAAATTCCGGAGCCACCACATGATCGATGCGATGCAGAACACCGCGGCGAACTGGAACACCAACGGGATCCGCGCCGAGGCCATCACGATCAGGCCGAGCAGGAGCGCGACGGACGGTGCCGCGAGCGCGCGGAGGCCGAGCAGCCAGTGCTTGTGCACGATCTTTGTGACGATTTCATCCTCCTCCAGGTGCCTCGAGAAGAGCGTGGAATCCAGCATGGCCCGGAGTGTACTCCCCGCAGCCGCATCACGCACCGCTTCCGAGCTGCACAAAAGGCCGGGAATCCGCTCGGCGTTGCCTGTACAGGTTTGCGACCCGGGGGTAGAGTGTCACGGATGGCGGCGACGCAAAAACAGCACGGATTCTGGTACCACCTCCTCGATGTTCTCTTCAACATCGTCATTCTCGTGGCGATTGTCATGGGCATCCGGACCTTCCTCGTCTCTCCTTTCCAAGTGGAAGGCAATTCGATGGTCGACACCCTGACGGACAAGGAATACATCATCATCAACAAGCTGGCGTACATCGTCGGCGAGCCCACCCGCGGTGACGTCGTGGTCTTCCGCCCACCGAGCGATCCGGGCAAATACTATGTGAAGCGCGTCATCGGCCTGCCGGGCGACGAGGTCATCATCCAGGACGGCTATGTCTTCCTGAAGAAGGCCGGCGAGAAAGAAGTCCGCAAGCTGAGCGAGGGCGAGTATCTCAGCCACCGCAACGCGGGACACACGTACCGGCACCCGCCGAGCAGCGGCGACACCTCGCCTGCCGTCTACGACGTACCCGAGGGCGCGTATTTCGTCCTTGGAGACAACCGCCAAGGCAGCCTGGATTCCCGCAGTTTCGCGGCGCAGGACGGCTCCTTGGTGCCCTTCGTCAAGCAGTCCGACATCAAGGGCAAAGTATGGTTTATCGCGCTGCCGCTGACCAAGATCCACGCTCTTGAGCCGCCGGAGTACGGCTTCTGAGCCTGCAAATACCCTTGTGTCCTGAGGGCGTTTTCCGTATGATGGAGCCGGTCCGAAAGGGCTTTTTTCTCAAGAACCCATGACTGCTTTCATCAATTACTTCAAGGACAGTTACCGCGAGCTGGAGCTTGTCCGCTGGCCCACCCGCCAGCAGGCAGTTCGTCTGTCGGTAATCGTCCTCGTATTCACGGTCATCAGCTCGGTGCTGTTCGGCGCCGTCGACGCCTCTCTTGCGAACATCATCACCTTCATCCTCTCTAACACCCTCTGATCATGGCAAAGCAGGACCCGCGAGCCGGACGGAACTGGTACGTGTTGCACACCTATTCGGGGTATGAGGACAGCGTGAAACAGGCGCTCGAGCAGCGCTGCGAATCTCTCGGCATGCAGGATTACATTTTCTCGGTGCAGGTGCCCAAGGAGAAGCAGCTGGTCTTCAAGAAGGGAGAGCCGGTCGAGGAGGAGCGCAAGCTCTTCCCGGGCTACGTGCTTGTGGACATGGTCGTGACGGACGAGAGCTGGTACGTCGTGCGTAACACGCCGAACGTCACGGGCTTCGTCGGTTCCGGCAACATCCCGGTGCCTGTCACGCCCGAGGAGTACGGTGTCATCGAGCGAAGAGTCGGCGAGCAGGAGGCAAAGTTCAAGAGCGACTTCCAGATCGGCGATCTCGTCATCATCGTCGATGGTCCGTTCAAGAACTATGAAGGCACCGTCCAGAGCGTCGATGTGAACAAGGGCAAGCTTACGGTGCTCGTGCTGATCTTCGACCGCGAGACGCCGGTGGAACTCGACTTCACGCAGGTCAAAAAGAAGTAAATCTGTCACTCTGAACTCGCCTGTCCTGAGCGTCGTCGAAAGGATCGGAGAGTGAATACGCCAAGGATTTGCTATCCTCTTTACGTATGCCTGCTATTCGCCTCTACATCACCGGCCTCGTCCAGGGCGTGTTCTTCCGTGCCGGCGCCGAAAAGAAGGCGGCTGAGCTCGGCGTGAACGGCTGGATTAAAAACACCGCGGACGGCGGAGTCGAGGCGCAGGCGGAAGGGCCGCGGAAGGCCATCAACGATTTCGCAGACTGGTGCAAGAAAGGCCCGGAAGGTTCCCGGGTCGACGGCGTCAATTTCAATGACGTCTCCGAAGAGGGCTGTTCAGGGTTCCAGGTCCGGCGTGACTGAGTTTTTGGAAGGCTTCATGTAGCGACGCATGCGCGCCGGGAGCAGCACGGCAAGGCCTGTCGCCTGGACGATTTCGCCGACCGTGAAGCCGAGCGGAATGCCGTAGACGCCGAGCCGGGGCGAGAGCAGATACGACACGCCGATCGCCGCCACGCCGCCGATGACGCCCATCGCCGCCGGCGTCAGGGTTTCTTTCATCGCGTAGAACGCCCGGTACTGCAGATGCGTGATGCTCTCAAACGGAATGCTGACGGCGTAGATGGCGAGGAAGATGGTAAAGACCTGCAGGTAGTCCGACAGATGCACGAGGTACGCGGCGACCGGTGACAGTGCGACCAGCACGACGGCACCGGGAATCGTCAGCAGCAGACAGAGGAAAATCCCCTGCCGGTAATATTTGCGGAATCGGTCGGCGTTGTTCTTGGCCGCAGCTTGGCTGAGGATCGAGTAGACCGCCTGCGCTATGGCGATGCCGACGACACCCACCAGCACCGACTGGAAATTACGTGTGTTGTTATTGATGGTGACTGCCCCCTCCGGAAAGCCCGAGGCGAGGCGATCAAGAAACAGCAACTGGAGCTGGAACGCGCCGAACGCCAGCACGCGCGGCAGCATCAGAATCGCCATCTCGGGCAGATCCGGATGCCAAAGTACTGGTTTGAGAGACGCTCCCGTGCGCAGCACGCCATACAGGCGATAGAGCACATAGATGACGACACCGATGATCGTGCCGTACATCGGGCCGTAGGGGCCCACGATCGGTGTCAGCCAGAGCGCGCCCGCAATCGTGCCTGCGGTGTAGAGGATCGGCGTGATGCCGTAGATCCAGTACTTTTGAACAGTAATCAGATACTGGCCGAGCGAATTGCCGAAGACGAAGAAGAAGTTCACGAGCAGCGCGAGCCGTCCGAAGGAGACGTACAGCTCCAGCGTTTCGCCTTTGAACTGCACGAGCAGCGGCGCGATCCACGGGAAGGTGATCGCCAGCACCAGCGAGATCGCGCCGAAGACGAGAGCAGCCATGCCGGTCGCCCCGCTCAGGAGGCGGCCCATCTCTTTGCCGTTGTCTTTCGCATGGTAGCCCGCGAGCACCGGCACGAGCACCGTGCCCATGGCGGACATGATGCAGGCCTGGAAAAGCAGATCACTTGGGCGGAACGCGGAAAGATAGGCGTCCACAACCGCCAAATTATTCGAGAATATGCTGTTCAGGATGCGATCGCGCAGCAGGCCCGCGACGGATGCCGCAAACTGGGTGGCAGCCAGAACGGCGACTCCGCCCGCCAGCCGATGTTCTTTGAGGTAGCGCAGGACACGCATCTCACCGAGCATAGCAGACTTTCCAGGTGTTTTCGGGCCAGCAGGAGCGTTTTGCCTTCGCGCCCGCGGTTGCGTATCCTCTCCCTATGGACGCTGCTTCTCTGTCGTTTTCTTCGCTTCCGGACGATGAGGTCCGTGAGCTCTTGAAGCGCCATTCCATTGGCTTAACCGTGGAGGAAGCCCGGAAGGTGGAGACGATGCTCGGTCGGCCGCCAAGCGTGGTGGAAGCCGTGATTTGGGGCATCCAGGGCAGCGAGCACTGTAGCTACAAGTCCTCGCGCCGCTTCCTCAAAATGTTCCATACGAAGGGCAAGCACGTGATTCTCGGCCCGGGCGAAGACAGCGGTATCGTAGCGATCACGGACGGCCCTCCTGGCAAGCGCTGGGGCATTGTCGTGTCGCATGAGTCGCATAACCACCCGTCGCAGATTGTGCCGTTTGAGGGCGCGGCGACAGGAGTCGGTGGCACGGTGCGCGACGTCGTTTGCATGGGCGCGCGCGTCATCGGCTGCATGGACATGCTTCGCCTCGGCGATCTCAAAACCGACGAATCCCGGAGCATCGCCAAAGAAGTCTTCCGCGGCATCGCGGGTTACGGCAACCCGCTCGGCGTGCCGAACGTCGGCGGAGACACGGTTTTTGATTCCTCGTACAACGCGAACTGTCTGGTGAACGCGACAGCGATCGGACTCGTGCGTGAGGACGAGATCATCCGCAGCTTTGTGCCGGAAGAGGCTGCAAAGATGGGTTACGATATCATTATCGTGGGCAAACCGACGGACCGCAGCGGATTCGGAGGCGCCGCGTTCGCCAGTGTCTCCATGGAGGAAGATAAGAAAGAGCAGAACACCGGAGCCGTACAGGAACCCAATCCCTTCCTGGAGCGTCACCTGCTTCTCTCCACGTACGCGCTCTTCGACTGGCTGATCGCCAGCGGCAATCTGCCAAAAATCAGTTTCAAAGATCTTGGCGCCGGCGGCGTCGTCTGCTCCAGTGTGGAGCAGGTTGCCTCGCGCGGCTTCGGCGCGGATATCGATCTGGAAAAGGTGCATGTCTCCATCCCCGATCTGCCACCCGAGGTCATCGGCTGCGCGGAGACGCAGGAGCGCTTCTGCTGGATGTGCCACCCGGATCTGACACAGACCATCCTGAAGCACTACAACGAAACCTGGGATCTGCCGAGCGTCGCCGAGAACGCCCGTGCGAGCGTCATCGGCAAGGTGACGGCGGACGGCCTCTACCGGTTGCGTCACAAAGGACAAGTCGTCTGCGAGGCGAAATCCGAGGATATCACCAGCGGCCTGCTCTACACGCGTCCGACTGCCGCACCGGACGGCGCATTCCCCGACCCGGTGATTGCCTGTGACGGCGCGACACTCGATGTGAAGCACGAAGGCAAAGCACTCAAGACGACAGTCTCGGATGTTTTCAAAGCACTCCTGCATCATCCCAACCATGCGTCCAAATATCCGGCGATCCTGCACTACGATAAATCTGTCATCGGCAACGGCGTGATCGAAGCCGGCGAGGCCGACGCGTCCGTGCTCGCGCCGCTTCGTGATTTGCAGAGCTACATTCCCGGCGGCGAGCATCCGGGCTGGGATCCCTCCGAGAGCGACCGCAACCGTGGCGTCGCCTTCGCGGGAGACGGCAACGCGCGCTACGGAAAAGTTTCGGCGTATCTGCAGGGCGCCAACGCCGCGACGGAAGCCGTTTGCAACCTGGCCGCCACGGGTGCCGAAGCTCGCGCGCTCACGGACTGTCTCAACTACGGCAATCCCGAGATCCCGGCCCATCTGGGCGCGCTGGAACAAGGTGTGAAAGGCATCGCGGACGCCTGCGCTGGTCTTGGCGAAGACGGCCCCGTGCCCGTGATCAGTGGTAACGTCAGCCTCTACAACAGCCTTCCCGACGGTAGCGCGATTCCGCCGAGCGCAATCGTCTGTTCCATCGGCGTGCTAGAGAATGCCGCCGATGCCCTGCCCGTGCGCGTCCAGAGGGTCGGCTCGTCGCTTGTCTTGCTCGGCGAACGCCGGGACGAATGTGGTGCGTCCGCCTACTACGAAGCTTTGGAGGTACTGATGCACTCGGCAGCGCCGATTCTTGGAACGACGGTGCCGAAGCCGGTTTTTGCAGAGATCCTTCCGCGCATCAAGCTGCTCCGCGACTGCGCCAGAAACCACTGCGTTCTGGCGAGCCACGACATCAGCGACGGCGGACTGCTGCTGTGTCTGTACGAGATGCTGCTTCCGGTCCGCAAAATCGGCGGGGTCATCGGGGCCGAAGTCGATCTGGATGCGCTCGCCTCTTCACTTCGCTCCGACACGCTGCTGTTCTCGCAGACGCAGGGATTTGTGGTCGAGGTGCCGGCCGATCGGCGCGCTGGCTTCGAGGCACTCGCCAAGACGCACGGCGTGCCCTGGGTCGTCATCGGCACGACCGTTGGCCGACCGCAGCTCACCGTGAAACGGGGGAAAACGATGCTGATCGACGAATCGCTGCGGGATCTGGGCCGTTTGTGGGACGGGGGGCTCTCGGACTCCCTCGCGGGCAGGTAGGCCATCGGCCAGCAATTTTCCCGATCCTTCAATTGCAGTCTGTCGTTCGACGCCGGAGACTGCGTCCATGCGCAACTCTACGTTCTTCTCTCTGCGCGGCCCGATCGCAGTCGCCACTTTTCTGGGGATCATCGCGCTGCCGTCCGTCGCACAGGCAACGACCATCCGCATCGAGCAGTCCAGCCCCATTGAAGCCGTCGGCCAATGGACATTGCTCAAGCCGACACAGGAAACCCTAAAACGCACGGATAAGATTCTCGACATTCACGATTCGCTGCCGGGCAAGTACACGCTCTTTACCACGCCGCCCGAGGGCACGACTGCGGTTATCCAGCTGAAAGAAGGTCCGAATCTGGCCAAAGAGGAGCCGCATCCGCAGATGTCTTTCAGTCTGATGGAGGGCACGGATGTGACGCTCTACATCCGCTACACGCTGGAAAACAGTGGCATTGTCGGCGTGAACAGTACGCCGTCCGGCATGCGTTTTGAGATTACCGGCCCGAACGGCTGGAAGAAAAAAGGCGTGACGCCCGAAACCTACCAGCCCATGCCGGTGGGCAATTACAGTGTCCAGTACCTGCCGGATGGCTGCCCGATCCCGGCTGCCAAGGCCGACCTGCTGCAGAGGGATGCCAGCGCGTACTTCAGTATCGAATTGAGGTGCGCGACCTTCCAGCCGTCCGGCGAAGAGGAAGACACCCACGTCTCGGCAAGAGTCGAAGGCGACATGGTCGTCTTTGACGATGTGCCGCAGAATGCCTGGTTCGCGCCATTCGTCGCAACCGTCTCCAAGCGCGGCATCCTCACGGGTTACAAAGACACCGGCGGTAATCCGACTGGCAAGTTCGGCCCGGAGAATCCCGTGACAGTCGGAGAACTCGCCAAAATTGCCCACGGCATGGCCGATTTGGACGAAAGAGAGCTGGCTTCACCCCCGCGTAATCCCGGCGCTGCCGGCAAATGGTTCATGCGCTTCGTGGCCTCTGCGGAACAGCGCGGCTGGACGCTCTACAACGATGGCACCGTCGATCTCCTGCGCCCAGCAACTCGTGGAGAGGTGCTCGTGACGCTGCTGCAGGTTCTTGATGAGCCGCTGAAGTGGCAAAAAGGCGTGATGTTCGCAGACGTATCTCTGCGGACGCAATACGCGTCGGCCATCGAGACGGCCGCGCTGAAGGGCATCGTTTCGGGCGCAACGGACGGCGGCGGCGCACCTACGGGTCTCTTCCATCCGGAGAACGCCGTCACGCGTGCGGAAATGGCGAAGATTCTGATCCAGATCCAGGAGAAGTTTCCCAAGAAGGATCTGTAAAGGAGTCTTATGCGACAAGCGCCGCTGCGAGTCCGGTGATATCGCCTGCACCCATGCAAACGAGCACGTCTCCGGTCTTCACAATATCGGACAGGCGTAACTTCGTCTCCGCGAGACTCCCGCCGTAGACCGCCTCGTGTCCGCTGCCTGCGGCGATCTCTTTGGCAAGAGCGGTTGGGTCGGCCTGGGCGCTATCGCGTTCCCGTCGCGCCTCGTAGATGTCCGTGACGACGATGAGATCGGCGTCCGTAAACGACGTCGTAAAATCGGCCCACAACTTGAGCGTGCGGTCGTGGGTATGGGGTTGAAACACACAGACAATGCGGCGCTCCGGATACGTCTCGCGCACCGCGGCGAGCGACGCACGGACTTCCTTGGGATGGTGACCGTAATCGTCGATGACCGTCACGCCATCCTTGCGCGTGCCTTTTACTTCCAGTCGCCGCCAACTCCCCGCATAGCCGGATACTGCCTTTTCGGCTTTGTCTTGCGGAATTTTTAACTGGTCGGCCAAGGCCAGCACCAGCCGGGCATTCTGGCGCATATGGAGCCCCGGCGTCTGGAGCGGAATCAGTGGGAACGCGTCCGCATCGATCATTGTTCTTGCGGATTCCGCCGCAATACGCATGCAATCCGGGTCGCCGGCGTGCGTGATCAGCACGCCATCAGACGGAAGCTTCCTTGCGAATGCAACAAAGGCAGACCGGTAGTCATCCATGTCTGTGTAGTAATCGAAATGATCGCCGTCGCACGTCGTCAGCAGAATGATCGCCGGATCGTAGTTCAGGAACGATCTCTTATATTCGCACGCTTCAAGCAGAAAGAAATCTCCTTTGCCCGTGCGCCAGTTGCGCCCGTCCAGCTCGCGGAGCTTCGTGCCGATGACGATGGTCGGATCGAGTCCGCACTCGATGAGCAGACGCGCCGCCATGCCGGTCGTCGAGGATTTTCCATGCGTGCCGCAGACGGCGATAACGCGTTTGCCGCGCGACAGGTCTCCGAGCGCCTGCGGATACGATTGCTGCCGGATGCCGAGTTCTTTCGCGCACACACGTTCCGGCGCGGTCTCGGGAACGGCCTCCGAATACACCAGCAATTCACATCCGGCTGGAATCAGTGCTCCACTCTGATCCGTGCCGACCGCGATCCCCTGCGAGTACAGATCCCCTAGGAGCGCGCTCATCGCCTTGTCGCTTCCGCTCACGTCATGTCCTTCGGTTTTGCGCAGCGACGCATATGCGCTGAGTCCGATGCCGCCGATGCCGGAACAGAAGATCTTCATGCCCACAGTGTACCGAAATGCTTTGGATGGCGGGCCAAATTACGGAGTATGAATAATGGGGCTTCATACCTCGATCCCTATTCTGCATACTTCATACTTAATTCATGCTCGTTGGATCTGTCACGAATCCGTACTCCCCACTATCCTGTCCTCCGTGCCCTACCGCGATCTCGAACCCGTCAGCAAGCAGCTCACCATCGTTGTGGGCCTGACTGTCGTCGGGTTTATGGCTTTCGGTCTGGCGCTGTCGTTCTACAGAAACATCCTGTTCGAAGAAACGCTGCGCAATATCAGTGGCCAGAATGACGAACTGCAGAAGGAAATCGACTCCAGCCAGGCCGATTTGGATTACTACCAATCGGCTCAGTACAAGGACAAGTACGCCAAAGAGACCCTGAACCGTATCACTCCGGGGGAAAAGCTTCTGATTATCACCGAAGAGCCGACGACCCCGAACCTGGCTGTGGCGGCCTTTACCCCGTCTGAAGCCAAGGAAGCAGCCTATCAGGAGCATTTGCGGGAAATTCCGGTTTTCCAGCATTGGTATTTGTACCTGTTTGAACGCGATAAAATCGATACCCTGCGAAAAGGCATCTAAGGACAGATAAAGAGCCTTTTGGCTTATTGAAGTGGTAAAATGGTTGCGGGGGGGGGATTTGAACCCCCGACCTCGAGGTTATGAGCCTCGCGAGCTTCCGGGCTGCTCCACCCCGCGTCGTACACGCAGAGTCTGAAGGATAACGCAAAGACTTGCAAGGAGCCGGAAAATCCGTAAAATTCGTCCACTATGGCACATAAGAAAGCAGGTGGATCTACACAGAACGGGCGCGACAGCGTTGCAAAACGCCGTGGCGTAAAACGCTTCGGCGGCCAGACCGTCAATGCGGGTGAGGTGATCGTCCGCCAGAAGGGCTACTGGTTCTTCCCGGGTGCCAACACCGAAGTCGGCAGCGACTGGACGATCCATGCGTCCGTTGCCGGCGTCGTCCGCTTCTCCCAGAAGCGCCGCCTGAAGTTCGACGGCTCGCGCGAGCGCTGCACTGTCGTCTCGATCGAGCCGGTCAAGGCCTGAGTGGCTCCGAAACGCGATCAGAAACAGGTATGTTTTTTCGTTCCGTCACTGTGTAGCATAGCCCTATGTCCGAAACGGGAGGATTAGACATCGGCGTGCCCGGCGAAGGCGGCTCAGGCGCACCTGAGCAGCTGAGCGAGGAAGCCAAGCAGCGGTTTGCCGCGGCTGCTGCCGCGATGATCGCGATCCAGCGCGAGGAGAAGCGCAGCAAAAAGCGAGACTCTCGCGTCGCCCGCACGATCATCCAGTTCCTGAATGACGACCGCTACGCGCACCTGTTCGTCCTGATTTCGCGCCTCGTTGCCCGCGATTGCCCGTCAGTGTTTATCCTGGCTGTGCTCTCGCTGGTCAACGACGAAGCCAATACCGTCATCAAGGAATACCTGGCCGAAGCCGGGCAGAAAACCGACGCCGAGACCGTGGAGGAGAGCACCCAGCTGATGCCGCAGGGCACCATCGACGCGGATACCAACCGTGCACTCGTGGAGTGGATCACGCGCATGCAGATGGTTCTGTCATTGGAGACGACGGCGATTCTGCTCAAACTGATGGTCGATGAGAAGAACATCGACGGTACCGTGCTGCAGCTTGCGACCTTCGTGCTGCAGGAATTCTTCCGCTCACCCGTCGGCGGCAAGCGCGAGATCGCCTTTGAGAATCTGCAGGTCCTCACGGTCAGCATCCTCCAGACGGTCTTCGAGCCGTTCCTGGACGCCATAGACCGCAAACTGCTCGAAAAGCCCAAGAAGGAGGAAGACGACGAGTGATCCGGCTCAGAAGAAACTGAACTCCTGCAGCAGCGTCTGCTTTTTGCCGTCGATTTCGGCGTACAGACACAGTCGATCTACATGTGTCTGGATGACGGGATTTTCGAGAATTTTCAGCACGTCTTTTTTAACGACAGCAAAGCGCTGCGGATGCCGGATGCGGGCGAGCGTGACGTGAGGATGAAAGGGCTGCAGGGACGGCCACGGGCATTTCTTCTTCAGGCGTGCCAACGGTTCCGAGAATGGCACATCCAGATACAGCACCCGATCGCCGTGCTTGCCGGCAAACGTATTCACGCCGGACAACTTCAGTTCAAACGGCTCGGTCGCTTCCGCGATTTTCTCTGCCTGCGTGATAATCCGGTTGTATTCGATTTCCATAACGCTGTCCCAGTAATACAGTGTCAAATGCGGCGAATCGGGATTCTGAAACGACAGTGTCCGGGCGTAGTCATCACCAAGATGATTCTCCAGAGTCCGAAACACCTCGCGCGCAGGATCATCGAGCGGAACGGCCAGGAAGCAGGCGGGCAGAGGAAAGTTCATCGCTTCAGCACGGCGAGGAACGCGTCCTGGCTGAGCGTCACCTTGCCCATCTGCTTCATGCGCTTCTTGCCCTTTTTTTGCTTATCGAGGAGCTTGTTCTTGCGGCTGACGTCTCCGCCATAGAGGTAGCCCGTCACGTCTTTGCGCAGCGCCGAGAGCGTCTCGCGGGCCACCACTTTGGAGCCGATGGCGGCCTGAATCGGTATCTGGAACTGTGCCTTGGGAATCACTTCTTTGAGCTGCTTACAGATGACCGCTCCGACGTGCTGCGCCTCGCTGCGATGCACGATGGTACTGAGCGCCTCGGCCGGATCGCCCAGCAGCAAGATGTCCATTTTGACGAGATCGCCCGCGCGGAAGCCGAGCGTTTCGTAGCTCATGGAGGCATAACCGGATGTTGCGGATTTCAGCTGATCGAAGAAATCCAGCACGATCCCCTGCAAAGGCACTTCAAAGGTCAGCAGTGCGCGGTCGGCATCCAGATACTCCAGCGTTTTATAGATACCGCGACGATCCTGCACGAGCGTCATGGACGGACCGACGTCGATCTTGCGGCAGACGATCTCGAGCTTCACCCACGGCTCGCGGACCTCGGAGATGTACGTCGGATCCGGAAAATCAGCGGGATTACTGAGGTTGGCGACATCGGGCTCGTCGAGCTTGATCAGGCTCGCACGGACAATAGAAGCAGGCTGTTTGGACTGGAGCTTCACCTCGTAGAGCACGCTTGGAGCCGTGACAATCAGATCGCAGTCGTATTCGCGCTCCAGGCGCTCCTGAATGATATCCAGGTGCAGCAGGCCGAGAAAGCCGCAGCGGAAACCGTTGCCGAGCGCGGTGTTGTGCTCCGGAACCATCTGCAGGGCAGCGTCATTGAGCGAAAGCTTCTCCAGCGCCTCGCGGAGATCGGCGTAATCATCGGCTTCCGTCGGATACAGACCGGCGAAAACCATGGGCTGCACCTGCGCGTAGCCCGGAAGCATCTCCGCGATCTGTTTGGAAGCGATCGTGTCACCCACCCGGACAAGATGCACGTCTTTCTGACCCGTCACGATGTAACCGATCTCCCCCTCATTGAGAACACCGTCGGAGACGTAGCGCGGCGCGAAGTGGCCGACATCGAGCACCTCGAACTCGGTTTTGGTGCCCTTGAGGAACATCTTGTCGCCTTTGTGGATGTCGCCGTTCATCGCGCGGACGTAGGCGACTCCGCCGCGGTACGTATCCATGATCGCGTCGAAGATCAGCGCGCGGGAAACGGGCTCGCCTTCCACCGTCGCACCTTCCGTCGGTGCAACAGGAGCGCGCACGCGGTCGATCACGGCATCCAGCACTTCGGCCACTCCCCTGCCCTCTTTCGCCGAGATCAGCAAAATCTCATCGCGCTGGCAGCCAAGCAGCTTCATCACTTCTTCGCTGACGCGCTCGGGATCGGCTGCGGGCAGATCGATTTTATTCAAGACCGGAATCAGTTTCAGATCGTGCTCCAGTGCCATGTAGAGCACGGCCAGGGTTTGGGCCTGAATGCCCTGCGATGCATCGACCAACAGAATCGCCCCTTCGCACGCGGCGAGCGAACGGCTGACTTCGTAGCGGAAGTCCGTGTGTCCGGGCGTGTCGATGAGGTTCAGCTGATGGCCTTTGTACTGCATGCGCACCGGCTGCAACTTGATCGTGATGCCGCGCTCGCGCTCCAGATCCATCATGTCGAGCGTCTGCTCCTTCATTTCGCGTTTCTGGAGCGTGCCGGTCACTTCAATCATGCGGTCCGACAGTGTCGACTTGCCGTGATCGATATGCGCGATGATGCAAAAGTTTCTGATACCCATGTGATGGGCAAATGGTAGCGGAAAAGACGGCGCTCCGCGAGGGCAGTCCGGCTCGCCTGCGGCCCGTCTAGAAGCCGAGAAACAGCTTGTGGACGTGGGTCTCGCCGCGGACCTCGGGATGGAACGTGCCGGCGAGCAGCTTGCCCTGGCGGACGAGCACCGGGTTGCCGCCGTCCTCAGCCAGAATCTGGACGCCCTCGCCGACCCGGACAATGACCGGTGCGCGAATAAACGCCGCCCGGACGGCACCGAGACCCTCGACCGTAATGACCCGCTCGAAACTGTCGACCTGCGGGCCGTAGGCGTTGCGCTCCACGTCAATGTCGACAAGGTTCAGTGTCGGCGGGGCGTTTTTGCCGATGGCGTTCTTCGCGAGCAAAATCGCTCCAGCGCAGGTGCCGTAGACTGGCAGCGTCCCCTCGCGCACGCGGATCTTGATTGCATCATCCAATCCGGACAATCGCAGGAACCGGCTGATCACCGTGCTCTCTCCGCCGGGAATGACAAGATGTGACACGCGGGCAAGATCGGCCTTGGTCCGCACCTCCACGCACTGCGCCCCGAGTTTACGGAAAATCTGCAGGTGTTCTGCGAAGTCTCCTTGTAACGCCAGTACGCCGACGACGGCGCTACGGGGAGCCATCACCAGCCGCGGGACTGCATGCGCGTGCCGAGCGCGTCGATTTCGAGTCCGGCCATCGGCTCGGGGAGATCCGTGGAGATCTCCGCCAGTTTTTGCGCGTCGTTGAAGTGAATGGTCGCGAGTACGATCGCCTCGGCCGTGCGCCTGGGATCTTTCGATTTGAAAATTCCCGAGCCGACGAAGACGCCCTCGGCGCCCAGCTGCATGAGCAATGCGGCATCCGCTGGAGTCGCGACTCCTCCGGCGACAAACGTAACGACGGGAAGGCGCCGTGCCTCGGCGACGCTTTCCAGCAAGGACAACGGCACGCTTTGTTCGGCCGCCCAGGCCTTCATGTTGTCGGACGTGAGAGACTGGAGAGCGTGCATCTCGCGCCGGATCATCTTGAGATGGCGCACGGCCTCGACGACGTTGCCCGTGCCTGCTTCGCCCTTCGTGCGGATCATCGCGGCCCCTTCGTGAATGCGCCGCAGCGCCTCGCCCAGGTTTGTCGCGCCACACACAAACGGGACCGTGAACTTCTTCTTCTCGACGTGATCAAATGGATCAGCCGGCGTCAGCACTTCGGATTCGTCGATGAAGTCGACCTTGAGCGCCTCAAGAATGCGCGCCTCCGCCGTGTGGCCGATACGGATCTTCGCCATCACGGGGATGCTCACGGCATCCTGAATGCCTTTGATCAGCTTTGGATCGCTCATGCGTGCCACGCCCCCCTGCGCGCGGATATCGGACGGAACCCGCTCCAACGCCATCACGGCGCACGCGCCGGCCGTCTCGGCGATGGCCGCCTGCTCGGGCGTGACGACATCCATGATCACGCCGCCTTTCAGCATGCGCGCGAGGTCTTCTCCCAGAGGTTGAACGGACGTCATTTTCACGGCGAAATGCTACAGCAGCACGCTTTTCTTTGAAAGCGGTGATTGCCGCTTTCTGTCAGCATCCGTAGAATTCCTTGTACGTCCCTTTCCTAACTCCACCCATGAAACGCTCACACGCTCTCGCAGCCATCGTGCTGTCGTTCCTGACGATGGCGCCGGCCTTCGCCGCAGGGCCCCAGACGCAACAACAGATCGCCATCGGGGATGATCAGTATGTTGCCGGAAGTAACGTGACCTCTGGCAGTGATCTCCCGACCGACCTCGTGGCGGCCGGAGGAAACGTGACACTCAGCGGCAGAGTCGGCCGCGACCTGCTGGTAGCCGGCGGACAGCTCGACATCACCTCGTCGGTCGGGGATGACCTGCGCGCGGCCGGCGGCTCGATCCGCATCGCGTCTTCCGTGGCGGGCGACGTGCTCGTCACCGGAGGCTACGTTGTCATCGCCAAAGGCGCGGTCATCAACGGCGACGTCGCCATCTTCGGCGGCACGCTGATCATGGACGGTCAGGTGAAAGGCAAGCTGACGATCGGGGGCGGTGACGTCACCGTCTCGGGTCAGGTCGCTGGACCCGCGGACATCAAGGCGGAAACGTTCATGCTCACGGGGGTGATCGGCGGCCGCGCGAAAATCGCCGCGCAGCAGATCGGTCTCGGACCCGACGCGCGCCTGCGCTCGGGCATCGATTACTGGACGGAAAACGGCCAGATGGATTTTTCCACGGCTCTTGCCGGAGGAGCGGGTACGGCGGTCTACACACCCGGGCTTGAGCTGATGGACCGCCAGGAAACCCGCACGGGAGCAGCTGCCGTACTCGGCGCGCTCGCCGGAGTGATGGGCATGTACACGTTGCTCTCCGCTGCGCTCTTCCTGACGCTCCTGATGCTGTTCGCCCCGAACCTACTGGCCGAGTCCGGCAAAAAACTGATGAAGAGCCCGGGCATGAGCCTGCTCACCGGATTGCTCTTCTACTTCCTGACGCCTCTTCTGATTCTCGGACTCTTCCTGACGATTATCGGCATCCCGCTCGGCTTCTTCGGCCTCTTCGTCTACGTGTTCTCGATCATCTTCGGATCGGCGTTCGCCGCGGCCGTGATCGCCCTCTGGATTGAGCAGTACTTTAAAAAGAAGTGGCACCCGGCCCTGATGATCCTGCTCGCGCTCGGCGTTTTCGTTGCACTCAAGGCACTGTGGCTCATCCCCGTCCTCGGATGGATCTGCCGGACGCTGCTCATCTTCACCGGCATCGGCGCGCTGCTGATGACGCTCTGGACGCGCGGAAAGAAAATCGTCTGACACATTTCAAAATACGGAAAAATCACGCAGAGACCCTTGCTCCCCCGGACCGGCGGGAGCAGTCTTTGCGCATATCCGCTCACACCGCCCGCTATGCGTATTGAACTCCTGATCATCGCTCTTCTGTCCATCTGGCTCGGGGGCGCGGGAGTGGCGCTCGGTATGCTGACCACGCAGCTGCTAACCGTGCGCAAGACCCACGGTTGAGACACGTCGGAACAGAATAAAGACGGGAGGCGCTTCAGGCTGTTTTGCTGTAGAATAGAAGGCAATCGGGACGTTGCTTCCGTCTTCGTCCGCTTTGGCGGACTACGCCGGACAAGCAGGTGCCCCGACTCCTGATCATTCTTGTATCAAACCGGGACGTAGCTCAGTTGCCCAGGCCTGCACCGCAGGCCGTTAGAAAAAGCGCACTGCGCGATAACCCGGTTCCCGTTATCTTTCTCTTTGTCGGGACGTAGCTCAGTTGGTAGAGCGCCTGCTTTGGGAGCAGGAGGTCGTGAGTTCGAGTCTCGCCGTCCCGACCATCTAGGTTTTTATCACTCTTGGAGCACTCCTCGAATGGCTCAATGAGTGTCACAGACACCACTGCGTGGCCTTTTACCATCACGTTCGAGATGATCGAGTCAGCCATTTTTCGTTTTTGCGGCTCAGTGGCACTTTTCCACCAACGGGTAGCTGTTTGTCGCTAGTTCGAGAAATGCATCGAGGTCGTAGTATCGCTGAATCGAATCATCATCGAGCTTGGCGATCTGCGTATTGAGATTTTTGCAGTCATCTTGCAGCCGCTTCAGGACAGATTATGTAGCAGTGTAAATTCGATCAGGTTTCCCTATTTCTTTGGGCTGTACTGTGCAGCCTCTTTCAGAGAAGAGAAGCCAGCCTGTAATGCCATCTGACGCAAAGCATTGAAGTTCTTGAAGAGAAGCATGAAGCGCAAAGGTACTTGTAGACCGTTCTCATGCACAGCGACCATTGCGTCTATTGCAGCCGTCTCCTGATCACTTCCCCTTGCCTGAACACGCCCAAGGATTGCTCCAATGACATCTTCTTTTTTCAGAGAGGAAATCGCCTGTTGATTCTCTGGATTCACCCAGAGCCAATCAACAATCTTACGGGCTATCCCTGACACATCTGCTACATCCGCAAGCTCCTTTAAGAAGCTACGATCCTCTCTAGAGAATTCCAAATACATAGCTCTATCCAGAATAGAAAGCTGTTTTTTCTCAGGGTTGTAACGCAAATTTCCAACGGAAATATCAGAGTGAACGAGAACCTTTTCCTTTAAGAGATAATCCATTGTCCCACCCAATTGACCGATGTAATGCTGCACTGCGAGGGCTACAACTTCTTTTCGCTCTGCTGGATCGAACTCATTCATCAGAGTGAAGTTCTTCCCTTCAGCGTATTCATCACGACGTACCTTTACTGTTCCTGTAGGTTTAGAGGTGGGGATATGCACACTCAGCCCAAAAGAGCGATTAGGTTTCCAGCCCTGCCATTTTTTGCGGAAGGCAATATCGCTCTCTTCAAACTTCACATCATTCAGCTCAGACACAATCCATTCTTCAATCACATCCAGCAAAGGCACTGCCTGCTTGTAATGGCCATTCTTCTCCTCAGCGAGCCGCGTCAGAGCATCACGCATGATTTGCAGTGAGAATTGGGCATGATACAGAGCGTTGGGGTTCATCACTTTTGTTACCTCTCTGGGCAATTGCTGATCGTCTGTTTCGGTGTCATACACTGTGTAGAGTGACCCTCCTCCGATACGTCTCTTGAAACGGTCAACATGTGGAGAGAACTCAGGAGCTTCGCGCCTCACAGTCTCCCAAGCCGCGAGTTTGGACTGACCCCGCAAAGAGTCATACACTTCCAAAAACTTCGCCCTGTACTGTTCAGGAATATCCAGTGTCTGACCAAGAAGTTGGAGGAAACGTACCCCAGGGGCACCCAACTGCCTTGCTATATCCAGCACAAGTTCCATCGGCTCTATCGTCTTTGCCTCTTGATAGAAGAAGCGAGAGGGCACGACAGCGGATAGCCGTTCTGCACTCGCAGCTTGCGCGGCTATTCCACGCTCAGAGGGGTTCATAAAGAAGCGTATGCGATCTTCAATGAGCGGTAGCAAAACCCGCTGCTCTGCCGTCAGATCTTCATACTCCTTTCCTTCGTACTTCCAGCAGAAAGGTTCTTGCGCTTGCAACGCTTCAAACTCTGGGCTGTCGCCAGTTATGGCTCTTGCTAAATCATCCGATGGTCTTCCTTGTTGTGCAGCCTCAAATGCCCTGTGTGCTGCCTCTGGGTGCCAGTTCCGTGGGTTTGAGGGAGGTATGGCAATTCTTGGACGCAACAAAGGTTCTAGCATGATAAACAGTTCATCAGCAGGTGCTGCATTGATGAAGCTTCCAAATATTTCTTTCAGAACTCCCGTGAGCGTTTGGTCTCCCTCAGAATGAACATATACACGAAAGAAGTCATCCAGCATTTCTCCACGTCGCCCTTCTGTGGCCAGCACACCTCTTTCGCCACTCATCAGCTTCCTCAGAAGCATGTGCCTTTCAGGTGAACCGAGACGGTAAAGGGCACGTCTCATTGTTTCGAGCGAAACAACTTCATCACCTCCACCTAGATCAATGATTCCTTCCGCGTTTGCCCACGGTCTTTCAGTAGCGAATTGCTGTAAGTCTTCGACAGTATCCAATTGCTCCGCTTTCGCAACGATATGATTATCAATGTCTTCGTGATAACGCATGTGCCAACCCGCTTCCAACCTTTCGCGTAGAAGCTCTTCATCACCGTGTGATGAGAGCAACGCTCGAAGAAGTTCAGCGCGGTCAGATCGCCTGAAGATGGTGTGCCACAGGGTATCGAACACTACGGACTTTCCGAGACGATCAGCAGAAGGATGCGCGGAAACAACAGCAAGGCAGCGGTCTCTGAGCTGTTCAATCTGCTGCGGGGTCTGTGCTTTTTCTTCAACTAAGTAATCAAGAGCATTCGCACTCTCTACGGATTTCTGGGACTTATGCCGTTCAAATACGGCGGCCACGGCTTCTGGAAATTCAGAGGTTGCAACGTCCTCTTGCGTAAGGTAATCTTGCAACGGCTTGCGGATAGTAGTGTCCGTTAAAAAGAAGCTGAGTTGCAGCAACCTCTTGCGAACCAAAGGATCAGTAGCGGCATGATCGAGGTTAATGTATTTCAATCCAGCTTCGATGACGTGTGACCTTGATGCTGACAGCGCGAAAGCCTGAGAGACAGGCCACAAATCCACGAACTGCTCCAATGCAGCGTAGAACTCCCCCTCAGAACCAAGCGACTGCACATGCTTCGCAAATGCCCTGAGTGCATGAGCCTGCCACTGTACATCTTCTGCAAGGAAGTTAGGTTGAACATCTAGGAGATTTTCACGATGCAATGCTTCATTTTGCGGGCCATTCGCCAGTGTTACGCATTCCATAATCTCCACGTAACCAGACATAGTTCTAGCATCAATGAGTTCAGTAACGAGTCGTTGGTACTCCGCTAGACTACCGACGCTCGCGTAAGTCCAAGGAATGCCTACTCTCCAATTCATGTGAGAGACGTGGCCACGCTCATCATCGTCATCTTCATCGGCGATATCAGTGGTGGTTTTCTCTGGCTCAGGAAGCCTAAATAGCTGGGTCATCATCTCTTCCACAAGGCGACCTCGTGGAACAGGCGAGGTTGCCACTATCAGATGTGGAGCGTGATCAACTACCAAATCGTTCGGAATATCCTGCGGCAGACTACGCAGTGTATGAGCGATAGACGCTACAGTTGATAAATGCGTTCCTGAGCAATCAAGTACTTCTCTTTTTCTTTGAAGCATGTGGGAAAACTCAAATAGAATCTTTTGTTCTATCGGCATCGCTTTATCTTCAAGCAAGAATGTGTAGCGGGCACGGTTCTCCGTGACTGCCTTCTTTGCCTCTTGGTAGATCGCGTCGGTATCAATGCCAATCTCGCGGTTTCGCTGAATGTCAGCATACATTTCCCATAATCGTTGCATCTCAACCTTCAGATCAATATGCGTATCTGTCACTAACTGTGTGTTCTCAGCGAAGAATGTACGCAATGACTCGGCTACTTGTGCGCCTGTCTCCTGCCAAGCCGTGATCAACTCCATGCTCTTCCACATAGGGAATGTTTGGGGTAGCCCACTCTCGTTTGCAGCAGCGCGGATACTTTCAGCGAAGATCGGTTCCAACGCATCTTGATCAGCCAAAGTCACCAATGCACTGCCTACTGATTCATGCCAAGCCGCATCAGCAGTTAATGCTGTTTTGCGCGGGGCACCCACACCTTTGTACTGGTCAACTTGCTTACCAACTTTGATCAGTTCTGCCACTTGTTTCAAGAAGTCCTCAGCCCGTACTCCTTTATCATCATCGAAAGCAGCAGCGGGGCCGATACTGTGCGCGGCAACCTTAGCTATGAATCCAAATGTCTGCCCCCTGCGGATGGGAGACGCAACGTTCTCCAAGCACGCCTGTACATCTTCCAGACACGTTTTCTCATCCTTCCAGCCCTTCGTAGAGGCGGCCAAAGTTCCGAGACGCATTTTCCTCCACAGCGGTTTCTCTGGTTCAGAGACAATCGTCAGTTCAACAGCAGCTTCCAAAAGGAAAGCTCGCATCTTTTCCTTCTGCTCTCCTTCAAGATGACTGTATCTCTTCTCAAATAGCTCATTCCAGCGTTGAAGTGAACGCTGTAGGAGCATGGTATAGCTCTGCAAATGATCAGCTTTCGTTTGTACCATTCCTCTCAGGCTCTGTTCCTGAGCCTTTGCAACTTCCTGCTCTAGCTCCTCGATTTTTTTCACCATGTCCGCCATCACCACTTGCAGCAATTTCCAATCCGCCCCATTCAAGATGCGACCCATCTCAGTAACCCAGTTACCCCAGTATCGTGCTTCTGTTGGGGGTGATTGCAGCAAGCGCGTCACATTACCCCCGAGAGGCAGATCGTGGAGCTGCTGCCTGACAGTATCGTCCATCTGTGTCAGCGAGTGCTCATTCTGAGTAACGTCCAAGAGGTCTAGCAGGCGCAATGCGCTTTTCAGGTTCAAGATGCGATCTGTAGTCTCTCCATGAACAATACCCCACGTCATCGTTCCCGTTTTCTTTTCAAACTGCCGTTCCTTCTCTCTCAATCGTTCAAGGAATCGAATCAATCCAAGCGGGCTAGTCTGCCGTCGTGGGTCAGAGGCATCGTAGAAGGCTCGCATGTCCGCGTCGTACTCTTGATGGCGAACGGTGCCGAGTGTTCGATTGATGGAGCCGCCCTTCCTCTGGTTCTGCATTTTCAAATGTTTCTGCCAAAGATGCTCAGCTTCATGGAGAAGCACACCGTCCAATTCCTCTTCAGTCTCAACGAATTGAAGAAGCTCTGGGGTAACGAGAATAGTATTGTTAGCGAACGCAGCGGCATTCACACCTTCTCCTGTACTCGCTAAGACCTGTACGTTTGGTAACTCCTGTTCAGGCACATTAGGAGCAAGCTGCTTCAGCCTCTTACGCACCAGCTGCACCAAAGGATGGGAGGACGGCAGTAATCCGTAATCGGCTTCGTACATCAACAAAGCATCTTCTGAGCCTAGGACAATCTCTTCTCCAGATGCTTCTTTCTCATCCTTGATATCCCACATAGTCGCGGTAGCATTCTTCTGGGTCGTTAGATAAGCAACATGGCGTGTGTGCTGCCTTGGATGGGCAACTTCTGGTCTAGCTACAAGCCTCTCCTTGCCTAAATTTTCAGGCTCTAAGGGCGAATTCAGCCCATTCTTGCTGTGCATCATTATTATTATAATAGCATATATTTGTACTTATGTAAGAGTTTGGGCAAGTAATGCTCAGGAGAAGAGTTGGGAGTGATCAAGTTGTAACGAGTCTACTCTTTCTACAGAATGTAGGCTAAAAGTGCCTGCATCATCAGACGCGCAATGGTCGTTTTGCCTGAACCGGGTTTACCGTTGATAAGCAGCAGTCGCCGCACAAAGGCACTATACACCCGGCCTTCCGCAGCACGGCTCCAACCTCTACACTCCGCTCCAATGCGTTCCTATCGCCACTACGATCTGATCATGGCCGCCTTCGTCGCGGCCCTGCTCATCAGCAACATCGCGTCCTCGGCGAAGATTGTGGACTGGGGCATCGCCCCCTTCGGCCTGCGTCTCGCGTTTGACGCCGGCACTCTGCTCTTCCCGCTCAGCTACATCTTCGGCGACGTGCTGACGGAAGTGTACGGCTACGCGCGCGGCCGCCGCGTCATCTGGGTCGGCTTCGCGGCATCGGCCCTGATGAGCCTGGTCTTCTTCATGATCCAAAACATGCCGGGCGAAGAGCAGTGGCTCGGCTACGCGGGGAACGACGCCTACGCGGCGATCCTCGGCGGAGTCAGCTCTGGCGGCATCATCATCGCGAGCCTCTGCGCATATTTTCTCGGCGAATTCAGCAACTCGTTCATTCTCGCCAAGATGAAAGTCGCCATGAACGGCAAGCGCCTCTGGATGCGCACAATCGGCTCGACGCTCGTCGGCCAGGGCATCGACACCGTCTGTTTCGTCCTCATTGCGACGGCTTTCGGCGTCTTCCCGTGGGAAATTTTCTGGTCACTGGTTGTCGCCAACTACATCTTCAAAGTCGCCATCGAAGTCATTCTCACCCCCGTGACATACAAGGTCGTGGCTTTCCTGAAAGCATCGGAACAGGAGGATTTCTATGACCGGAATACAAATTTCAATCCTTTCGCCATTTTGGCAAACAAGTAAATTTATAAACTACTAGTATGTTTAGTCTAGTTTTTTCACGTGTTCTCAGTAGAATCCGCACGCCGTTTGGCAATCGCTCATTCGCCCATCGCAACCGCGCTTCGGCGCCACACGTGAAGGAGACTGTCTGTGACCGTTCGGAAAAAAATGCGCATCGTGATCGTGCTCGGGTACGGGGTCAAGCTGACGCCCGCCCACGAGACGTACCTGGATCAGGCCGCGGCGAACGCGGCCGCCTACTGTGCCGACCTGCTGCTGGTCAGCGGCGGCCGCACCAGCCGCAAGTCCCACCCCGGCGTCAGCGAAGCGTCCGTCATGGCCGAGACGCTCAGCCACGTCGGCGTCGAGTGCGTGGTCGTGCGGGAAGAAGTCTCGGTGACCACCCTCGAGAACCTGATGGCCTGCAAGGAGATCCTCCGCGACAACGACATCCAGCCGACGCACATGACGATCTTCTGCGACAGCACGCGGAAGACCAAGGTCGCGTGGCTCGCCCGCTGGATCTTCGGCAAGGGTGTCGAGGTCCGTGGTGTGCCGGTGACCACCGACAGCGCGAGGTTTACCTCCCCCCAGTGCCAAAAATCACAGGTGGAAGTCTGTACACCGTTTTTCTTGTGCCCGAAGACGGGAGACGGGAGAATCACGCTATGCAATGCACGGTGGTGACAGATTCCAAATCGGCGGGCATCGGCAACGGACTGACCTACGACGTCGGCGGTCTTTCGTTGCGTCCGGGTTCGCACGTGCGCGTGCCGCTGCGGAACAAGCTGGTGGAAGGCATTGTGTTGGACATCATCGAAAAGCGCGGACAGGAAACATATGACCTGAAGCAGATCAAAGAAGTGCTCGGTGAGCAGCCGCTCCTCAGTGAAGCGGCGCTGAAAACCGTCCGATGGATGTCTGAGCAGTACCTGTGCCCGTTGCGTCTGGCGCTGAGTGTTTGGCTGCCGTCGGGCCCGTGGTCGGTTGTGCTGCCGAAAGAGATCATCGGTTACCGCGTGTCGCCTCTCGCACCCGATGCCGTGCGCGGCGCGAAGCAGCAAGCCGTGTTGGAATATCTGCGAGACCGTGACTGGGCGTCACGCGAACAGATCAGCCAGGAGACAGGTGCTTCGAGCTCTGTTTTGAATGCAATGAAGACGAAGGGTTTGCTGACCGAAGAGAAACGCAAAGAAGAATTTGCCGCGCCGTCGTCCGATTCCGCGCTGCGTGAATCCCCCGTTCTCTCCGGGGCGCAGGAAGCCGTCTATGAGTTGATCAAAACCGATTCGCGCCCGTCGCTGCTCTTCGGCGTTACTGGGAGCGGCAAAACCGAGATCTACGCCAAGCTGATCGCCGATGCAGTTACTGCAGGTAAACAGGCCATTCTTCTGCTCCCAGAAATTCTGCTCACGGAGCATTTTATCGACCGCTTTGAGGCGCTGCTCCAGCGTCCAGCAATTTCCATTCTGCACAGTCGTCTCACACCCGCGGAACGACGCAACGAGTGGAAACGCATTCACCGCGGTGAGGTGTCACTGGTCATCGGTTCACGTAGCGCGCTCTTTGCGCCGCTGAAGAATCTCGCGCTGGTTATTCTCGATGAAGAACATGAGTGGACGTACAAGAACGAGCAGTCACCGCGCTACCACGCGCGCGAGACGGCAGAGACACTCTGTCGCTTCGCCGCGGCGCGCCTGCTCCTTGGGTCCGCCACGCCGTCGCTCGAGTCCTGGGCCCGGGCCAAGGAAGGACGCTATCACCTGGCGCGCCTTCCGATGCGCTACCGCGATCAGCCGCTACCGACCGTGCGTGTCGTCGATCTCGCAGAAGTGCAGTTCGGCGAGCTGTATCCATTTTCACCCACGCTGGTCGAAGCTATCGGCGCGCGTCTCGACCGCAAGGAACAGACCGTGCTCTTTCTCAACCGCCGCGGCACGGCAAGCGCACTGCTCTGTCTGCAATGTCGGCGCCGCGTCGTCAGTCCCGTGTCGCAATTGCCGTTTACGTTGCACACCGACCGAAGCGGCAAGCCGTTCCTGCTGGATCACACGACCGGAACGGTCGCACCCGTTCCCGCGCAGTGTCCGCACTGTGCGAGCGTGAAACTGCACAGCGTCGGTGCCGGGACGCAGAAGATTGAACTGCTTCTGAAGCGCCTGTTCCCCACGGCCCGATTGCTGCGCGCAGACGCCGATACGCTCCAGGACCCGGGGGACATGCGTAAACTGCTGCAGGCCATGCGCCACGGCGAGGCCGACATCCTCCTCGGCACGCAGACGGTGGTGAAAGGCCTCGATCTTCCCGACGTCACGCTCGCGGCGGTGCTGATTGCCGACATCGGCATGTCGCTGCCGCATTTCCGAGCCGGCGAACGCATTTTCCAGCTGCTCACGCAGCTCACGGGCCGCAGCGGCCGCGCCAAGCCGGGCGAAGTCATCATTCAGACCTTCCGTCCCGACTCGCCCGAAATCATTGCAGCGGCCAAACACGAGACGGAAAAATATCTGGAAACAGAACTGAAGCTGCGCCTCTACAACAAGTATCCGCCTGCGAGCCGCATGGTCCGTCTGATCGTTCGCGGCGAGGATTGCGAGAAGCGCGCGAAAAAGCTCTATGTGGAGTGCATGCGCGACATCGCACTCAACGGGCGCGACATCAAATGCAGCACCGCACCGACGTTTTTCGGTGGCGGCAAGGTTTGGCACGTGCTTCTGCGCGGAGACGAGCCGCGTGCCGCACTCGCCGGCGTTGACTTGCGGGGCGTGTCCGTCGATATCGATCCGCTGGAAACGCTGTAGTTTCCGGATTCTCTGGAGCGAAGGCGAGGAAGGCAGTATGCTGACGTCCGCCCCCTTCCCCCTTCGCACTATGGAGTACCGGCGGTATCTTGCAGAGTTGCTCGGCACGTTCACCCTCACGTTCGTCGTCTGGCTCTCCGTGGCTTTCGCGATGCCCTACCCGACGCCGGTGATGGCGGCTTTGACGCTTGGTTTACTCGTGTACACGCTCGGACCGATCAGTGGCACGCACATCAACCCGGCCGTGACGGTCGGACTCCTGAGTATTGACCGTATCAAGCTGAAGGACGCCTGCGGCTACATCGCGGCACAATTCCTCGGCGCATTCCTCGCGATGTTCCTCGGGCGCGTGCTCAGCGGCGAAATGGCGACGGTCCCGCACGAGAGCCATCTGATCATCGGCGTGGCGGAGGCCATCGGCGCGTTCTTCCTGGTCTTCGGCATCACGTCGGTCGTCGAGAAGAAAGTTGACGGCATCGTTTCCGGCTTTGTGATCGGCGGCTCGCTCCTGCTCGGTATTTACCTCGCGCTCCCCTTCAGCAACGGCATCTTGAACCCCGCCGTCGCCCTCGGCATCGGCTCCTTCGGCACGATGTACATCCTGGGACCGCTGGTCGGTGCCGTCGGCGGCGCATGGGCCGCCAAGATGCTTCATGCCTCTGCCGGAAAGCCGTCCCGCAAGTGATACAGCGCGATCCCGGCCGCAACAGCGACATTGAGTGACTCCTTCTTGCCCCGCATGGGGATGCGGACCACGTGATCCGACAGATCCAGCAAGGCTTCCGGGACGCCCGAGAGCTCATGGCCGACAATCAGGCAGATCTTGCCCTTTGCGTGGAACAACGAGAGGTCCTGTGACCGATCGGCGAGTTCCAGCGCCACGATCGTCCAACCGCCCGCCCGCAGGCCCTTCACGATCGCCGCCGGGTCGGGCGCGTGTTCCCAGGCGACCGTCTCCTCGGCACCGAGCGCCGTCTTGGAGATTTCTTTACGCGGGGGATGTCCCGTGTAGCCGGTCAGGTAAATTTTTTCGACCGCCAGGCCGTCCGCCGTGCGAAAAAACGAACCCACATTCCAGAGCGACCGGACATTGTGGGCGAGCAGAGCGATGCGGAGCGT
The DNA here is from genome assembly GCA_964460365.1 of uncultured Candidatus Peribacteria bacterium. Lineage (GTDB taxonomy): Bacteria > Patescibacteriota > Gracilibacteria > Peribacterales > Peribacteraceae > DAISLF01. The sequence goes on along the minus strand of CAYWPL010000003.1, from coordinate 103,973 downwards.
CGGCATTTTCGGCATATCAGACGATCCGCTCCAGCGTTCCCGCGTGCGGATTGCAGAAGATCTCCAGGACATCCCGACGCGCCATGACGACATCATCAACGCCATCGCAGCCGTAACAGACGCCCGTTTGGCTTCCCGTTCCGAATGACCCCGCGCCGGTGTCCGGCACATCGCGCCGCAGGAGCAAGCGCGAACCGAGCACGCTCTGCAGGCTTCCTCCCGCAACCGGCTCCCCACGCTTCGCATCGGCATTCCAGCGCTGCAGCTCGCCTTTGCGACGCAGATACGCGCGCTCCTTGCGTGGATTGAAAACTGTGAGATCTGAAAGTGCCTTGGCAACGGCATACTCGGGTAGCAGCAGATATTTCCACTGGCGGAGCTTCAAGCCTGGCGCGGAACGTTTGGCCGCCTGCTCGACGGTGCGTTCCTCGTTGTTCACGATCAGCGTGCCGATGAAGATCTCGACACCGTCGGCGGAACGATCGGCGATGGCCCAAGGCTTGGCTACAGCTGCGGCTGGATGCGCATAGTTCTTGCGCGGCTTCTCCAGCCAGAACCTGAGCGCCTGGAAGTAGCGGTCGCCATTCTTGGTACGCTCGGGGTGCGGCATGATCGCGACGACGTTGCCGGCCGCATTGCAGATGCCGGCCACCGCGTGCACCGCGCCGTTCGGCGTGACCGGCTGATCTTCGGACACCGCGCCGGACGCGTCGCAGTATTTGAATGCGAGTTGGTTATTCGCCTCCAGCTCGGCGAGCAGGTCTTTGTCCTCGGTCGTAAAACGGCCCTCACCGTGGGCGATCGGCAGATGCATTGCGCCCGTCCAGTTGGACGTGGCACAGCGATCCGTGGCACAAGCGGGCGTCATCCAGATCCATTCACTCAAAAAGCCCGGAGATCGCCAGCCGTCGCCGACCTTGATGGCATTACGCGCGAGGGACATCTGCAAGCCTTTGCCAAGCGGGATCAGTCCGCTCTCCACCAGCACCTGAGCACCGTTGCAATTGCCGATGACGGTCTTGCCGGCTTCCGCCTCCCTAGCGATAAAATCCATCAACGGGTCGCGCCCGGCCACCATGCCGCTGCGTCCGCGATCCTCGTAAGCGAATCCGCCGGGAAGAAAGTATCCATCGACGTCCCGGAGTTTCGCGCGGTCATCGTTCCAGCGGAAATAGAGCGGTGTAATGCCGTTTTCGCGCAGCGTGCGCATCGACTCGACTTCGCAGTTGTTTCCCGGGAACGAGACGACGGCGACCGTGGGGCTCATGGTCCGAGTGTACACAGCGCCATAGTTACGCGAAAGCGTCAGACCTTCATGATTTCTTCCTCCTTTTTCTTGGCCGTATCGGCGATCTTGGCATTCGCGTCGTCCACGCTCTTCTGCAGATGCTCCATGAGGGTTTCGCGCACGTCCTCGTCCTTCTCAGTTTTGATCGTGTCATGCGAGGCCTGACGGTGCTTGCGGACGGCGATGCGGGCTTCCTCAGCCATTTGATGAACAAGCTTGGAGAGCTCGACGCGGCGTTCCTGGCTCATGGACGGCAGGGTGATGCGAATGCTGACACCATCGTTTACCGGCGAACCCAGGTTGGCCATCTGCAGGGCCTTGTCGACGTTCTGGATGATCGAACGGTCCCACGGTTGCACGAGGATCGTGCGGGCGTCGCTTACCGACACTCCGGCGACCGCGCGCAACTGCTGGCGCTGGCCGTAGGCTTCGACCTCGATATGCTCGACGAGAGCCGCGTTGGCGCGCCCCGTCTGGAGCTTGCTGTATTCACCGCGGAGGTGCGTGAGCACTTTTTCAATTTCGGCCAGAAAAGCAGTGATGCGGGGGTCGTTCATGGGAGGAGTCGGAAAGGAAGGAACCGGTCGCGCCGGCACCCGCACTATACCACAGGCGATGACTCAGCCATGGACCACGGTGCCGATCTTATCGCCCTTGGCGGCGCGCAGCAGGTTGCCCTTTGCTTGGAAGTTGAAGACGACAATCGGCAGCGCCTGTTCCTGACACAGGCTGAACGCGGCCTGATCCATCACCTGCAGATGCGCCTCGAGAGCCTTCTGGTATGTTAGTTCCTCATATTTTACTGCGTCTTTGAACTTGTTCGGATCTTTGTCATAGATGCCGTCGACATTGGTCCCCTTGAGCAGGACATCGCAGGTCAGCTCGAGCGCGCGCAGGGCGGCCGCGGAATCGGTGGTAAAGTACGGGTTGCCCGTGCCGCCTGCGCAGATGACGATGCGGCCTTTTTCGATGTGCCGAAGCGCGCGGCGCTTGATGAACTGTTCCGCAAGCTGCGGAATACCGATGGCCGAGAGCACGCGCGTCTCCACGCCGATGGATTCCAGCGCGGACTGGAGCGCGACGCTGTTCATGATCGTCGCGAGCATGCCGATGGCATCGCTGGCCGTGCGCTCGATGCCGCTGTCTTTCGTGTCGCGGTAGCGCCAGATGTTGCCGCCACCGACCACCACCACCACCTCGCAGAGCTTGGACACTTCCGCGATCTGACCGGCGATATCGGTGAGGGTCGGCTTATCGAGTCCGTAATCCTTGGGACCGGAGAAGACTTCGCCGGAGAGCTTGAGCATGATGCGTTTGTAGGCCATAGAGTCGCGGGTTACGCCGTGGGAAGCGTGGGAAGAATGGGCGGAGAAGCGGGAGGCGCCTTGGGCGGAACTGAGGCCGGTGCCGGAGGGACGACAGGCGTGTCGTTCATGGTCAGCGGAGGGAAAACATCTGAGGCCTTCAGTTCGGGAGCGGCAACGGGGGCCGGAACCGGTGTTGCGGCAGTTTTTGCAGTGTCTGACTTTGCAGCGGTTTTGGAAGCTGCGGAATCGCGGAGAGGCGCGGCGACGCGGACAAAAAAGTCGACGACCTGCTTCCACGCCTGACGAAGCGTGATTTCGCCATGAGCGAGCGGCCCGATAATCGGCACGTTCCTGCGCTGGCCCTGTGCAGCGCCCATGAATCCGTACACGGCGCCGCACATGACGACCAGCTCCAGCGCGCGTCCGATGAACGGCATGAACCAGACCGGGATGGAAATAGCGAAGAGGATCATCGCCTGCTTGCCGTGCCAACGGACGAATGGCGAATTACGCTTGAGGAAGTACACGATGACGGACATCACCCACAAATAGCCGAATGCGGCGATATCCTTGTTTTGCTCAATATCGTGCGCTTCGTCTGCCGCCGGAGGCGTCTGCGTATCCATCCTCACCAGTATAGCGTTTTTCGGCTTCCCCGGCCATGCTTCTCCGAACGCCTAGGCAGGGCTATACCAAGCGTAATAGACTGCTCTCCAAGAGCCGTTGGCAGCCCGTTCCTTTATTCTTCGCACACGCGTGCCCCGGTAGCTCAGTTGGATGAGAGCGGGAGCCTTCTAAGCTCCAGGTCACTGGTTCGAATCCAGTCCGGGGTACCATTCTTAAGGTCGATATTCTAACAAGCGAATAGGCAATCGCCGTGCAATCCGGCAAAATCACCATGTGGCTCTCCGAATTGAACGCCTGCTGCCGTTTCTGCTGATCGCCCTTCTGTGCGCTGCCGTCTACGCGGCTTCGCTCGGTAACGGTTTTGTGCTGTGGGACGACGACGTGCTGGTCTTCAACAATCCGACCGTCGCTGAACTGTCGCCTGCCACAATTGCGCGGGCTTTTGCATCGTATGACCCGGAGCTCTACGTACCACTGACCATCGTCAGTTATCAGATCGAGCATGCAATTGTCGGATTCAATCCCCTTCTCTATCACGTCGACAACCTGCTGCTACATGTCCTCTGCTCATGTCTGGTGTATGCACTGCTCCGCAAACTTGGTGTCTCCGCATGCTGGTCCATCACACTCGCACTCGTGTTTGCCGCGCATCCGCTCAATGCGGCGACTGTCAGCTGGATCAGCGCGCGGAAAGATCTGCTGATGACAGCCTTCTCTCTCGGCTCGATTCTGGCCTATCTGTCACGCAGCACGCGTTCGTACATGCTCAGTCTCGGATTGTTTTTGTGCGCGCTGCTCGGCAAGCCGACAGCGATTCTTCTGCCGGGAATTTTTCTCCTGCTCGATGCGCACGATAATCATCTCGATCTGAAAAAAGAAGCGCGGACGTTACTGCCCTTCGCGGCACTGTCTGGAATCTTTCTAATCATCGCACTCTTCGGCAAGACGGCGAACCTCGTCGCGCTCACGCCGCTTCAGACGGTGTTGATGGCCTGCAAGGCACTGGTCTTCGCTGTGAATTCCTACGTCGCTCCGTTCGCGCTGTCGTTCCAGTACCGCCAGACGACGGCGGTCGCCCCTACTCCGGAGTTTCTACTGCCCCTCGCGTTGATCGCCGTGGCGGTTCTGCTCTTCTGGGCGCTCCGGAAACGGCTGCACGGCTTATCGCTTGCGGCAGGGCTTTTTCTGCTGCCGCTACTCCCCTCTTTTGCAACGTTTTCACAGAATAATACGCTGTATATTTTCTCGGATCGCTATCTCTACCTGCCGCAGGTCGGGCTTCTGTTTCTCGTCGGATTGCTGGTTGACTCGCTGGTTCAGCGCCTCGGCAAAACTTTGCAGAACGGTGCCCTGGTCATCACGGCACTGTGCATCCTCATGCTCGGCGTCTCCGCGCACGCACGCAGCTTCCTCTGGCGCGGGAGCGGATCGCTGCTCGGCGATGCACTCCGGACTGATCCAGGGAACGCGGCGCTGCACTACAACCTCGGTATCGCGCGCCAGCAGGCGGGTGATTTCTCCGGAGCCGAGACGTCGTACCGCTCCGTCATCGCTATCGATCCATCACACGTGCGTGCGCATGCCAATCTCGGACTGGCGTTGCAGAGCCTCGGACGTACGACAGAGGCCGAAGCGGAATTCCGCGCGGCGACCGCCGCGGACCCGACGCGCCCGGAGTCCTACGACAACCTGGGAAGCCTGCTGCTCGACCGCAACGATGTGGACGGCGCCATTGCGGCATTCCAGTCGGCGATAGCGGCCGACAGCAACTACGCGCAGGCACACAATAACCTCGGATCGGCCTACGGCAGGAAGGGCATGTATGAAGAGGGATTGCGCGAGTTTCAGCGTGCATTAGAGCTGGATCCCGCCCAGTCCGAGAAGGCAGACGACTTGCGCAGGGCACTTGAGGACGCCGCCCGTCGCTGAGGACGGGGCTTCTTGCGCAATCAGCCGAACGACGCAGGAACGGTTGTAGAAGCACGGATGCGTCTCCTACACTGTTCCCGTCCCCCCACGCCCGCATGTCGACTGACGCCCAGACCGCAGCGCCCCCGAACGATTTCGCCATCCTACGGAAAATGATCGTCGAGAAAGGCCTCCTGGAACGCAATCTCGGCTTCTTCGTCTGGAAGATCGTCCTCAACACGACGATGCTTGCCATCGGCATTGCTGTGCTCTTTCTGACCAAGAACCTCTTCCTGCTCCTGCTGGACGCGGTCTACCTGGCGTTCGTCTACGGCCAGATCGGCCTGCTCGGTCACGACGCCGGTCATCGCCAGATCTTCTCCTCGACGTTCAAGAATGATCTCGTCGGACACCCATGCGGACTCGCGCTCGGCATCAGTATGCACGCCTGGATGGACAAGCATAACGAGCACCACGTACACCCCAACCGCGAGGACATGGATCCGGACATCGAATTCCCGATCATCGCCTTCTCCGAACGGCAGGCCCGCGACAAGAAAGGCCTCGCCGGTTTTTGTGTCCGCCAACAGGGTTGGCTCTTCCCCTGGCTGCTGCCGTTCGTGGCCGGATCCCTGCGCTACAGCGCTTTCCACTATGTCTTCACTCGCCCGATCAAGAAAGTCTGGGTGGATGCCGTCCTGCTCTTCACGCACTTCGTCGCGTACTTCACGCTGCTCTTCCTCCTCCTGCCGCCGCTGCACGCCGTGCTGTTCATCCTCGTGCATCAGGGCTGTTTCGGCTTCTACATGGCGCTCATCTTCGCCCCGAACCACAAGGGCATGGTGATGCTGGGTAAGGATGAAAAGATGGATTTCCTGCGCGAGCAGGTACTCACCGCGCGCAACGTCCGTGGCGGCGTGCTCGCGGATTTTTGGTACGGTGGACTCAACTACCAGGTGGAGCACCACCTGTTCCCGACGATGCCGCGCAACAAGCTGCGGAAGGCCAATTCCATCGTGCGCCAGTTCTGCAAGGACAAGGGCATCCCGTATCACGAGACCGGCGTCATCGAATCCTACGTCGAGATCATGGGACACATGGGACGCATCGCCAAATACGCCCGGACGCTCGCCTGAACGTCACTCGAACTCAGGATAGTCGTATTCAAACGGGCCATCTTTGATGCGGTACAGGAAGTACGTCTTGGGATCGGCGGGATCTCCGGGCTTTCCTGCGCAGATGGGCGTCTCGAACGTAAAGTGGTCCATGAGGTAGGAGACCCCGGCCACGGGCATCTTATTGTCTTCAAAGACGGTGAACTTCCGCATCAGGATAAAACGCGCCGAGCCGATGTTGTTGATAAAGCTGTGGACAACGTCGGAGTCGAACTGGTTCTGGATACCCGGCGCCTGAAAGAACAACGGCCCGAGCGGCGAGTGGCGCGTGAAGCCATACGCATTCGGAAAAGAGTGCCCGCCAATGTACAGCCAGCGATCGATGCCGCAGCCATCCAGGATTCCGTCAATCTGGCGCGCCAGTGTGCGCCCGATCTGCATCTCCGCCCTGTTTTTCTCCAGGCGCTCCAGATACTGACCGGGCGACGTCCACGGCCCGAGGACCAGGCAGAGTACAAGCGCGGGGCCCAGAACGTGCAGCAGTGAGACGCGGGAGGGATCGAGCGCGTCGGAGACATCGCCGAGCAGCCGGACAACCAGTGCCAGATACAGCGGCACGGCGAACACCTGCAAGTGATTCGAGAAGACTCCCGTAATGCCGACGGCTGCGACGGCGAGATAGAGGGCGACGAGACACGCGACAACTCCCCAGATTTTGCGGAAGATCCCAGGGTCTTCCGTCCTGCGAATGACATGCCAGACGATGAGTAAACCGACCAGAACCGCTGCCGAAGGCGAAAAATCCTTCGTGAGATTGCCGAACACGCTCGCCAGGTCAAAGCCGCGCTTCCAGAGCGGTACGCCGGAGCCGATGCGCCCCTCGAGCATTTCGGTCAGATACCCGGACAGGTACGGCTGCAGCCATCCGGTGGCAACGAGCAGGAGGAGGAACAGCGCACCGCCAATCAGTCCGGGAAGAATAAGCGTCTTGAGCAGATCACGCGGCGCGCGGGACAAGACAAGCGCGCAGCCGATCAACGGAAGCAGAAAGGGCTCTTTGAACGCGACGGCGACCGCAAGCGCGCAGCCTGCGCCGATGATGCGCTGCATGCTCATTCTCGACGGATCGGCGACAGCCAGGACGAATATCGCGCCTGCGAGGGCACCGAAGGACTCCACCTGATATTCCCCGGCGAGCGTGGCCGTAAAAAGTGCGAAGATCGCGCCGGCGATCGCGGCGAGGAGCAGCACATACGCGGGGGCGGGTGCGTCTTTCCCGCAGACTCTGCGGACGGCAAGAACCGTGATGACGGGAATAGCGGCGATGCATGCCGCCTGGAAAACGTGCGCGAGCAGATCCCCGGACAATGCCTGTGAGATGGCAGACAGAAGAAAGATGCCGGGTGGCTTGGTTTCGATGAGATCGCGGTACGGTGCGAGACCATTGAGGATGCCGCGACCGACGGCAAGATAAATAAGGCTGTCGTAGATCATGGGCCCGGCCAGTTCGTAGAGCACCCGGAGCGCCATCTGCCACAATACGACGCACGAGCCAGCGATCAGCACCAGATCAAGCGCGACACGATGCGGCGGCGATTGTCGCGGGTCCCGGAAGCAGGCGAAGGACATGAGCCGGATGATACGTGTGGAACAGAAGAGATGACAACGCCGCCATGTCGCCTTGCCGCCCATGCACTCCCGGTGGAGAATCCGCGCGTGGACCTCATCTCGCTGCTGCCATCAACGCTGGTACCCCTCGCGGGTTTTTTACTGACGCTCGGCATCATTCATCTTGCGTTCGTCTGGGTGTGGACACTCGTGAACTCCGTTATTGCCGCCGTGGTCGGCATCGTACTCCGCCATTTGCCGGTCGCGTCGATTCTGACGTACACCATCGGCTATTACCTGCTCTTCGCCTTCACGTTGGAAGCCACGCTCGATTTCATCCGCGAGATGCCGGGGTTCCGCATCCCGGGAGCGCTTTTGGGCTTGTGGAGCTTCTACGCGATCATGTCCGCTACGCTCTACGACGACTATTCCACTGCGACCAAAGAGGAGACGCCGAAGACCAGGATGATCATGAACCTCTGCATCGCCGTCGTGCTCCTGTGGGTCGCGGCATTCTGCTTCTCGCTCACGCACTGGTCGGCGCTGCTCATCAGCATCGTGACGCGCTGCTACGAATTGATCGGACTGATCGCCTCGCTGCCCTTCGTCGGAGCGATCGTAGGCGTCGTCGGTGTCATTTTTATGATCATTCTCTCGATCCGTGCGTTCTTCGCCACACTCGGGATCATCGAGTATCTCAAGGCGCGTTGAGCGGCGGTTGGGATTGAAATACACGCCGTTCTGTTGTGTGATGCACGGCCAGCTCTCCACAGCGGCCTCGGGAACAGATACCGTTGGCACATGATATCCACCAAGATCACCTGCACTCTCGGTCCGTCCTGCGGCACGGAAGCCGATATTCTGCGTCTGGCACGCGCAGGCATGAGCGTCGCGCGCATCAACCTCTCCCACGGCACGCGGGACCAGCACCGCAAGACCATCCAGACGCTGCATTCGGTCAACAAGACGTTGGCGTCGCATGCGTCGCACCCGACATGCATCGGCATTTTGCTCGATACCAAAGGAGCCGAGGTCCGCACCGGCATTGTCGATACGCCTTTGCAGATCGCCAAAGACGAAGACGTTGTCTTCTCTCCGGTTCCCGTGCCGGGCGAGAAGCGCCAGGTCGTCATCGTGAACCATAAGCATTTCAACAAGGACGCGAAGCAGGCCGAAACGATCCTGCTGGATAACGGCAAGCTCACCTTTGAGCTGGTGAGCATCAATAAGAACGGCACCGTCGTCGCCCGCGCGCGGGAGGACGGTTCCATCGGCTCGCGCCGCCACGTCAATTTGCCCGGCGCCAACCTCGACATGCCGTCGCTCACGGACAAGGACTGGGAGGATATCGACCAGGGCACGACCGAGGGTGTCGATTTCCTCGGACTGTCGTTCATCCGCGAGGCCCGGGAGATCGAAGAAGTCCGCAACCATCTGCGCAAGAAGAAGCGCACGGCGCAGATCATAGCCAAAGTCGAGACGCGCCAGGCCGTCGCGAACATGGAATCCATCATCGAAGCGTCCGACGGCATCATGGTGGCCCGCGGCGATCTGGGAGCCGAAGTGCCGTTCGAGCGCATCCCGGTGATCCAGGACCAGCTCGTATCGCTCTCGCGCATCGCGGGCAAGCCCGTGATCGTCGCGACCCACATGCTCGAGAGCATGTGCGAGAATCCCATGCCGACCCGCGCGGAAGTCACCGACATCGCGCACGCCGCCTCGACCTTCACGGACATGACCATGCTCTCCGGCGAAACCGCCAGTGGCAAGCATCCGCTCGCGTCGCTGGAAGCGATGGTCCGCGTGCTCACCGCCACCGAGACGCACCTGGAGGGCATGCGCCGCATGGTCGACGCCCCGGTCCGCACCGAGCGTGAGGCCCGCGCTCAGGCCGCCGTCACGCTGGCGCTCTCCACCAACGCCTCGGCGATTGTCGTGATGTCGCGCACCGGCCAGAACGTCCGCGACATCTGCAGGTACCGTCCGCGTTTGCCCGTGATCGGCTTCACGCCGGACATCGAGACGCAGCGTTCGCTGCAGCTGACCTACGGCGTCATTCCGCTCATGATCGACTTCAATAAGGACCCCGAGAAGACCGTGACTGAGGCCTTCGCCATGGCCCGCGAGCGTAAGCTCCTCAAGCGCGGTGAAAAATGCGTCCTGCTCTCGGACTCCAAGGCGCACGATCTCACCGTCAGTACGGTGCAGATCCGGACCATCGCCTGACCTTATTGCGTCACCGCCACCGACTGCTCCTCCTTCACGTACACGGGGCGTGTGAACGGGATCATCTTGCGCACCTGCGGGTCATCCTGCAGTTTCTCCAGCGCCTGCGCCTCGGCGATCTGCATGTTCAGCACTTCCTGTTCTAGTAACAGCACGGAGCGCTTCGTTTCCAGACGGCGCAGGCTGTAGCCCTTCGTCGCATTGGCGTTCTCGTGGAACAGGATGAGCAGCGCGAGGGCGAGAATCAGTCCGCCGATGCACACCATCAACAGCACCGTGCTCTGATTGACCATGCGCCCCAGGGAGAGACGGCGCGGGATATCCGACGGAGGCGGAAGGGTCGGCACGGGGGTGAGAACGGGAAAATCGTTCGACTCGGTCCATTGTGCATGGGCGAAGCGGGCGTTTCAATCGGAAGACGGATCGTTTGTGCGGCGTATCACGCGGAACTTCGCGCTGCGGGCACGCGGATTGACGGCGATCTCCTCATCGGACGGCACAACGGCCTTGCGCGTGAGCAGCTCGAAAGGTGCAGCGGCAGCTATTTGCCCGGTCGTCTCATCTTTGACGGGAGTGGTCAGCGCACGGAAGGCGTGTTTAACCAGACGGTCCTCCAGCGAGTGATAACTGATGATGCCGCAGCGGCCTCCGGGCGCCATGAGTTCCGGGATCGCCGCGAGCAGCGCTTCCAACGCGCCGAGCTCATCATTGACCCTGATGCGCAGCGCCTGGAACACCTGCGGCAGAATCGACGGCGCACGATAACCGACAACCGACTCGACGGCTGCCTTCGCCTCCGCGGTGGTTTGGGGTCCATCGCCGCTGAAGCGCTCATGCAAAGCGTTCGCGAGTCGCCCGGGCATCGCCACCTCGCCGTATCGCCTCAGCACATCGGCGATCTCTCCAAATTCCGCCTCGCGCAAAAAATCTGCTGCGGTCTTGCCGCGCGTGCGGTCGTAGCGCATATCGAGCGGCGCATCGGCACGGAACGTGAATCCCCTCTCGGGATCATCGAGGTGCGGCGAACTCACGCCGAGATCCGCGAAAAGCACGTCGACCGTGAGCGGCAACAATCCGGTGATTCCCGAGAAATTGCGATGATAGATGGCCACGCGGTCCACGTAGGGCTTCAGTGTCTCGCGGGCGAGCGCGATGTTGCTCTCGTCGGCATCCAGTGCAATCAGCTTTCCTTTCGGACCGACAGCTTCCGCAAACACCGACGCATGGCCGCCCAGGCCGAGCGTCGCGTCCAGAACCGTCTCGCCTGGCGCGGGATGGAGGTACGCCAGCACCGACGGATCATGGCTGAGCAGAACCGGGATATGCCGTGGGGCTGAGGCATGGGACACTCCGTCATGGTACGCAGACCTGCTACGCGTGCAATCTGTTCTGTTTGCTTTCACAGAGAGAGAATATCCGTATACAAAAACTATTCAAAATGGCTCTATCTCTGCGGAAAATGGCCGCCCCTGATTGTTGACAAAAATAGATTAAGGGTTAAAGTAGTACACTTTGAAACGCGCCTTCCTAATCCTGACATCGGCCCTCCTGCTTGCCGCAGCGACTGCCGCGCCTACCAGCGCAGCCACCGTGCTGATGCCTTCGGAATGGGTTCCGGAGTACGGAGACCAGCTGTTTGTCGATGTCTCGGCGAACATGGGCTATCTGCTCCACCGAGACGCCCGGTACATGCCATTTAAGGTTGCCACGGGCCTGCAGCGCACCATCTACTACAACCACACCCTCTACTACGCGCAGACACCCGCGGCCTTCTGGGTGGCCAAGGACCGCGTCATCCAGCTGGATAACGTCAACTTCGGACCGACGCGCCGTTTTTTCCGCCTGTACCGCAACGGTGACACGCGCACTGCTTACGGCATCCACGGGCACAAGAGTATCGAGGAATGGCTCAAGTCGCCCATGCGCTACCGCTCGTATGGCTGCATCGTCGTGGCCGAGGAAACCCTCGATATCATCGAGAGAACCTACGCGCTCAACGACAACAGCCTGATCGTCACGACGATGCTCGGATCGGATAAATTCCTGCAGGAACTGGCGGCCCGCGAGACGCCGCGCTACACGTTCTAATGGGGAAAACGCGCTGGTCAAGCCGAGAGCTTGCTTTATACTGCCGCTTGCGCGGAGAGGTGCCTGAGTGGTCGAAAGGGCCACACTGCTAATGTGGTATACGGCGTTAAACCCGTATCGAGGGTTCAAATCCCTCCCTCTCCGCCAGACGACGTATTGTCACGGCTTCGCCTCCTGCCTCCGGCCTCAGAGCGCATTCACGATCAAAGAACTCTGTCTTTAGGAAGAGAACACTTCCGCCACGGCCGCCGCTTTGCGGTACGCGCACCATTCGCATTCGCCGTGCGGCTGGGGCATCGAGTCACGCGAGAGACAGGTCTTCGCCTCTACGAGAGCATCCTCAATCCATGAGTCTTTGCCCTGGTGCGGCAGAACCGTTGTGACGAATTCCAGCTTTCCATCAAAAGCAGGCCGCTCTTTATCGGCGTTCACATAGACGAAGTACGCCGTATCCGAGACCGTGAAACCGTTGCGACGCAGCAACCACTGATACACCTCCACCTGACGCTTGTAGGATTCTTTCCAGCGCCCCTCCAGGGTCACGGCAAGGGCGGAGCTGGTGGCTTTGTAGTCGACCACGATGAGACGTCCGGCGGGATCGGCCCACACGTCATCGAGCGCGCCGAAAACCTGGAAATTCGTCGGAGTGTGCAGATGCCGTATGCCCCGGAACGGATCGCGCCAGTCATCCAGCATCGGGTGGCGCAGCGGTATGGCGTCCACGCCGAAACGCGTCATCATCCCGTGCGGCTTGCCCTGCGCGCGGAACAGATCGAATTCCTTTTTGAGCAGCGCGTCGACGGCCGAATTGAGCGTGAATGGCGGTCCTTGGGGCTGTGCGATCCCCAGGCGGCGATCTAGATAGAAGCACCGCGCGCAGCGCAGGAAGAGTTCGATCTTGGTGCGACTCAGGGCAAACGGCTCGGTGGAGGCGGGGTCGTACAGACGTTTTGCGCGGCCCTCAGGCGATGCCGGAGCACGATCCTTAGCCATGGAAGGCGTCATATGCTCATCCTACGTCTTTCACCTTTCTTGCGACAATCGCAATCGCAATCTCATTCTGCAGAATGGTCTGAATCTGCTAAACTGTGCCCGATATCTTTATCCCTTTTTACTTTCTCTACTATGAACGCACTTGTGAAGCCCGTCACATGGCTCCTTGGTCTGGTTCTTCTGCTGGTCGGTCTGGTCGGCTTCGTCATGAACCCGATCTTCATTTTTAACGTGAACCTCCTCCATAACATCGTCCACCTCGTCAGCGGCGCACTCGGCATCGCCGCCGCCAGCATGGGCCTGAAGGCATCCCGCATGTTCCTCATCGTCTTTGGTCTCGTCTACGCGGTCGCCGCCGCCGCGGGCTTCATGGACTTCACGCTTGTCGTGGATCTGCTCGCACTCAACGCCGCCGATAACTTCCTGCACCTGGCGATCGCCGCCGTGTGTCTGGTTCTCGGTTTCGGCTCCAGGGAGTAAGCCTTCGATATTCGAAATAATTCATGGCTCCGGGCGACGACATCATCGGGATCGACCTTGGCGGCACCAAGAGTGCAGTCGCACGTTATGATGCGAGAACGTGGGAACTGCAGCAGCATGAAAAAATGCCGACGAACGCCAGGGACGGCTTCGCGGCCGTTCTGGACCGCATGCTCGCGCAGGTGGAGAAGATGCGGACGCCTGAAACGCGCGCAATCGGTCTCGGCGTCCCCGGCCTCGTGCGCCAGCCCGAAGGCGTTATTGAAACACTGCCCAACATTCCGGGTGCGGAAGGCTTCGCGGTGCGCGATCTTTTGATGAAAAAGACTGGATTGCCGGTGGAGGTGGATAACGACGCGCGCTGCTTCGCACTCTCCGAGGCACGTCAGGGCGCCGGCAAGGGCCACCGGGTCGTCGTCGGCATCACGATGGGAACGGGCGTGGGCGGCGGCATCGTCATCGACGGCAGGATTTTCCATGGTGCGCACGGGTTCGCCGGCGAAATCGGCCACGTGCTGCTGTGTCCGGGCGAAGTGCCCTACCCCACCAATGACCCGCGCGGCGATGCCGAGCAATACCTGTCCGGAACCGCGATGGGCAAGCGCTGCGAGGCGGCCAAACGGCCGGAAGATTATCTGGAAGGGCAGGCGTGCGCGTATCTGCAGCCGTCACTCTTCAAAGAGTGCGCCTGGCTCGTCACGACCATTGTGCATTTACTCGACCCGGAGATCGTCGTCTTCGGCGGCAGCGCCGGACGGGCGCTTGCCCATCATCTCGACGGCATCGAAAAAGAACTGAGGCATTGGATGCTCCCGGGCGCTCCCCTGCCGAAACTGGCCTGCGCGATGTTGCCGCACCCGGGTACGCTCGGAGCGGCCCTGCTCACCGTCACGCGTGACGGGACGGGTTTTTGAGGTACTGATCCGGACCCAGAGCGAGCGTCAGATAGTCCTGCGCGCTGTCCGCGTATTGCGCGTCATGATGCAGGTCCTGGTCCTGCCAGAGACGCGTGAATTCCGTGACGTCCACGGCACCGTCGAAGCCGTTCTGCTTGTTCTGCACCTGGCCGTTCTTCATGATCTTGTACGTCCAGTGCAGATGCGGGCCCGTCGCCGTGCCCGTCATACCGGACTTGCCGATGGGATCACCCTGATAAATTATCTGGCCATTTGTTACGGACGTTTCCGAGAGATGCGCGAGCAGACTGCGGCGCTTGGCATCCTCGATCACGACATAGACACCGTACCCGTTCGTGCCGTCGTCTTTGACGGTGGCGACGCCATCATGCGGAGCGTAGACAATCGTGCCGACGGGAACACCGAAATCGATGCCGTTGTGCCCCTGCATGTTGAAGACCGCGTAGTCGGCGGGATTCTGTCCGAAGCCCTGGGTGATAAGCGGCGTTCCGGGAAGCGGCGAAAAGATCATTGCCAGTGCGTATGGAATGTGCCCGGCTTGTCGGTGCGTTCGTAGGTGTGCGCCCCGAAGAAGTCGCGCTGGGCCTGAAGAAGATTCTGCGGAAGACGCGGCGTGCGCAGCGCGTCGTAATACGCGAGTGCCGAGGCCATAGCGGGGACGGCGATGCCCGCGCTCACCGCGACAGCAACAACGCTGCGCCACTGTTCCTGCGCCTCGCCTGCGAAGCGTCCAAAGATGACGTGCTTGGCGGCAAACTCGGTTGCCGGATCGAATGCCTGCTGGAAGGCCGGTAACAGCGCCGAGCGGATGATGCAGCCCCCGCGCCAGATACGCGCTACCTCGGAGACGTTCACGTTCCAGTTGTATTCACGCGAAGCCGTGGCGATGAGATCGAAGCCCTGCACGTATGAACAGATAAGCGATAATTCCAGAGCGCCCCTGCAGGCGGTCGCAAGATCGGCGGGGTCCATGTCGGCGGAGAGTGGTGCGGCAATGCCTTCGGCGGCGACGCTGGCACGCAGGCCCGCGGCTCCGGAAAGAATGCGCGCATCGACGGAGGCATTGATTGTCGGGATCGGCACGCCGAGATCCATGGCGGCTTCGGTCGTCCACTTGCCGGTGCCCTTCTGGCCCGCACGATCGACGATGAGATCGAGTACGTCTTTGCCCGTGTCGCCGTCTTTGGTGCGGAAGATCTTGGCCGTGATCTCCAGCAGGAAGCCGCCGATCGCGGAATCCACGCTCCAGTCGGCATACACGCGGCCGAGATCCTCGTTGGACATCTTTCCGGCGTGCTGCATGACGGCGTAGGTCTCGGCGATCAGCTGCATCGCGCCGTACTCGATGCCGTTGTGCACCATCTTCACGAAATGCCCCGCGCCTCCCGGCCCGATATGCGTGACACATTTGCCGCCCGCGCCGTCATCCGCACTCATCGAACGCAGGAGCGGCTCCATGGTGCGGTACGCACGCTCGTCGCCGCCCGGCATCATGCTCGGACCCTTCAGCGCTCCTTCCTCTCCGCCGCTCACGCCCATACCGAAGAAATTGATGCCGCGGGATTTCAGCTCCTTCTCGCGGCGCTCGGTGTCCTGGAAGCGGCTGTTGCCTCCGTCGATCAGGATGTCCCCGGGCGAGAGTAATGGCAGGAGCTCGTTGATGACTCCGTCCACGGCGTCTCCTGCTTTAACCATGATGAGGATCGCGCGCGGCATCTGGAGCGCGTCGCGCAGATGCTTGTAACTGCGGCACGCAACAAAATCGCCCTCGCGGACGTGCGCGGTCATGAATTCGTCCGTGCGCTCGGCCGTGCGGTTGTACACCGCCACGCGCGCGCCGCGGCTGGCTGCGTTTCTGGCGAGGTTGGCGCCCATGGTGCCGAGTCCGACGACTCCGAGCTGCATCGTTAGAAAGTTAGGAGACAGGGGGTAAGATGTAATTTCTGCCACACGGCAAGTTCCTCATGATTCTGGATCACTGTAAAATTCTACCCTCTACGCCTTACCTGCTACAACCTTAGCCCAGTCCTCCTGGAATTTCTGGATGCCGCTGTCCGTGAGCGGGTGCTTGGGCAGCTTGGCGAAGACCTCATACGGGATGGTGCAGATGTGCGCGCCGAGGCGGGCTGCATCGACGATGTGGCGCGGATGGCGCGTGGACGCAACCAGCACCTCGCAATCCAGATCGTAGTTGCCCCAGATTTCCATAATCTCGCCGATCAGCGCCATGCCGTCCTCCCCGGCGTCATCCAGCCGTCCGATGAACGGGCTGATGATGTTGGCTCCGGCCTTGGCCGCAAGAAGCGCCTGCGCGGACGAGAAGATGAGCGTCGTGTTGGTGCGAATCCCCTCTTTGCGGAAATAGTGGAGCGCCTTGAGACCCTCCGTCGTCATCGGCACTTTGACATACACGTTCTTGTGCCATCCCGCGTATTCCTTGCCCTGCTTTTTCATTCCTTCGTAGTTTGTAGCCGTCACCTGCGCGCTCACGCACGGAACAAGGGCGCACATCGCTTTGATGGTCTTCTCAAAATCTTTTCCTTCTTTGGCGACCAGGCTCGGGTTGGTGGTGACTCCGTCGAGGACGCCCCACGAGGCGGCGAGAGAAACATGATCGACGTTGGCAGTATCGAGGAAGAACTTCATGGGAGCAAAGAAGGGGAACGTCCCCATCCTGAGCGTTTCCGCGTTTCCACGCAAGAAATCATGACCGCGGCTGCCGCGCGTGTGTAAGATACAACTCATCTGCACGTCATAAACTCATGCTTATGCATTACACACGCTATCACCGGCCTCTCATCGCTCTCGCCGCCCTTCTCCTCGTCGGAGGAATCATCGCTGCCTACGCACTCTCGTCCAAGACCTCCTACGACTTCCCGCTGGTACGCGACACCAACTCGATCGGCTCCATGGCCGTCAACGATTTCGTGGAAGTCGTGGAGCGGCCTGATGTTTCGTCGGAGCCTTCTTCTGTCCCGGCACCCGCGCCTGACACTTCCGCCCTTGCTCCGACGACTGCGTCCAAAGACGGCATTACGGCTGCAATGGAAGAGAAGGGCGAGCTGCCTCCGCGCATCCGCATCGAAGTGCCGTTCAGCGTTCAGGCGCCGTTCGGCAACTGGGAGATGCCGTACCAGGAAGCGTGCGAGGAAACGTCCGTCATTAT
Source organism: uncultured Candidatus Peribacteria bacterium (assembly GCA_964460365.1). Classification (GTDB taxonomy): domain Bacteria; phylum Patescibacteriota; class Gracilibacteria; order Peribacterales; family Peribacteraceae; genus DAISLF01. Next base: position 86,250 of record CAYWPL010000003.1, on the reverse strand, counting down.
GGTGCATCACTTTCTGGAGGGCACGCCGCTCACGCCCGAAATTGCGGACCGCGAAATCCTCAATATCATTGAGTGGGAGAATAAAGAGTTCAATTACAGCGCCGATGTGACCGCAGAAGAGCTCAAGCAGATTGCGGAGGACTACTATCATCACACTGGTCAGCTCTTTTATGACTTCACGATCGAGGACATGAAGCGCCTGCTCGCGCACGGCTATCCGATCATCGTGCCGCTCTCCGGCCGCGACCTCGGCAACCCCTACTACAGTGGCGAGGGTCCGTGGTACCACATGCTTGTGGTGACGGGATACGACGGCAACCGCTTCATCACCAATGACGTCGGCACCAAGCGCGGCAAAGACTACATGTACAACGAGAACGTGCTCTACGACGCCATCCACAACTGGAACCAGCAAAAGGAGAACATCCGCGAGGGCCGCAAGGTCATCCTGGTTCTGGAAAAGTAAGCGCTTTCGCGGGATGAGCCGGTCGATGTACCGTAGGGGCGGCTTCCCGCCCTCTCCCCTATGCCCTCCCGTTTTGACCCCCACGCGTTTCCCGGACAGGATCCATTGATCGTTCCGATGTCGCTCCAGCGCATCGCAAAGTCGGCCAGGATGGCGGTGCCGGTCTGGATCTGCCCCAAGGACGCGGCCAAGCTGAGCGCGGATGAACTGAAAGCCTACGACCTCGCGCACAAGATCCAGTGCCATCTCGTCATCCAGGCTCCGCTGAAGCACGCATCCGGCCATCCGGGTGGGCCGCTCTCGGCCTTCACGCTAGCGTACATGCTCAGCGCGCGCCGCGATCCCGCGGTCGATCAACCGCTGCGCATCAGCCCGGGGCATCTGTCGTTGCTGTCCTACGGATTGCAGTGGATGTTCGGCCGCGAGGGGAAGGACGAACGGCTCCAGTCGCCGCAGGCAATCATCGATACGTTTCGCACGCCGTCGGGTCTGCCGGGCCATGTGGAAGCCGGCATCGGAGACATCCCCTTCGGCACGGGTCCGCTCGGCAAAGGTGTGAGCAGCGGACTTGGCGCGGCGTTTGGACTCAAGTATCAGAAGAAGAGCGGCATGGTCGACGTCCTCCTTGCCGACGGCGACGCGCAGGAAGGCCAGGTGCTGGAGGCGTTCCGTCTGGCCGCGCATCTGCGGCTCGACAACCTCGTGGTGCACGGCGACTTCAACGACATCCAGCTGAGCGACGTCCCCTCCAACACGGTCGCCGCCGATTTCGCCGCCATCGCGCAGTCCTCCGGCTGGCAAGTCATCGAAGTGCAGAACGGCAACGATCCCGCACAGGTGAAAGCTGCGCAGGACAAGGCCGACGCGTTCGCAGAAAAGGGCTTCCCGATCTTCATCTGCTACTACACAACCATGGGTCATGGCGTAAAAGTAATGGAAGAGGGCTCAAACACGGGCAAAGAGAATTTTCACGGCTCACCACTCAAGAAAGATGTCGCGGAGAACGCCCTCAAGGATCTGCCCACGCTGGACGCCTTGGTAAAGGACTACATGCCGTTCCACACAAAAGAGAAGAAACGCTACGAGTCCAAGCCCCGCACGCAGACGGACATTCCGCTCGCGTGGGACGTCAGCAAACTCTCCGGCTACGCGCGCGCCGTGTCGAAAGAGAAAGGTGCAGCCCGCAAGGACTTCGGCGAGACGCATCTGCGCAGTCTGATGAAAGCCGACAAGCGCATCGTCGTGCTGCACGCGGACCTCGCGGCGTCCGGCGGCTTCGACAAAGTACAGAAGGAAATGCCAGACCGCGTGATCAACGTCGGCGTCGCCGAGGCGAACATGTACATGATGGCCGCTGGCATGCGCCAGACGGGCCTGCTCCCCGTCACCTACACGTTTGCGGCGTTCGGTACCAACGAGGCGCGGGCCAACGCGCGCCTGATCGACGTAAACTGCGGTCACACGCGCTGCGGCGTGGTGCACGACTGCACGCACGCGGGCCTGAGCGTCGGCGAGGACGGCGAGACGCACCAGGAACGCAATTACCTGAATATCCCGCTCGATCACACGGAAGTCTGGATGCCCGCCGACAGCAACCAGGCGGCTGCCGCGGCCGAACGCGCGATGGAGGTTATCGCCGAAGGCCACAAGAGCGTGTACGTCTTTTCGGCTCGTTCTGGCCATCCCCAACTCATGAATCCGGATGGCGAGCCGATCTACGGGAAAGAGTACACATTCGACGGACGCATTGACCTCGTGCGCGGCACGGGCACGACGGAAGACCGCGCCACGATCATCGCCACCGGCATCGCGGTGCACGACGCTGTCGCTGCCGCGGAGCGCCTGCTCACCGAGGAAAAAGTCCGCGTGCGCGTGCTCAACGTCGGCTGCGTCCGTCCGCTCGACGCCTCGGCGATCCTGCAGGCCGCGCTGGAGACGGGACATCTTATCGTGGCCGAAGATCACCACAGCGAGGGCGGACTCTCCACGCAGGTCGCGGATGTCATCGCTGATTATCAACTGCCGTGTTCGCTGCGACGCCTAGGCGCCAACCAATATTTCCCCTCCGCCACAGCCGAGGATCTCAAATTCCTGGCCGGCCTCGATGTCGACAGCATCATGCACGCCACGCTGGATGAAATCCGCGCAGAGGTGCGCGGCGGAGAGGATGCATTCGTGACCGTCATCTACGCGCTCTCGGACGTGCTCCGCTACACGCGGTTCCGCGAGACGGCCGGAACGTTTATCGAGCGATTGCTGACGGAGAAAAACTATCTGGAAGCACTGCGCGACAAATGGCGGGAGCGAACCGTGCCGACAAATCAGCTGCCGGACAACAAGAGCCTGCGGGAGCGCTTCGGGAGGGAGCAGCCATAATTGATTGGTAGCCGGGAACGAATTTAAAAAAATGGCAAACGCCTTTGCGGAAGCGAGCGGCAAATTCTGCTATAACTAGCGCGCTTCCCGTGACTCACACTCGACACAATCCGACGAGAGCAGCCTCGTATACCGCACGCGTATCGATCGCCGTTGCAGCCCTTGCTGCAGCCTCAGTCCCCTTTTTCGTGCAGGGAGCAAGCACGTTCAATCCGACGGTCATCGTCAACACCGAGTCCTTCGAGCAGGTGGATGACGGCGACTCCACGACGGACGTCGAGCTGCGTTTCGGCGCGGACGCGACCCAGCGCGTGCTCTACGACAAGACCAACAGCCGCTTTAAAGTCACGCGCGCGCTCTATATCACGGGCAACCTGACCATCACGGGAGCAATGATCGTCAATATTGGCAATTCCGGAACGGCTGCGCCGGATACGGGACTGGCCATCGAAATTATCGGGACGGCGTCCGGCAGAGTGTTGCATGCGCAGGATGCGCTTCGTTCCTCGGGTTCGCTGATTATCGACGGTTCGCTGATCGTGCTTGGACACAGCAGCTTTACGACCTGTACGGCACTCGAGACAGTTGCAGGAGTCCTGACCTGCGGCACGGACGACTCCGGGACCGGCGGAGGCGCCTTCACGTCCACCGGCTCGCTGCAATTCTACTTCGACAAGCGTTACGTCGCCGTCGCTGGCGACACCATGACCGGCGGCTTGCTCATCGTCCGCGGCGGCGCGGGGACACAGGCAGTCGATGCGGCAGCGTTGCTGGAAATCGCTGGCACGATGTCCGGTCGCACGATCATGGCCACCGACACGCTGAACGCCTCCGGTACGCTGATCGTGAAGAAGCGCGCAGGGACCGCAACGGGCAACGTTCTCATCGTGGATACCGCGGGCCTCGTGTACGACGCGACGAACAAAGCCGTTGGCATCGGCACGGCTGTTCTGGAAGCGGGTCTGCGCCTCGAGGTGGCAGGAGTCGCCTCCGGACGTACTCTGCACGCCCAGAATCAGTTGCAATCCTCGGGCTCCCTCACTGTCGTCGGCAATGTGAAAATCGACGGCACGACATTTTTCGCCGATACGGCGCTCAATATGGTCGGCATCGGCACACTCACGCCCGAAACCCGGCTGGAAGTTGCGGGAACCATGTCCGGCAACGCTCTCTACGTCACTCGCTCGCTCTCCGGCGCCGGACTGAGCAACTGCGACAACGGCACGAACGACAAGTTGCTGTGGTCGGTTGCGACCGGGCGCTTCTCGTGCGGATCGGACCAGGGCGGGGCGGGGGGGCTCTCCATCACGTCGGCGGACCTGCGGTATGTGAAGAAGTCCGGCGACGTGATGACCGGAGGGCTGTTGATCCAGAGCGGCAATCCGCCTGGCGTGCTCGAAGCCGGGCTGCTGCTCGACGTAGCAGGCACTCTCTCAGGAAGACTGATTCACGCACAGAACAGGCTGGAATCCTCCGGGTCGCTGGTGGTGAACCAGGGCGCGACGGTCTCGGGAAGTCTGGTGCTGCGGACACGTAATGATCCAAGCGCCCCTTCCACGGGAAGCCTCGCTATATATGCAAAGAACATCGCCGGCCGTATCCTGCTCAAGGGCAAAGGTCCATCGGGCGTGGATTATCCCTACCAGCCGGCGTTCTTTCAGAACAACGTCATGCTCTTTTATCCATCCAACAGTACAACGGTCGGCACCGTCGACGGTTGGACATTCACGTCTGCCGGCACTGTCAGCCACCCCACCATCGCCAGCACCAACCTGCAGACGTCCATGCGCAGAACACAGTGGGCCTCGGCTACCACGGCTAACGCCGTCGGAGGTATTTTTACTGCACAAACCAATATCTGGAGAGGAAATGCGGCACGTCTCGGAGGATTCTTCTTCTTCGCGCGTTTTTCGCAGCTCACTAGCACCAACGGCGCGCGCGCCTTCGTCGGCCTCTCAGCGGCAACCGCTCACGTCGTTGCAGCCGAACCATCCGCCGCGGTCGACACGATCGGCGTTGGTTACGATGCTGCCGACGTTCCCGGCAATTGGCGCCTGATGACCAACGACGCCTCCGGTGTTGCGACCGAAACAGATCTGGGTGCCTCGGCCGTTCGCAATACCACTGACGTCTATGACTTATTTATTTTCGCTAAGCCGTTCGACAACAAAATCACCGTCCGCATGATCAATCAGACGAGTGGTGTTGTGGTCGCAGACAACATTGTGGTGACCACAAACCTTCCAACTGCCACAACGTTCCTGCGCGTCCACGCGGGCGGCGGGCCGGCCGCTTCCGCCGTCGCGCAAAACTTCCAGCTCAACCGCCTCTACGTGGAGAGCGACTTTTAGGGCGCACCTGCGACATATTGGTAAATCCGGGCTGACACCGATTGCATAAATGACGTGAAAAGCTGTTCCTGCCCGCGCTTCATCTTGCCGAAACCGCACAAGATGTAGGGCCTCTTCGGAGCGTAGACAATGCCGCAATCGGAACGCACTCGGTCCTCCGAGTCGGCGAGATCATAATACCCCACCTTATGCGCCACGGAGATACCTTGCGGAACCCCTGCCTGAACCCCTGCCAAAAATTCTGTGTGGGCCAGGAGGTCCAGCAACGCATCCGAATGCGCGCGTGTCAGCAAGCAGGAGAGATAGAGGCACCGGAGAACCGACGAATAGTTCTTGGGCGTCACCACCAGACGGTCTGCCTGAATATCCACCGGGATGTCCAGCGCGTCATAAACTTCCCGCACCAGATCCTCGTTCACGTGTCTGTTCAGCGCAAGAAGCGCCGTATTATCGGAATGAACGAGTAGCCATTTGACAGCATCACGGACGCTCAGATGTGCGCCCTCGCCGCGCTGCCACAATGTTCCAAAATCCATATCTAGATCGCTCTTCTGAAGAGTCAGCACGTCGTCCTCACGCAGATCACCAGCTTCTATAAGGCGGAAGACACCCATGACGAACGGCACCTTGAGCAAGCTCGCCGAAACGAAGGCCTCCTTTTCGTTCACGCCGATGGAGACGCCGGTCGGCAAGTATTCGAAATAGATGCCAACGTTAAACTGCCGACTGATCTCCGCAACAGAGGACTGCAGTTCCTTCCGAAGTGATGTGAAATTGATGATCGTGTCGTTGGGATTACTGACGAAGAGCCTCGGGGAGAGATACGGGTATTCCCGTCGCATGGCGGTTCCATTCATGCCGAGACTCAGCAGCACGACATTGAGAGCCACGGAGAAGAGGCAAATCACCGCCCATGCCTTCGCTGGAATACTATTAACCAATTAATGCGAAACTCTACGGCAAAGAGTGCGCAAAGCAAAGAGCACCCTGACGGGTGCTCCTGCTGGTATCTGCGCTAGAGAAGGATTATGGTGTCGTTGTCGTCCAGTTCAGATCGATGTTGCCAAGATCGAGGAAGCCAGCGTTTGTGGAGGCGACTTTCATCAGGATCGTAATGTATCCGCCGGGCGTGTAGGTGCCTGCGGTGGTTCCGCCGATAGCCTTTGCGTCCCAGGTGTTGGCGGTGCCGCTGCGCAGCGACGCGTTGCCTGTGATGGCGACTTCCGCGCCCGCAGTGTCGTAGAGACGCAACGTGGTGTAGTTGTCCGCCGCTGCGGTGGTGTTGCTACGTAGGCGCAATACGATGCCGGAGGAGGTCTGGAAGTGTACGAAGTTCTTCGGGACCATCACGCGAACGGAGACCCAGTAGTCCTGCAAGGCAGGCTTGCTGGTGGTCCAGCGGTAATAGTTGTGCTTATTCGTGCTGTCGTAGCTGTAGGTCATGGTGCCGACGGCCGTGGAGCCGGACTGGTAGTACACGGCATTCGGATACTCCGGATGCAGCGAGAGCACGCCGCCAGAACCGTTGCCGACGGAGGCGGTAGCCCATGTCAGGTTGCCTGCACCGTCATTTTTGAGGAAGGTGTTCGACGCGCCCTGCGCTCCGGTGAATTCGTAGGCGACGCCATTGAGCGTGACCGTATCGTCGATGGTGAGTGTCTTGCCGGAAAGGTTGCCGTTGACCTTCACGTCCTTGGAGATCTGGAATTTCTGCAGAGTGTCATTATATTTGATCGTCTGGTTGGTCGTGGCGTTGCCGAAGGTCAGCGTGGCATCGCCCGCGCCGCGCTCGACGTTCAAGGTGAGATCACCGCGCGTGTTGATCGCCGTCTGGACGCTCAAGGTGCCGGAAGCAGACAGATCGCCGTTGACTCGCAAACCCTTGGTGAATTCGAACTGCTGGACGCCATTGAGGAATTTCAACGTCTGGTCGGCGGTGCTGTTACCAAAGGTAAGCGTCGCATCATTCGTGTCGCTGTCACTGTTGATCGTCAGGGTGGAGCGCGTCTTGATGGCACCCGTCGCACTGACCGTGCCCCAGAAGTCCGCGGGTCCGTCGACACGCAGCGAGGCGCCGGAAATGTTGCGCTTGACCGAGAGCGAGCCGGTGGCCGTAAGATTGCCGCCAACGAGCAAGCCGGAAGTAAAGACGAAACGATTATTGCTGCGGTCGTACAGAAGTTTCTGCTGGAGCGTCTGGCCGAAGCGGATTTCGATATTGGTTGTGCCATCACCTTCATCAACAATCTGAAACGATTCCGTGTTCACAAGCAGAGTCGGGTTCCAGGTGGAAGCGGCAATCGCGGATTCCCCAAGCGATGCGAGGAGCAGAACTCCGAGCATACAACCCGCAAGGATGCGGATGCCGCGGAAGAGCTGAAAGTTTCTCATGGGTATTTGTGGGGAAATCGAACTAGTATAGCAGAATTTACATTTTCGTACAAGTGGCCATTTTAGGCTACATAAAGAGGCAGAACTGTTTATTCATTTTTTAACTCTACGTAATCGAGCTGCAGATCACCCAAATGCATCTGATAGCCGTTCCTGGCGGACATGCGCATGCGAATGAGAATGTCCTGGCCTGGCGTCCACGTGGGCGTGCCGGAGAACTCCACGTGCGTCGACGCCCAGCTTGTGCTCACCAGGTTCGTGGTCGAGCCGGACAGCGTCACGGGATTGCCGTTCGTATCGTAAACCTGAATATCGAGCTTGTTGTCCGCGGCGTTCGCAGAGGTGGAGCGATAGTGGAAACGAAGGCTGTCGCGCCAGTGGTTGAAGGCAAGCGGCAGGGTGAGGCGGACAATGACGTCGTAATCGTTCAGTGCCGCCTTCGAGCTCGTCCAGAAGTAGTAGTTCTTGAGCGAAATATTATCGAGATCGATACCCAGCTGGCCGACGTTGTCGCTTCCGTCGCCCTGCACGGATGCGCCCTCGTATCCCGGGTGCAGCACGCGCAGAATGGTGCTCTGGCGGTCATCGCTCTGTAGCACGCGCCGGTCCAGAACGGACGTAACCGTGCCCGCAACGGTCGTCACCTGCGCAACTGGGATGAAGCTGATGTTCTCGGGGAAGCTCTGCAGGCTGACTTGTGCTCCCGTCGAGGTAAAGAAGACATAGCTGGTGGCATTGTCGGGTACGGAGAGACCCGCAAGACCGCCATAATTCGTCGTGTCCCCATTGATCCGGAAATTGCCGCCGGCAATATTGACGGTCAAGCCGGCTCCGGACGACGCGCGCAGATGGCTGTCCTGAGCACTGGTAAGGGAGGTGACATCGACGCCGTTAATGAGTCCGGTAACGGTAAGATCGCCCTGAATGTGCACACTGTCGTTAAAGTTGAAGCGATCGGCGGAGATATCGTAACTGAGCGTCTTATTCAGCGTCTGGCCAAATGTGAGACCGATGGACGTTGTCGCCGTATCATCGGAATCAATGGTGAAGCTGTCGCCGTTGAGACCGAGAGGTATCTGAGCGCGACCGAGCAACCCGCCGTTCTGCAGGACGGGGATGGAACCGCTGCCCGTGCCCGTGTCGCGCTGGTCGAGAAGATCTGCATTCTTCGCAAACGGCACGGATTGCAGCTGCGAACGGTCAACCGCCGTATCCGATGCATTCGGATCCAGGAGCTCGTACGCCGTATCGGCGGCTGCAGACGCCTTCACGTCCACCTGCAGCCGGAGATTGAGCAGGGTGCTCTGCGGCATGGTGCTGAACGACGGCATGGCGGTCACACTGCCCATCACGACGGTGAAGTAGCCGTCCGCGTTCGGCGTGATGGTCTGCACCTCCTGCCAATCGCCGTAGTTCGCCGAACCGATATTGATCGCGCCCGTCGCAGTGGTATCCGTTCCCACGTAATCCGGACCCTTCCAGAAACTGAAGCGGATGCTGTGGGGCGTAGTAATGGGATTGCCGGCAGAATCGAGCAGGTGGCCGTTGTAGACGAATTTCAACGGAACGGTTGTGACGGCGTGTACCTGGCTGACGAACAGCAAGGATCCTCCCAAAGCAATGACCGCAGCCAAAAGAGCTGCAATGAAGCGTGTCAAACTGATTCTCAGTTCATACGTCAGAATCCGGCGGAGGAGCGGCAGCTTCTTCCTGTTCTTCTTCTTTGCCGGCTTTTTGGCGCCGTCCTTGCGCACCGCGCACAGCAGTGCAACGGCCAGCAAGAGGTTCCAGACCAGGAAGAGCACAATGCAGAGCAACCAGTCATACGGTGCAGGCCCGGAGCACGATGCAGGCACGGCTTGAGCGCAGACAAGTACCTTGCCCGGGGCAAGAATCGTACGGAGTACCGAGGCGCTTCCGGTCCACAGGGAATGAGTCCTGGCAAGCGGGTGCGCGAGTTGCGTCTGCGCAGACGGCGTCTCGGGCGCGGCAGGGTGAACGGCCTGCGAACTGGCAGAGGAAGACTGGCGCGCGGGGCGCGGCGAACGCACTGGGCGCGTCGGACGAATACTCGAGCGTGCGGCGGACGACTGGCGGGAGCTGTACGTACCATGACCGCGGGTACCGCCATGCGGGCTTGTATCATTGGTGACTGCGCTGCTGGCAGCGCCTGCGCTCGATGTCCCGGCTCCCGGGTGGAGGCTTTCGACAATTGCAAAGCTGTTGCTTGTGCCCGTCAGATGCGTCTCTCTCCAGGTGACGCTGTCCTCCAACCGGAAGCCCGGAGATACGCGCAAATCATTGACCGCCTGGTCCGGCACATCACCCTCCGAAACACTGGCCGCCGAGACATGAGGCGGCGTGGTCAGCCAGAGGGCTGCCAGCAGCATGGAGCTGAGGACGATGCCGATGGGGGCGAAGCGCGTTCTCATCAGGTGTTCGTCAAAAACGTATCGTCAGAAGAGAAGGGAATGGATTTCTCGCCGCAGTCCTCTCCGAGCCGGACGTCATCGCCGGTGGTCTTCCAGGCTGTGTCGTAGTCGCGATTCACATCAATCTTCAGCGTCGTCTCCTGCCTCTTGCGCGCATGCGCTTCGCTGTCGCCAAAAAAGAACCGGTTGCGCGAGATCACGCGACCGATCGTGGACGCCGAAGCAACGACTCCGTGCTCCTCAAAAAGCAGAACACGGATCTCTTCCTTCGACACATACGGTGCTCGCACGCGGTATTCCCGAATGAGAGCGACAATGGTTTCATCCGTCTCCGGCGCGCGAACGTGATGCGGCCGGCGCGACTGCTCCTCCAGCGTGAAGGGATTGCGCGGATCAAAACGCTCGGCCCAGCGCAGGAACGTCGTGCGTGAAATGCCGAAGTGCCGACACGTCAGGCTGATGTTGCCTTCGTGTTCCAACGCATACTGAAACCAGCGAAGTTTTTGCAGCACATCATGGCTCAGCGACGAACTGCTTCTCAGCAGTCTCTTCACAGCCCGGAGATCGCCACGTAGACAGTTCATGTGTTTTTGTTTTTTCGTTGTAATGTTAATTTAAATATATTTATCTAGATTATATCACTTATAGTTTTTTATGTCTAGCATGTGTCTGAACCCTATTCCAGAAGCCAAAAATCTCAGACACACCCGCCGGTCAAAAACTCGCACAAATGCTGTAGTATATGTTTGTGAACTTTAGTCATCTTGTAGGACTTACTAAATGCAACGTGATGCTATTTATTATAAACATGCGTCACGTATGAATCGTACACTCTGGCTCAGAACAGGTCCGGTTCACACACACCTGTGACAGGCATGTACATGTACTCGATGTGTGTGAGATTGTTGCTGAGCAACAAACCGCATAAGCGATGCGCCCTCTCGCGGTCGTCTGGCACTTCTTCAAGGCTGGAATTTTTCGAATTTTTTTCAGACTGAGTGTCCAGTATGTATCTGAACATTGCGTATAATAAAGGGCTGCAAAAAATTACACAGCTGATACAACCTCACCGGATGAAGATTGTCAAAAGCGCACAGAGTGCGGGGCTCGGCCCATTGCATGGGCGAAAGCATTGTTATCCATGTTTGGTGTCCGCACTGCAAAGTTAATGACAGGCCGGGGCGTCAGGCTATCTTCATCGCACACTGTAGTTCATGTATTTGACCTTTCCTTTCTGCATAGGGCTGAAGATGTACTGGAGCATGACCGGGGATTATGCATATCAGACTTGAAAGCCGCTGAAAGGCAACGTCTGTCTGTGCCCGCGCACTGTTCGAAGAACATGTGTGTGTTCTATAGTCACGTCCATGCGGATCATCTCCAAGATACTGTCGACAACTGCGGTTTTTGCCACTGTCGCTCTCCTGACAACACCTCAGAATACTCAGGCGGCATCGTCGTTTAAGGACGTTCCCGAATCCAGCACGCTGTCTCCGGCCGTCGAGTTCCTCAAATCCCGCGGAATATTGTCGGGCTACAGCGATGGTACGTTCCGCCCCAGCCAAAAGGTGCTGCGGTCGGAAGCCATGAAGATTGTAGTGGCGACGAAGTTCTCCGCCGAGCAGGTCGCGGGTATGAACATCGATGGCTTCACCGATGTTCCGGCAGACGCGTGGTACCGCACGTATCTGGCGGCCGCGGTGCAGCAGCTCGGCATCGTGAACGGACCCGACAAGTCCCCGACGTTCAAAGGAGCGAACCCCGTCAAAAAAGTGGAATTCCTCAAGATGCTGCTCACCGCGCAGGGCATCGACTCCGGCGCCTACGGCGAGATCGCACTGCCGCTCGGCAACGACGTCACCAAGGCGGACGAGTGGTACTACCCGTACATGCGCTACGCCCTGAGTGCTTCGATGGTCATGGTCGATGCAGGCGGAAATCTCGGCCCGTCGCAGGATCTCACGCGGTCGGATGTCGCCAACCTCCTGTATCGTCTGGCGATGTATCAGGCCGGCCGGCGCACACAGGCACTCCTCTCCGAGGAGGAAAGCGAACTCGTAAACGTCTTGCAGATGCTGGAGGGGCAGGATATCACGCAGGCGGAATACGCCTCCGCACGCGCACTGCTGGCGGCCCGTGGGGCCAACGCAAGCAAGTCCGATGCTGCCGTAGTGCGGGGTGCCGTGAAGATCGCCGAATCCTTCCGCGCTCTCGTCCGCGGGTATCGTGCGGGAATCGAAGGCAGGCTGGACGATTCGATCACGCTCTCCAAGGATTCCTGGACACTTGCCGAATCCGCGAAGCAGATCAGCCCCGATCTGGCCGAGCTCGCCGGGCGGGTTCAGGCCATCTCCAAGAACATGGCCGACCAGGCGCGTGGGCTCAAATCCTAAAACGCTCTGGTGCCTGCTTCCGCCGCTTGAGGTAGGATGGCTGCGGAGGGTTGCGCCGAATTGGTTAAGGCACCGGTCTTGAAAACCGGCGGGAGAAATCCCTTGCAGGTTCGAGTCCTGCACCCTCCGCCATCCGCACCGCGGGGGCGCAAAGCGCGTTTGTGAATTTTGCCGCGCCGCCGCAAGCGTTTTGTCAAAAGATTCCGGGCACTTTTCCCCTTGATGGGCGGTGCCCCGCTGACTACGCTCGTCGGAGCAATCACTCGATACCGACTATGACACCGCGCTTTCCCCACCGCGTCTTTACGGCGTTCGGCATCGCAGCGTCTCTCGCCGGACTGGCCATCCCGCAGGCATCCTCCGCAGCCTCGTTTACCGACGTAAAGCCCGGGGACTTCTCCTACGACGCCGTGGAGTACCTGAAGGAACGCAAGATCATCAGCGGCTACAGCGACGGCACTTTTCGCCCCGACTCACGCGTCAACCGCGCCGAAGCGCTGAAGATCATCGTCACGCCGTTTTTGAGCGACGCGGAGGCCGCCACCTACAAGACGACGCCGTTCAAGGATGTGCCCGGCGACGCCTGGTATATCCCGGTCCTCGGTTGGGCCATCAAACAGGGCAGCATCATCGGCGTCCCGCCCGCCGCGACGTCGTTTTTCGGCGGACGTGACGTGACCAAGGCCGAATTCCTGAAGATGTTTCTTGCCGCGCGCAAAATCGATCCCAAATCGTTCAGCGACATCGCGATCCCGTTGGCCAAGGACGTGACGGACCCGAAGCAGTGGTACTACCCGTATCTGCGGTACGCGATCGCGAGTTCGATGACCACAGCGTCCTCGGATAACAAATACAGCCCGACGCGCGAGCTCACCCGCGGCGATGTCGCCGTGCTGATGCACCGCTTCTTCGAGTACCGCGCCGGAGACCGGACGCAGGCGCTGCTCTCGGAGGCGGCGCGCGAGGACGAGAACGTGATTAACGCGCTGTCCCGCGCGGACTCCAGGGAAGCCGACTACGCATCGGCACGCGCCGTGCTCATCTCGCGCGGCGCGCACGAAATCGCCCCCAACGAAACAGTGGTAAAGGTATCCGTGAAAATCTCCGAAGGGTACCGGGCGCTTGTCCGTGCCTACAAGGCCGGTCTCGCAGGAGACCTCAAAACCGTGGTGAAACTCTCCTCCGATGCGTGGTACCTCGGAGAACAGGCCAAGAAGCTGTCCACGAGCGCAACGGACCTCGCCACGCAGCTCCAGACCTACGCGTCGAGCTTCGCCAAGGAGGCGCGGGCACATATGAACTGATCCGGTGCTTGGGCGATCCCGGTTTTATCCCGTACAGAGGAGATAAAATGCCTGTTTTGCCTGTTCACTGCGCCCGTAGCGGGCAGCAGGAAGGAGATGGATTTACAGTGTTGATTATAGTACAATACTCTATTATGCCGGACGTCGCAGGAGAACTCGGCCAGACCGCCAAGAACTTGATCGGTCCGATCAAGAACCCGCGCGGCAACGGACTCGTCGATATGGCTGCCAACGCAGCAACCGATACGGCGGTCTCTTTGGTAACGGAACCTGTGCGCCTGGGCTACAGGCTCTTGCTGGAACCCACGGGCAAGCTTGCCATCAATACCGTCAAGGAAGGAGTTCGTCTCGCGCTCAACACCACGTTGCTCGCGCTGCGAAGCATCCCGTTCATCCCCGTGCCGGGACGCTCTTCTCCGGCGAGTTTGTATGATGTACGGTTGAATACGAATGGCACAGCCGGACAACCGCTCATCTCCTTCGCCCCTCCCGAGAACGTTCCGCGCCCCGATCGTGCAGGGGGCGGGCCGCGGTAAGCAGATCGGCGTGCCGACGCTCAATCTGGATCTCGCCGGCATGCCGGCCGGTTTCGCCGAAGGGGTCTACGCCTGCGCCGCGTGGCTGGACGATAATCCGATGCCGCTTCGCGGTGCAATGCATTACGGTCCGCGTCCGGTGTTCAACGACTCCGTCGCCTGCGAGGTCTATCTGCTGGATGGCGCGCCACCGGCTGAAGTGAAAATGGTAAAAGTCGAGGCGATTGAGCGTTTGCGTGACATCGAAAATTTTCCCGGCCCGGAAGCGCTTGTTGAGCAAATTCAGGAGGATGTCCGCCGCACGGACGAGATTCTGGCCCGGGAAAGCCTCCGTCTCGGCTTCAAAAAGAGCCCCGTTTGATCCAGACTGTGACCATGGCACCCGCGGCGCTCCGGCAACTCAAGAAGCTTCTGCCTGACCGGCATCCGCTCCGTTTGTTGTGGCATCGTGTGAAGGCGTTCTTTGCAGCGCTGCGTTGCGGCTTCCCTGCGCACAGGCTCACGGTCATCGGCATCACCGGCACGGACGGCAAGACGACGACGGTCGGCATGGTCGCGCACATCCTCCAGGAGTGCGGTGTTCCCGCAGGCGCGCTCTCCACGGCATTCTTCCGCGTGAGGGGAGACGTCACCTGGAACGCGACGCAGAAAACCTCGCCGTCACCGGCGGTTATCCAATCGTTTCTCAAAAAACTGACGGCTGCGGGCTGCACGCACGCGGTGCTGGAATGCTCGTCGCACGGCCTCACGCAGGGCAGAGTGGCATGGACCTGGCCCGCGATCGCCGCGATCACCAACACGTCGCCGGAGCACCTGGATTATCACGGAACAATGGAACGCTACCGCGCCGACAAGGGCCGGCTCTTCCGCATGCTGCGGACAAACGGCACCAAAGTCCTCAACGCTGATGACGCAACGTACTCGCTCTATCATCCGCTGCAGGGCAAGACGGTGTCGTATTCCACCAAAGCCGGCACAGGCGAATCCAGCGACCTGCGTCTGTGGATGACCGACATGAAAGCTGATACCTCCGGCGTATCCGCGACACTGCATCGTGGCGGCGATACGCTGACCCGGCAACTGGAACTGCCGGTCGCGGGAGCGTTCAACCTGGAGAACGCGCTCTGCGCTCTTGGATGCGCGCTTGGAGCTGGCATTGATCTCGATCGTGCGGTGACATCGCTCAAGAGCTTCCACGGCGTGCCCGGACGCATCGAGCGCATCGATGCCGGTCAGCCATTCTCGGTCTTCGTGGATTTCACGGTCACACCGGCATCGTACAAACGCACGCTGACAACGTTGCGCGAGTCGCTGCCTGCAGGCAAGCGCCTGCTCGTGCTCACGGGCAGCTGCGGCGACCGCATGCGCGAGAAGCGGCCGGCGGTGGGGAAAATTTGCGGCGAGATCGCGGACGTTGTCGTGGTGAGCAACGAAGACCCGTACACCGAGAATCCGGATACGATCATCGACGAAGTCTACGCGGGACTCGCGGGCACGCGCGCCGAGACGCATCGTATCCCGGACCGCATGGAGGCGATAAAATTCCTCTTCCTGCGGGCCAAACCCGGCGACGCGGTGATCCTGTGCGGCAAGGGCAGCGATACCACCATGTGGGTGAAGACGGGCCAGATCCCCTGGAACGAACGTCAGATTGCACGCGATCTGCTTGTGGCGATGTCTGCGATGTCTGTTTCCTCGCCACGCGCATGACTGCCGCCGGGCGCATCGTCGCTGGCATCGACGAGGCAGGGCGTGGGGCGCTGGCGGGCCCGGTCGTGGCGGGTGCGTGCGTTCTCCGGGCCGAGCTCTTCGCGGTACGCGGAGGGGGCTGGTCACCGCTCAGGCGCAACAAAAGCTCATGCGTCATCGCCGACAGTAAGCAACTCACGCCAGAGCAGCGCGGGCGCGCCTTCGCGTGGATCACGGCGCACTGCGCCTGGGGGGTGGGCATGGCGGATGCGGCCGAAATCGAACGGATCGGGATTCTGCGTGCCAACGAGCAGGCCATGCGTCGAGCGGTGGAGCACCTGCGTACCGCGCTGGAGCCCGCGCTGCTGCGCATCGACGGTTCGGACAACTTCCGGTTCACGGTGCCCCACAAGTCCATCGTCCGGGGCGATCAGACCGAACCCGAGATCGCCGCAGCGTCCATCATCGCCAAATGCACACGTGATCGGCTCATGGTCGCGGCTCACGCGGAGTATCCCGCATACGGTTTCGACCGTCACAAGGGTTACGGCTCCGCAGAGCACATCGCGGCGATCCGCACGCACGGTCCATGTGCTCTGCATCGCCCGTACTTCCTCACGCGTATTCTGAACCCGGAACCGCGACTCTCGCTTATTTTCTGACCCATGCATTCGCTCTTTCGCTATCCGTAGGATCCAGCGCTGTACACTCTATTTACGTCTCCATTATCGAGTCTCCATGGGCGTTCCTGCTGCTCGCCTGAGAGACGCCCGGTAACGCGGAGCGCCGCAGCGCGCACCAGAGGATCACGCCTGCAATGAAGAGCGGAATGGACAAGGTTTGTCCGCGCGTTAGCGAAACAGGGCCCAGCTCCGTCAGCGCGTACTGCTGTTCGCGGAGAAATTCGACGAGCGTGCGTCCGACGCCATAGAGCATCAGAAAGAGCGCGAAGCCCCGGCCCGGCCGGACCGGCCGCGCGTGGCGCATGTAGAGGAAGCAGATCAGCGCGATCGTGAGGTCCTTGAGCATTGCATAGATCTGCGTGGGATGACGCAGGCCGTCCACGCCGGGAACGCTGATGGCCCAGGGCAGCTGCGTCACCGTGCCGTAAAGTTCCTGATTGATGAAATTCCCGACGCGTCCAAGCGCGAGGCCCAGTGCCGCGGGCACAACGACGACGTCGGCGAGAACCATCGGATGAATGTGCAGTTTTTTGCAGGAATACCACAGCGCAAGCACAACGCCGAGGAATCCACCATGGAATGACATGCCGCCCTGCCAGACCGCAAGGATTTCCAGCGGATGCGCGACGAAATACTGCGGCTCATAGAAGAACACGTACCCCAGGCGCCCGCCCGCGATCACGCCAAGCACGCAATACGAGACAATCGTCAGCCACTGGTCGCGGGTCAGATCGAGTCGCCGGTATGTCTGCAGCCGCGGCAGGAGCACAATCGCCACGACAAACGAGAGCAGATACAGCAAGCCGTACCAATGGATGCCGAAACCGAAGATTTGCAGCGCAATCGCGCGGGACGGGAAGAGCTCAAGCATGAGCGCATGCTAATACAACCCGCTCAGCAGCGCGACGTGTACAGGCCTTCTTCCACCTGCTCCAGGCATGGATCGGCGAGCAGTTTCGTCGCGTTTTCGCCGTAATACTCCAGGAAGAGGCGGGAGCTGACGAGATACGCCGGCTTCGAAAGCGCGGCGAGGAGCGTTTTGCGCTCGGCGGGCGATCCGACGATAAAGCGCGTCCAGCCGGCCTCATCCCACGGCGAGGAGAAGACGCCAGGTGCGCCCACGGCCTGGTCCGGCATCCAGCCGAGCACCCACGGCGCGATCTGCGGATCGAGAGCGAGAACAAACGCGCCGGGTTCCAGGCGCCTCGCGTAGCCCTCGAGTCTCTTCAGTGTCTCCGTTTCCACCTCCGGCCGCACGGGAGGCGGAAAATATCCGGCACACAACACCGGGAAGACCGGGCAGACGGTCACAAACGGCGTGATTGTGGAGACGAGCAGGACGCATTGCAACAACAACGGCACACCAAGAACAGGGAGAACGCGCCGGGGCAGGCGTTTCATCGCCCACGCGAACCCTTCGGCGGCATACGGGATCAGAAAGAAATCGAGCTGGAGGAGAAAACGCCGGTAGAACAGCAGACGCAGCACGCAGAACAGTCCCGCCCAGGCCGCGGCGAGGAACCACGGCGATGACCAATCGGCTTTTGCGCGCACGGCGAGACCGGCAACGGCGAACGCCAGCGACACGCAGGAGAAGATCAGATAAAACGACGCAGGCGGAAACGAGCCTCCCGCAGAATCCTGCGCAAAGAGAGCCGGCAGATTGGCGCCGACGGCCAGCTGCCATACGGGCAGATACCAGAGTGCTCCGATCGCGCCGATCGCAAGCACCGCCAGCGCCGGAAAAAGTATCTGGCGCATGTTCAGGCGTCCTTTGCGCACGGCGAGAATCACCACGTGCGATCCGAACGCGAAACCGAGCAGCAGGCCTGTCTGATGGTGCGTCGCCACGGCGAGCACGCCCCAGAGCGCGGTCCGCCAGGACTTCCGCTCCAGCGCGTCGAAGGCGAGCACGCAGAACAGCAGCGCAAGCAGCGTCTTCCAGTACATGGCGACGAATCCGTGGAACTGGGCGATGGACAGCAGCGAGAAGAGCAACACGCCGACGCCGACGAGCGCGCTGCGGCGCTTTGTCCAGATGCAAGCGAGGACACAGGCGAGCACGACGGGCATCAGATTCCAGATCCAGCCGATCAACCAGTCGACTGGCAGGCCGAGGCGAAGGAGTATTGTCGAGAAGAAATACAGCCCAAGCGGCTGGGATGCGGCCCACGCTTCCATCGGAGCAATCCAAAACGGCGGAAAGCCCGACGCATGGCGGATGAACAGATACCGGTATATGCCCGGGTCGTATCCAAGGGGCACGCCGTACACCAGCGTCCAACAGTACTTGATGACGAGTGCCACAATCAGCAGTGCCGTGCACACGCGGAGCATCGTCATCTGCCTGTGTGAAGCCGCGGACGCGGAACGCATTGCGTGCTTCACCTTACGCTTTTCCTCGCCCGGCGTCATGCCGAGACAAGATCGCTGACCGCATGCAGCCAGGCCTGTTCGGCGTCTGCAGCCTTCCAAAGAATCTCACGCTGACCGCTCACGCCGAGCGTGTCACGCAACGGCGCATCATCCAGCAGGCGGCTGATGCCGGCGGTCCATGCCGCGCTATCGCCGGGTGCGACGAGCCACCCCGTGTCCCCGTGCCTCACCAGCGACCGCAGCCCGTCGCAGTCCGATGCGATCACCGGCGTTCCGGCCATCTGCGCTTCGGCGGCGGCGAGTCCGTAGCCTTCCAGATACGACGGACAGAGCGCGAGCGAGGCACGGCGCACCAGTGCGGCCAGTTCGGACTGGGGCAGCGATGCGAGGTGCGTGACGCCGACCGGCAGAGCGCGCGACCCCCCCTGTCCGACAAGAACCAGATGCGCTCCGGGATGACGTGCCAGAACCCCGGTCCACGCGCGCAATACCACATCAACGCCCTTGCGCCGCTCCAGCCGTCCGACGCACACACATAGCAGCGGCACGCGGGGCGGATCTGACAGCGACGTCCACGGTTCAGGCCGCAAAATCTGAGGAAGCAGCATGACCGACTCCTGCGCGAATCCGTAGTCGCGGATGAGAACGCTCCGTGCGTCATCGGAATAGCAGAAAATGCGGTCAGCAAATTTCAATGTGCGCCGCTCCGGGCAGACAAAAATCTTCTTCCATGCCTCCCCAGGCACCGAGCGCGATTGCTGGAGGTACGTGTGATACACAATGGCACAGAGCTGCGGAACGGGTGGACGCTCTTTCAGGAAGACACCGCCGGGACCTACGGGCACTAGCAGCGCATCCAGCCGCTCCTGGAGCAAACGTTCACGCAGATGACGTCTCAGCAGAAACGAAAAGAGCAGATGACCGCCATTGCCATTGATCAACGGCAGGAGCGGCTGCTGACCCGTGCCCGGGCGTGGCGAAAGCACGCGCACGGCATATCCGGTCTGACGCAGCACCGTGACATCTTCCTGTAGCGCTCGCCCGAGACCGCCGCGCGGCTCGTCGAAATCCCACGTCAGTAACCCGATGCGGGACGCCTTAGAGGAGCGCATCACGATAGAGTGGAAGGAGACGGTGCCACGAATAGTGCTCGCGTGTGGCGGCAGCAATACGCTCGCGGTCCTGCGGAGTCGTGAGCTGCGCGAGAATCGTCCGTGCACAGGCCTCGGCATTGCCTGCTTCAAAAAGCTGTCCCGTGACATCTTCAATGACGGCATCCGGCGCACCACCAAGACGCGCGGCGGCAACCGGCACGCCCCGCGCCGCCGCTTCGATCAGGACAATGCCAAAGCCCTCCATGTCGCCCGGTCGGGGGAGAAGGGGCAGAACGAACACAGATGCGTCTGCGTAAGCCTTTTCCAGCGCATAATTATCCAGATTCATATCGAAGATTATGGCTTCTGTCAGTCCCCCTTCATGTACTACTTTTTTGATCAATAAAGCTTCTGGTCCGGAGCCCACAATACGATATCGCAGGCCGGGAATCTCGCGTCGCAGCAGGGGAAAGACCTCAGTGACGAACCACGCTACACCTTTGCGCGGCACCAGCCGACCGACCGTTAGAAGCATCTGGGCGGCGGGGACGGAAGCGACCGGGGGAATGTCCTCCGGCCAGAGACCGCAGGGGATGATCCGGATACAGTCATCCGCCACTCCCCTCTTTCGCACTTCATCCGCGGTCGCATTGCTGATGCAGACGACGACCCGCAGTCGCGGGAGTGAAGCGCGGATGAAAAACTGATACCACGCAGAGGGATAGGTGACATCGAGTCCGCACGTCGTCACGCTCACGCGGCAACCGCAAAGAGAAAGCATCGCCCCGAGCGGAGCCAGCGCCGCATCTCCCAGATGCACCCGATCCCGGCACATCACGGCGAACACGCAGCCGGCAAGTACCCGGAGCGGAAAGCTGATGTCCCATTGCGCCAGCGGTGTGCAGACGCGCACGTCGCTCCCGCCGATCAGGCGCAAGCCACGCGCGAGGTCGCGGTTGAGTCGCTGCATGCCGCCGCGGCCGGGCGGCTTGCGGGAGACGAAGAGCAGGCGCACGCAAAGAGCATGCCAAGTTGCCGGAATCGCGCAAGGACGCACGCCTGGTTGCAGAAAATCCTGTATTGTAGGCGCATGCGCGTTTTAGGCATCGAAACATCGTGCGATGAGACATCCGTGGCGATTGTCGACGATGGCACGGCCGTTGCGTCGAACGTCATCGCCAGTTCGCAGGCGGCATTCAAGAAGCTCGCGGGCGTGATCCCCGAGGAGGCGGCGCGGCGCCAGGTGGAATGCATGATGCCCGTCCTTCGGCAGGCCATGGACGAGGCAGGGCCGGCTCCCGTCGACGCCATCGCCGTCACCCGTGGACCGGGACTACTCGGATCGCTGCTCGTCGGTACAGTGGCGGCGCGCACGGCATCGCAACTCTGGAATTTGCCGCTCATCGGCGTGCATCACACTCTCGGCCATTTGAGCTCAGTCTGGCTGAATCAGGCGTCGGATCCCCCTGTATTCCCCTGCCTGTGTCTCTCGGCATCCGGAGGACACACGGACCTGTGGTATCGCACGTCGCACACCCGGGGCCGTCTTATCGGCA
Source organism: uncultured Candidatus Peribacteria bacterium (assembly GCA_964460365.1). GTDB lineage: Bacteria > Patescibacteriota > Gracilibacteria > Peribacterales > Peribacteraceae > DAISLF01. The sequence goes on along the minus strand of CAYWPL010000003.1, from coordinate 64,603 downwards.
GAACACGCGACGACGCGGCCGGCGAGGCGTTCGACAAGGGCGCATCGCTGCTCGGACTCCCCTACCCCGGCGGCCCGGCCATCGGCAAAACCTCAGAGACAGGCAGCGCCACTGCACATGCCTTCCCGCTGCCGCTACGCGGGGATGCATCCTGCGACTTCAGTTTTTCGGGCCTCAAAACCTCGCTCAAGTATCTATTGCGCGATCTCGAATTTGATCCGGCGACACCGGGCGATGCGTTGCCCGATCTGGCCGCGTCGTTTCAGGAAGCCATCTGTCATCATCTCCTGGACCGTCTCACGCGCGCCATGGAGCTGTACCCGGACGCACGGGAGGTGCATATCGTCGGCGGCGTCTCGGCGAACGCGCGGTTGCGCGTGCTGGCCCGTAATCGCTGCGCGGGGCACGGCCTGACGCTCCGCGTGCCCGCGACGGGGACCTACTGCACCGACAATGCCGCGATGATCGCCGCCGCGGGGTTCTTCCTCTGGAAAGAGCTCGGCGGCAGGGCAGTCATGCCATTCGATACCGTGGCATCGTTCCCACTGGAAGAGAGCATGCCCGCCGCCTGACGTTCAGGCGAGTGCCGGAAGGATCGCCCCGAGGGCGATCGCAAGAACGCCGATGACCGCAATGGTGCGGACGAGGGTGTTGCGCTTCATAAGAAGGGGGAGGAATCACTGGAGGGTGAATCGGTGACAGTGATGGAAACGCCCTTCGTCGACTGATTGCCGTATGCATCTTTCACGGTCAGTGAGACGGTGTACGTTCCTGGCATTGCGAAGACGTGGACATACTTGGACGACGGGCTCTGCGCGATGCTGGTATCGGGCTGCGGATCGTAACGGACGTCCCACAGGTAGCTCGCAGGCGTGCCGGCCGTGCAGGACGAATCAAACTCGACGCCGCGTCCCACCTGCACGCGCACGCGGCTGGTGACGATGCAGGCGCTGAGCGACGGCTTGCGGACAACGATAGTGCGGGTCGCGACAAATTCTTTGCCGGACGCAAGAACAACTTTGAGCGTGACGGTGAAGTCGCCGGGCGTCTTGTAGAGGTGCTCGACTCTCGCGGCGCCCAATTCGACTGCACTCGCGCCCTGGCCCTCGTCGCCGAACAGCCACTTGAAGCCCGCGATCGTCTCGTTCTCCGGGATATAGCTCTGCGAGGCGTCAAACACCACCTTGAGCGGCGCCACGCCGCCATCGGGCTGCACGAGAATCGTCGGCTCCGCGGACGGCGGCTCCACGGTGACCGGGATCGACATGCGCATCACCTTGCCGTCGGCATCCTGACCCACAAGCGCCAGCGTGTAGGTGCCTTCGCGGCGGAACACGCCCTCGATGGTCTCGCCGGTCGTCTTCACATTGGCAGGATCCGATGTCTCCCAGAAGAACCGGACCAGCGGCACATTGGTCTTGGGCGTCAGCTTGATCGTCAGCGGCACCTCTCCTTTGATCTTGTTGCTGACCACCTCGGGCTCGCCCTCAAACCGCAGATCGGAGAGCGCGAGCGTCTCGGAGACGCGGACGATCGTTGTGATCTCGGCCAGCGCGCCGCTGAGGTTGCGGATGCGCGTGATGACCGGATAGATGCCCGCCGCCTGGAACGTGTGGCCGATGCGCTTGAGATCGGCGCCGCGCTCTTCCTTGCCGTCGCCGAACTGCCAGTGGATGTCCTGCAGCACTTCATCGGTGTCCACCCGGAACAATGCGCCGAACGGCGGGCCGCCGATGAGGTTCTTCGGCTCGGTGGTGAGCGTCACCGCGAACGGCAGCGGGGGCGGCTCCTTGACTTCCAGCGTGCGCTCCAGCGTGTACTGGGTCTTGTTGATGAGCGTGAGGAGGGCCGACATCTTGTACTCGCCGGTCGCGTAGTACGTATGCGTCGTCTCGGGGGCGGTCGTCGTCTCGGGGTCGCTGCCGTCGCCGTAATCCCAGACCACGCTCTCTAGCTGCTTGATGTCAGTGAGCAGATCGGCGACGCTGAAGCGCACGGGCTTCTCGACGATGGGCGACTCGGGCGTCGCCGAAAAGACGGCCTGCGGGATGACGACTCTGCGCGTGAGACGGCGGAAGCCTCCGCCCTCCAGGTTGATGCGCAGGATCACCGAATACACACCCTGTCGGCTGAAGAGCACGGTCGTCGTCGGGACGACGGTCTCCTCATTGGGCTTGCCGTCGCCGTCCGTGTCCCACTGATACTTGAGCGGGCGGCTGCCGAGTTTGCGGAGCACATCGGCTGCGCGCTGGGCGCTGAGCGTGACCGAGACGGGCGCGACCATCAGGTCGGCGTGTGCGGGGCTGACGATGTCGATGATCAGTCCCGGCTCACGCGTGATCATGAACGCGACAGCGACGCTGGCGAGCAGACCCGGCATCAGCAAGACGACAAGCTTGATGATGCTTCGCTGGCGCAACGCCACCGATGCCCTGGAGCGCGAGATGCGCATCAGGCCTAGCCAGCCGGCAAGCAACAGTCCGCCGCCGCCGCACAGCGCGAGGAGCAGACCGCCGGACACCAGGCTCTTGTATTCGGCCTGCGGACCGGGAAGCAGAGCGATAGCCGCGCCGCAGACAAGCAAATAGAGCACATACGGCACACCGAAGAGCAGAATCACCGTCCCCCTGGCGCGCTTCATCGCGTCGGTGAACGGATCCGTCGGAGGACTTGAAGCCTTCGCCGCAGGAGCAGGGGCGGCTGCTGGAGGCGTGACCGGAGCCGGAGGACTGACCCCGTCCATGGGCGGAGGTGTCGCCGACAAGGGGATTGGGGGCGTATCGGCCACAGTCAGGGGGCGAGGGGCAAGAGCGAATCTTCTTCCTGGAACTGCAGTTCTTCGCCGAGCTCAATACCCGAGCCGGACAGCTCCCTCTCGTGCCGGAACGACGCGTCGAGCAGGCTCTCGGGCTCGCTGTCTTCGGTGAATGAATCGACCGGAACGGGGCCGCCGTCCAGTATCGCGGAACTGCCGGTCAGCGCGAAACGCAGAAAATTCTCGCGCGGGAACAGGCGTGCGTCCTGCGGCTCCACGATGGCCGGAGCGGCATCGTGGTCCTTCAAATTGGCTGTGAGCACGATGGAGAGTCCGCCGTGGCCCTGTGCGTAGAGCTTGGTGCGGACGTTCCAAGTCAGCCGGTGCATGTAGAAGGTCTTGGTGTCGATCCACATCTGCCCGGTTGCCTCGAAATTGGCAAGATCCGCCTTAGCGGAGGCGGCGTTGAATGTACTGCCGTTGCTCTCGGAGACCTTCTGCATGAACACCACAAGCTTGTCCGGATCAATCGCCACATCGTAGCGGTACGCCTCGTGCCCGTTGATGGTCTCGACGCCGTTGTCGCGCGTCACGATGACTACTTCGGATTGCGCGCGCAGCAGTTGCGGATCAGGGGTCACAGAAAAGGCCTCTGCATCAGACGCATTCTCGACCCTCCACCACTGGCCGGCCACCTGTGTCAGCATCGCGTTCTGCCGATCATCCAGCGGGGGTTCGACGTTCAGCTGTTGCAGCAGAAAAAACCAGTCATTCTGCGTATGGGTGACAGCCTGGCCCTCCAGACTGAGCGTGCGATGCTCTCCCTCCTGATCCATCTCGCCCTCCACGGCCGCGGCCACCTGGACTTCTTTTCCTCCGTCCTGCAACACGCCCGACAATTGAATCGAGGCACGTCCGCTCATCGCGGGCATGGCACCGTCGACGTCCGCCTGCACGTCATAGCGCGCAGAGCGCAGCTGGCCGCTGGCCAGAGCCGCCCGGCGGAGTACTTCGGACGGTGGCAGATCCCCCTTCTTCCCGCAGGAAGTAAGAAGCAAGACCGCACAGCATCCGCAAAGGAAGTCACGACGCATTAGAACAGGGAAAGACCGGCGTTTAGTGTGCCTGAAGACACGCACGCGTGCCAGCGCAAGTACGGCTTTCGATGTCCGAGGGTTCCTCGATCGCCCAGCGGATGGTCTTCTTCCGGCTCGCGCGGATGTCGCCGCGCAATTCGAGTACCCGGACATCGTTACCACGTAGAGTCAATGGAGGATCAAGGGCAAGACGCACCGTATCGCCATCCATGCTGTCGGCTTTCGTACTGAGCACCGTACCATCGGAGTCGCGCAGATAGAGCGAACGCAGATCGGTATCCCTCGCGGAACCCTGGTTTGTGAAGAGAATGGATGTTACCTGCTGGGCTCCGCGCGACCGCGCGACGAGGCGCAGGCGCTGGAGAACTCGGTTAGCGCCGTAGCTCTGGGAACCGGTGATGGAGAGATACTCCACATCGATGCTGCCCGGTTGCACGGCCTGCGGCACGGTCGCAGCGGGAACGGGCATGCCGGACGCAACAGCGACAAAACGCACTGCTGCGTCTGCGGCCTCGCCGTCTTCAAATTCCAGCAGATGCTCGCCTCCCAGCGCGGCATCCAGAGAAATGCTGACGAGCATCGTCACAACTGTCTCGCTGCAGGCGGGCAGGACGTAGTTGCGGAAACGCACGATCACCTCGCCGTCCTTCTGCGGCACAAAGGACCGCGTAACCCGCTGATTGCCGACCCACGCGTAGACGCCGTCGAAATCGCGCGCATCGCCAAGACCGCGATGCCGGAGCGTGAGTGACGCGAGCGTGACCGCAGCGTTGCACGGTGTGCGCAGCGCGATGGTCATCAGCGGATAGCGCTGGGCTCCGCGCGGAATCGATCCGGCAAGCGGCTGGGACGTGGCACGAACCTCCACTGTGCCGGACGGCACGGGCGTCTCGGCGAACGCGACCGGCGCAATCGTCAGCAGGCAGGCGGCAACAAGCGGCAGATGAAACGTCCTCATAGGACGTCAGTATACCGGCGTGCGAACGGACTCGCGGGATTTCTCCTCATTTTTCTCACCACCGCCCGCTCGCTCCGCCGCCGCCAAATGATCCGCCTCCGAAGCCCCCGAATCCCCCGCCACCCCGTCCGCCGCCCATGCCTCCCATACCGCCCCAGAAACCGCCGCCGCGACCGCGCCGCGGAGGATGCCTGGAGATCCAGTAATCAAAGACGAGCCCAAGCGCGATGCAGAAAGGAATGGAGAGCCACCAGCCGAACACGACCGTCAGGATCACGCCGACGATGCCGCCAAGCACTCCGCCCAGCCACCACGAGCGTGACTGCGCCATCACCGATCCAAAGAACTGCAGGACAACGAGGATGAGAAAGAAGATCCCCTGCGCCACGCCGCCGCCGGGAATCTCCGTGTAGCGGTCCGCGGTGTACTCGCCGCCAATGTGCTTCTCCAGCGACTCCACGGCGGTCTGCAGGCCTTCCGCGTAGCGGCTGCGCTGGAATGCCGGCGCGATGTCTGTATCGATAATGCCTTTGGCGACCAGATCGGGCACCGCGCCTTCCAGTCCGTGACCGACCTGGATCGTGATCTCCCGATCCTGGAGCGCGGCGAGAATGAGAATGCCGTTGTCGTTCTGGGCCGTGCCGATGCGCCACTTCGGGTTATCGACGACGTCCATGGCGGCGTCGAAGATCGGTTCGCCGTTGAGCGTGTCGGTGATCAGGATCGCGATCTCATTGCTTGTCTCGTTCTTGTAGCGCGTCAGCTCGGCTTCCAGCGACTGCTCCTCGGCCGGCGTGAGCGCCTGGAACGTCTGCGTCACGAAGCCGTCGTTCACCGGCACTTCATAGGCTGCGACAGGGATCGCAACGAGCGCGATCAGCAGGGTTGCCGGCAGCAGGAAGCGTCGGATGAGTCGCATATCAGGAAGACGGCGCGCTCGTATCGAAGTCGACCGTCGGGGCCGTCTCGGCGCCGTCTGCGGCTTCAAAGGGCTTCTCGGCTCCAAAGCCGAACAGTCCGGCCAGGATGTTTCCCGGGAAGCGCTGCACCTTTACGTTATAGGCCACAACGACCTCATTGTAGTCGCGGCGCGATTCGGCAATGCGGTTCTCGGTGCCCTCAAGCTGCGTCATGAGATCGCGGAAGGACTGCGTGGCCTGGAGTTGCGGGTAGGCTTCGACGGTCACGAGCAGGCGGGACAGCGCGGATTCGAATCCCGCGGCAGCCTGGATCTGGCCTTCGCGCGAGGTGGCGCCCTGCCACTGCGAACGCGCGGCGGTCACGGCCTCGTAGGTCTCACGCTCGAAGTTGGCGGCACCCTTCACGGTGTTCACGAGATTCGGCACAAGATCGAAACGGCGCTGGTACTGCGTCTCCACCTGGGCCCAGGCGGCGGTCACCGCTCCGCGGGAGGTCACAAGTCCGTTGTAGCCGGTCCACAGCCAGGCGACCACCACCACGGCGATGCCGAGCAGGACGTAGAGAGCGAGGGGTTTCTGATTGGCCATAGTCATGCGTGGGGAAGGAAATCGGACCCAGTATACAGCATCGGGTCATTCGTGCAGTTCGTCGTCCTCCGAGTTATAGAGTGGCGCGCCTTCCGCAGCGGCTGGCCCGAACGAGTCGATAACGAGCGTGAGGACATACGCGAGAACGGCGTAGGCGGCGATCGCGGCCGGAACGGCCCAGTCGATGACGGTCATGTTCGTCATGTGCCACGGCGAGAAGAGCCCGGTGAACGGGTACACCAGCGGGTCACTGATGGATTCGACAAAGCGATAGAACCACGAGACGGTGTTCGCGCCGAGCAGCTGGAGCGCCATGCGCAGAGAGAGCAGCGCGACGATGACATCGAGCATGCGCCGGATATGGCGGGACGGATTCTTTTTCATCGGATCAGAAGCTGACCGGAATGGTCACGACGTCGATGGGCGTACCGTCCTTCGCGGAGTAGTCGAAGACTTCAACGGTGCCGGTTGTTCCCGACGCCGGCGGATACGACAGGCTGACGGTGAACGGACCGAAGAGCCCGATGTCCGGGGCGTCTGCCGTGCCGTTGCCCTCGGCGAGCAGCGTGCCGTCGGCGTCACGCACGCGATACGAGAACGCGTTCTCAAACACGCGGGCCCTGCCGGTGATGACGACGGGACTCGTAATCGTCGCGCCGGCGACCGGCGAGGTGACGACAATATTGGCCTCTGCACCGGAAGACGACGAGGTCTGCGGCGGGAACGTCACGGCGATCTCCTCGGTGAAACTGCGGCCATCCGGAAGGGCACAGCGGCGCGGATAGCTTTCCATCACCGCAAAGCCGCGGTCGGCGCATTCCTGGAACGAATTGGTGGCGCGGGCACGCTGCCAGCTGGTCACGAAGCACCAGTCATCGTCGCAGACGAGCAGGAGCAGCGTGACGGCGATGAGCAGCAGGGCGGCAAGAACGCCGATGGCGGCGAAGAGAAAACGTTGGGACATGCGCAAAGAGTAGAGGAAAAAAGAGATTCCGTCGCGGCCTCAGCGCCAGAGCGAGAGAATGACGGCGCTGCTGAGCAGCATGCAGAGATCGTAGCCGACCTCGATAAGCCACAGCGACCGCGAACGGCCGGTGTACAGAAAGTGATTGAGGCTCATGAGCGCCACCAGCGCGAACCACAGGAAGAGCGCGAGCAGGATGGCGTCGGCTGTCGTGCGGATATTCAGCAGGACCATGAGGTACGAGAGCACCAGCGCGGACGCGAAGCCCGTCAGCATGCTGACGAGATAGACCCACGGACCGGGACCGGCCTTCATGCTCTTCGATGAGACGCCTGCGAGTTTCATCCAGGGTTCGGCGAACAGCAGCGGCGAGAACCACAGCATGCCGACGATCATGCTCGCCGCCGTGCAGGACAGGAGCGCGGGAAAATTGAGAGCGGGCAAAAACATACGGAGTGGGGAAACCCGTGCATCATACATCATCATGATCGCTCCGGCGATGTCCTCAGCGTCTGCGGCCCCTGAAGCCGCCCCGGCTGCCGCCTCCGCCCCCTCCCTGGCGTCCACGGCCTCCCCCGAAATGACGTCCGCTGTCACCGCGACCCGGGCTCTCGTCCGGCGCCATGGCGCGCGGCGGCGGGAGATCGTGCGGCAATGCCTTGTGCGGAAGCTTGAGACGCGTGAGCCGCTCGATGGCAATCACGTCGGAACGCTGGTCCGGCGTGGCGAAGGAAATGGCGCGGCCTTCGCTACCTGCGCGTCCGGTGCGGCCGATGCGGTGGACGTAGTCATCGGGACTCTCGGGAAGATCAAAGTTGATGACGAGCTCGATGTTCTTCACGTCGATGCCGCGCGAGGCGATGTCCGTCGCCACCAGCACGCGATACTTGCCGGACTTGAAGCCATCCAGCGCTTCTTTGCGCTGCGCCTGGGAACGGTTGGCATGGATCTCGGCGGCCTCGTGGCCCATCGAACGAACGGAGCGGACGATCTTCTTGGCGCCGTGCTTGGTGCGAGAGAAGACGAGCACCGTGCCGTGGTACTCGGTGAGGATTTTTTCCAGCAGGCGGATCTTCTCGGCCTTCTGGACCATGTAGAGTTCCTGGATGACTTTCTCCGCGGCGGTGCCGGCGGGAGCGATCTCGACGCGCACCGGCAGCTGCATGTGCGAGCGCGCGATGCGGACAATGTCCGCGGGCATGGTCGCCGAAAACAGCAACGTCTGACGCTCTTTCGGGACAGCCATGAGGATGCGATTGATCTGCGGGGCGAATCCCATGTCGAGCATGCGATCGGCCTCGTCCAGGACGAGGATTTTAACAAACTTGAGCGTGATCGAGCCCTGCTCCATGTGATCCAACAGGCGTCCCGGCGTCGCGACGACGATGTGGGGGCGGTTGCGGATGGCCTGACGCTGGAGATTCATGGACGCGCCGCCGATGAGGACGGCCGTGCGCATGCCGGAGGTGTGTTCGAATTTACGGAGGGTCTCTTCCACCTGCAGCGCAAGCTCGCGGGTCGGGAGGACGATGAGACCGTTGCCGCCGGTCTGCTTGAGACGCTGGAGCATGGGGATGCCGAACGCGAGCGTCTTGCCCGTACCAGTCTGCGCGATGCCGATGACGTCCTTGCCTTCGATCGCCGCGGGAATGGAGTGATGCTGGATCGGCGTCGGCACGGTGAAGCACAACTTGTCGAGGGCAGCCAGAAGATCTGGAGCGATACCGAGGCCGTAGAACGTATGCTGCGGCGCCGGGGTGGCGGGCGGGGTCGGATGTGCCATTAGGGCGCGATCCTAGCAGACTATCGGCCCCTATACACGCCAATTCGTCATGTTCCGTAGAGCATCATGGCCCGGGACAGGGCTGATTGGAGGATGCCGCGGGTCGAGCGGTCGTTGAGCCGGAACACCCGCGCCGGCTTGTCCCCTGCTTCGGCGACGCGCAGTTGCAATTCATCTCCCCGCACATCGAGGATCTTGGGTAACCGCAGGGCAAAAGGCTTCTTCGACTGGAAGATCAGACGCTTGTTGGTCACAACGAGTGTCCCCTTTTGTTCAGCGGATTTTGATTGCAATTCGACCTTCTCCACCCAGTGCGCGCGCTCGCCATCCGGCAGGGCAAGTGCCTTGGGGCGGACAACCGGCAGGTGCCCGTGATCGATTTCGTTGAGGATGTGCAAACGCAGAAGCTCTTTTTTGGTCGGGCCGACTTCGGTGTCTTTGATGCCCAGGAACGTCTGGATTTTGCTCATCTCGTTCCACTCATCCTCACTCACGTTCTCGTCTTCGGACACGCTCTCGAATGCGATCAGGTAGAGCTGCACGCGCACGGGGCGGATGTCCTCCTCGGTGAAGCCGTACTCGTCGCGGAAGCGCGACAGCTCTTCCATCTCCTCTTCGGTCAACTTGCCGTCTTTGACGGCGTCGAAGAGCGCCTCTTGAAATTGGCGGCGCCTGTTGGCGCGGGTAAGCGAATCGCCGAGGCGGCCGGTGAGCGAGGCGAGAAAGCGCGACATGGACCGAGCATACCAGCGACGCGTAAGCGACCGTAGGCACGGCCCGGTTTTTCGGGTATACTTGCAGGAACATGTTTGAAATCCTCTTCCTCTTCCTGATCATCGCCGCCATTCCGCCCACCCGCGGAGGCGCGCTCCTCGCGATCCCCGCGATCCTCTTTATCGCGCCCGGCACGTGGGCCACATGGACCGGCGCGCCGTTCGTACCGAGCTCGGACAAGAAGATCAAGAAGATGATCGAACTGGCAGGTATCAAGCCGGGCGAGAAAGTCTACGACCTCGGCTGCGGCGACGGACGCGTGGTGTTCGCGGCGGCAGCGGCCGGCGGAGACGCGACGGGCTTCGAGCTTTCGATCCCCACGTTCCTGCTCGCCTGGTTCCGCGCATACGGCAAGAAGAGCGCCAAGATCCGCATGAAGAACTTCTGGGCCCAGGACTACCGCCAGGCCGATGTGATCTTCTGCTACCTGCTCACGCAGACCATGCAGCAGTTCCGAGACCGCGTGTGGCCCCAGCTCAAGCCGGGCTGCCGCGTCGTCTCGCACGCGTTCACCATGGACGGCATTCCGCCGGATACCAAGGAGGAAGGCGTTGCGCTGTACATCAAGAAATAATCCCGCTGCTCAGAAGCGCAGACCGAGCGCCGTCAGCCCCTTCCTTGGGTGGTCGAAACGGGAGAAAACAGACGATGGTCGGGACGAAAGGACTCGAACCTTCGACCTCACGGTCCCGAACCGTGCGCTCTAGCCAACTGAGCTACGTCCCGACAGAGACGACATTACCGGGGAACGGGACCGCCGCGCAGCGCCTTGTTTTCTGAGGGCCTGCAGAGCAGGCCTGGGCAACTGAGCTACGTCCCATTATAGAGGACACAAAAGAGCAGACGCCGAACCTTCCGGCGACGCGCATCGTACCAGAAATTCCACGAAGAGAAGTACTGATTGCCTTCCGGAGACCCCCCATTTCTTGACTCCCCTCTTTCGCGGGCTATCCTGCCTCCGCTTTGACACGTGTCTTCGCCGCTTTCGGCATTATTATCCGCTCCCGCCGCGCGTGAGAGGATAGCCGTATACCCGCATTTCCTCCCGCGCCTGCCGCGGGTTTTTTGTATCTTTCTTCTTTTCTCCCATGCCGTCCGCTCTCGCCGAATCCCTGTCCGACGCCTCCGCTGAAGCAATCGTCCCGGCACCTCCTGCCTCCACGCTCCCCAAAGACCCCGGGGTGGCTGCTGCCGCAGTGGCACACCAGCGCAGTCTGGCATCCCTGCGCGAACTCCAAACCCATCCGGCCGGGCTGGATACGACCTACGCCCGGATCGGCGCTGTCGCCATGAGTTTCCACGCCCTGCTCTGCCAGTGCTCGGCATTGTCGCAAAGGAGCGGCAACGGATGGCTGTCCGAAAGTTGGGGACCCGAGCTTATGGCCATCGCCCGACAGGGATACGACCTGATGACCGCCGCCGTCGCCACGGCAACCGAGGCCGGATTGAACGACGTCGAACAGGCTTCCTGCCTGCAGCTATCCGCGGAGGTACACAGCGGTCTGGCCACGCTGTTGCTCTACCACGCGTCAGGCGTCTGCACGGATACCGCCAGACACAAGGAACTTGAGGCCAGAGCGGCAGCCTTTGAAACAAGCGCATCTCCAGCGATCAACTAATCTCAAAGTATACTGCGCTATTTTATTATTAATCCGTGAAGGGTCACTTACTAAGAAATTCGGCATTATTGAACACTTTTTTTATACAATATGGCGCAGTACTAAAGTCGATACGTAGACCCTCTTCCGGGCCAATCGTCGATTGTCCTGGATGAGTTACATTTCATCCTGAAGCAGCTCGAATGTAAATGATTCCTAGACACTAAACTCCCCCCTTGTACACTCCTGCACCCCCTTCGTGGGAGGTACTATGAAACTCGTGAAGCCCCTTACATACCGCGCTTCGCTCCCCCTCGTGGTCATGCACGCCGTGCTCATCGCCTTCCTGGCTATCAGCATGGTCACAACGCTCCCGGCCCTTGGCTGAGAGACAGGAGTGAAACGACCGATCGCCCTCGGACGCAGCACGGAGACACGACGACGGGGACATCCCACTCCCCCGCTCCTGCGGAGGAGTTCTGTCCGTGGCGCGCATCAGACCATATGGAGAAGCAATGTCAGCCAAACCAGACACTTCCCGCTGCACCCAGGGCTCTTCCAGGCTTTTTTTTGACGGGACAGCTCAACGGTGATGTCGTTGGATTCCGGATCAGCGCTTCCGCTCCTTGAGCGAGCCGAGCGCCACCTCCGTTCCCTGGGTTTTGCCCGCAGGAACGAGATCTACGCGGATCTGAGTGCGGGTGCGCAGGTCGGCTTTGCGTTCGCTGATCAGCCGGTGACGGACATCGCCGCTGAGGTTGATCAGATCCCCCACCTCCATCGGATTGGCTCCGGCCGCATCGACAGCGTAGGCCACATAGCGCGAGCCTTTAGGCGCCATGGCGATATTGAGCTCCACGGTGACGATGTGCGTGCCGTCCTCCATGTAGTGCCCCTGCAGGACACCGTTGGCATTGGTGCCGTTGGTACCCGCGATCGGACCGGTGGCAAACCACAGCTCCTTGCCGTGCTCCGTGACCGGGACTTTCCCCGCACCGAGCATAACGGTTTTTACTTCTTCGGTGCCCAAGCTCTTCTCGCCGACTTTCACGCCCGACGAGGACCCGAAACATCCGGTGAGGAGGGACAGGGCGACGAGGGGGACGAGAACGCGCTTCATGGATATGAGGAAGGAAACGGAAGCTGAGTGTAACGCAGGGTGGCGGTGTCTCACCAGAGGATGCCGGGCTCGCTCTTTCCCAATTCCCCGCGAAGCTGTTCCGCCTTGATCTTCACCTGAGCCGACATGGAACGGTAGAGGTCCGCATCGGCGCCGTAGAGCTGCGCCATGAGCGCGGCGACTTTTTCGAATTCCTCGACGTTCTGCGAGAGCCCGATGTAATGCGCGTTACGCATGATGGCGGACGCGTAGGCCTGCACGGTGTGGCGGTACTGGAGTTCGCGATCCCTCAGGACCGAGCGGTCGCGCATGTCCCGCAGGGTCGTGAGCGAACCCGTGAGAATACCCAGGTAATTGTAGCGGCCGAGAATCGCTGCCTGGTCGTAGAACCCGATGGCTCCTGGCAGATCGCGGATGGCCTCGGCGACGCCGCCGCGCAGCATCCACAGGCGGGCATCCTCGGCGTTCTGCTTCTCGTAATCCAGCAGCGCGTCCCGTGCCTCCGGCCACTGGCGCTGCGCCATGTAGAGCGACGCGCGGCTGAGGTGCATGTCACGCGAGAACATCTGGTTTCTCGCCTCGTCGTACCATTCCAGCGCCTCCTGGATCCGGCCCTGCGCCTCGGCACGACGACCGAATGAGGAGAAAACCAGATTGCGTCCTTCCAGCACCGCGACGCACAGGATGATCATCGCCAGGAGCACCTCAACGGTGCGCAGGACGCGGGACGGGCTCGCCTTGCCGGCCGACGACCGGAGACGCGACGCCAGGAAACCGAGCAGCAGCCAGAAGAGCAGGGCGATGGCGACGAACTGCAGGTTGTAGTCGATGAGGTTGTGCGCGGTGACGCCCAGCACGCCTATGACGGCGGGCAGGACGAGATCGGCGTCCCATGTGCGACCGCCAGGTGACGCGGGTGTGCGCAGACTTTCGCGCGTCGCGCCAAGCAGCACCCACGCGAGGATCACCGCAAAGAGGATTGCCGCGGGCCAGCCACGCTCCATCGCCAGCTTGAGGAAGACGTTGTGCGCGTGATCGGACGTCACGAAGACATCGGTTTGCAGGCGTGGCTGGATGAACCGGAAGCTGTACGGGCCCCAGCCGAAGAGCGGGCGCTCCATCGCAAGCGCATACGACGCCTCCCAAAAGTGCCGGCGTTCATCCACGGATGATGTCCCCTCGGAGGCGGTGAACGTGGCTTTCTCGGCGACGGACTGGACGGGATGAAACTGTCCGCGCATCTGGTTGACGCCGAAGAACACGGCGAGCGCGACAAGCAGGATCAGCGCCGCACGGAGGACTTCCAGCGGGAGCGAGACGCGGACAGCCTGCGGCACGCGCGACCGGCGCAGATGCCCGACGAGCAGCAGAAGGCCCATCAGGCCGAGCTGCGCGACGAACACCAGGAACGCGCCGCGCGAGTAACTGAGAAAGAGACAGCCCGTGATGAGCCCGAGCACGGCGACGGACACCGGGAGTTTTTTCTTCAGCGTGACGGCATACGCGAGCGGCCACAAAAGAAGAAGGAACTGCGCCCACGCGTTCGGCCAGTAATCGGTGACGAAGCGCGGATCGACGAACGTGCCAACAAAGCGATTCACCGGCTGGAGCACATACACCGCGACACCGAAGAGACACGCGATAAGCCCGGCGATGACGGCCACATGCACGATACGGCGGATAAGCGACGTCTTGAGCGGCGGGCAGGAACTGAGCCGGTAGATCCAGAAGAAGACGAGGACGCACGAGCCGTCGCGCAGCACTTCGTCGAGGCCGTAGTTCTTGGTCGTCGACAGCAGATAGCTGATGACCGTCCAGATGAGGAACAGCATCAGCACCCACCAGAGTCCGCGCGGAGGCGAGGCAACGGGCGGGTCCCCGGCCTGGAGCCGGTGCTGGCGCCACCAGAAAAGCATCACCGGGACGCACCCCGCGATCGCCAGCAGCCAGGTGCCATCGAGAGTCTTGCCCCCGTGCCAAAGAATAAGGAAGGCCACGAGGCCGAGGATGGCCAGTTCGGAGGCGGTCTGGAGGCGGAGGACGAAGGTGCGCATGGGACCAGTATTGCGTGCCATCCGGGGAGCTGCTAGAGCTTCCGAGGACGGCTGGTCAGGGGCGAATCTGCTGGTACTATGTATCGGCTCCGGGCTGCCGGGCATTGCTCTTTATGTATCCTCATGCCGACGTGGCGGAATTGGTAGACGCGCACGCTTCAGGAGCGTGTATCTTCACGGATGTGCGAGTTCGAGTCTCGCCGTCGGCACCATTCGACTCGGCCCTTCGGGGCCTCGCTCATGGTCCTCGCGCTTCGGCGCTCGGGCCACGGGTTCACCGAGTCGAATGACCCTGAGCGGAGCGCAACAGCGCGACGTCGAAGGGCCCAACAAGACAGAACACAAGCACATGCGTGAAATTGCATCTTCCTTACGACCGTTATGAATACGACAGCGTGGTTCGTGTATATCGCAGAAGCTCGCACCGGCAGGTACTACACAGGCATCACCACCGATGCACGCAGACGCATGCACGAACACAATCGTGATGAAGGAGCTAAATTTGCGCATGATCAGGGCGCGCTGCGGGTTGTATACGTGTCACCGGCATTTCCCGATCAATCATCGGCTCGAAAGCGGGAGATTCAAGTCAAAGGCTGGACAAGAGAGAAGAAGCAAAACCTGATAAAAGGCGTTTGGAAGTGACTGAACAATTGGCGACAAGACCTCAGCCCTGTACTGTCGGGTTGCTTTTTTGTGGTATGAAACTCCTCTCCTTCATTGAGAAGCACGTCGGCCTCGTCTTCTGTGGCGCGCTGGTTTTGGGAATCGTCGCACCCGTGAGTTGGACCGGCGTCAGCTCGCTGCTCACACCGCTGATGGGCTTTCTGCTGTTCCTGTCGTTCCTCGGCGTGAATGTCGCGCAGATCAAAACCGAACTGAAACAGCCCGCTCGTCTCGCACTCCAGGTGTTCCTCTACTTTGTGGTGCTGCCGGTCGTGCTCTACTACATCGTGCGTCTGCTCGGGTTGCCTGCCTTTGCTCTGGCCACGCTCCTCCTGACTGCTGCGCCCGCGGGCCTCGGAAGTCCGGTGTTCACCTCGATCGCCGGAGGACGCACTGCCACCAGCGTCGTGCTCTCGGTCATCACGCACATTCTCGTGCCGTTCACGATCCCGCTGATCTTCTGGGCCTTCACCGATGTCACCGTGCAGGTGGATACGCTCGC
The DNA here is from genome assembly GCA_964460365.1 of uncultured Candidatus Peribacteria bacterium. Classification (GTDB taxonomy): domain Bacteria; phylum Patescibacteriota; class Gracilibacteria; order Peribacterales; family Peribacteraceae; genus DAISLF01. Next base: position 48,824 of record CAYWPL010000003.1, on the reverse strand, counting down.
GATGGCCAAACAGCTCGGGCTCCTCATCGGCGTCCCGATGCTGCTGTCGTTCGGCTCGCAGAAGTATCTGCCGGCGGTCGTCGCAGCGATCAATCCGTGGCGCAGACTCCTGTCCATCGCCGTTCTCGCCGGTATCGCCTACATCGCCATCGTGCCGTACTCGGGTGTCATCCGCAGCGATGTGCTCTCTATTGTTCCGACCCTCGCCGGCACGTATCTGATCTTCGTCGTCCTCAGCCTCACCGCCTTCGTCTTCACGCGAGGCAAACCGACCGACGAACGCATCGCCGTGATCCTCAGCAGAACCTACATGAACATCACGCTGACCATCGTCCTCGCGGTGAAATTCCTGGACCCAGCCGTGGCGCTCGTTCTGGTACTGGCAAACGTGCCGTGGTTTACGACGTTCGGCGCGTATCTGTGGTTTCAGAAACGCTTCATCACAAGATCGTAAACGATCAGGCCGTGCGGTGCGCCATCTCCACAAGCAGCTCCTGCGCAGGCTCGAGCTTCTTTTTCGCACCTGATGGAATCATCGCATCGGCAATCATCTCGGCATCTTCCATGGCTTCGCTGAGTTTGCGCTTGCCACCGGGAGCCAGCACGACATAGCTGACGCGCGCGTCGCGCTCGTTGGCTTCACGTTTGATGAGTCCGATTTTCTCCATGGGAGCGAGCAACCGCGTAATGCCCGACGCCGTCAGGCCGAGCTTGTCCGCCAGATCGACGCGACGCATTTTCTCACCGCGCGCCTCACTGAGATGGTGGAGAATCATGAAGTCGCTGAAGCTGAGTCCGCCGAGACCGGCATCGAAGCGCCGTGTCATCACGGACTGGATTTTGGAGAGGTGCAGGAAGAACCGCACCGAAGAACTGAGAGTGGTCATACGGCACATGGTACTTGATCTATCAACTATCTGTCAACGATTTTCTCGGTATCATTTCTGGGCATTCAGCGGACGTCAGACGGGGTTTACGAGGGCTAGCACAGTGGGCTTCTTTTGCAATATTCTTGGTCTAAAGTGGCTATAACCGTATAATTACTACGTAGCTCATTGTTTCTGCCGATTGTGTCCAACGAGAGGAGTGACCCATGTCCGAGATGACTACGCCCCGCCGACAGCCGTCCGCCTTGCGCACGATTCTGTGCATCGCCGCCGTGGTGATCATGTGTCTCGCCCCGTTCTTCATGCCGGGGTGGCCGAAGGCCGACTACGCGGCCACGGTCGTCTCGAAGAAGATCGAGTCCACGACGACCCTGGTGCCGATCGGCGCCAACGGCGAGATGGCCACTGTGAGCAGCGACACGCACTACGTGACCGTGAAACTGAACGGCGGCGGAACCTACACCGCCTCGGTCTCACGGCCTACGTACAATGCCGTCAACAAGGAGGACTCGGTGACGGTCACGGCGGAGATGAACGGTGACAAAATCATGAAGATCGTCGCCGTGCGACCGTTGAAAACGAAGTGACGGTCGTTCCGGTCTCGAGCTACCACTTTCCTGACCCTCACGGGTGCAGGAACTCCGTTCCCCCCACGAGGCGGGGACGGAGATTTTGCTATGATGACGGACATGAACGTCTCCGCGCATCGTCGGCTTCCGGCCATCCTACTCGCTCTCGGTTTACTGGTCCCGCAAATGCCCGGCGCAGCCGCGGGCCCGACGGATGAAGAAATCGCTGCGCGCCCTGCATTGCGTCTGGAGGAATTCCCGGTGTGAGATCGGCGCTGTCCGCCGCGCTGATGCGTGCGATGCAGCGAAAACGACACGCGGAAGCACGTTAAAATGCCTGGGCAGATTGGAGCGGCGTCCTCGCTGGCGCCGACCGCGGAAAAACGTGGGAGAAATTCTTCAGCACGCTTGTCACCAACCCCGATACGATTCCGGAAGGCGAGTGGTGCCGCTGGACGTACAGCCCAATCGGCCTCTTTCTGGCGCAGAACGGACGCCTCCTGCTGGATCTGAAGGACTACTTTTCGGCTCTTCCTCGCTCAGGCCTTCTTCGGCACGAACTTCATGGAAAGCGAATTCACACAGTGACGCGTGTTCTTCTCCGTGAGGCGCTCGCCCTGGAAGACGTGTCCCAGGTGTCCACCGCACGTGGCGCACTGGATCTCGATGCGCATGCCATCCTCGTCTGGAATGCATTTGACCGCTCCGGGGATTTCAACATCAAAACTCGGCCAACCGCAGCCGGAATCGAACTTATCATCTGATCGATAGAGCTCCGTATCACAGCGCTTGCAGATGTACGTCCCTTCTCCACGAAAATTCTCGTATTCACCGGTGAACGGGTGTTCAGTGCCTTTATGCACGATGATGCGCTCTTCCTCGGGCGTCAGGGGATGGAAGTCCATGGGGAGGCATTGTCGTCTCAACAATGCGCCAGAGCAAATTATTGTCTCCGGAACAGGCGCGTGGCACGCTCTGCGCCCATGGAGCACTACCCGGATTTGCACCAATTCATCGCCGAAGGCAGGACTGCTTGCCCCTTCGCCACCGTCACGGCGCGCAGAGGGCAGATTGAGTACATTGCGGCCCCGCGTGGAAAAAAAGACGGACAGTCGCTGGTCTATCCGGCTGTGCGGAAGTTCCTGAAGGGTGGCAAGAAGTCTCCCCTAGATCCGGGGCGAAAGACCGCATTGCTCTTTGTGGATGACAAAATCCCTGCAAATCCCGAAACGCAGCGTGCCCGTGCGTTTGCGATCAGGGAAGAAATCGGCCTAGCGATCGCACGATTGTGGTGGTCATCGATATTCAAGAGCATTGAAACGATTCGCGGCGAAATCGTTACTCTGCTCGCGGAGAAGCATCAGGGTGTGATCGGACCCGAGGCGTTGGGACAACAGACGGTGCTATTCGCCATGAGCCCTCTCTATCCGCGGGACCATCACCGGCATGCTCCACGCCTCACGGTGCCGGTGACATTGCGCGCCGACGCCGAGTACTTGGGGAATATGTTCCCTGCGATGATTGAGCAGATGGTCCGGATGTCCGTGGAACGCTTTCAGGAAGCAATTCTCTTCCGACCGTTCTATGAAGAGATCCCGGACCGGACTATTTAGACGCCAAGATAGCGACGCGGATCAAACCAGTAGCGCAGCATACTGCCCTCGGGCAGACCCTCAAAACGGATGCTAGCCAGCGGACCCTCGCGCATCGTCACGGTGTACGAAGCGCCGTCATGCGCCTCGGCGCCCTCATGTCCTTTTCCCGCAGCCTGCGCGTCTCCGTGGAGGCTTCATATGCACGTCATCGGCGACGGCATCCGTATGGCCATCAATCGTGGCCACGTGCGCCATCTCGACGCCGTTGGCGCTGGGCAGGTTGCGCGGGCCGATATTCAGATCGAACGAGAGCGGGTCACCGAGTCGGGCAAAGAGGAGGAAATGATTGGGCGCTCTATAGCGATTTGATGTGGGAAAATCAATGGTATTCCCAGCACGAAGCCATAATTCCGCTGTCGGTCGCGGCAGGATAGCTAAAGGGGTGTTCAGCCCGGATTTAGCCCATCAAAGAGCCAAAACGGTCCGGATCGGTCAGAAGTCGATTGGGCCACCGAAACCCGGCGACGAGGTGGTGTTTCGATATCTGAGGATACAAGCGGTGATAGGACAGTCGCCGCTGATGACGATCGGGATCGTGAGTCCGTCGTTACCACAGGTCACGGCTCCATCGAATATATTGAGGAACGAGCGGCTCTCCGGACAGTTCATGCCGGACACGTTAATGCCACCATTGGTTCCGCCGGTCGTTCCGTTGCCGCCGGTGCCCGAAGTTGTGTTGTCGCGGTCATCAAGGAGCTCGCGAATGCGCGATCGCTCGGCTTCTACCTCCGCATCGATCAAGCCGTTCGTGCCACTCGCGCCATTGCCAGGAAGAGAAACTGAACCAATCACGTTGCGGCCGGTACGAGCTGACGACGTGTTACGGTCAACGAAGAGCGCGCGAATACGCTGCGTTTCCGTGTCGACAAGAGCATCAAAGCCGCTGGGGGAACTGCGTCCGTCGTCACGATCGGGGGATTCCTTACCAGAAGAAACGGAATCATTGCCATCGGAGATCGTTGCAAGCCCGCTGTTGTCAGCGGCACGAATGATTGCACCGACGGGCGACGAGTCGAATGTGGAGCCGTTCTCGGTAGACGTAATCACTTCCCCCTTTTCCGTCACGGTCACACAACGTCCCTCTTGACAGGCGATGGTCTCAGTCGGACTGATGCGGACGTATTGCCTGCCTACACGTCCGGTTTGCAACGCGGTGGTCACGCCATTGGTGATGGAGACGTACTGCAGCGCGGCCGCTGCACCCGTGGACAGGCAGAGCAGGAGCAACGAGCCGAGAGCGATCTTCCTCTTGGAGAGCATGAAAAAGAGGGGGGGAAGAATGCACTATGTCATAAGGTGACGGATCCGGCGACCGGAACTTACCGGATCTTGACACTCCCTGTTGGCAGTCTAGAATCCCGAGTGCTAGATTGCGTCCGCACACGCGCGATCTGCGCAACCACCACTCTTCTTTTTCTCCCATTCCTATGGCAGCTTCCGCAGCTCACAAAGATCTCCCCGTTAAACTGGCAGTCCAGATCGTACCTCTCGGCGATCGCGTCGTCGTCGTCCCGGTGGAAAAAGAGCAGACCACTAAGGCCGGCATCATCATCCCCGACACCGCATCGGGCGAGAAGCCGAGCGAAGGTATCGTCATTGCGTTGGGCTCCGGCGGCATGATGGATGACGGCAAAGAGATGGCCAACCCGAACGATTACCTGAAGGTCGGCGAGCACGTGCTCTACGGCCGCTACGCCGGCGACGACGTAAAGCTCAAGACCGTCGAGGGCAAAGACGTCGAAGTAAAGATTCTTCATATCGGCTCCGTCCTCTGCAAAGTGAAAGCCTGATCCCGCATTTTCCCACTCCCTCCCCTTTCTCCACCATGGCAAAGCAGATCATCTTCGGAAATGAAGCGCGCGAACGCCTCCTCAAGGGCGTCGCCAAACTCGCCCGCGCAGTGAGCGCAACGATGGGCCCCATGGGCCGCAACGTCGGCATTGACAAAAAATACGGCGGGCCGACCGTCACCAAGGACGGCGTCACGGTCGCCAAGGAAATCGAACTCCCGGATGCGTTCGAGAACATGGGCGCGCAGATGGTGAAGGAAGCCGCGACCAAGACGAACGACGCGGCCGGTGACGGCACGACGACGGCCACCGTCCTCGCGCACGCCATCATGCAGGAAGGTCTCAAGCACCTCGGCTCCGGCAAGAACGCTATCTCTATCAAAAACGGCATCATGAAGGCTGTCGACGCGGTGGTGAAGCATCTCGAGGGTCAGGCCAAGCCCGTCTCCAAGAAGGAAGAGTTCGCGGCCGTCGCCACGATCTCCGCTCAGGACACGGAGATCGGCGAGCTCATCGCCGAAGTCATCGATGAAGTCGGCAAGGACGGCGTCGTCACGGTGGAAGCCGGCCAGACGCTCGGACTGGAGAAGGAATTCGTGGAAGGCATGCAGTTCGACCAGGGCTACATCTCGGCGTACTTCGTCACGGATACCCAGGGCATGAAGTCCGTCTTCGAGCGCGCGCACATTCTCATCACCGACAAGAAGATCGGCAGCATCCAGGAGATCCTCCCGCTGCTCGAGGCGCTCGCCCAGAGCGGCCGCAAGGAACTCGTCATCATCGCCGAGAGCATCGAGGGTGAGGCGCTCGCGACGCTCGTCGTCAACAAGCTGCGCGGGACGTTCAGCACACTCGCCGTGAAAGCTCCGGCGTTCGGCGATCGTCGCAAGGAGATGCTCAAAGACATCGCCATTCTCACGGGCGGGCGCGTCATCAGTGAAGAGGTCGGCTTGAAATTGGAGAACACCACGATCGAGGATCTCGGCACGGCGCGCCGCGTCGTCGCCACCAAGGATAACTGCGTCATCATCGACGGCGGCGGCAACAAGAAGGAGATCGTCGCGCGCGTCGAGGAGCTGAAGACCATGATCGCCGAGACGAAGAGCGACTTCGACCGCGAGAAGCTCCAGGAGCGCCTCGCCAAGCTCTCCGGCGGCGTCGCCGTGGTCAAGGTCGGCGCGGCCACCGAGATTGAGCAGAAAGAGAAGCAGCACCGCGTGGAGGACGCCCTCAGCGCCACTCGCGCCGCGGCCGAGGAAGGCATCGTGGCCGGTGGCGGCACCGCCTTTGTTCGCGCGATCGTCGCGCTCGACAAGGTGAAAGTTGAGAACGACGACGAGCAGATGGGCGTGGACATCGTCAAAGGCGCACTCACGGCTCCGACCATGCACATCGCTAACAACGCGGGCGTGGAAGGCAAGGTCGTCGTGGAGAAGGTCCGCAACGAGAAGGGCAACGTCGGCTACAACGCCATGACCGCCAAGTACGAGGACCTGGTGAAAGCCATGGTCATCGACCCCAAGAAGGTCACGCGCTCCGCGCTGGAAAACGCCGCGTCGGTCGCCGCCATGTTCCTCACTCTCGAAGTCGCCGTCACCGACATCCCGGAAGAGAAGAAGATGCCCGCGATGCCGGGCGGAGATGGAGGGATGGGGGGCATGGGCGGAATGGGTGGGATGGACTTCTGAACTGAGAATGAACAAAAAGGCCCGGAGCAATCCGGGCCTTTTTGTTGTCATGCCGAGTAGGTCGTCGAAGCACTGCTATCTAGAGCTCATGACTAAATTATTGACATTACGGCTTTTTCTGCCATTTTATGGCGCATTCCCATGGGCGGCGAGCAGCACAGCGAACGGGCAATGGAAGACACCGGACCCCTGGGCGCCCGGTTCCTGGAGGATGTTCGGACAAGCAGTTTCCGGCCGTTCACCATGGCGGAGGCTGGTGCCCTTGTTGAACACAAATGCCTGTCCGGAACGTTGCTGACACCGCTGACGGACGAGGAACACCGAGTACTCGCCGAGTATCTGACCATGGCGGTGCTCACGCAATGCAACACGCTGACGCGCCGCGCGATTGCTGAGGAACCCCTCGTGCGCATCGACAACGACATGGAACTTCTTGATCATCTCACGGCTTCGGAGTTGGCTGCGCTGCCACCCCTCGGGCACGTGAACCTCCTGAACCTCGGCCGTCCGCGCAACAACCAATGGCAGGTCATCGCCGACGAGACGGGATTGCAGCCGCTCACGCCCGATCAACGCATCGGCATCTGCACCGATCCCGAACTCTGGTCCGGCACCTATCTGCATCAGGATGACGGACTGGCGTCGCCGGATGTGCGGCCATACGCGTACCGCCCGCTCCTCGGCTATGAGATACACGGCTTCCCGAATACTGAAATCGCCTTCGTGAAACTCATCGAGAAAATCCGCAAGCGGCAGGCAAAGGGGGGAAGTGATCCCATCCGCATGCTCGATGTCGGCGGCGCCATGGGGGGCGCGCTGTGGGAAGCACAGCAGATTGATCCGGCGATCGTCACCTACAACCTTACGCCGCATGAGGAACCCGCACGTTGGCCGACGAATCACTTTCGTCTGTCGGGTGCCGAGACGATGCCGGCGGTGTGGCGCGAGCAGATGGACCTCATCGTTTCCAGCTGGGCTCTCCTGTACTGCGTGTATCCGGATATCGCGCTGCGCAATTGCGTGGAGGCGCTGGCGCCGGGCGGCGTGGCACATCTGGATTACGGCACGGTGATGGAAGGCACGGCTATGTCGCATCACGCGAACCCCGAAGCGCAGGCGGCTCTCTCCCGGCGTATGGCCGGCGCGTTCCGCTGGCTGCTCAAGCTGCAGAAGCAGGGCAGCATCGAGGTGACGGGCTGCACGGACGAGTGGTGCGATGAAGCGTTCTGGACCCGCGAGAGCGAATTTGGATCATTCAACACGCACCGAACCAGTCTCTGCATCCGCAAAATCAAATCGCTAGATGCAGCAATGAACAACAAACGTGATGAAACAAGCCGGAAAACGGGCAGTCTCATAGACGGCAGAAGCGACGCCAGCCCGGTACTTCATCTTTGATTCCATGGCACTCACAGATTCTGCCTGATCTTGTCAGAGGCATCGCGGCACCGTAGCGTTGGCGCATGACGCGTTCCCGCCTTCCACTGCTCTGTCTCGCGCTCGTGTTCTCGGCATGCGGCACAAAAGCACCCGTGGCGACGGTTCCGCCACCCGCACCCCCCACGCTGCTGTCATTCAAGACCTACATGCAGCGCGGCATGCCGGAGCAGGACGTCTTTGTGGAACAGCGACGCGGTGGGCCGTTGATGCGCGCGCAGAACGACCGCTCGCCGGAGGCCATGTCCTTCATGCTGGAACGCAGCGCATGGACAGCCGCAGCCGCCGTGCCCCGCGACCCGGTGAAAACCGGAACCGACGCGCTGAATGGGATCGGCAAAGGACGCAGCCTGCGCATACGGATGGATGATTGGCTGTCTGCCGTCGGCACGGGACGGTACGAAGTGTCAGGCCAGACGGGCCGCATCACAGCACAGTTCACGCGTCTGGTAGAAGACGGACAGTATTCGCTGTGGTGCGGATGGATCGCGCGCGGCGCGAAGAAATCCCTCGCCATCAATCCGTGCGGCAAGGCTGACGGCAGCGACAGCACCTTCCGGGCGGACTACGACGGACGCGGAGAAATCGACGTCGCGGGCCGGGCGCTGCTGCAGAGCAATGCGAGCGGATCGGCCATCATCATGCTCGTCTATCACAGCGACAACACGACACACGGCGCCGTACCCGGCGAGTTCGGCAAGAATGCCCACACGCAATTGACCGTGGAATTACTGCGGCCTGGTGCCGTGCGGGATTTTTGAAGTGGCTTTGTGCGGAACACGGGGGCAGGCGATGTGATGTGAGTAGGAAATGTGTTTTTTGGCTACAGGAAGACAAAAAAATCCGACGCTCCGTGCACGAAATCCGTGCAAGTGCTACCCTCCGATCATGCACCCCGGCGCATTCATCGTCCTCGACGGACCCGATGGCACGGGCACCACGACCCACAGCGCCCTGCTCGCGGAGCGGTTGACGACGCGCGGACGCAAAGTGCTGCTGACGCGCGAACCCACGGACGGCCCGATCGGCACGAGCATCCGGGAATTTCTGACAGGTAAGACGGACCTGACGCCCTCGGCGCTCCAGCTGCTCTTCTGCGCGGACCGGTCGTGGCACGTGGAGCATGTGATCGAGCCGGCCATTAAAAAAGGCATCATCGTGATCTGCGACCGCTACGTGCCCTCGACGCTGGTCTACGCCGCAGCACAGAAGCTGGATGTCGCGTGGCTGACCACGGTCAACGCCGCGTTCCGGAGCCCGGACTGCGTTATCTTCACGCTGCCTCCGGCGGGAGTCGGTATCAAGAGGATCAGTTCGCGCAAAGACAAAGAACTGTTCGAGACACGCGATTTTCAGGAACGTATTCACGAGGGTTATCTTCGCATGGCCAAAGAAAATACCGATATCCGCGTGGTGGACACATCGGGCGAGAAAGAGGCTGTAGCCGATGCTATTGAGGAAGCGGTCTCCGAAACGCTGATGGAACGGGGAATGACGCTGTAACGGAATCACCTCTCAACCGTAACCATCACTGCACAAGGGCGACGGCGGCGTGTCTGTCGGACCTGACAGCATCCGTCCGTATACTTCTATCCACTTTCCCTCTTCTCCCATGAGACAACCCTTCTCCCGGCGCCTCGCATCGGCCCTCACGGCCGTCGCGGTGCTCGCATCCGCAGCGCCAGCGCTCGCGTTCAGCGACGTCAGCACCAGCACCAAGTACTCGGTCGCCATTAAGGCGCTCGAGGCCAAAGGCGTGATCAACGGTTACGAGGATGGCACCTTCAAGCCCGGCAACCGCATCAACCGCGCCGAGTTCCTGAGGATCGTCATCCACGCAGCCTACGACCAGGCCACCATCGACGAACTCCTCTCCCGCGTGAAGATCAAAGGCTTCACCGACGTGATGGGCGACGAGTGGTTCGCCCAGGACGTCTACTTTGCCACCGCGAAGGACATCATCGGCGGCTATCCGGACGGCAGTTTCCGCCCGAACCAGGACATCACCTTCGTGGAAGCCACGAAAATCATCACGCTCGCCTACGGCCAGCAGGCCCAGGGCTACGGCGAGTGGTACGAGCCGTTCGCCCGCGCGCTGGAATCGGCCAAGGCCATCCCGCCCACCGTGGCAGGGCTCGATCGCCCCATCACCCGTGGCGAGATGGCCGAGATGATCTGGCGCCTCTCCGAGAACCGCACGGATCAGCCGACCAAAGGTTTCCTGAACGTGAAGCACCCTGAGCTCTCCATCAACATGGCGAGCGATGACGTGCAGAACGCCAAGTCCTGCACAGATCTCCGCGCCTTTGCGACGGGGGCCGCGGGGATGGGCCACCAGGGCGAGATGTACTACGACAAGGCCCGGATGGGCGCTCCCGCCCCGACAGCGAATCGCGCCGAGGATTCCGCCGCCACCCTCCAGACGGGCGGCGGGGGCGACCATTCCGAGACGAACGTCCAGGTGGCAGGCGTCGACGAGGCCGACATCGTTAAGACCGACGGCACGTATCTCTACATCGTCCGCAACGACACAAAATCGCTCATCAGCATCGTCAAGGCCAACCCGGCCAGCGCGCTGAAAGAGGAAGGCCGTATCGATCTGACCAACGACGGCATCTCCGCCCGTGAAATGTACGTGGAGAACGGCCGTCTCGTGGTCATCGGACCCGAGTACGGCTCGCCCGTGGTCTACGACAAGCGCGCCATGATGGCCGACGATCTCTCGATCGCCCGCTATCCGTACTATCAGACACAGCGCACCGTGGTCCGCATCTATGACGTCCGCGACGCCGCGAATCCCAAGATGCTCCGCTCCGTCGCGTTCCAGGGCGACGCAGTGTCGTCCCGCAGGATCGGCTCTAAGACCTACCTCGTCCTGCGCCAGCAGCCGGCATGGCGTGGCGGTCCCACTCCGCTCGCCGACGACAAGCTCATCCCGCTGATGGAAGACTCCAAGATCGGCAAAGAAACGCCCGTCGCGCGTTGCGCGGACGTGGCGATCCTCCCCTACGTGCCTTCGCCGCAGTACATGACGGTCGCGGTGATCCGGACCGATGACGCGAATGCCGATGTCCAGACCGACGTGGTCCTCGGCAACGCGGAGAACGTCTACGCCTCGGCCAAGAACCTCTACGTCGCGACGACGGACTGGCAGTACAACTGGGACGCCAGGAACCCAACCAGTTCCGAGCGCACGCGCCTCTACCGCTTCTCGCTCGCCGACAACGGCGTCAGCTTCGCTGACAAAGGCTCCGTACCGGGACGCATTCTGAACCAGTTCTCCATGGACGAGAACAGTTCGACTTCGCTCACTGCAGGCGGCCCGATTTTTCGCATCGCCACGACCGAAGGCCAGAGCTGGGATGAAACCCACCGTTCCACCAACTCGCTCTACACGCTGAACCTCGCGCTCGAGCCTGTCGGAAAGGTGACGGATATCGCGCCGGGCGAGACGATCTACTCCGTGCGCTTCATGGGCAACCGCGCCTACATGGTCACGTTCAAGACCGTCGATCCGTTCTTCGTCATCGACCTCACGAACGCGCGCAACCCCAAGATCCTCGGCCAGCTCAAGATCCCGGGTTTCAGCAACTATCTGCATCCCTACGACGACAATCATGTGATCGGCTTCGGCAAGGAAGTGGATGAATCCATCGACAAGGACAAAGTGCATACCGATGACGCCATCTACTACACAGCCATCCAGGGGATGAAGATCTCCCTGTTCGACGTCTCGGATGTCGGCAACCCGACGGAGATGTGGAAGACCGTGATCGGCGACCGCGGCACCGAGAGCCCGCTCCTCAACGACCACAAGGCGCTGCTCTTCGAGAAAGACAAAGGACTGCTCTCGTTCCCGGTGTTGGTCACCAAGACCCCCGCCGGACAGCCGAAGAGCGCCGACGGACAGCCCGTGTTCCAGGGCGCTTACGTGTACGACGTTTCCCTCACCAAGGGCTTCACGCTCAAGGGCACCGTCTCGCACTACGGCGATGACAGCGTGTTCCTCAAGTCCGGCAGCTATTGGTACGGCGGCGAGAAAGACGTGCAGCGCGTCGTGCGCATCGGTGAATCGCTCTACACGATCTCCCCGGACGAAGTCCGCGGCAGCGCCCTCAGCGATCTCAAGCTCCAAGGAAAAGTCATCCTGAAGTAAACACCCTTCACCGATTCGCTCCGAAGGCGGAGGACTCCGGTCCTCCGTTTTTGCGCGCTTCGGCCGCCACGCGCGCGGTCGCGGACAGATGCTGGCGCACCACGGCGCGAACGTTATCGACGGATCTCGCCTTCCCGCACTGCATGTACCCGCGAACGGACAACACGACGAACAGCAGCTCATTCCTGCGATTGCGCCAGTTGGGCACCATTGCCTCAAGATTGCGCATACAGACGCTGGCCAGGACGTCTCCCACAGCCAACTCCTCGCCTTGCAGCACGCGCTCCATGGCCGCGAGGGACACGGGTGTCATGTGCGTCAGCAAATCCTCCAGATCCGCAACGAGCGGCTCAGATTGATCATCCTCCGGGAATTCATCGTGCGCCGTGCCGGGATAGCGTTCGGGATGCAAGCCGGCACACTTTAGGGATCCTCGCGGCGTTTTCAACCCGGTTGGGCCGGAAAAATCGGGAGGTGCCCGGATCGGCATTTATCCTGGCAAAAAGCCGGGTCGGGCCGTTATCATGCGGACGTGACGGCCAAGCTCCTCACCGGCAAGGAAGTGGCGGCAGCGCTCCTGGAATCGCTGCGTCCGCTGGTCGCCAGACTCGATCCGCGCCTGACGATCGTACAGATCGGGGATGATCCCGCGAGCGAGAGCTACATCCGCCAGAAGCTCAAGAGCTGCGACGCCGTCGGGTTGCGCCACGAACATATCCACCTCGCCGCCACCACGACGCTCGCGGATCTCATGCGGTTGATCGACGATCTCAACGCTGATGCGGACTGCACCGGGTTCATCGTGCAACTTCCGCTCCCGCCGCATCTGCAGACACACGTGCCGTCCATCACGCGCGCCATCAGCCCAGCCAAGGACATCGACGGCTTTGGTGCATACAACCTCGGCAAGATGTTTTTGTCGCCGGAGCTCGAGCATCTGCCGCCCGCCACGCCCTCCGGCATCATCGAGATGCTGCAGCACTACAGGATCCCGATTGAAGGAAAGCACGCCGTGATCGTCGGGCGCAGCAACGTCGTCGGCAAACCGCTCGCGGTCATGCTGCTCAACCGCGACGCGACGGTGACCGTCTGCCACAGCAAGACGCAGGATCTCGGCGCGATGACGCGGCAGGCGGACATCCTCTGCGCGGCCATCGGCAAGGCGAAGATGATCACGAACGACATGGTCAAACCGGGCGCCGTTGTCATCGACGTCGGCGTGTCCCGCGTGGACGGCAAGCTCTGCGGAGACGTGGATTTCGACGCCGTGTCGCAGATCGCCTCCGCCATCACGCCGGTGCCGGGAGGCGTCGGACCGCTCACGGTCGCCAGCCTCATCCGCAACTGCGTTCACGCCAAGGAGCGGCAAATGGCTTCCAGTTCTCAGCGCTGAGCGCCCGGCCCGGGACCTCCAGGAGGAGCAGCCACGGGCGCACCAGCTGGCGTCCTGTTCGGCGAACCCGGAGCGGATGCCACACTGGCCATCGCGGCCGCAAGCGTCAGCATCCCCAAAATCGTACGCAGGAGACCTCGGTATCGCCCAATACTGGTCTTGACGCGGAGATCCAGTAAACGCTCCGAGGTGACGATGAAGTCATCATCGAGTTCGATGTCTCCAGGCAACGTCAAAGAGGTTTCGGAGAAGGCAGCGGCGGCGGTAATCATGCGCGGATTATTGGGATTTTCCTTAGTTGGTCAATGATCCGTTTGCGCTGCGGCGATTTCTCATTACAATTCATACGTGGAAATCCTCTCCAGAGTTTTTTCGGCCTTCCCCCCGGGAGAGGTCGTGCTTTGAGGTTTCCGTTTTCCGCCCTCCTCTCGTATGTGTGGCATTATCGCCGTTTCCGGCTTCCGCGACGTCATCCAGGATCTGTATGACGGACTCATCGTCCTCCAGCACCGCGGACAGGACGCGGCGGGCATCGTCACCTACGACAACCAGTTCCACCTGAAGAAGAGCAACGGCATGGTCCGCGACGTCTTCCACACCCATTCGCTGGCCCGCCTGAAGGGTCCGATGGGCATCGGCCACGTCCGCTATCCGACGGCCGGCTGCTCCAGTGAGTTCGAAGCGCAGCCATTCTTCATCAACTCGCCGTTCGGGATGGCACTCGCGCACAACGGCAACCTCACGAACGCCAATCAGCTTGCAAAAGAGATCAAGGAGCAGGACTACCGCCACCTCAACACGAATTCCGATTCCGAAGTCCTTCTCAATATCTTCTCGCTGGCCCTGCGCAAGCAGCGCCCCAGCAAGCTCACCGCCGAACACGTGTTTCGCGCAGTCAAAATGGTGCACCGCCGCTGCAAAGGCGCGTACTCCGCGGTGGCGCTCATCGGCGGCCACGGCATCGTCGGTTTCCGCGATCCGCACGGCATCCGCCCGCTCCAGCTCGGCAAGCGCAAGTACGGTATGAAGGAGGAATACATGATTGCCTCCGAGAGTACGGTCTTCAAGGCGCTCGACTATGAATTCGTCCGCGACATAGAGCCGGGCGAGGCAGTCTTCATCGACCGCCACAACAAGCTGCATTCTCAGGTGTGCAAGAAAGGCGAGCTGTCGCCGTGTCTCTTCGAGTGGGTGTACCTGGCCGCGCCGGATTCCACCATCGACGGCGTCAACGTGTACAAGGCGCGCGTCCGCATGGGCGAGGCGCTGGCCCGCCAGATCAAGAAGGGCGGCATTCACATCGATTCCGTCATCCCCATCCCGGACACCGGCCGACCCGCTGCTGCCGGCCTCGCCGACATGCTCAAGGTCCGCTACCGCGAGGGCTTCGTGAAGAACCGCTACATCGGCCGCACGTTCATCATGCCGGGGCAGGAGATCCGCAAGCGCAGCCTGAACTTCAAGCTCCACCCCATCGATCTCGAATTCAAAGGCAACAGCGTGCTGCTCGTGGACGACTCTATCGTCCGCGGCAACACGAGCAAAAAGATCGTGGAGATGGCCCGCAGGGCCGGCGCCAAGAAGGTCTACTTCGCTTCTGCGTCGCCGCCCATTATCAGCCCCGATCCCTACGGCATCGATCTGCCCACGACCAGCGAGCTCGTCGCCGCGGATCACTCCATCGCCGAGATCTGCAAAATGATCGGCGCGGACGGCCTCTTCTACACGACGATCCAGGATATGCACGACGCCATCCAGATCGGCAACTCCAAGATCAAGAAGTTCAGCGAAGGTTGCTTCACTGGCAAGTATCCGACACCCGAAGTGAACCGCGATCTGCTGAAGAAGATGGGCATGACGCGCAACGAGACCCGCGAGAGTTTCGCGGGCGACGATGTCCCGGCCGGACAGCAGAACATGATCTCCCTCGTCTGATCCATGAAGATTCTTCTCGTCACCTCGTCTGCCCGCGGACACGCCATCGCGGACGCGCTGGCCCGCAGCCCGTCCAAACCCGAGATCATCCACGTGTGTCCGAGCCGCAACCCCGGCATCCGACGCCTCGCCGCAGAGCAGCATGTGCTCAATATCATGAATTTCCCCGCGGTGCTGGAAGTCGCGCGCCGCGTGCGTCCGGATTTCGCGTTCATCGGGCCGGATGATCCCATCGGCGGCGGCCTGGCCGACGCGCTGGAGGACGTCGGCATCAATTCCGTGGCACCCAAGAAGAGCCTGGCGCGCGTGGAGAGCAGCAAAGGCTTCGCCCGCGACGTCATGGCCAAGTACGGCATCGACGCCTCGCCCAAATTCAAGGTGTTTTCCCGCGGCACGAACCGCGCGGACAGCTACGTAGAGGAGATCCGACGTTTCCATGAATTCATCGTCGACGATCTGCACGGCGAGTACGTCGTGAAATACGACGCGCTCAAGGGCGGCAAAGGAGTCAAGGTCAGCGGTGAGCACCTGAACTCTGTAGAAGAGGGTGTCTCGTATGCGTTCGATTGTCTGGAGGAGTGCGGAAAAGTAGTGATCGAAGAAAAACTGACCGGCGTGGAGTTCAGCCTGATGTCGTTCGTGTCTGGCGCCCGCGTGGTCGACATGCCCGCGATCCAGGACCACAAGCGTGCCCACGAGGGCGACACCGGCCCAAACACCGGCGGCATGGGCACGTACACCGACGCCAACCATTCGCTGCCGTTCCTGACCCCCGCGGATCTCGCCCGCGCCAAAGACATCAACCGTCTCATGGCCGAGGCGCTGCGCCGCGAGTGCCCGGAACACGCGGAAGGCTATCGCGGCATCCTGTACGGCGGTTTTATCGCCACCAAGAGCGGCGTGCAAGTGATCGAGTTCAACGCGCGCTTCGGCGATCCGGAGGCGCTCAACGTCCTGCCGCTGCTGGAAAGCGACTTCGTGGAACTCTGCCAGAGCATCATCGCGGGCGAGCTTTCTGAGAACATGGCCCGCTTCGCGCCGCTCGCCACCGTCTGCAAGTACATCGTCCCCAAGAGCTACCCGGACGGCAAACATCAGATCGGCGAAACCGTGCGCTTCCCCGCCGCGCTGCCCGATAACGCGCGCATCTACTACGGAGATGTGACGGAAGAAGACGACGGAACGCTACGTCTGGGCGGCTCCCGCACGGCGGGCATCGTCGGCATGGGCAAGACCATCGCCGAGGCCGAGAAGACGGCCGAGGAACTCTGCAAAAAAGTCGAAGGTCCGGTGCGTCACCGCGCCGACATCGGCACGACCGGGCTCATCACCCAGCGGACGCGGATGATGGATCGGCTGCGGGGCTGAACTTGGGGGGGTCGGTCGCCGGCTTCAGTATGCGGCACTGCGCCACGGCGTTGACGACGTCCTGGGGCGTCTGCGTCGTTCCGTCGCGTGGGCCACCTCCGGCATTCGTGCGTCCGTCCCATTCTTCTCCGTTCGGGTGCGGAATACCGGCATTCAGCCGGTTGAAGATATCCCGGAGAACGTAATCGCAGGGCGTGATGGCGAACGGCGTCACCTGCGGGAGGACTTTCACGATCGTGTACACGTAGAGATCGCCCGGCTTGCGGCGCACATTGATGATGAGGCGCTTGTCGGCGTTCACCATGGCAATGCGTGCGTGCGGGCCGCTCTCGGCTTCTTCAATGATCGCCACGTCATCCGGACACCGCACACCGGCCACCTGCGTGCAACGCAAATCCAGATCCATGCGTCCGGACATGCCTTCCACATACTGGTCGATGCGCGAGCTCATCTCTATCACCAGCTCTTCCATCTCGGCGGCACTCATCGTGAGAAGACCATTGGCCCGGCGCTTCATGTACGGATCGAAGATCCACACCATTTCCTGCACGAGCTGGTCGTGGGGATCCAGGCGGCAGAGACCCGCGTGCATGTCGATCCTGTCTTCCTGGATGACGAGGGCGGTGATGCGGTCCAGGCGGCGGCGGTTTTCCGGATCGTTCGAGAACTTCAGGCGCTCGACGAAGGTTGCCTTGAGGCGCAGCCAGAACGAGGTCGTGACGTCGGGATCGGCATCGTTCGCGTGCACTTCCTCCTCCTGCGGCTCGGCCGCGTGCAGATCCTCAGGCGTCGCGCCGTCGACGAGATCCGCCCACTGATACAGCTCGGCGCGGGTCACATTCATGCGCTGTGAAATCTGCATGCAGGTCGAGGGCGTGTTGGGATCTTCCTCAAACGTGTGATGATTCGTATTGATGAAGACGTTTCCCTCGGCGTCAATCTCGATGTAACTCGGACCTTTCACCAGACCATCGACCGCGTGGTAGATCTTCGGCGTTCGTCCGATGCCCGCGGCGGCCTTACAGCGGCGCCGGAATTCTTCACGATCGATGACGACCTGCGGAAAGCACCGAAGCCGCACCGTGCGCCGGCGGCCGGCGTCGAGGAGGGTGTCTGGATGTCGTAGATCCGGGAAGGATCCGGTGTTACTCATATATTTGGCCAATCTAATCAGACCGGCCCTGCTGTCAATGGCCGGGTCCCTACGGTTGGAATGACGCCTGAAATGCCAGCCAGAACCCTTTGGAGGCAGCGTTTACCGTATGAATGAGCCGATCGCCTGTCATTGTATACAATTTTTATTCGACCAAGCCCAGATTGTTGAGCTTTTCCGCCTGATCATGGGCTATCAGAGCATCAATCACCCGGTCCAGATCCCCTTGCAGCAGCCCGGGCAAGTTACTGAAGCTTTCTCCAATGCGGTGATCCGTGACCCGGTCCTGCGGGAAATTGTACGTGCGGATCTTCTCGCTGCGATCGGCAGTCCCGACCTGACCCGAACGCAGCTCGCCGCGCTCTTTGGCGAGACGCTCGCGTTCGGCTGCATACAACCGGCTGCGCAGCAGACTCATCGCCAACGACCGGTTCTTCTGCTGGCTGCGTTCGGTCTGGCAGGCGACGACGACGCCCGTCGGCACATGGGTGATGCGCACCGCGCTCTCGGTCTTATTCACGTGCTGTCCGCCTGCGCCGCTTGCTCGGTAGGTATCGATGCGCAGGTCTTCGGAGCGGATCTGCAGATCGACTTCCTCGGCTTCGGGGAGAATCGCCACCGTTGCCGTCGAGGTATGCACGCGGCCCTTGCTCTCGGTCGCCGGAATGCGCTGCACGCGGTGCACGCCGGATTCGTATTTCAGCCGCCCATAGGCGCCCGCGCCATCGATGGTGCATGACGCTTCTTTGATGCCTCCGCCCTCGGCTTCGGACATGCTGGCCATCTCGATTTTCCAGCCGTGTTCTTCGGCGTAGCGCAGATACATGCGCATCAGTTCCGAGGCGAACAGGGCCGCCTCCTCTCCGCCCGTTCCGGCGCGCACCTCCAGAATCACGCTGCGATCGTCATCGGGATCGCGGGGCAGCAGAAAAGTGCGCATGCGCTCCTGAAGACCTAGCAGACGCGCCTCCGCGTCGGCGGCTTCCTGGCGGGCGATGCCAAGCAGCTCAGGATCATCTCCCACCTCGTTCACGGAGGCGATGGCCGCCTGCGACGCATCGTATTCCTGCAGCAGATCCAGCAGCGGCTCCAGCTCACGCAGGCGCTTCCCGATGCGCGCGAGTTCCTTGGGATCAGAATGCACAACCGGATCCTCCAGGCGTTTGGAGAGAGCCGCGTGTTCGCCGACGAGAGCGCGAAGCTGCGCGATCATGCGTCAAAGAGTACCCCGGAGAGCACCGGGAGACGAGGACTCTTGGTGCAATTCTGGGCCTGTTTGAGAAAGGTGCAGCAGGAATCGATGCGTTCCTCGGCAAATACATCTATCCGTAAGAACGTCATGCCCTTGCCCTCTTCGCTCTCGCACCCTGGGCCTCAATGGAGACGCAGAGGCCGAAGCCGTTACCCTGCACAGGGTTACGGACGTTGCTTGTACGGTAAAGCAATCGAAATTCCAGCGTTCCACAGCACTGTGGAACGGAATTTAGCACCATGAAAAGCCATAAAATCCATACCGATAAGAACCTTATAACACCAAGGCATTCACTTCGCATCCAAGACCGTGTTTACTGATCGTGTTCTTCTCCACTTCCTCATTTCGCTATGAAACCCTCCTCAATCCTTCTCTTGCTGGCTGTCCCATCTCTCTGTTTCGCCCTGATTCTCGCGCCGGTAGCCGAAGCGCGCACTGTCACGTCGGCTTCATCCTCTTCAACCACCAAAGCAAAACCGATCATGACAGGCCGTGCCCGCCCGGCACTTCGCAGAAACGTCAAAAGTTCCGCGCGATCGTCTTCGTCGGCTAAGGCGAAGGCGGCTGCTGCGCAATACTCATCGGCAATGTCTGACCCCGAGATTGTGAAGCGGCTGAAAGCGGGAGAAGTGGATACGCTTCCTTTCGCGGATCCCCGCTCGGCTTTACTCGTGTTCGACGAGATGACGCCGGTGATGGCAGTCTGTCCGTTCGACGTTGGGGGCAAAAACACGGATCTGTCGACATATATTCAACTCTCCGGGATCGCGATGACACGGGAAACATACGTCTACGATATGGCGTCGAAAAAACTGGTCGGCCTGGGCCTGACGGGCTCCGACGGCAAATTTACATTCGCGGAAAGCGACGAAGGTCTGGCTCCGTCTGAGAAACCCGTCCGGACCGTGTACTTCCGCTATAAAATGGTGCCGTTCGTCAAGAATCCAGCTTATCGCTTTGAGATGAAGGTCTCGCCCGTTGCTTGTGATCAGCGGACGAAAAATCTCACCTACCAACTTTTGCCAGCCGCGGTCACCGATATCCTCCCCAGTGGTCCTGAAACGGCCGTACTGGAACCGGCCAACGGTGTGGCAATCGGGTCGTTTACCTTTGTGGGACAAAACGCCACCGACTATCCGCTGGGGCTGAAAAGTATCCATCTGCGTTCAATGTTGTCCCCGAAGATAAAGATTTCGAATGTCAAAATGCAGATCGAAGGATCTGCTGATCTTGTCGACTGTCTTTACAACAATCCGCCGAACATCCTCTGCGACATCCCCGAGTACGCGAGAGCTATTTCTGGTAACAAGAAGATCACGTTCATCGCCGATGTTTCAAGACTCGGAGCTGCAGGAACACTTCAGCTGCAAATCACGGACTTCGGCACCTTCTTCGAACCAGGATCCGTCTCATGGACAAGCGCGTATGGAGACTATTCTTGGGTTACTCCGGGCCAGCAGGCCATCAAGAGCACCCTGTTCAAAAGTCCGTGAACGCCAACGCCTGCTGAGGCTGGCTTATAGCCTCTCCATCGGTTCCATGATCGGCGGCATCATCCCCTCCTCCACGTCGACCTCCAGCGGCGCCTCAGGTCCGAGCCGCACACCAAGGATGACCGCGCGACAGGCGGAGTCCGCCGCGATATCCACGAAGAGCCTGCGGGTGTTGCGCGCCTGTTCCAGTTCCCTGCCTTCGCCTTCGGGAACGAAGTACTTGGCGATGTCTGTAAACGTCACCCGGCGGTAATCCGGGCGGCCGCGCAGGCAGATCTGCCCCTCTTCCAGAGCAGGACGCTCCAGCGAGAACCGGACGCGTTCGTAGGTCTCGCCTTTCTTCTCCAACACAACATACGTGTAGGCGTTGCCGTAGCCGTTCCAGTCCATTGGCAAGCCCTGTCCCGCAGCGTAATCCAGTACGACGTAATCGCCGCGCAGCAGCGACCGCGGATCAACGGGCACGGTCAACAGTGCGGCGCGCGTCCCGGTGGCGCGCAGCATCATGGGGGGCACGAAGACGGCCGGCACGGCAAACATCTGGAGCAGGAAGCCGATGAGGATGATGACGCGGCGGTTCATCGACGGGCGGCGGTAAGCAGACGGCGACGCTGCGACTCGAGAGCGAATCCGAGAGCAAGAATCAGGAGGCCGCCGACGATGAAAGCCATCGAGCGGGGCAGCATCCCAAAGGCCCAGGAGAAGTACTGGATGATGATCGTAAAGGCGATGGCGGCCATACCCATGTTGATCGTGGCCGGACGGTGCAGCAGTGTCCCGAACCAGATCACCGTAAGCTCGAACACGACGACGAGCCCCAGATGGACGATGAACAATGCGGTGAAGATGCCGGGACCGGCATCGCCGTAGTACTGCTCGATGGATTGCAGCGGGAAGCCCATCCAAGCAGGCAGCGAGGCAATAACCCACAGGAACGCCAGGTAAAGTGCGAGCGCGATCAGCCCCCCCCTGCCCTGTCCGGTCTCGAAACTACCCCAGATGAGCGAGACGATGATCGTGACCGCGGATATGCCGAGCACGGTGAGCGAGACGGGATCGGTTGGGAACTGGAAGAAGTGGAAGAACACGGTCTTATCGATGGTCGAAATCACAAGGAGCAGAAGCACGGAGAAGAGCCCCCAGTGGAACAGCGTCTGGGTACCAAAGCGCATTGCGGGCACGCGGCGGTGCAACAGCGAGACTCCTGTGAGCGCCGCACCTATCACGCCGCAAATCGGGAAGATGCTGCCCCGGTCATCGAACAGGAAATCCAGTTCGCCATTGGCGGTGTGCGTCGAGCGCAGCCAGCCAAGGAACAGGAACAGCAGCGGAACGGCGAGATGCTGGTGTAGGCGCGACTGGAGGGCGTAGGCGAAGAACGCCGTGCCGAGCAGCCACAGCAACGCACCCCACCAGAAGTTGAGCGGCAGGTGGTAGATCTGCGCGATCAGGAAGATCGTGGCGCCGTAGGCCAGCACGTTCACGAAGAACAGCGCCTGTCCGGTCTTGGGATAGTTGCCCGGTTCGTAGCGCAGCACGTATCCGGCGATACCCGTGCCGAGCGTGAGCGCGACAAGTAACGCCGTCTTGAGTGTCGGCGTCAGCTCGGCCCAATGACTGGCGACAAACAGGATGATGCCAAGTCCCACAAGGATCGCGCCGACCGCGGAGAAGATCCCGACCGCACGGGCATGCATCGCGTCAGATTGCTCCGGCAGCGCGGCTTGCAGTTCGGCGGCTTTCTTGGCCGTGAGCTGCTTGGTCTTCTGCCAGTGCTGGAGAGCCTCCTCGGCGGACCACGTCATAGCCTGAGAATGGCGCCCCAAAGCGGCGCTGTCGATTGCGGGGAAGCTGGTATCATGGCGGCATGCGCATCCTCGTCGCGCTCTCCGGCGGCATCGATTCCAGCGTGGTAGCCCATATGCTCCGCGCCCAAGGCCATGAACTGGTCGGCGTGCGGTTTTTGCTCTGGTCCGACCCGCTGGCTCCGGCCTTCGCGCAGGTGCTGCCCAGCAAGTGCTGCAACGCCCAGACGGCGGCGCGCGCGGGCAACGTCGCCAAAGCCCTCGGCATTCCGCTGCACATCATCGACCTGGAAAAAGAATTCAAAGAATACGTCGTGGACCCGTATCTGGAAGACCACCGCAAAGGCAACACGCCCAACCCGTGCATCGGCTGCAACCGCACGATCAAGTTCGGCAAGCTCCTCTCCATGGCGGAAGAACTCGGCTGCGACCGCCTCGCTACGGGCCACTACGCCCGTGTCGCCAAGGAGCGTCTCCCGGATGGCACGGATCGCCATCTTCTGCTGGAGGCCGTCGATTCCACCAAAGATCAGAGCTACTACCTCTACGGGCTCACGCAGCACCAACTCGCGCGGACGATCTTTCCGCTCGGCGGCATGCTCAAGCGCGATGTGTTCGCGCTCGCAGAGCAGTATGGCGTGCCGCACGATCGTCATTACAAAGAGAGCCAGGATCTTTGCTTCTTCCCGGAGAAAGCTCCCCGAGAATTCCTCAAACGCCATCTGCAGGAAGCCATGACGCCCGGCGATATTGTCCGGCGCGATGGCACGGTGATAGGACGCCATGAAGGCCTGCCGCTCTACACCGTCGGCCAGCGCCGCGGGCTCAGAGTGGGAGGTCTGACAATCCCGCTGGAGGTGGTCTCCAAGGATGCCAGCGCAAACCGTCTCGTCGTTGCGGACAAGGGTGCCGAGAGCATGCGCGGCGTGCGCCTGAAAGACGTCCGGTGGGTCTCCTGGGTGCCGCAGGACGATGTGTTTGAGTGCCGGATCCGGTCGTTATCGCCCCGCCTCCACGGTAGGATCACCCGCATGGGAGAGGCAACAAGCTTCGTATTTGATGAGGCTATCCCGCCGGTCCCCGCAGGCCAGGCTTTGGTCGTCTACCGGGGCGAAGAGATTGTCGGAGGTGGGATCATCGATTCTGCCCTGTAAATAGGGATATTCCTGAATAGATAATTGACAAAAATATATTTGTGAATTTATATATTTCAATAGCGAGAACTGCCTTCATGGAAGCCATTTTCTGTGATATACTGCTTAGATTATGACGCGTGACGCCCGCCACCGCGCAGCCTACGACAAAGACGGCAACATCATCTTGTTCTCTGACCAGACGGAGGCGGACACTGGATCGTGGGCGGAGATCGAGGAAGCAATCACGGCACCGCCTATCAATATCCCCGCGGTAGACGAAGACTTAAATTGGAAAGAGCCCTCAATGGAGAAGAAAACCGAGGATAGCATTGCCTGCATGGCAGGCGAGAAGGAGGTGCCCGTCACCATCATCCACGCCACGTGCAAAACCAAAGACTTTCTGGATGAAGGGGTCCGCCAGTATGCTTCCAGCATGCACCCAGGCAAACCTTTCCTCCGGAACATGGCCGGCGAGTGCAACAGGTTTTTCCGCAGGAGTTGGGGCTTCCTGAGTCAGCCCGTGTGGGTGCCCGCCAAAAAGAATGCTGTCCGTCAGTACAGCCGCGGCACGCTCTTTCTGATGGATATCGTCCGCTTCGGGGGAACGTTCGCGCTGATCTTCGCCGGACTCTTCGTCGCACTCAATTATCAGAGCTTCTGGGAGATCACGAGCTCGAACATCAATCACATGATCTCCAGCCCGTCGGTGAATTCCCGTGAGCAGGATGAAGCCGCCATGACAACCGACAGCCTCGCGGTGGCCGTCTCCGCAGCCGCCGAGGACGGCGATCTCTTTAGTTATCTGCCGACCGTCGGACCGCCCGAGAACCGCATCATCATCCCCAAGATGCGCCTGAACGTGCCACTGGTGACGCCCTCCTACGAAGCGCTGCTTCGCCAGGACTGGACGCAGGTGGAGACCGATATCCAGGCCTCGCTCCAGAACGGCGTTGTCCACTATCCAGGCACGGCCAAGCCCGGTCAGGCGGGCAACTTCTTCGTCACCGGACACAGCTCGTACTACCCGTGGGCTCCCGGGGAGTTTAAGACGGTGTTCGCGCGCCTGCATGAACTGGAGCCGGGCGACGAGTACTGGGTGTACTACAACGGCGACAAGCACCGCTATGTCGTGCGCAGCAAGAAAGAAGTCTCGCCAAGCGACATCACCGTGCTGGATCAGCCCTCCAGCGAGCGTATTGCAACACTGATGACCTGCACGCCGGTCGGCACGACGCTCCGCCGCCTCATCGTCAAAGCCGAAGAAGTGGACCCTGTCTCGGGCATCGCCCTCAAGGTGGGCGAACGCACGGGTGAGCAGGTGGTCCCGAAGGTGTCCTTAGAAGCGCTGCCCATCTGAGCGCGCTCGCATCGGGTATACTCGTTGCACCGCGCTCCACGTGCCGCCGTGGTGGAATGGTAGACACGGGGGACTTAAAATCCCCTGCCGAAAGGCATCCTGGTTCAATTCCAGGCGGCGGCACCAATCGACTCTTTATCCTTCTTCTTCTCTAAGAAGAACAATTCTGTTGCATCCAACTGCTTCGTGGACTAAAATAAGTACGTATTTAAGTACTTAAATTTTTATGACGACCGTTACGTATACCGACTTCCGGCAGAATCTTGCCCACTATCTTGATCGAACTGAGCAAGATTGTGAGGAAATTGTTGTATCAAGAAGCAAAGGTCGAAATACGATTGTTTTATCTTTGGATGACTTCCTGTCGCTTCAAGAAACGGCGTACTTGCTCTCTTCCAAGGGAAATAGAAAACATCTGGAGAAGTCTCTTCGTGAAGCAAAGGCAGGAAAGACTGTTCGATTTAAACCCTGATAACGAATGACTGTTGAATTTACCGAATCGGCGAACAAAGACTACAAATGGTGGAAAGAGAACGAGCCGAAAAAGACTGAGCGAATCAAAATCCTGCTTGAAGATATCAAAGTCAGGCCTATTAAGGGCATTGGTAAGCCGGAACCCCTCAAGTTTGATCTTCAAGGCTACTGGTCACGCAGAATTGACAAAAAAAACCGGCTTGTGTATTCGATCCAAGGCAAAAAAATTATCGTTATCTCGTGTCGCTTTCATTACTAATTAAGCCAGGACTAGGACTCTGATCCGCGGAGAAGTTTTGCGCTTATGGCAACGGCTGCATGTCCCGCGTCTGGCTGAGGAAATCGCGCCAGATGGGCACTGCAACATTGAGACCATCCGCATCGGGGGCCATCGGGGCATTGTCGGCGTTACCGACCCACACGCCCACTACGAGATTGTCGTTGAAGCCCATCGACCAGACGTTGTTGGCAAGCTGCTCGCGGCACGCGCCCGTCAGATCGCGCCGCAGACAGATGTTGCTCGTGCCCGTCTTCACCGCGACTGTCATCGGCGGATCGAAGTTGAACTGCTGTCTCCACCAGCCCGCGGGACGCGCGGCAGGATCGGAGAGGATGGACACGATATCCTCGGCGACGCCCGGCTCGATGGCCTTCACCGGCTCGACCGCGGGCGGGATGTAGACGATGTCTCCTTCAACGCTGACGATGGAGCGGATATTCACGGTCGGACGGAAGATGCCGCCGTCCGCGAGCGTCGCGTAGCCCTGTACCAGCTGATAGAGCGGCAGTTCCGCAGCGCCGATCGCGAGCGGCCACGCATAGTGGAAATCCGGGTCCGACTGGCGGCGGAGATAGCGCTGCTGGAGCAGATACGGCATGCCGGCTCCGGCTGCGAGCGCGAGCACCGGATCCTCGCCGCCCGCCTGCAGATACGCACGGATCGCCGGGAGGTTGCGCGAGGCACCCAGGGCGTTGCGGACCGTCATGCGTCCCCAGTAGCGGCCCTCGTAGTTGCGCGGCGTGACGCCATCGATCGTCAGCGGAAAGTCATCGATGCGCGACGACGGGTTCAGGCCGGTCTCCTGGAACGCGGTGGCGTAGACGAACGGCTTGAAGCTGGAGCCCGGCGCACGCGGCTGCTGGACCATGTCGATTTTCCCGAAATGCACGTCGTCGTAGTAGTCGGGGCTGCCGACATAGGCGAGCACCTCGCGCGTGCGGCGGTCAAGCGCGATGAGCGCCACATCATGAGCGGCAAAACGCTGCGAGAGATCCGGGAAGAGCCGCGCGATCGTGTCTTCGGCGACGCGCTGATAATGCGGATCAAGCGTGGTGGAAACGCGCAGGCCCTGCTTGATCCAGTCCTGTTCGGCCTGACGGTCGGCCATCAGCACGCGGACGCGGTTGCGGACGAGCAGCGTGTAATGTGATGCCTCAAAACGGTTACGGTCGCGCGGGAGGAACGCCGTCTGGATGAGCTCTGCGGCGGCTTGGCTGTATTCGGCATCGTCGATGAAACCGAGACGGTGCATGTTGCGGATCGCAAAATCCGCGCGGCCCGGGAGCAAAACCGGTCCCGTCGGCGTGGTGACGGTCTGTCCGAGCAATCCCGGCATGATCATCTCGGGCGTCAGGTCTTTTTCCAGCAGGCTTCCATCGCGGAGTTGCCGGAACACGTCGCGCTCGACGGTCGTGCGCACATGAATGCCGTAGGGGCTGTAGTACGAGGGCCGCTGCGGCAGTGACGCGATCACTGCGGCCTGCGCAATCGTGAGGCGAGCGGGATCGGTATCAAAATACGTGCGCGCCGCCTGCACGATGCCGTAGATGCCCGGTCCGAATGCCACGCGGTCCATGTAGAGCGAGAGAATCTCCTCTTTGCTGATTTGCTGCTCCAGACGGCACGCGAGCATGATTTCCATCAGCTTGCGACGGATGGTCTTGTCGGGAGTGAGCAGCGCGGAGCGGACAAGCTGCTGCGTGATGGTCGAGCCGCCCTGCGAGCCGTAGTCGTCGATATTCGCCACGATGGCGCGGCCGATCGCGCGGATGTCGATGCACGGGCGCTCATGGAAGCGTTCGTCCTCGAGAGCGATGATCGCGTTCTTCAGGCGATCCGTGACGGCACCATCGCCGTGCGGGACGCGGTCTTCGTTCGTGTAGATGCGATAGAGCTCACGGCCCGACCGGTCGAGCAGGATGATGCTCTGTTCGGCACGCAGCGACTGCGGCGTCAGGTCGGGCAGAGCCTTCCAGAGACCGAGCAGATACGCCGCGACAAGGGTCGCCGCCACGGTGAACAGCGCCAGCACGGAACTGGCGAGGGTCGTGCGCAGCCGGATGCGGCGGCGCGGGCGGGCCTTCGGGGCGTCGGAGGACGTCATGGAAGTACTTCATTATACCCGAAAACGCGTTCCATGACAGAGACGTGCTCGTCGGACGGCCCTACGAAGCGTGTGCTGTTTCCCGTCGGTGATCGCGCCCAATACCCCGTTCCCCGCCGAAGGCTACAGCCTCGCCGTCTATGGCGAGCACATGATCGAGTGTCTCCTCCCCGAGAACGTCGCGCCCCGAAGACGGAGAAATCCTGATGGCAAATGCGGGCCCGGATATTTTCAATATGGCGCTGTAACCAAACGCCCCCGATGCGCGTAGTATGTGACGTGCACAAGACGCCGATCGGCGTTCGCGAACTTTCTCCCGAACTTCCATGGACCCCGCACCAGATGAATCCGGCCTGGTCTCCTCATGCCAGGCAGGACGCCTTGAGGACTTCGATCCTTTGTACCGCCACTACGTGAAGCCGATCTACGGCTTCATCCTCCGCCGGACCCTCGTGCGCGAAATCGCCGAGGACCTGACGAGCACAACGTTCCTGAAAGCCCTGGAAAACATCGGGGCGTTCTCGCCCAAGCGCGGCGCCTTTGCCGCGTGGCTCTACGGCATCGCCCGCAACTCGGTCACGGACCACTACCGGTCCCGGCGCGAGTACGCGAACATCGAGGATGTGTGGGATCTTGCCGGCGATGACGACGTCCCCGCGGACGCGAGCAACGCCCTGGAGATCCGCCGCATCCGCGAGGCGCTCTCCACGCTCGACCGCGCCAAGCGCGACATCGTCCTGATGCGCGTGTGGGACGGCCTCTCCTATAAAGAGATCGCCGCCATCACCGGCAAATCCGAGGGCAACTGCAAGGTCATCGTCAGCCGCACGCTCGGTGATCTGCGCTCCAAGCTTCCCCTCGCCCTGTTTCTTCTGCTTCTTCTTCCCCCGCTGCGCCCATGAACTCCCGCATCCAATCCTTCCTGGACGATCTCTACGAGATCGACCCCGCCCTGCGTTCGCACGAGAAAGAACTCATGCCGCTCATCAGCCAACTACTGAAGAACGATCCCGGCCGCGAACCCGACGCACAGTTCGTCGAGGAACTGCGCCGCAAGCTCTCACTGCGCGCCAAAGAACTTCCCGCGCAACCCCCGCTGCCCGCCGCCTTCCCGTGGCAGGCCTTCGGCTTCGGCCTGGCCGGAGCGGTCGTGGCGACTGTCGTGCTTGTACCGACACTGTCGCTTCTGCCCAGGAACACCGGCTCTCCGGCGCTCACGCAGGAGTCCTCCGGTCTCTTCGCCTATGACGTGCGCGACGTCCCCGCCAATTCCTTCGGCGATCTCGCAACCGTCCAGGCCGAACAGCAGACCGGAGCCCGTAACCAGAGCGGCGGCGGAGGCCCGACCACGTCCGGTCTCGCCGCGCCCCAGGCGGCCATGCCAACCGCAGAGTCATCGAACGCCAAGCTCGGCTACACCGGAGGCGGAGGAGGAGGTGTCGCGACGGACATGATGATCTACAACCCGACGGAGTTCACCTACACGTATGAGGGCGAGCTGCCAGAATTGCCGGGTGACACCGTCGGCGTGCTGCGCCGTGAGAAGAACCTGACGCGTCCGCCACTCTCGTCCATCGCCTCGGCGTTGCGCCTCGGCTCCGTGGATCTCAGCACGTTCGGCAGCGCCGGACTCGACTCGGTGAGCTTCATCGAAGACAAGGAGTACGGCCACATCATCAGCGTCATGCTGAGCGAGGGCAGCGTCTCCGTCTCGCAGAACTGGCAGCGCTGGCCGCATCCGGAAAACGCCTGCCGGGATGATGCCTGCTTCCAGCGCTACCGCATGAAGATCGAAAACCTGCCGTCACCCGAGACGGCCATCGCCGCTGCTGACGCGTTCCTCAAGGAGCACGGCGTGGACGTCACGCACTACGGCAAGGCGGAGATGGACGAGGTCTGGAAGCGCGACTACGAGCGCCTCGCGGACAAGAGCATGGCCTACATCCCGGATGCCGTGCAGGTGCTCTATCCGCTGATCATCGACGGCCGTCCCGTGTACGACCAAGGCGGCACCAAGATGGGGCTCCGCGTGAGTGTCGACGGCCGCAGCAAGCGCGTCTCGGACATGTACGGCCTGCAGAACCAGACCTACGCCCGCTCGGAGTACGCCGCGGTGACCGCTGCCTCGGACGTGAAGGATTACCTGACGCGCATCGACAATCTGCCCGATGACGCCTATCCGAAGGACATCACGGTCACGCAGGTGGCGGTGAAGCTCGGCACGCCGACGCTCGGCAACGTGCTCTACTACAAGCTCTCGGAGAACGGCCAGATGCAGGACGAGCTCGTGGTGCCCGCGCTGATCTTCCCGGTGGAGAGCAGCGATCCGCAGAACGGCCCGTGGCGCCGCACGGTCACCGTGCCGCTCGCCAAGGAACTGCTGACCCAGCAGGGAAACCCGGACGGGGTCCTCTACTAAAAAAACCGTACCGGACCAGGGGGACGTCAGAAGAGACGTCCTCCTTCCGGTACCTGGACATCCGGGCGGATGAGCGCAAGACCCTCGGCGCCGTCCGGCACACCGAGCGTGAGGGTCTCGGACATGTGCGGACCGATCTGGCGCGGCGGGAAATTCACGACACCCAGCACCTGCGTGCCGATCAGCTCCGGACCCTCATAGCGCGGCTTGAGCTTCGCCAGCGACTTCTTGATGCCGATCTCCGGCCCGAAGTCGATTTTCAGAATATGCGTGGAGTGGCGGCCGGCAAACGGCTCTATTTCCAGAATCTTGCCGACGCGGATATCGACTTTCTCGAAGTCTTCCCAGGCGATCATGGAGTGAGTGTAACGCGAAGGATGGGCTGGAGGAAGCCGGGAACGACTCAGGGGGATCAGGGGGATATTTGTCATGTATACATAAATATGTTATAATTATCTCCAAATACACATGATCTCAATCGACGTCCATCGCTGGCCGTTTCTGCATTGGAAACAGGAAAGCTACTCCTCCGAAACCGTAGGGTGGATGGCGCTGGTGGCGATGGTGCTCTCGTGTTCCACGTACAACGGTTTCGCCAAGGCCCTGACCAATGCGCTCTCGCCACTCTCACTGATGTTTCTGAGCGAGGTACTGACGGGATTCTTCGTGCTGCTCTCCTTCGGCACCATCCCGACGCTGCGCAAACTGATGCAGCTCCCGCGCGCGATGCTTCTCCCGCTGGTGTCCATCGGACTGCTCAGCGGATTCGCCGCGCCGCTGCTGCGCTTCGGCGGCATCCACCTCACGACCGCCGTGAATTCGGCGTTGTTCGGCAACATGGAATCGGTGTTCCTCACGCTCCTCGCAGTGCTCGTGCTGCGCGAGTCGTTCAGTCGGGCACACCTCGCCTCGATCCTCACGGTACTTCTAGGCGCCACCGTCATCGCACTGCGCGGATTCTCGGCGGGCGTTTCGCTCCAGTCGGGCGATCTGCTCGTGCTCTTCTCGTGTCTCGCCTACAGCGGAGGGAGCGTCGTGTACCGGAAATATCTGCACCACTGCGATCCGCACATCGCCATCCTGGCGCGGTCCATCACGGCCATCGCCTGTTTCTTCCTCGTCTCGCCGTTCCTCCCGATGACGCTCGGCGAGGAGGTGGTGAGCTTCCCAATTGCGCTGCTGCCCGTGCTCTTCGGCTTTGCCTTCATCTCGCGCTTCCTCAACGGGTTCACGTTCTACGCCGCGATGGAGCGCCTGCCGACGACGACCGTGTCCATGGCGCTGATGCTGCCGGTCATCGGATCGATCGCGTTCTCGCATTTCTACCTGCACGAGGAGATCTTCCTGTACCACTTCGTCGGAGGCGGACTGATCATCGCAGGTGCCTGCCTGCTGGAGTTCATGGGTATCCACCCGACAGAAGAGCATCTCGAAAAGCACCTGCGTCAAGCGCACCCAACCCGTCTGGCCTGAGGCTCAGCGCCGCGCGTACAGCTGAATTGCGATGCTGAGCATCTTGGCGATTTCGGCGCGGTTGACGGGCTTCTCGGGGCCGAACAGGCCGGTCAGCTTGCCCTTTGCATCGGTGTAGCCGATGACGATGCCGTCACGGACGGCGGTGTTGATGGCGGCGGAAAAGAGCGTTGAGGCCGACACATCTATGAAGAGCGGCCTCGCCGGGTCCAGATCCTGAAGCTGCACGCCGAAGGCCTGGAGCAGCGTCATCACGACCTCGGCGCGGGTGGCGGGGCGCGTCACCCCGACGGTGCCGTCGCCGTACACCGCGAAGTTATTGCGCTCGGCGCAGGCGATCACCTGCGCGGACCAGCTCTTTTGGGCGCCAAGGTTCTTCGGCTCTCCGCAGGTAGCGGGATCGATGCCCGCCGCGACGACGGCCATCTTGGCGAGTTCCTCGATGGACACACTGCGCTCCGGACCGAACATCCCGAGCGGAACGCCCTCGGCATTGCGGTAGCCCGAGACGATGCCTTTCTCCGCGACATCACGCACATACGGCGCAAACCAGGCCGTCAGCGGAACATCGTTGAGCAGATACGGCACGCCGCCGATGCGGAATGTGACGACCGTGGCATTGGCCTCGTTGCCGCTCCTGCGCGACGAGAAGGATTGCCCGTCATTCGCAAAAAACTCGTCGCGGGATTCCACTTCCATCTCGGCCGCGTCGGCTTCCAGGTCCTTCAGATCGAGCTCGATGCCGGCCCGGATGCCGTTGAGCGCGGATTGGAGATCCCCGTAGGCGTCGGCAAACGCCACAGACGGAACGAGGAGTGTCAGCGCGAAGAATAAGGAGAAGAGGCGTCGCGGCACACGGGCAGAGTACCGCAGGGACGATGCAAGGCAACGCGCGGGGCTTGCCAGCGGCGCCGTTTCGGGACTCCGTCGCGCTCCGCGGCATGCAAAAGGGAAGTGACACGAGCCTCTTGCCCTGGCCCCATCGCCCCGGTAGTCTCCGCGGGACATGAACGCCGTGCAGGACACCGGCACCTCGGCGCCCGCCCAGGGCGAGGGGCCCGATTTTTCCGTGAAGACGATTCTCCTGCTGGGCTCCGGAGCGCTGAAGATCGGCGAAGCGGGCGAGTTTGATTACTCGGGCAGCCAGGCAATCAAAGCCTTTAAAGAAGAAGGCAAACGCGTGGTGCTCATCAACCCGAACATCGCCACAAACCAGACCAGCTGGGGACTCGCCGACGCGGTATACTTCGTCCCGGTCACGCCCGCGTTCGTGGAACAGGTCATCGAGAAGGAGAAGCCCGACGCCATCGCGCTCAGCTTCGGCGGACAGACGGCGCTGAACTGCGGCGTGAAGTTGGAGGAGACAGACGTGCTGACCAAACACAACGTCCGCGTGCTCGGCACGCCGGTCGACAGCATCCGCAAGACCGAGGACCGCGCGCTCTTCAACGCCGAGCTCCGTTCCATCGGCGTCGAGGTGCCGCTCTCGCGTGCCTGCGAGGCAATCGGCGAAGCACTCACGGCGGCCAAGGAGATTGGCTATCCCGTCATTATCCGCGCCGCGTTTGCACTGGGCGGCAAGGGCAGCGGCCGGGCACACAACGAGGAAGAGCTGCGCGACTTGTTGAAAGTCGCCTTCGTCGAATCTCATCAGGCGCTCGTAGAGGAAGATCTCACGGGCTGGAAAGAGATCGAGTACGAGGTGGTCCGCGACAATGCCGACAACTGCATCACCGTCTGCAACATGGAAAACGTCGACCCTCTCGGCATCCACACAGGCGAGTCCATCGTCGTGGCGCCCAGCCAGACGCTGGATAATTTTGAATACCAGATGCTCCGAACGATCGCGCTCAGGGTCATCCGCCACCTGAAGATCGTCGGCGAGTGCAACATCCAGTACGCGCTCGATCCGCGCTCGCGCAAATACCGCGTGATCGAGGTGAACGCCCGCCTCAGCCGCAGCTCCGCGCTCGCCTCCAAGGCGACAGGTTATCCACTGGCGTTCGTCGCGGCGAAGCTCGCGCTCGGCTACACGCTCCCGGACCTGAAGAACGCGATCACGAAGGTGACCTGCGCCGATTTTGAACCGGCGCTCGATTACGTCGCCCTCAAGATGCCGCGCTGGGATCTCCAGAAATTCCGGTTCGTCTCGGACCAGGTGACGAGCGAGATGAAGTCCGTCGGCGAGGTGATGGCGCTCGGCCGTACGTTCGAGGAAGCGCTGCAAAAGGCGATCCGCATGCTCAACATCGGCGCCGAAGGCCTGTACCCGATCCCCTTCTCCTTTGGGGACATCACGAAAGAAGTGAAACGCCCAACGCCCCGCCGCATCTTCGCGGTCGCCGAAGCGCTGGCCGGAGAATGGACGCCGGAGGAGGTGAACATCGCCACCGGCATCGACAAATGGTTCCTCCAGCGTATCAAGCACTGCGCGGGCATCGCGCGCGAGCTCTTCCAGACCAAAGGCGGCGCGCTCGACGGCGAACTTCTGCGTAAGGCGAAGATGTCCGGCTTCTCGGACAAGGCCGTCGCGCAGATCCGCGACACCGCGATGGAGAAGATCCGCTCCCAGCGCGAGGAGATGAACCTGCGTCCGGTCATCAGGCAGATCGACACGCTCGCCGGCGAGTTCCCCGCACAGACCAACTACCTGTACATGACCTACCACGGCACCCAGCACGACGTGGAGTTCCCGCAGGACGGCAAGCCGTGGGCCATCGTGCTCGGCGGCGGTCCGTACTCCATCGGGTCGTCGGTCGAGTTTGACTGGTGCTGCGTGCAGGCCACCAAGGAACTCCAGCACCAGGGCTACCGGGTGATCACGGTCAACAGCAACCCCGAGACTGTCAGCACCGACTATGACGAGTCCGACAGCTTGTTCTTCGAGCAGCTCACGGAGGAGCGCGTGCGCGACATCGCGGAGGTCACGCGCCCCGCGGGCATCGTCGTCTCCATGGGCGGCCAGATCCCCAACTCGCTCGCGCCCAAGCTAGCGGCGGCGGGGTTGCCGATCATGGGCACGGACTGGAAGGACATCGACCGCGCGGAAGACCGCCACAAGTTCAGCCAGCTGCTTGATACGCTCGGCGTCGACCAGCCCGAATGGAAGGAATTCGCGGAGATGGGTTCGGCCAAGGCATTCTCCGAGAGCGTCGGCTATCCCGTGATCGTGCGTCCCAGCTACGTCCTCTCCGGCGCCGCGATGGCCGTAGTGCATTCGGGGAATGATCTGGAAGCCTACCTGCAGCAGGCGGCACTGGTCTCGCCGGACGCGCCGGTGGTCATCTCCAAGTTCGAGCAGGGCGCCAAGGAGATCGAGTTCGACGGCGTCGCGCAGAACGGCGAACTGCTCCTGTATGCCGTCTCCGAACACATTGAGAACGCGGGCGTGCACTCCGGAGATGCAACGATCGTCATGCCGCCGCAACGCGTGAACATGGCGACACTCCGTCAGCTGAAAGTGGCAGCGAAGGAGATTGCCAGGGGCCTGCAGATCAGCGGCCCGTTCAACATCCAATTTCTCGCCAAGAACAACCGCCTCAAGGTGATCGAGTGCAACCTGCGCTGCAGCCGCAGCTTCCCGTTCGTCAGCAAAGTCACGGGCGAGAACTTCCCGGCGCTCGCCGCACAGGCGCTCCTGCGCAAGGCCCCGACCGGCAGGCGCTACCAAACCGTCGACCTGGACCACGTCGCAGTGAAAGCCGCGCAGTTCAGCTTCAGCCGCTTGAAGGGTGCAGACCCGCGGCTGGGAGTCGAGATGGCGAGCACGGGCGAGGTTGCGTGCTTCGGCACCAACGCGGAGCAGGCACTGCTGACGGCTATGCTCGCGGTCGGCTTCAGGCTCCCGCAGAAAAACATCCTCGTCACGATCGGCCGGCTTGAGGACAAGATGGACATGCTCCAGGCCATCCAGCAGCTGCTTCAGAAAGGCTTCTCGTTCTTCGCCACCGCCAACACGCACGAGTTCCTCCAGTCGCGCGACATCCCCTCGGCGCTGCTCCACAAAGTCTCGGAGCCGCGCAGCCCCAACATCCGCGAGTATCTGGAGCAGAAGCGCATTGATCTGGTCATCAACATCCCGACGCACACCAGCGGCGACGAGCAGACCGACGGCTACTACATCCGCCGCATCGCCACCGACCACGGCATCCCGCTCATCACCAACGTTCAGCTCGCCAAACGCATCGTGGAGGCAATGGCGCAGGAAGATGTCGCCAAACTGCCGCTCATGCGCTGGCCGGACCTCCTCAATACTCCCCATTCCTGAGCGGCTTGCGGCCCCGGAGCCCCCCGCAACCGCTTGTCACAAGGCCGGTTTCCAGTACAATCCAAGGGCTTTCCCCACTGTTTTTCCATGGCTGACGACATCCTGACCGATGATGACACGACCGGCGACGCGGCAGCGAGCTTTGGAGATGACGACCAGACTCTCGTGACCAAGGACGGTCTCAAGAAGCTAAAAGACGAACTCCACGAGCTCAAGACCGTGCGTCGCCAGGAAGTCGCACAGCGCCTGAAGGAGGCCATCTCCTACGGCGATCTTTCCGAGAACTCCGAGTACGAGGAAGCCAAGAACGAACAGGCCTTCGTCGAAGGACGCATCCTGGAGCTGGAGCAGAAGATCAAGAACGCCAAGATCATCGTCGAGAAGAAGAGCGACACGCGCTCCAAGGAGATCGACATCGGTTCCACCGTCACGCTCATCAACAAAACGGAGAACGACGACCAGGAGAAGTACACCATCGTCGGCTCCACGGAAGCCGACCCGCTTGATCAGAAGATCAGCAACGAATCGCCGATCGGCAAATCCCTGCTGGGAAAGCACAAGGGCGACACCGTCGAGATTCATTCGCCGTCGGGCATCATCCGCTACGAGATCGTACAGGTCGCCTGATCAGCGCCTCTTTACCTCTTCGACCCCCCTCTCTACGCTATCCCTATGGCTGACGACACGACCAGCGCACAGCAGCCGGCTGCGGGAGGGGCAGGAGCGAAACCGAGCACGTTGAAGGTGTCTGAAGACATCCAGAAGAAATATCCCGATCTGATCGTCCTGATCAAAGGTTCGGAAAGCATGAACGACGAGGAGCGGCAGTACTGGATGAATATCCTGCCGATCATGACGCCGGAGCAGATCCAGAACCTGCGCGATATTTTGGAGAACGAGAAGAAGCAGCTCGCCGCAATCGACGCCAAGTATCAGTCCGAGATCGAGAAGATCGGCAGCGACGAGGTGCGCAAGCAGACCGAAGAAGAGCGCAAGAAGAAGCGTGAGGAGCGCTCCACGGCCGAAACCGCCCACAAGGAAGAGGAGGACAAAGCAACGGAGGACCTGCTCAAGCAGATCGACCAGGCATCCTGAGTCACGCTTTCGTCAGTGCGCCGCAGCGCAGGATGAACGTATCGACCAGCGCCGTCATTTCCTGTGGCGCTTCGCCGGTCGCGCGGTAGCCGCCGGTTTTCAGCTGGAGATCGGCGTTCGCGGCCCAGTCGACCAGCGCGGCCAGGCGTTTGATGACAATCTTCTCGGCATAGGGCTGGAGCGTGCGGGCCGTGGGGAACGGTACGCCGGCCTCCGAGGCGATGCGGGCGGGATTACGCTGGCCGCCGTCCACCGCCGCCTTGACGGAGACGAGCGAGCGCAGCATCCAGAGAAGAATGGCCCAGAGCGAAAACGGATCCTCGCCCTGCTGCGTCAACGTGCGAGCGTAGAGAAGCGCTTCGGGAATTCTGCCCTGCGAGAGCAGATTCGTGAGCCGCCAGACCTCCTGTTCGCCCGACGGCACGGCCAGACGGTCGACGTGCGCCGGGATGACAGGACCGCCGGGGTGGGCGGTGCAGAGCTTCTGGATCTCCTGCGCGAGCATGTCCTGCTCGGTGCCCGCAATTTCCAGCAGACGGTCGATTGCCGCATCCTCCAAGCGTGACCCGCTTGCGGAGGCATATGCCTTCATCCAGTCGCGCAGCGGGCGGCCTTCGAGCGGGGTGAATTCTTTCGTTTCGGCAATCTTCAGAAACGCCTTCGCGCCGCCGAGACGCTTGTCCGGCTTGCCGTCACACAGGAGTAGCAGACAGTCCGGGTGCATGAGCTGCGGCAGCGACTCGACTTCTTCTTTGTCGAACCGCGGCGTGCCATCCACCACCACAAGCCGCTTGGCCGCGATGAACGGCGCCACGCCGACCTCGTCGAGCAGCGTGCGGAAGGTCACAGACGGCGCATCCAGCCGCAGCAGATTCTCCTCGCCGTGCTTGGCGGCGAAGCGCGCCATCCACTGCCGGCGTTCCTCCCGGAGCCGGAAGGCGTTTTCCCCGGTGAAGAAATAGATCTGCGCCACCCCGGGACTATAGCAAAATGCTCAGCCGCAAGCGGTGAAACGACTCCCGGACTGAATCACTATCAGACTATATGATACAGAACCAGTCAATGCTTGGCGGATTGAGGAAAACACGAAAAAAGCCTATAATAACCTGATTTATGCGCAAAACACACACCCCCACCCTCCGGAACCGGCTCGTCCGGTTCATCCGTGCGTCTCGCGTACGGTCCATCGGCTTCGCCACGCTCTGCGCGGTCGCCGCCTTCTCCGCCGGTCTTCAGACCGCAGGCGAGGTTCACCCGTTCGGCACCAGCCAGGCTGCCGTGGCGTCTGACGCCATGCGCGTCTCGCTGAAAGGCGACATCACGGGAGACGGCCGACTCGACGTCAACGACGCCGCGCTGATCCTGGAGTGCGCCGAAGGCCTTGAGGTCCCCACGTCAGAGCAGATCCGCTCGGGCGACACCGACGGCGACTTCCAGCTGACGTACAAAGACACGCTCCGCGTGCTCCACACCCTTTCTTCGCGCTGATCCCGTGACGAGGCCCACCAGCAGCCACCGGCTTAAGGCGGCGATCGGACTCGTTCTGGGCGCCATGATGCTTCTGATGCTGCCACCGTTCGCATCGGCGACCGGCCCGGGGACACTCTACCTGCGCCCACACTGCGAACAGACGGATCAGACGAAGTGCCCGCTGTTCGACGTCGCCGATCCGACATCCCTGCAGACCGGATTGCTCAAGCCCGGCGACACGCTGGACCTGGATCTGATCCTCTCGAACCCCGAGCAGAAAGCAATCCGCCGCGTGCGCGCGTGGCTCTCGTATGATACCGAGGCATTGGAGGGCGTCTCCATCAAGATCTCCGAGAAGCTCCCTCTCCCGACGCCCGGCGAGAGCGATTTTGACGCGAAAGACGGATACATCAAGATTTCGGCAAGCAGCGAGGAAGGCGCCGAGCCCGTCGAAGGCGCGCTGCGCGTGGCGCGCATCCAGATGACCATCAAGAAAGTCCCGGTCGGCGGCAAGACGCCGATGGGCTTCTTCGATCTCAAGTCCGGCATCACCGGGCATACGTTTGCCATCGTCAAAGACTCTCCGGATCAGAATATCCTTTCGGATACCATCGGTGCTCTCGTCGTCCGCGTAGTTGCCGCCGTGCCGGCGACCTCCACGGGATCCGCGGTGTCATCGACACGCACGTCCACGGCAACCGCATCCGTCGCCGGAACCGCTTCCTCGTCGCCGACCCCGCTCACGACAGGACAATCCTCGCCAACGGGCGGAGCTGTCGCGCAGCCCACGACCACCGCATTCACTCTTCTGCAGGTGCAGAATGTAAAAGTGACAACCGAGGGAAGTGCACTCTATATCGCATGGGATCAGCTCAAGTCGACACAGGTGAAGGGTTACAACATCTACTACGGAACCCAGATCGGCCGCTACATCCAGCGCCGCAGCCTGCCCGCGACCGCGCTCAGCCTCGCCATCCGCGATCTGACGCAGGGCACTACCTACTACGCCGCGGTCCGCGCCGTGAACCAGCAGGATCAGGAAAGCGCGTTCAGCCAGGAAGTGGCCGTGAAGATCGGCAGCCCCGCCACGTCGACGGCCCCGCTGATCGGCATCCCGCAGGATCTCTCCGCGACGCTCGGCAACACCGTCGCGCCGCGGAACCCGGCACAGAACCAGACCATCGTGCCCGGTGAATCCGGCATCCCCTCGCCCCTGATCTTCCTCGTCGTCGGTTCCGCCGTGATCGGCACGATGATCGCGCTCCGCCGCCAGTTCGGCGCCTCGGCCGTTCTCCTCCGCCCATGAGCGACCTGCACCCCCACTGGCATTCCACCGGCGATGACCGCTCTCCTGCGGCAAATGCCGCCCCCGCCAAGATCGTCGTCACAGCTGGCGACGGGGAGATACGCGCATTCGCCAGCGCATCCCGCATGCCCGCCGCGGTCGTGGGCATCGTCGTAGTGCTCGGGCTGGGACTCTTCTTCACGCAGGGCTGGGCCTCGCTTCTGGGTCAGGCATCCAACCAGCAACAGACGGGATCCGTACTCAACGGCATCGTCATCCGCATCACTAGCGGCGGCGTACTGCCGGCCCGCGTCATCGCGCGTCCCGGCGATACTGTCACGATCATCAACAATCAGACAATTCCGCATATTTTTGAATCCAAGACGCTTCACGATGGCAGCGGTAATCTGCTCTATACGCCCGCTGTCTTCCCGGGGACGAGCTACACCTTCAAGATCCTCAAGACCGAACTCGAACAGGAGCACCGGTTCACGTCGATCACGTCTCAGAACGTCACGGGCACCGTCGCGGTGTCGCTCAATCCGTGTGTGAGCACCGTCGAAAGCACACCTGGTGAGGGATCGAAGCTCTTCGGCGGCACCGACGGCGTGCCCCTCCCCTCGGGACAGGGCAAACTGGAAGCCAGTTACAACTGTTCCGCGGCCGGGCTCTCCGGAACCTCGGGAACCTCCGGGACATCGGGTTCGAACGGCAACGGCCTCACGGCCGTGATCGTCGGCACGGGGCAATCATCGTCCGGCGCCACAGGCGGCGCAGGCAGCAGCTCGGGCGGACAGGCCGCGATCGCTTCGTCCTCCTCGGCCGGAACCGGCATCGCCGGGACGCTCGCCGGACAGGGGGCAAGTTCGTCCCGCAGCGCAGCCGACGCGGTGTCCAGCGCGACGACCGGCCTTGCCACGGGCACCGCCCAGAGCGCGACCGGACAGAGCGGAGGCGTGCCGTACAACCCCTTCACGGTCTCCGCGGTGAACACAGCCAACACGCTCGCCAACCAGAACAGCGGGATCAACCCGGCCAACGCCGCCCTCCATGCGGGTGCCGGAACGCTGCAGCAGCCCAAATCCGGCCCGGAGATGTGGATCACGATGGCACTGAGCCTCGCGGGCCTCTACATCATCGTCCGCAAACAGAACGTGATCTACAGCCTAAGCCGGGACTGAGCCGGGATCAGAACGTGATTTTCCCGGATGTGCGCAGGCTCTCCAGCAGATCCAGATCTCCTCGCCGGAAACGCCGAAAATACGCGTCACGCCTTCTTCTTCCACCTGCCGGACGAACATGTCGGAGGCTTTCATCGTGCGAGGACTCTCCCGAGGCGTCCGCACCGTCTCAAGGGCGCGGACACAAAAAGAGCCGCCTTCGCGGCGGCTCTCTGTGTTTTGACAACCATCACTGATCCATGTGCTCGCCCTGCGTCTCGAGACCGGCTTCGGCGGACGCGCCCTTGCAGGCTTTGGCGGCAGTGCGGAAGGTTTTCCACACGCCCTTGCGGGTGTCGTTCCATCCCCTGACAGCAACCTTCTTCACCTTGGCAAAGGCGTCCCATGCGGCCTTCACCGCGGCGCGGCGCTCCTTGGCGTCGGTTTTGCCCCACGCGTCATGCAGCGCGGTTTTGCGTGCCGTGTAGGCGACGGTCATAGCCGTGTTATACGTGCCCCAGGCAGTGATGAGCGATGACTCGCGCGCATCCACGGCGGTCTGCACACAGACGTTGTCGACCTGTGCTTTGACCTTGAGCGTGGCGGACGTATCGACAGTGCCTTCCACAGCGAACGCGGAACCCGCGAGCGACAAAGCCAGCGCGCCGCTGATCAGGGAAGCAGAGAGTTTCTTCATGGGAATAAACGGGGAAGAAAGTGACGCACGAAACCCGTGCAATCCTATTGTAGACGTTGTCCCCTCGCCTTCGTGACCGGACTCGAATTGACAGAAGGAGCCTTTCAGGAGCAAACGGGCGGTGGGTCGGACGTGATCTCCGTCCCGTAGTGCACCGTCAGGTAATAACGCCCGGTCTCCGGATTGACGGTGACGCCAAGGCCGATCTTCCGGAAGAGCGGGTTCATGATGCTGTTGTAGTGCGGCCTGCTGGCTTTGCCCTTCTCCGCCATGTAGAAATCGAACGTGGTGCGGATGGCATCAACCGCTTTACCCGTGCAGTCGCCGCTCTTGCACTTGAGCACGCCCCAGCCGATATTCTCGGTGAAGGTGATGCGGTCGTCGTTCCTGAATGTCAGCCCGAGATCATCGAACCAGCCGGCCATCCGCGCATAGTCGTAGTAGAGGGTCTGGCCGTCACGTTTGTGCGTGATGGACCCCTCGGCATTCGCGTGTCCCGACCAGATCAACGCCGTGCGCCGCAACTGGCGATCGTAGATGTACGGCGGAAGCTTCGCCTGCGCGCGTACCTCGTTGGTCCAAAGCAACCACCGGCGCGCGAGTTCCTCCATGTCGATTCCGGTGCCGCCATCCGATGGCGCTTCGATGCATTCGGCGGAAAGCAGCGATTCGACCGACGGTGACGGCAGATCGCGGATATTCTCGCGCAGGCGCCACAGCATCTCGGCAGCCTCGGCACGGGTCACGCGCTGATCCGGGCTGCCGAGCGTATCGGGGATGGCATTGCGCGATGCAAGAAACACAAGGTAGGGCTTGTGCCAGGGCTCGGCATTCTCGACAGGCTCACCGAAGGCAACCGCAAAAAGCTTGGCCGCCTCGCCCAGCGTGACGGGCTCGGAGGGACGAAACGTACCGTCCTTGTAGCCGCTGATCAGGCCTTTTTTCTTGCCGACGCACGCCGCGCGGGCGAACCAGGCGCGTGCCGGAACATCGGTGAATGGCGCATCGATCCGCTCGGTGCAGATGGTCTTCTCCGGATCAACCTTGGCGTTCACTAGAATCTGCAGCAGTGAGGCGCGATTCAGCGTCGCATCCGGATGGAATCCGCCGTCGGGGAATCCGCTGACGACTCCCTCGTCGCGCAGCACACCGACGGCGGTTGCAAAGGGCACTCCGTTGGGAACGTCTGTAAACGCATCGGCCGCGAGAGAGAGGCACGGCGGCGCCAGAAGCAGCGCTCCGGTGAGGAGCAGAGAAACACGGATGCGCATGGACTCGCATCATAGCAAAACCGGGCCGCCATGCAGCCCGGGTCGAGAACAAAAGGGGGTTTATGTGTATCTGCGAAAGATCAGGCAAGAACGGTCTGATGCGAACGGGTGGTCACGGTGCAGCCGAGCGACTGCAACTCCTGGCGGAAACGGCGGTGACGATGATCATTGATGGCACCGCGCACGAATACGTGAACGGAAGATCGCTGGGGGTACGTGCGAATCCAGCGGAGGAGGCTCTCGGCGTCGACCTGCTCGGCCTCGGAGATGTCCTCGTTGTCGTCGCGGGAGGGACCGCGGGACCAGTCAACGATGACCTGGGCGGCCTTGGTCCAAGCGGCCTGGACGGGTACGGTGGTGAGTGAAGCGATAGGCATGCGATGAGTGTACACACGTACACCTTGGCATTTCAAGCCTGGCAGCATCACAAAAGTGATCATCTGTACTTCTATTGTCCTTAAGCCAAAAAATACGCATTTCTGCGCTCCGCTAAATTGGAACAGTGCACTGAAGGTGTACGGTTGTACAGCAGAGTTTTTCAGGCGATCCCCGCGAGGCTCTCCTGCAGCAAATCGTGCTCGCGCTCGTACTCCGAAGCATCAGGATGCGCGATGAGCAGCCAGTTTTTCATGATGCCGTCGCCGGGATTGAAGTGGCCATACGCCTCGGGATCTTCTTCGATCTTCTGCCGCACGCGCTCGGGCGGGAGCTTGATGCCGA
>CAYWPL010000003.1:0-4935 GCA_964460365.1 uncultured Candidatus Peribacteria bacterium | reverse complement strand
TCGGGATCTTCTTCGATCTTCTGCCGCACGCGCTCGGGCGGGAGCTTGATGCCGAGGCTGTCCTCGTACAAAAACGCGCACATCTTCTTGCCGCGGTAGTAGGACGGGCAACCGAACGTCTTGCGCTTGATGATACCGGGCAGCGCGAGGTAGAGCGCATCGGTCCACTCTTCCAGATCGGGGCGGGACATGAGTGCAGTCTAGCGAGGCATCGCGCATCCGACGACGTGTCATTCGCCGTGTGGAGCGGAAGCGTATCAAGCCCGATTCAAACGGCAAGAGAAATCTCCTCCTTCTCCCCCGGGCATCCGCACGGCCGGATTTCCGCATAGATGGACTGCAGCAGATCGCCAAGTGCGGCGTCGAGTGC
Organism: uncultured Candidatus Peribacteria bacterium; assembly: GCA_964460365.1. GTDB lineage: Bacteria > Patescibacteriota > Gracilibacteria > Peribacterales > Peribacteraceae > DAISLF01. The sequence continues at coordinate 4,565 of CAYWPL010000003.1, read as the reverse complement.
CTTCGTTTGGGCAGCGTCGAGCTGGGCGAAATGCCCGCGCAGACTTTTGCTGATCAGGTCGGCACCCGCCGCGAACTTCGCGCGTCCCACTGAGGTAAGCGTGAGGATATGCTCGCGGCGGTTTTTGGGATTTTCGCGGCGATTGAGGAGCTTCTTGGCGCGGAGCGCTTCCACCTGGCGGCTGACGGCGGCCTGCGTGAGGTCGCGGCAGCGCGCAATGGACTGCTGCGAGCAGGACGGATTCCCCGCGAGCGACCGCAGGATCATCCACTGTGAGAACGTGAGGTCCATGGAATCCTGCGACGCGTGATCCGCGATTTTCTCCAGCAGGAACGAGACGCGGTGCAGCGTCAGAGCCGACGAAAGGGCATCACCGACCACCGCCTCAGCCTACCAGACGGACACGGCCGCAACACCGTATTGGCAGGTTTTCCTGATGAGACAGTATTCTCTTTTGCCACAGACGAAAACGTTTACACTGAGGTCCGTGCGCATGCGCTCCGCCCTCCTCTCCTGTGGACTCGTTCTCCCGGCCCTGCTCCTCGCTTCCTGCGGCGGAGGCGGCGCGTCCGGAACGGCCTCTGTTTCGTCATCGTCGATCTCGTCCGCGGCGTCATCCATCGTCGTATTCCAGCCCGTCGCATCGGGGGCGATCCAAAGGCGAGCGCCTCGCGTCCGTTTACAGCTCCCGGTGAACATTCCCATCTTGATGTACCACTACATCAAGCCCCTGCCGCCGCCCGAGGACATCCAGGGCACGGACCTGACGGTGACCCCGGAAACGTTCGCCGCGCATCTCGATTGGCTCACCGAGCACGGCTACCAGACCATCGATTTCGCGGATATCGTCTCGGGCAGGACGCTCCCGCCGAAACCCGTCATCCTCACCTTCGACGACGGCTACGAGGACGCGTACACGACGGTCGCGCCGATGCTCAACACCCGCGGCATGACCGGAGTTTTTTATATCGTCACAAGCTTCATCGGAAAGCCTGGCTACCTGGACTGGGACCAGCTGACCGCGATGCACGCCGGCGGCATGGAGCTGGGCGCGCACTCGCTCTGGCACGCCAACCTGCACAAGCTGGAATCCTCGCTGCACGAGAAGCAGATCCTCCCGAGCATCGAGACGCTCCAGAACAACTTCGATATCAACGTCGATTCGTTCGCCTATCCGTTCGGCAAATATAAGGATCAGGACATGGAGATCCTGAGGACAGCCTCGGTGCCGTTTGCCGTCACCACCGAACATCGCATCGCAGAACCAACAGACGATCCCCTGCTGCTTCCCCGCCTGCGCATCAAGAACAAGAGCCGCATTGAGACGGTGTTGGAGCCTTGAAAGCTACAAGTGTCCAAATAGGCTATCCGGATTGTTTTGCGTACCTCAACCCTTCAGGCAATTCGCCCTCTGTCATCACCACGTTCGGAGAAACTTATGTTCGCAACAGCGTTCGTTGACGGGGCTGCCATCATCCCCACCACGGCAACCATCGCGGCCATCGCGTTGGTGATTCTGCTCCCCCTGAACTACTACCTCCGGTGGTTCTGCTGGTACAACGGCGGCCGGAAGGCCGGCGAGCCGTCACCGGATCAAGAGTTCGCGGCTACGGCCAAGAGCTTCAAGGAGCAGATGACCAAGTGACGGTTGTCGGATGCAGTTTGGCCCTTCGCGCACCTTCGGGAGCGCGGGGGGCCGTTTTGTAATGTCTGGAGAATTGCAGTCTGGACAACGCCAGGAAGGAGTATACTTCTTCCCAAGTCCCCCTTCCCCTTATGACGTTCGACGACTTCAAAGCCCTCTGCAAGGAGCGCCGCAGCATCCGATACTTCGATAAGAGGCCCGTATCGAATGACGACATCCTGAAGCTCCTGGAGATCGCGCGGCTCGCGCCGAGCGTGGAGAACCTACAGCCATGGCACTTTCACGTCGTCCGGAATCCCCAGATGCTCCACACGATGATGGAAGCCAGCTGTTACGGGAATTTTGTGGAAGGTGCGGGTGTGTTCATCGTCGTCTCGTGCGACAAATCCCTGATGAACAAAGCACCCGAGCCGGTCTGGAACCACAAAGAGCTGGAATATTCCTGCATGTCCGCAATGGAGCACCTGCTCCTGGGCGCTGCCGCGATGGGACTGGGCAGCTGCTGGGTGTCGCTCCATCATGGCGCGGTCCATGAGAGCCTCGGGCTCCCGTTGCACAAGATGATCGTGGGCGGCGTGATGATCGGTCACTACAAGCCCGAAGAGGAGAAAGGCAACGACTCGCACCAGCGCAAGAACCTGGAAGAGATCTACACGTTCCACGACTGAAACGTCTGGTCGGCGGGGTCCGGGAGTTCAGCGGATCGGCGGCAGATCGCAGATGACGGTCGCTGTCTCGACGGCGTGATCCGGGCGCTTTCCGCTCTGCCACTGCGCGATGCTCTGGAAGCAGTCCGTGTACATATTCCGCAGCGAGTCGTCGGCGTAGAAGGCGATGTGCGGCGTCACGACGACGCGGGGATGCTTCACCAGATCGCGGTTTTCCTGGAAGTTGCGCTCATGCTCCAGCACGTCGAGGAGCACGTGCGAGAGGCGACCCGCCTGGAGAGCGGCAAGGAGCGCGGCGGAATCGATGAGCGAACCGCGGGCGGTATTCACCAGCACGGCGCCTTGCTTCATCAGCGCGAGCGCGGAGGCATCGATCAGATGCTCCGTTTCGGGCATCGCGGGGAGGTGCAGGGTGACGATGTCGCTCTTGCCAAGCAATTCCCGCAGCGGCACATAACGCACGCCGAGTTGCGTCTCCAGTTCCGTGGTGCGGCACTGGTCCGTCGCAAGAATGGCCATGCCAAAGCCGTGCGCGATGCGTGCGGCCTGCCGCCCGATCTTGCCCGTGCCGACGATGCCGATCGTCTTGCCCTTGAGCGCGATGCCCCGCAGCCCGTGGTAATCAAAATCTCCGCCCTTCACGCGTTCGCTGCCCAAATGGATGTGCCGGAGCTCCGAGAGGAGAAGGGCAAACACATGCTCCGCGATCACATGCGACCCGTAGTCCGGCACGTTGCAGACGACGATCCCGCGTTCGCGGCATGCCGCGACATCGATGTGATCGTGGCCAACCGACCGCGTACAGAGCAGTTTCAGCCTGGGAAGCTTGGCGACCAGGCCGCGGGGAAACGCCGTCGTAATGAACGTAGAGATGATCTCGGTATCTCCGCATTGCGCCGCAATTTCCGCCTCGGGCAGATCCGCCGGAAGGAATGCGGCTCCTGCAAGGGTGGAGGTGACAAGCGGCCGATCGGCCTGTTCGACATCGAAGAAGGTGATGGAGGTCATGCGGCATAGCATAGCAGGACGGGAAAAGGCTGCTGGAAAGCCCAATTGGACATTGAGAAGCGTTGGTGTTTCTCATAGAATCAGATGGCCCGGGCGGTCCGGGCGCGCTCTTTGCTCAGCACTGTGGGTCGGCCCTCCTTCGCCCTCCGGAGCTGCGGAGGACGAGTCACTCAACTGCTACACTTTCGCGCACGTTCTTTTCTTTCCATCGTGGGTCGGTACCGAAGCGGTCAAACGGGGCAGACTGTAAATCTGCTGGCTTACGCCTTCAGTGGTTCGAGTCCACTCCGGCCCACCATGATTGAAACATAAAATTGTACTCTGAGAATTCGGCATTGCAGAGTCTCCATATGAAAAGCTGCCGTTGTATTTGCGTCGTCTAGACCTGTACGCTATACTGTACATATGACTAAGAACATGACTGCCACCGAGGCCCGCCAGAACTTCTTCCAGTTGCTGGAAGAAGCTGAAAGACCGGGAATGGCGGTGACGATCACCCACGAGGGCCGCCCAAAGGCGATCGTGATGTCCGTGGAAGAATTTGAAGGCTGGCAGGAGACGCTCGAGATTATGTCGGACCCGGAGCTATTGCGTGACATCCGTCTCGGCATGCGCCAGCGGGACGCGGTCCCACTGGAAGCGCTCACTGCTTCCGGGCATGCTACTTCTCGTGGTGTATCACGTCGTCCTCAAACGAAACGCGGCAAAGCGACTCGAAAGTCTGCCTGAGAAAGACCGGCAGCGCGTACTCTCCGTGCTCGCTGGCCTCAGGGCCGATCCCTATCAAGGAAAGAAACTGCAGGGCGAGCTGTCCGGACTCTACTCACTTCGGGCTTGGCCGTACCGGATCATCTACGAAATCTCGAAGAAGACCATCGCCGTGACGGTCGTGGCCATCGGCCACCGGAAGAGCGTATACCGACTTCCCGCCTAATCACGCGCTGGGGTTCTCGCAGAGACGATCGATGACAACCCCATCATCACGCCTTTTCTTGAGGCCATCCTTCCGTGCTCCATCCCCTCCTCACATTGCACAAAAAATGTGCGTACAGTTACCATGATATTTTCGCCCTCTTTTCAAGATAAACGCTCGGCAGAAATCACCGCCTCCAACCTCTCGCACGCGTCATAAATCTCAGTCCGAAACGCGAACAGCTCGGCACACCATTTTCTCAGCACAAAAACCTCGCCGCATCCTGTTTCACTTCCACATCATACGACGTGCAGTGTTCGTCGATCGTATC
>CAYWPL010000002.1:0-175537 GCA_964460365.1 uncultured Candidatus Peribacteria bacterium | reverse complement strand
CGGAGGCCTCCTTGATGGGAACCGTGTCGGTCGCCTTCTGCGCTTCGGCCGTCGGCAGCGCGAGACGCTGCTGGAGAGAGCCCATCAGGATGTTTCCTTCGCGCAGACGATCGTTCAGAGCATGAATGACTTCCCACTGTTTCTCGATCTGCTGATTCTTGAGATCTAATTCGCTGCGCAGAATCTGCAGCACCTCGGGTGACGTCCCTCCGCGCGCGGAGGATGCAGATTTTCTCTCTTCTTTCTGGGCTGTTTTCAAATGGCGCTCAAGAATGTCCTCGCGGATCTTCCATGTGAAGTTTTCGCCTTTCTTCTTGAGAGTCTCCACCTGCTGTGTGGTAGGCTCGATCGCCTTACGGTCGGGGTGCGACGCGCTATCGGTGATGGAGCGGATGAGACGACGGATCGTACTGGCCGAGAGGCCGGTCTTCTGGGTGGCTTCGCCGATGGTGAGCAGGGGAGTATCCATGGCGGGCACTATAACCCTCCACGGAGTCCTTCAACAATTTTTTCCCCGGACTCCGTTTGCCAAAACTGCCTACTCATTGGAGGACTTCACTTTTCCACGGAGTCCTCCGGCGGAGCCCGGCGCAAAATGAACGCTCGAACATGGACGGCGAGCTACTGTCGGACGATGAATCCCTAGCTCAGAAACAGCGCATCAAGGACGAAATGGACGCCTTGGACGAACTGATCAAGGCACAGAAAGACAACGGCACGCTATGGATCTACGACTGCGAACGGTTCATCGCCAACACGTAGGAGTTCTGCCGCCGTTTCGAAGACGCGACGCCGGAAGAGAAGCGCGAACTGTTCCTGCTCGTCTGTTCGAACATCACTCTCAAAGATCACATTGCGGCTTTCTCTTACGCAGAACCTCCCAAGAGTATTGCGGAGTTCGCTCTCGCTAAAAAACCAAAATTCGAACAGACTCAGCCACGACTCCAGCATCACGCTCACTGCGTTCGTTCGTAGATCACGCCTTTGCCCTTTCCTTTCTTTCTGAGCGATCTTGCACGAACCAGCGCACTCAAATCATTCTTGAGCGTTGGTCGCTTGATGCGTGGTACGCGGTCGGCGATCTGTCCGATGGAGAGCGTGTCCGTACCGATACTCTTCAGTATGAGCTCTCTACGAGCCTCGCGGTGGAGCTTTTCGCCTGGAATGGGAGGCAGTGGCTTGCCCTGCAAAACCATCAGCATCGTCTCTTCGGTTTGGATGAGCTCACCGGCAAGGAGGCGCACAAACGCGTCCGTGGACCCCGTGCTGTCCGCATGCTCAAGACTTTGCAGATACTCCCTACGCTTGCTGTTTCGCACCACACACGGCGGATAGCCTGCCTGCATGAGGAGTAGGTTCATAAGGAGTCTCGACATACGGCCATTGCCATCGTCGAATGGGTGTATGCAGACAAAGCGGTAGTGGAAAAGTGCGGCAAGTTCCACAGGATGCAGCTTCTTGCTCTCCTTGAGCCACTTGAGAAGATTCTGCATTTCATCAAGGACTTTGATAGGTTCCGCGTATTTGTGAATTGTGCCCGAAAGCGTGAGGACGTGGTTGGGGCGCACCTTGTACTTCCCCGCACTGAGAGGCTTATGGATGAGCTTTCCATCCGCGCCTTTTGCGATGGTGTGGTCAACGTCACGCAAAAGGAGTCCATGCAGCTCTTTGATGAAGCCCTCCGTGAGCGTTCTCTTCGATTTCACAACTTCCTGCAAGTAGTCGATGGCCTCTGCGTGGTTCTTCGCTTCGACGTAATCTTTCAAGGGCTTTCCTTCCGATGTAAGCCCTTCGCGCAGGAAGAACGCTGTCTCGCCGTATGTGAGCGTGTTCCCTTCGATAGCATTGGAGTTATACGTCCAATCAATGCGTAGCCTCTCTTGCCACAAAGCGAGGAGCTCCTTGCTGAAAGGGCGGAAGGTATCGATCTTCGCCTGCAGATCGTCGATTTTCTTAAGTTCTTTCATTATGTCTAGATTTTATCCAAAAATATCCAAAAGATCAAGATCCATATTTGCGAAGTGCCCCGCGTCGGTGTTCGGCATTTGAGCTCTTTTCTGCTGCGTAAAATTATGCTGAATTATAGTTGGTTAGCTATACTACTTCGCGCCTACCTCCGTGAAAAGCGCCGGATTACCCAGATCGTCTTCCTCGAACTTAAAGTGAAGGACAAGACTTTGGCTTCGTACAAACTCAAAGAGGAGTTTGAACCTCTTGAGAATCGACATACCATTCCTTATGGCGGACCCGGCGGGACCCCCTTCAACAACATTTAGTACATCGCCTGCAGATAGCACTCCTCGCAGTAGACGATTTCCGGACGGTCGGGGGCGAACGTCGTTTTCATGGTCTTCGCACAGCGAGCGCACGGGCGCTCCCACAGTGTCCGGGGATTGCGGAGGGCCATTCGCCGCTTATGACGTTCATCGGGATGCAGCCGCGGCGTCGGCAGATGGTACTTGCGATACACATCGAGCTCCTGCTGGATGATACGGAACGGCCGGCCAGTCGCTTCGCACTGAATCGCCCAGCGAAGAACGTCGTCGGGGATGTCAGTGATGTTCTCGGGCAACCTGTTCCCGGGAATCACTTTATCGACGGCGGACGTTTCATCCGCGTGGTCTCTCCACTGCCAGCCTTTTTTTAGCACTTCCTCTTTCGTCATCGGGAAATAGTCCTGCACTGCGGATTCGTTGTACGCGAATTGCGAGTGCTGTATGGGGAAGAACTCTCCCCATTCACCTGTTTGCCTCATGTGATCGATGATGCGCAAAGCGAGCGTTTCGTACTCCTCTTTCGTGTACTGCGTATTGAGAATGCAGTAACTCTGCTTCTGCAGACTGATGCATCCCAGACAATTGTTACAGCCAAAAAAACAGTGGTCGCACAGGATCAGATCATGTCCGGGCCAGGAGTCCCTGTTAAACAGACAGTGGAACAACTGGTAGCCGGAGTAGCTTGCGTAGCAGAGTTCAGACTCGTAAAACGAATAGACGTCCGTGCAATCTTTTGCGTCCCCGATATCGTAGCCATGCACGATATCCTGACACTTCGTAGCATCAAACGTCGCCCGGCACCGCTGACATTCGCTGAAATAATTCCCGTCGCATTCTTCCGACAAATGCATGATCGTCGCCGGAACGGGCGACGAGAGGCAGAGGTCTTTGAACCGTGCCATATACTCACGCTGGAGATCCGGCGAGCGGAGAATCTTGTCTCTTTTTTTCTGAAATTCTTCCGCAGAAAGCTGCTCATTGAGAATCTGATACTGTGCCTGCCGCCGGTTCACGCAGAACAGGAGATCGTGCGAGCCGTTGCAGTATCGCACCCACCCGCTGCTGCGCATGTCCTTGCACTGGAAGGCGTGACGCACTTCATAGCAACGATCGCAGTTTGTCGCATCGAAACAGAGCTCACAGTCATTGAGGAAGAGACAGTCGATGCAGTTTTTGGACCGGAAGATCCGCGTGCAGTAGTAGCAATCCTGGCAATCGATTGATCCGACCACGAGGTAACAACTCTTCATATATCCTGCGTGGTTGCAGTAGTCGCTGTTCTCGTTATTGCTGCTAGAGAAGGCAATGCGCGGAGTGCGTTTTTGTAATTCAAAAAATTGCGCGAAGAACGGCTTCTGATCGTCGAACGGAGCACCGTAGTCCTTTGCGTCCCACCCGTCGCCCCAATAGCAAGTGCTGCAATACACGGGAAACGGCACCACTGCCGGGTACTGTGAGAGAATGGTTTTTTTTGCATTTGTCGCAGGGGCGATGAAAATATTTGCGTTCATTGCGAAACGCCAACCGCTGCTGCTGACGGCAATCGGGACAGTGGGTGGGCGGAGGAATGGGCTGTTTTCTCCCGCCAAAGACAGGAGAAACCTTCTCGTGAAACGCGAGATCTCCCTGCGTGATCTTGAAGCCGCTGCCGCAGTTGCTGCACGATTTTTGCATGGAGGAAGTGTACCACCGCACACATACAAAATGGCGGCACAGACGGGGTAATCCTCGAACTCATGAAATTGGATTTAGATGAGGTTTTTGAATCCCTCTCGGCTGTTACAGCCGTGGCTCACTAATTTTCAGATGCAGGTTATCTGTTCGCGTTTGGCTCACCCCCCTGCAACAAAAAATCCGACCTTGCAGGAATTTTGAGTGACATTTTGTATGCTGTCTGCTGGCATCGAAAGGATGCTGTTAGAACTGATGCAGGTGGATCTCGGCGGGGTCGCACAGAGGATGGGAGCGCTGGCTGTCGCGTAGAGGACATATCATGGTTGTAATAGATTCCCTCCCCAGAAACCCGCTCAAAAAATCCAAATTTGTGGTATAATATCTCGATGGAGCAGAAACAAATCATCTTCCGTGCCAGCGAGAACGAATCGTTTTTGACGCCCGAAAAAGGAGAGGAACTGTTTCGGTTGCTCATCGACTCCACATATGACGAGCCTGCGGACCTGCAATCCCAAGCACGCAGTGATTTGAAATAATGACTATCGGGTTAACGCAGAAATAGCGCATAAGACTTGATATGATTCCTTCATGCAAGGCAGGTATCATGAACGGAATCTGATGAACTTCTTCACCACGTTCGCCACCGAAGAGGCGTGTGAGCGACACCTCATGGAGATGCGGTGGCCGGATGGCATGCCATGTTTGCAATGCGGAAAGAAGGAATTTTACCCTCGACTCAAGGACCGGCGCGCCTACCAGTGCCGCTCCTGCCGCTTCTTCAACAGGCCGACCGCCGGCACCATCTTTCATCGGACAAAAATATCCTTGCAGCACTGGTTCGTCGCACTGTTTCTGTGCTCCTTCGACAAGCGCGGTCTCTCCGCTCTCTTGCTCGCTGAGCAATTAGGGGTTCATTACGAGACCGCTTGGGCGATGCTCCAGCGCATACGTCATGCCATGGCGAAACGTGACAAACAGTACATGCTTTCGGGGTATGTCGAGATGGATGAGATGTATGTCGGTGCGCCGACGGAAGCCAAGAAACGGGGGAGAGGAACAGAGAAAACGCCCGTTCTGGTCGCCGTTTCCTACGTGACGGGCAAAGACGGCGAGGAGTACATGGGTTTCGCAAAGATGCGGTCAGTGAAGACCATTGATGGCCCGACAGCCATTCGTTTTGCGAAAGATATGATTACACCAGGGTCAACCATACGCATTGACGGACTCTCTGCCTTCCCATCACTGGAAGAACATGGATTCATCCACGACCGCAATCCCGTGAAGAGGCGGAAGGCCCATGTCGTCCTCCCGCATGTCCACACGTACATCAGCAACCTGAAGGCATTCATCCAGGGAACGCACCACGGTCTCGATGAGACGCATTTGCAACAGTACCTCGATGAATTCTGCTACCGTTTCAATCGACGCAGGCACCGTCATGAAATGTTCGACCGTCTCCTGTTGGCATGCCTAGAAAAAGAGGAGACACCCCTGTCTGCGTTAACCCGATAGTCATTTAAAACATTACGCAGACTGTGCCCTCTCATCATCACTAATCTTCTGCACTGGTATGCCATCGAGTGGATATGTCTCTCTGCTCAATCGTAGTTCGACGCCACCGGGAAGGGTGACGATGATCCGGAGTCCCGCTGCGAGAGTCCTGATGCGGATGGGTGTTCTATGCGGCACTTCGAGCCAGTCGTACTCTCCGAGAGTGAAAGACAGAGGCCCATCGGTAACAAATTCGCCATCATGTTGTTCCACGCAGTCCTGCAGGAGCAAGACGTGCGTCCCTGGCGACATGACACCTTTCAGATGCGCCAGAGCTTGTAGTCGGACTTCCTCGATCTGTTCGAGTGCGGCAGGCGCGTCAATCTCGCCTTTGGATTGCTCCATCATCACAGTGAAGAGGCGCGCACTCAGTTCTCGTTGAGTATCTATCTGATCGACATCTCTCGGCGCGAGCCGATTCACCACCACGAGTGCCCTGTCGATCGCTTTCTGCACATCGTTTTTGCCTGGTGATTCGTCCATACGTTAGTGGGGTAAGGAATAAGTCTTATGAGCCGTAATCTTCTTTATAATTCGGAGAACCACGGGATTTCAAACCTCTCAGCAGGCCTTCGATCACTTTCTTATTTGCATCACAGTGCGGCGCAATAGAGCCGAGGGCTTCTACGTCGCCTCGGAGATATGCTTCCGTTCCTCGTAGGTAGTCGATCCAATCGAAGGAATAGAAACCGGATTTCACATGTGATGCGTAGTCGATTGCCATTTGAATCCACCGTAGGGCGGCAGCTTGATCTTCTTTCCCCGCTTCGATTTGCCCGATGTGCAAACCCTCTCTGCTCAGCGCATCCCAGTACATGTCTTCCTCGGCGGTTCCGAGGAAATCTTGTTCCCTCTCCATCAATTTCTGGTGACATTCGTAGGCATGAATACGCCCGGGATCCGACTGATCCAGAGCGAAAATACCTTCCAAGAATTCTACTCGGCCATTCTTTGTTGGCTCACTGGAAACATCACGAGACAGCTTGCGAAAGATCCAGAGCGCCGCACCTGGCTGCTTCGGAGGAATGGGAACACTATGCATCGTTTTTGCGAATGCAAGGACGCTTGCGGGAACCGACTGATCTTTGTAATGCGCCATGGCCACCTCCCACTGCCCTCGGACATGTCTGAAGAGAGCAGGGTGTGCACTCTGAAACTCCTCATCCGTTTCCACAAGTTCGGCATGTTCCCGCCGCCCTTCCTCGAATCGAAATTCGGGTGAGACCCTCGCTACACTTCTCCGAGTTTCCTGCTGCATTCCAGAAACTGATTCTGCATTCGGTTCCTCCATCGGACGAAGAATACCTGCAAGCTCCAAGTCGGGGCGGCGAAGGAGATCATCTCGCAGATCTGTTGCCGCATCATCACCACTCAGGACAAAACCTCCATCCTTCACGATCTTAATAGCCTTGTCGATTCGCATACCGAAGTCAGCGCCATGGACGACAAGCACGTCCACAGGTCCCGGTTCATAGTCAGTGATTAACGCCTCCACAGCATGCACATTTGGTGGAAGGTGTTTGTTCCGGAGCGCATCGATGGATTTTTTGTCGATGTCCACAAGATGCACTTCGCTTTTTGGAAACGCCGCCGCGAGAGCATCATCGCTTCCACAGCCTGGGTAATACACCTTCGTGCAGTCGGGATGCAGAGGGGAATTCTTAAAGGATTGGTAGAGAGCAATACGTCTTTTTCTTTCTTCCAACTCCTCAAGCAAACGATCCGACTGTGCTTGTCGTTGCTGCTCCTCCGTCTGGGGTAGATATGGCCGTATGGTGAATCCTTGCTCTGTTCCCATAGTTATATTATAGCATGAAAATCAAATCCTGTCTCCAGCCAAGTTGCGGCTTGTGGGAGACAGGATTATGAGCAATCTCTGCAATTATGCGGCGAGAGCGGCCTCTGTTGTTTCTACCTTCACACCCTCACTTTCTTCGTCGATGCGGATAACGAGGACATCTCGATACTGTTCACCATATTCGTCTCTCCCGCCTTGCACTCGCTCCTCAGGTGATACGTCTGGCTTCTCTGGGGCAGCCTCTGGAACAGCGGTCGCACGTTCCCGTTCCATCTCGATCTGCTTTCGGATCACCTTGGCTTTCCCCAGAAGTGCCTGTGCAAGTACTTTCGGATCAGAGGGTTTCTGCCCGCCCTCTTCGCGCCCGAGTTCCCGCACAACATCTTCGGGCTTCATGTCCGCACCCTGATCCTCTTCTTGAGGTGTCGCAGCGGCCATCTCCTCATATTTCATATTCTTCAAATGTTCAGCAGTGTCGCCGCGGATTACCCAGATCGTCTTCCTCGAACTTAAAGTGAAGGACAAGAATTTGGCTTCGTACAAACTCAAAAAGGAGTTTGAACCTCTTGAGAAACGATTGACCAATGCGTATGGCGGACCCGACGGGACTCGAACCCGCGACCTCTTCCGTGACAGGGAAGCGCTCTAACCAGCTGAGCTACGGATCCACACGTGCAGAAAGAAACGAACAACGATCAGTCGCGCAGCGCCCTGTTTTTTTTGACGTCCGCCGAAGGCGGACTAGGTCAGCTGAGCTACGGATCCACACCGAGAGACGTTGTGGACGATGAATGCGGTGAAGTGAAGAAAGATCGTATGCACAAATGCCGTCACTATCGCTCCGTTCCTGATTCCTGACCGGAGCCGACAAACGGTACCATTGTGAAGAACCGGTGACAATGGCGAAAGACGCTGTTTGACAAGTCTCAGGCCCCCGCGGCGAAGGCGTTGGCGATGACGGCGCAGACCCCTGCCACCGCCAGCCACAGACACAGGGCCACCTGGATCTCGGGATCCCGGAGGGCATGTGCGCACTGGTTGAATGTTTTTTTGGCGAGGTGCATGTATGAGTATTATAGCATAATATGCTATATTTTCAAAATACGTCAAATACCCCAGAACTGCCTCGTGTATGAGAGATGGTTCACACCGGTGTCGACCCGCTCACTCGAGGTAGAGCAGGGGGTTCTTTTTGACGCCGTTCACGCGGACCTCGAAGTGCGTGTGGATGCCCGTCGGGCCGTGGACGCGTCCGGTGTTGCCCATGAACGCGATCGTCTGTCCGCGTGCCACCGTGTCGCCTTTTTCCACGTACATTTCCTTGTTGTGGGCGTAGAGCGTGACGAGGCCGTTGCCGTGTTCGATCTCGATGATGTTGCCGTAGCCGCCGTTGTAGCCGGTGTCCGCGCGGATAACCGTGCCAGCCTCCGCCGCGTAGATCGGGCCGCCGCCGCGCACCTGCATGTCCACCGCGTAATGTCCGGGATGGTAGCCCTGCGTGAGGAAGCAGCTGTCGCTGCACGGCGACTGCAGGACGGTCTGGGAGATGACGGCGCTCGCGAGCGGAGCCCGAGGCTTGGCCGGAGTGCCGGGCGCATCGTCGGGGAGGTTCAGACGGAGCTGGATCTGCTTGTCCGGGAGACGCTCGGCAAACTGGAGGGTACCGTCCGCCGCCGCGACGACGGTCGGGGAGTTCACGATCGGTTTCCCGCCGGGAATGATGAGCTGCTCACCCGCAACGATAAAGCCGCCTTTCACTTTGTTCTGACGCGCGATCTCGTCCTGGGGAATATCGTAGAGCTGCGCGATGCGGCTCAGCGTCTGACCGGGGCGCACGATGTGGACGACACCGTCGACGGGGAGGACCAGAAGATCCTGCCCTTGTTTGACCGAGGTGCCGGGCGCGATGCCGTTGGCCCACTGGATGGTCTGCACCGAGATGCCGTAGCGCTGGGCAATCTTCGTGATCGTGTCGCCGGGGCCCACGCGGTGCACCAGCCCCTCGCTGAACGCGAGACGCGTGCCCTGTTCGCCGATGGACGAGGCCTTCATCAGGAAACCGTCCTCAACGAACAGGAACTGCTGCGAGGGCAGCTCCAGCTCTTCGGGATCGCCCGAGAGCGCGGAAGCGGGAACATATGGCGGAAGGAGCGCGCCCACCACCAGGACCGCACCGAGCAGGATGCGCAGACGGAGGGAAAGCCAGCGCAGGATGGGTGTGCGCATGCGTCAGCGTGGGGGGGGTCAGGCGAGCAGGTCTCCGAGCGTCTTGAGCAGGGCGCGCATGTCGGTGTAGCGCCCGCGGGAACCGAGCAGGACCACGAGATACTCGCGGTCGCCTTCTTTGACGACGGAGAGGAGGCACTCGCGCGCCGCGGTGGTGGTGCCCGTCTTTCCGGCAACGACGTGCGAGGTTTCGTGGAGGAGTTCGTGCGTGTGCGAGAGGCTGATGGCGCGGCCGTCGACGCTGCGGATGGTCACCTGGGCCGTGGACATGCGTTCGCGGATCGCGGGCTGGCGCCAGACGAAGGTGGCGAGCCATCCGATGTCGCGAGGCGTGGACCACTGGTCAGGATCATCGAGACCTGCGGAGTTGGCGAAGGATGTGTCCTGCAGGCCCAGCTCGCGCGCGCGGGCATTCATCAGGCGGACAAACGCCGCCTCGGAGCCGCTATGGTAGAGGGCGAGCGTGCGCGCCGCGTCGTTGCCGGACGCCATGAGCAAGCCGGAGAGCAGGTCACCCACGGTGAACGTCGCGCCTGCCGGGAGCCTGGCCGAACTGCCTTCCACGTCGCCGATGTCCGCGGGAACGGTGACATGTTCATCGAGGGCATGGCCTTCGACGATGATGAGGGCGGTCATCAACTTGGTCAGACTGCCCATCGCACGGCGATGCGAGACATCGCGTCCGTACACGTTTTGGCCGCTCTGCAGATCCACCACCAGCATTCCGGAGGCCGACACCCGGCGTCCCAGGCCCGATGCAGAAGCGCTCCCTTCCGTGACGGGGGTCGGTGCGGCGACGCTCAGAATACTGGGGGGCGTCACCACATCCGCGAGGGAAGCGTTCAGCACCGGCGCCATCCCCATCAGCAATACAGACAGGATAGTACCGTACATCAGGCAGAGTGTAGGGATAGGGGCCTCCCCGGGGAAGCAGTTGGAGTGCTTTTTTAATTCAGATAACAAAAATGTCAATGTCCGCATTCAGCGGTAGACGACGCGTCCGGCAATGCGCAGATCGATGTACTGACGCACATCCGTGAGCTTCACGGCTTTCAGAAAAATCCGGAAACGGGCGAGCTGTTCCTCCAGAGAGCCGCGGACATCGAACCAGAAGCTCAGTTTTCCGGTGCCGAGATGAAACTCCTGCGCACGAAGATAGATCGTGCGGACACTGATTTTGAGCCCGAACTGCTGGGTGAGCGCGGCTTCGGCGTCGCGCATCTGCTTGAGGAATTCGGGCGTGACGAGAAGCGTGTTGGGAACAGGACGCACCGACCAGTCCGCGATGTTGATGACGGGCAACACCGTCCCCGACGACGCCGTGCGCGTGGAGACGTAGAAACCATTATCGATCAGGTAGTCGTAGCGCGGACCCTCATCCGGCTCGGGGGCTGCCGCAGGCACGGCCAGCGCGCCGGTGCCGATGACGGACCCCGGGAGCAGCCGCGGCGGCGAGACGGAGCCGGTCGCGGTGCGGGATCCGGGCGGCTGCTGAAGATCGAGGCGTGCGATCAGCGGGCGCAGATCGACGCGCACCGAGAGAAGCGACGGGAACTGCTTAGAGATGCTCACTTTGTCCACATCGGGCACTGCGTCGCGGACGCGTGAGGATACTTCGAAGGTGGAGAGGAACAGGAGGTGGCGGCCGAAGATCGGCGCCAGGGCGCGCTGGATGCCCGGCACGTCGACGCGCGGTTCAGTCCGCTGGATGCGGATCTCGCGCACTTCAAGAATGGGCGAGAACAGCAGGATGCCGATCGCGAGCGCGACGGCTCCGCCGAAAATATAGAGCCCCCACTTGCGGGCGCGGCCGGCCCATTCGCGCGTGATGTTCTCGGCGCGGCGGCCCATTTTTTTGACACGCTCACGCGTCCGCCCTGGCACGCGCTTGTGGCGCCGTTTCACGAAGGAGAGCGTTGCCGGACTCACGCGACGGGCAAGCCGGCGCGGCAGAGGATGCTTCGGACGTTGGAGCACGGAGGTCATTCTAGGCGTTCCAGGCTAGGGTTGTCGAAGCAGTACTGACGCCTGTCTTTCTTTTCTTGTCGCGCGGTCTCTTTAGGGAGTCGCTTCTTTGGCGGCCCAAAGAAGTGCCGACCCGGCGTCCCATGTCGCCCTTCGACGACGCTCAGAGTGACATAGTTGCGTCCCTCGTTACGAAATCCGCTCCGCGGCTTTCTACTCGGGATGACAAAGTAGAACATCTGTATGATGCCCCCGATGAAACTTGCCATCGCCGCAGACTGGCTGGTCACCTACGGCGGCGCCGAACGCACCGTCGCGGAATTCCTGAAAATCTGGCCCGGCAGCCCGCTCTTCACCACCGTGGCGCATCCCGCCAACCTCGGGCCGCTGCGCGATGCCGACATCCGCACCACGCGTCTGCAGACGCTCTACAACCTGATGGGCAAACACCAGCTGCTGCTGCCGCTCATGCCGCGGGCGCTGGAGGACATCGATCTCTCGGGGTACGACACGGTACTGAGTTCTTCGCATGCAGTCGCGAAAGGCATCGTGCCTCCGGACGGCGCAGTGCATGTGTGTTACTGCCACACGCCGATGCGCTACGCGTGGGAGATGGAGAAGCAGTACCTGCAGGATTTCCGCGTGCCGAAGTTTTTACAAAGACGCGTGCGCGCCGAACTGAGCCGGCTGCGCCGCTGGGATCTGACGACGGCGAAACGCGTCGATGTGTTCATCGCAAACTCGACGGAAACGCAGGACCGCATCAGCCGCATTTACGGACGCGAGTCCGTCGTGATCCATCCGCCCGCCGACGGGATATTTTTGGAAACACCGCTGGCGGCGCCCCCCGCAGACGCGCCGTTCCTGGCCGTCGGACGGTTCGTGCCCTACAAGAGATTCGATCTGCTGATCGAGATCGCCAACGCGCGCAAACTCCCGCTGACGATCGCGGGGACGGGACAGGATGAAAAACGCTTGCGCGCAATGGCGGGCCCGACGGTGCGGTTCGCCGGCTTCGTGCCCGAGACGGAACTGCCTGCCCTCTACACCTCGGCGCGCGCGCTGCTGTTCCCGCCCTACGAGGACGCCGGCATCGTACCGCTGGAAGCGCAGGCCACGGGCCGTCCGGTGATCGCCTACGCGCGCGGCGGAGCACGCGACACGGTGATCGAAGGCGAGACCGGCACGTTCTTCGCGGAGCAGACGGCCGCCTCGCTCGGCGACGCGCTCGACCGCTTCGGAACAATGCGCTTTGACCACGCCGCGATCCGCGCGCATGCCGCGGAGTTCTCGTCGCAGCGGTTCCGCGCCGCGATCAAAAACGCCGTGGAGGAGGCGCGCCGCACATTCGGCGTCAGCTGAGGATTTTCCCGGCGTCGCGCTCGTCCTCGATTTCGCCCACGAGTTCTTCCAGCACGTCTTCCAGAGAGACGATGCCGACGGTCTTGCTGCCGTCGAGCACGACCGCCAGATGGATGTGGCGCTTACGGAAGAGCATGAGCAGCGCGTCCGAGCGCATGCTGGCCGGGACGAAGATCACCTCGCGCATCACGGTGGTAACGGGCTCGTCTTCTTTGCCCCGCCCGACGGCCTCGAAAAGATCGTGGTTCATGACGATGCCCTTCACGTCATCCAGGGATTTGTCGTACACGGGATACCGCGAATGCGGATGCCTGGTGACTTCAGCCATCGTCTGGCGGATGGACGACGCGGCACGGACACCGACAATCCGGCGGCGCGGGGTCATCAGGTCGCGCGCGCGGCGGTCGTTGAGCATGAAAATCCGGTGGATCAGTTCTCCCTCGCTCTGGCGGATCTGGCCTCCGCCGCCGCCGATGCGGGCAAGCGCGCGGATCTGCTCCTCGGTGCCGATGGGACGCTTGCCGATCTTGAAGACGCTGACGAGCTTCTCCATGCCGAGCACGATGGGGTAGAGGGCCCAGATGAGCGCGAGCACCGCGGGCGCGACGGTCCGCGCGATCACCGGCGCATAGTGGGTGCCGAGCGCCTTGGGGATGATTTCGGAAAAGACAATAGTGGAGAATGCCAGCACCGCGGTGACGACGCCGATGATCGGGCTGCCGAAGATGTCGATCGCCTTTTGACCGACGAGGATCGGGCCGAGGACGTTGATGGTGTTGGTGATGATGACGATAATCACCACGGCGCGCGTGAGGCGCATGGAGAGCGTGCGCAGCGCAACGGCGCCGGGCAGTTTTTTGCCAGTCATCTCCTCGATTTCCGCGAAGTTCACGCTCAACAGCGCAGCATCCACCATGGAGACGACGCCCGAGAGGAGAACGAAGCCGATACCGTAGAGAAAGAGTTCGAGCATGTCTGGCAACCGTGGATTGTAGCAAAACGCGGCTTTCCCACGGTACCATGGGCCGGATGCGGCGCGAACCGGATTCCCACAAAGGCGATAACGGCACGATCGTGGTGATCGGCGGCAGCGACCGGATGCACGGCGCGCCGATATTCGCGGCGCTCGCCGCGGAGGCCGGCGGTGCGGATCTGATTCATCTCGCGCTCCCCGCGCACCACGCCGAGGCAGCCAAGGCGCACGGGCTGAATTTCCAGGTGCATCCGTTCGGCGGCTACGACATCGATCCGTCCGACGTGGGCGACCTGCTGGAATTGCTAGCCACCGCGGATGCCGCCGTGATCGGGCCGGGACTCGCCCGCGACGACGACGCCCAGCTCGCCATCCGTGAACTCATCGAGGGCGCGCAATGCCCGCTGGTGCTGGACGCCTCTGCGCTCCAGTCCTGGACCATGGACGCGGCGGAAGGCCGCATCGTCGTACTGACGCCGCACCTGGGCGAACTCGAACGCATGGGCCTCGCGCAGGAAGACGTCGCGGCGGAGGCGGAGGAGCGGGGGATCGTCATCCACGTGAAAGGCGCAGTCGACCACATCGCGCTGCCCGACGGCACGACGCGCTCGGTGAAGGGCGGCAACCCGGGACTGACGGTGGGCGGCACGGGCGACGCGCTGGCCGGGCTGATCGGCAGCCTCCTCGCGCAGAGCCTGGAACCGGGCGACGCCTGCGCGACGGCGAGCGGCTGCATCAAAGGAGCGGGCGACGCGCTGGAGCGGGATTTCGGCTTCGCCTACGGCACGATTCGGCTCATCCACGAGATTCCCCGAATGCTGAGGACCTCCCTCTGAGATCGACATGGATCGCCGAACGGTTTCGGGGATACACTGACCACCAATCCTTGATGCGCTTCCCCGACTCTCCTCTCCTGCGCTACCTCGTTCCCGCGTTCTTCGGGGGACTGACGGTGGGCGTGATGGGCATGTTGATCGTGTCGCTCTCCGGGGCGAGCTTCCGCGCGTCCGCGCTGCAGGAGGCACGGGTATCGTCGGCGCCGCCCCCGGAACCCATCATCCACTGCGCCGCAAACGTGGACACGACCGGCTGGCACCTCTACCGCAACGCCTCCTACGGCATCGCACTGAAGATGCCGCCCGGGTACTCGGTAACGGAGGCAAAGAACAGTCTGCTCATCCGCAACGGCACGGGAGCGGACTCCAACGAAATCGCACTGACCAAAATACGCGGGGCATTCCTGAGCGAGGTGGACGACTCCATGCAGCAGGCGGGGTGGAAAGTGGCCGACCGCCAGGTGTATGCGCTCACGACGCCATACTTCAGCGAGGCCCCGTATACGAAACTGTGGTTGACATATCTCTTCGTGCGCGACTTCCCCCAGCAGGGAGCCAACGGCCGCTACGTGATGATCAAGGCGCTCATCACGCTGCCTTTCCGCGGCTCGGATCACGAGCGCGCCCGCGCGGCGGGCATCATGGATGTGGAAAGCGTGCTGACGGTTCCCGAGCAGATTCTCTCGACCTTCCGCTTCCTCACCTACGAGGAGCTGGCGATCAAGGCATCACCGCTGTCATCAGGATCACCGTCCTCCAGATAAGACGCGGTCTGTTATCCTGAGGACGGATGCTTCTCGATCCGTTCCCTCTTCTGCGGCCGTTCTCGTCGATCCTCCGGGTGGGAATCTTCACGAAAGCCGACGATATCCGTAGTGACGCTGATGCGGCGAAAGCACTGGGCGCCGATGCCGCCGCTGGAACATGGCAGGTCCACGGTGACCGCGTGATCGTCGTGCGCGGACCGTCCGCGCGCACAGAGAAAGCAGACGGCATGCTGACGGACACGCGCGGCCTCGCGCTCTGCACGCGCTGGGCGGACTGTCAGAACTTCATCGTGCTGGCACCGGAGCGGCGCGTGGCGGGCGTGCTGCACGCGGGATGGAAGGGTGTGATCGGCGGAGCAGTGCCGTCGTTCTTCCGCACACTGAAAGACGAATGGGGGATCGGCGGTGAGGATGTGTGGGTCGTCGCCGGACCGTCGCTCTGCAAGGCGAGCGCCGGCTTCACGGATCCCAAAACGGAGCTGACGGGTTTTCCGGCGGACCTGATCGACGGGCGCTGTGCGGATCTGCAGGAGGCCGCGACGCGGCACTTCCTTGAGGAGGGCGTCCGGCCCGACCGCATCGAGCGCCATGCCGACTGCACGCGCTGCCATCCCGAAACGTACTGGACCTACCGGGGCGGACATCGTGAGGAAGTAAAAGCCGGCCACACGAACATGCTCGCATGTGTGCTGCTGTGATCGGCGTATCTTTATTTCATCAAAACTTGGACACGTCCGGAAGGCGCTGGTAGCTTCGGAAGAGTCTCGACGACGCGTTAGGACCGGATGACGTTTCTTCTCTGATACGCGCTTTGGGAGGCTTAATCGCTCCGCACCGTGGTGCGGGGCTGCGGTCACCCACCTGGATTCTCCAGGGATAAAGCGTTTCCGGCCGACGGTCGTTGGGCGTGTCCGGAGCAATGAGGCGGCTTTGGAGGCCGATATTCCGCTGGCCTCCGATGTCGTGCTTGCAGTCCCTGATGCGGCACTGGACGGTGACGCCACCAAGTAGGCAGGCATCCGCCCGATGAGGTAGACTGATCCTCTCATGCAATCCCTCCCCGATCGCATCGCTGCCGCAGACGCGCTCCTCGCCCCCTGGGCGGTGACGCACGGCGGCGGCTTGGGGCGCCCGGTCGCCGAGCCAGGGGATCCGTTGAGATCGCCGTTCCAGCGCGATCGCGGGCGCATTATCCACTCGCAGGCGTTCCGCAGGTTGCAGGGCAAGACGCAGGTTTTCGTGGCGGGGGAGGGCGATCACTTCCGCACGCGCCTCACGCACACCATGGAAGTTGCGCAGCTCAGCCGCGACATCGCCCGCGCGCTGCGGCTCAACGAAGATCTCGCCGAATGCATCGCGCTCGCGCACGACCTCGGCCATCCGCCGTTCGGCCACAAGGGCGAGGAGGCGCTGAACGCGTGGATGAAGGCGCACGGCGCGGGCTTCGAGCACAATGCGCAATCACTGCGGATCGTCACGGTGTTGGAAGAGCACGCGCACGGCGCCCCGGGCCTCAACCTGAGCCGCGAGATCCTGGAAGGACTGGAAAAGCACACGCGTCATGCCGATAAGACGCGCCGCGGACTGAGCCTGGAAGCGCAGGTCGTGAACCTCGCCGACGAGATCGCCTACAGCGCGCACGACTGCGAGGACGGCCTGCGGGCGGGATTGTTCCCCGCCGACGACCTGGGCGACGTACCGCTCGCGGAGGAAGCGGGGACGCACGCGCTTGGGCGCGGCACGTCGATGCGTGGCGCGATCATCCGGATCCTCGTATCCGATCTCTACGCCGAAACGGAAAAGCGCATCGCGCGCGCGGGCATCCGGACGCTCGACGACGTGTACGCGGCGCGCGAACCGCTGGTGGAACTGAGCGCGGAGATGCGCCCGTGGCTAGCCACCCTGCGCACGTTCCTGTGGGAGCGTATGTACTCGCACGCGCGGGTCCGCGGCCCGGGAGAGGAGGGCCAGGAGGTCATCAGGACGCTGTGCGACATGCTGCTCGCGTCGCCCACGCCGAAGATCGGAGCCCTGCACGCCCGCACCGGATCCACCCTCACGGAAGCAGTGAAAGACTACGTCGCGGGAATGACCGACGCGTTCGCCCTGCGCGAATCCCCGTCCGCCTGATCTCATCCGGAAATCCTTCACAGAAAAGTGTTTTCCCGTAGAATCGGACGTATGGTCCTGAGCCAGGTACACAAGTACCGGGAGCTGCGCAAACGGTTGTGGAACATCGTCCATCACGGCAGAGGCATGGCCGGCCATGCCTTCAACCTGTTCCTGATCACCTTCATCATCGTGTCGCTGTCACTGCTGCCACTGGAGTTCATCCCGCAGCTGCACAAATATCATACGACGCTCGCGGTGATCGAAGTGCTCACGACCGTGGTCTTCACCATCGAGTACGCGCTGCGCATCTACGCCGCGCCCAACCGCATGAAGTTCATCTTTTCGTTTTTCGGCCTCGTGGACCTGCTCTCTATCCTGCCGTTCTATCTGGGCCTGCTCGGCACCGAGTATATCCGAGTGTTCCGTCTCTTCCGCGCGGTCCGTCTCCTGAAGATCGGCGAACTGGAATCCGGTGATGATGAGAAAAAAGAGCGGGGCATCGGCCTCCTGCCTGGCGAAAAAGTGGAACACATCATCACGCTGCATCCAATCTACCTGATCCTGGGCTGTCTTCCGCCGCTGCTCTCCACGTCCTGCGCCATCGGCATCCTGATGGTGTTCGAACGACACCCGGTGCCAATCACCGTCGCGATCTGTCTCTTCCTGTTCGCCATCGTCTTCTTCTGGAAGGCGTGGCTGGATTTCAGTTATGACGTGATCTACGTGACAACCCGGCGTCTCATCTGCCAGAACCAGTTCCTCATCGGGCGCAGCATCAACCACGTGAACTACCACACGATCACCAACGTGATCCCGTATTACCCGAACATCATCAGCTTCTTCCTGCGGTTCGGATCGATCAAAATCGAAACGACCTCGGCGAGCCTCGGACATATCGAGCTCCACACCGTGCGCCGCCACGAGCATGCCGCACACATGATCATGCAAAAGTGCTACGTCGTCCGCAAAGAGAGCGACCATAAGCCTTCGCAGGGACCGCGCGCGCAGCTCTGATCAGAGACCAGCGTTCGGGGCGATCGTCTCGCTGCCCTCGTCCGGCGTGCGGACGTTGGCATGGGGCGGCAGGAACTGCAGCGGGTCGATGGCGGCGCCGCTCATATGCAGACCGAAGTGCAGGTGTGGACCCGTGGAGAGGCCCGCGCCGCGCGTGCCGGGACGTCCGCCGGATGTGCCGATCTCGTCTCCCGCCACGACATGCTGGCCCTTGGTGACGGCGAAGCCGGAGAGGTGGCCGTACAGCGTGGAGTAGCCGCCCGGATGCTCGATGGTGATGTAGCTGAATCCGAGACCGTGATCGATGACGTCAGCGACGATGCCACCTGCGGCCGCACGCACGGACGTGCCCTGCATGACAGGAATGTCGATGGCGTAGTGGCGCATCTTCAGCGTGGCCTCGTAACTCTTATCCAGGAAGTACGCGGAGATACCGAGCAGCGGGTTCACCGGCCATTGCAGCATCACCTGTCCGCCCGGAGGCGCACCGGGTGCGGCGGCGATGGCGCGATTCTCGGCCTCCCACATTTCGTTGAAGGACGTCAGGAGGAACTGTTCCGCGCGGCGCTCATCCTGCGCAAGCTCGACGAGCATGCGCGTGCCCTGGCGGAACTGCTCCTCGAGGGCCGGGTCAACTTTGGCACCCAGGTCGCGGCGCTCATCGGCGAGCACCTGGAGCTGGAGGCGGAGAATGTCTTCCTTGGCCATCAGCACGGACTGCTCCTCGCGCGCCTGGAGTGCGCGGAGCTGCGCCTCGGCGATGACATGTTGGGGCGGCGTGTCATCTCCGCCCTGCGCGTCGGGAACAACGGCGGTGTTCGCGTCGGACGAGGAGGCGGACGACACCGGGAATTCATCGTGGGTATGGGCGAGATCGGCGACGGGCGCAGCCGGCGACGCCAGTCCGCGCGTCAGCACCAGCCCCCAGCCGGTGGCGGCGGCCAGGACGAGCAAAGTAAGCGCGGGGCGGGGAATCTCGATTTCGATGTGCATTTCCGATCAGTATACCAAAAAACGCCTGCTTCTTCCAGACACGACACAGGCCGTGCTTGACAGAGCCAATAATGATTTCTTGGCAGCTGCTTGCGGTAAGCCGGGACCGGTACTACCGTCGTCAAGTTCGCCTGTTCTCCCCCGTTTTTGCCTCCTCAACCGCAAATCGCCATCTACTTCACGGATCCGGACGCCGACGACTACCCGTTCTCCGACGATGACTACAGGCAGGCCTACGGCGTACTGGCGGATTTGCTGAAGGAACGGGGAACGGCGAGCGTGGTCGTCCGGGGGCAGGAAACATACCTCGGCGGCAACACGTTCAACGGCTGCTGGCGATGGAACGGGAACGATTTCGTGCGAGAGAACGGACGGTGCGAATCGTCACTCATCTTCAATCGGGGGCGCTTTGCGCCCGACGGGACGGAACGGATGCTCAACGACATCACGCTCAATACCCTCTGCGACGACAAGGCGTGGACGTACCGCACCTTCGAGGAGTTCAGCCCGAAGAGCCTCATCGTGCGCTCGGCGTCCGAGGTCGCCGCAGCCGAGACGCTCATTCCGTCGTCGTTCGTCGTCGCCAAACCCAACGAGGGATTGGGCGGCGACGGCATTCTGATCGGACCCAAGGAAGAGATCCTCGCGGAGATCCCGTCGTTCCCGTACATCCTCCAGGAGTTCGTCGATACGTCCGGCGGCATCCCCGGCATCGCCAAAGGCATGCACGACTTCCGGATGGTCTCGATCGACGGCGAGGTGTTCTGCGTCTTTATCCGCGAGCCTCGGAAAGGTTCGTATCTGGCGAACGTCGCGCAGGGCGGGCACATCTGGGAACTTGCCGTGGACCGCATCCCGGACGAAGCCATGGCGATGTTCCGCATCGTGGACAAGGAGCTCTCGCGCTTTCCGCACCGCATCTACTGCGTGGACGTGGCGCGCGGCAAAGACGGACGCTGGAAACTGATCGAATTGAACGCGCAGGCCGGACTCTCCTACGCCGATTATTCCGGCCGGAATGACCCCACGGGAAAAGCAAAGGGCGCGCATCGGTACTTCCATCGTCTCGCCGACCTGCTGGCGGAGTGCGCCCGGAACTAGAGTCCGATGGCAATTCGCGGCGAGCTCATATCGTGCTCCTGATTACACCCCTTGGGCCCCGCCCGGCAAGCGCTCTTCCGGGATTCGCCCTCCCTGCATTTTGACCGACGTGACGATGCGAATCCGCATCGGCCGGGTTTCGCCTGATCAAAAGCAGAAAAATCCCGCGCACGCACCTAGCATCGCAAGGACTTTTCCCCCACACGTCCATGGTCTCCGCTGAACAGATAGCCGTTGAACACACCGCCGACACCCCTCCAGCACGC
Source organism: uncultured Candidatus Peribacteria bacterium (assembly GCA_964460365.1). Classification (GTDB taxonomy): domain Bacteria; phylum Patescibacteriota; class Gracilibacteria; order Peribacterales; family Peribacteraceae; genus DAISLF01. Next base: position 154,623 of record CAYWPL010000002.1, on the reverse strand, counting down.
GAAAAGATTGACGGCGGTCTCGCCTGGAACCTCCAGGGGTACGCCAAAGCTCTCGGCACCTCCCCGGAACGCGTCGATCAACTGCTGGCCGACCAGGACAACCCCGCAATCGCGGAAGAACTCGATGCGCTCGTCGCCGCAGTGCGCCGGCTCCTGCCCCAGCACGAGGAGGGGACGTGGTGAACGGGTGAATTTTGGGATTCTGCACTAGGCCATCGGTGGCCCGCAAAGGCATACTGGGCCCCATGCAGAAGACCTGTGCCACCTGCGGTGACAGCTACACGATCTCACCGGGGGAGCAGACGCTGCATGCCAAAATCATGCAGTCATTTGAGACCGGCGCCTTCCCGCTCGCGCAACTCTGTCATGACTGTCGGCTGCAACGGAAGATGGTGTGGCGCAACGAGCGACACCTGTATCGCCGCACATGCGACGCGTGCCGCACAGACATGCTTTCGGTGTATCCCGCAGGCGCGCAGTTCCCCGTCTACGAACGGAGCTGCTGGTGGGGCGACGGATGGGACGCACTCGAGTACGGACGCGACTATGATTTTTCGACACCGTTCTTCGATCAGTTCGCCGCACTCCTCGGGAAGGTGCCGCGGCAGGCACTCAATATCAGCAATTCCGAGAACTGCGACTATTGCAACTTCGCGTTCGACAGCCGCAATTCATACCTGAGCCAATGCCTCTACAACTCCGAATCGCTGCTCTACTGCTATTGGCTTCTCGACTGCAAGGACTGCATCGACTGCAGCTACTGTTTCCAAACACAGCGTTGCGTCGACTGCACGGATTGCAACCACGCGTACAACTGCTATGCCTGCAATCTCTCGCACAACTGCCGCGACTGCGCATTCCTCTACGATTGCCGTGGATGCAGCGACTGCATCGGTTGCGTCGGACTGCGGCGCAAATCGTACTGCATTTTCAACGAACAGCTGACGAAGGGGGAGTATTTGCGTCGCAAGAAAGAGCTGGATATTGAGAACGCGCACCATGTGCGACTGGTGGAGGACCAGCTAAAGGCGATGCGAGCGAAACACCCGCATCTGTATTCCATCCAGGACAAGACCGAGGACTGCACAGGCGATTATCTCTTTGAGTCCAAAGACTGCGTGAACTGCTTTCAGCTCTACCGGTCGCAGGACTGCATCAATGTGCAGGACGCGGAATCCAGGGACGCGCTGGATTGCTATCACCCGGGCTGGTCGGAGCTGACCTACGAAACGTATTCCTCGGTGACCGCGCGCGCCTGCGCCTTCACGATCCAGTGCTGGACGGGCGACGACATGTTCTATTCGGACAACTGCCACTCGTGCTCGCACTGCTTCGGCTGCATCTCGCTGCGACACAAGAAGTACTGCATCCTGAACACACAGTATTCCGAGAACGAGTATCTCGCGCTCCTTCCGAAGATCCGCGCACACATGGAAAGCACAGGCGAATGGGGGTTGTTCTTTCCGGAGACACTCTCGCCCTTCCCGTACAACGAATCGATGGCGCATCAGGATTATCCGCTGACACCGAAGGAGGTCCGGAAGCGTGGGTGGCGGTGGGAGGAAGAGACGCCTTCGACCACGGGCAAAGAGACCGTCGGATGGGACGCGGTCCCCACGCGCACGGCCGACGTGCAGGACGCAATCACCAAAGAAATTCTCTCCTGCACGCGTTGTCGCAAGAACTACAAAATCATCCCTCAGGAACTCGCATTTTGCCGTGAGGCATCGCTGCCACTGCCGCGTCTCTGTCCGGATTGCCGGTTCCGTGCCCGGCTCGCCCTGCGCAATCCGCGTAAGCTGTGGGACCGCTCCTGTGCCAAGTGCGATGCAAACATTCAGACAACCTACGCACCGGACCGGCCCGAGATCATCTACTGCGAAAAGTGCTACGTGGAAGCGATGAACTGATCGCGGTACACTGCGCCGGTGCAGAGCATGCGCTTCACACCCGGACATCTTCTTGCCGCCGCGTTGGGTTTGGCGGTCATCGCAGGCATCGTGCTGCGCTTTGTGTCGCTGGATGCGATGGAATTCAAAGGCGATGAGTTCAAGGCGTTTGCCCTCGCAGCAGCGCACCTGCAAAAAGGCACGCTGCCGCTGGTGGGATTGCAGTCCTCCACGGGACTCTTCAATCCGCCGTTCTTCCTGCTGCTCCTCTGGCCCGCGATCATCATCAAAACAGACCCGCTGTTCGTGACCAGATGGATCGTCGTGCTCAACGCCGCGGGCATCATCGGATTGTTTTTCTTTCTGCGCCGGATCGGCGGCACACTGCTCGCCCTGTGTACCGGCGCCATCGTGGCGATGTCGCCGTGGCTCTTCGTGCTGTCACGCAAAATCTGGGCCCAGGATGCCCTCCTGCCGTTCCTTGTCCTCACGGGATGGCTCCTGGTCTCCTACGTCGGGGACAGACGCTCCTGGAGGCTCTGGGGAGCCACGGCGAGCATGGCCCTGCTGACGCAGCTGCACATGAGCGCGTGGGCCATGCCCGTCGCCACGATCCTCTGGCTCGCGCTGCTGCGCGTGCGACCCCGCTGGCGCGACATGGTCATCGCCGCCTGCGTCTTTCTCGTCTGCTACGCACCGTACATCGCCTTTCATATCCAGGATGGTTTCCAGAACCTGACGCACGCGACGACGCGGAACGCCGGAAATATTTTCGAACAACTGCGCTGGCTCGTTGGCATCAACGGTGCCGTAGGTCTGGACTACGTGTGGGGCCCGGTACGGCCCGCCGCGATACCGGCGTGGCTGCTCGGCGTGGCGGAAGGGGGAACGTGGCTCATCGCCGCCGGAGCCCTCGCGGGTGTCATCCTCGTGGTGCGCAACATTCTGGGCCAGTCGGCATCGTTGCGCGCGCCGCAGCACCTCTCCGCACGCAATCAGTACGTACTGTTCCTTCTGTGCACCACGTTCCTGTCATTCGCGGGCTATATCGCACTCGGGGTTCCGTCGCTGCCGTTTTATCATCTGGTCTTCCTGCCGCTCGTGCCACTGCTCTGCGCCATCGCCGTGACAGAGTTGCCACAAAAATTCCGCGCGGAAGGCACGGCGCTCCTGGTGCTCGTCATGGGCGTCTTCTTCGCGTTGATCATCAGCTTCCTCTCCGTCATCACCGGACATCCTGAACAACTCAACGGCGACTACGGCGTGCCGTACCGCAACGCGCAGGAACAGTGGGCGCCGTACATCGACGCCGTACAAAACGGACGGATGCGCTTACCGGGACAACCTGAGGGTGAGTGATCTGGCAGGCGGCAGGGACCCCTTCGGCGACGCTCAGGACAAGCCTCGCTTCGCTCGCCTGCGACCCCAGGTTTTGTACCCACTGCGCTCGCTGCGGCTCGCTCCGGGGCATCGCGTGGCTTCGGGTTCGCACGGCGTCCTCCGGACTTGTGCTCACCTCGAATCCAAACGAGAGACCTGTGTGCTTCGCGCTGATTTTTTTTCCTCCGTGCTCCGCACGTCTGAGCGTTCTTCCGTGGATGTGATAACCTTGGCAGGCGCGGCAGGGATCGAACCTGCGACCCCAGGTTTTGGAGACCTGTGCTCTACCAACTGAGCTACGCGCCTACGGACTGACGGCGATAAAAGAAAGAAGAAGGATCGAGCTCATTATTTTCTGACGCCCTGCTTCGCAGAGCTAGGCAACTGAGCTACGCGCCTAGACGTTCTCTATTTTACCTCGGATAGATACCGATAAACAGCCATCCTCAGCCACACAGACATATAATCATTTTTGTGTTATAATATTCATTATGGACACACCAAACAGAAACTACATCTTCCGTGTTGTCGCAGAGCAGGTCCGCCTCGACGGCAACACCATCGCGGACAATGTCGGTCAAGCGGCAGACGGAGACGGTGACTGCGGGCATGCTGGAGGACGGCATTCGCAGGCGCACGGATCGCGCCGTGGCGGGGACACTGCGCGCGATGGCGGCGGCGGAGGGGGAGTTGCTGCCGCTGCACTCCACCGTCCAGAACGTCACGGCGATGGCGGCTATCCGCCTGCAAGCCGCCCTGAATAACGTACCGGCGCCTAATCGTCTCAGCCCCTCTTTCGCCACTTGCTCGGACCACGCTCTTTTTTCTTGGCCAGCATGTCCATAGCCTCTTCCAGCGTGGTCGTCTGCGGATCGCGCTTCTTGCCGAGCGACACGTTGGTCGTGCCGTCCGTGATGTACGGGCCGAAGCGTCCGTCCTTGATGGCAACCGTCGCGCCCTCGGGGTTCTGGCCGAGCACCCGGAGCGGTTCGGCGGCTTTCTTCTTGCGCTCCGCGGCGACCTTGATGAGTTCGACGCATTCGTCCAGCGTGACATGCACGGGGTTCTTCTCCATCGGGAGGCTCACCGACAGCTCCCCCCATTTGATGTACGGACCGAAGCGTCCCAGCGACACGGTGATCATGCTGCCCTCGCTTAAGCCCACCTCGCGCGGGAAGCTCAGCAGCGCCATCGCGTAGTCGAACGTCACATCATCCGGGGACATGTTCTTAGGCAGCGACGCGCTCTTCAGCTTGATCTTCTTCTCGCCCTTTTTCTTCTCCGGAAGACTCTCGGGGCGGCCGAGCTGCACATAGGGGCCGAAGCGTCCCGTGCGCGCGACAACCTCGAGGCCGGTGGTGGGATCGGTGCCGAGGATGTGTTCTTTCAGGATGTCTTTTTTCTGGATCTCGATGGTCTTCTCCACGACGCGCGCCTGGAACGGCTTGAAGAACGCACGGAGGAACTTCAGGCTCGTCGTCTCGCCGTCCGCGATGTCATCGAGCGACTTTTCCATATGCGCGGTAAAGGCGAGGTCGACGATGTCGGAGAAATGCTCTGTGAGGAGGTCGGTGACCATGAAGGCAATATCCTGCGGCACAAGCTGTTTGCCCTCTTTGACGATGTAGCCGCGCGCCTGGATGGTGGAGATGGTCGGCGCATAGGTGCTCGGGCGGCCGATGCCTGCCTCTTCCATCTTTTTGACGAGGCTCGCTTCCGTGTAGCGGGGGGGCGGCTTGGTGAAATGCTGTTCGGTCTTGAGCGGCTCGGTCAGATCGAGGACGTCGCCCTCGTGCAGCGGGGGCAGGAGCTTCTCGCCCGGCTCGACGTCGTCCTCTTTCTTCTCATCGCCCTCGTCGCGGCCCTCTTGATAAGCCCGAAGAAAGCCGTCGAAGACGATGGTCTGCCCCGTGGCACGGAACGTGTAGTCCGCAGCCTGGATGTCGGCACCGACGCGCTTGAGTTCCGCGGCGGCCATCTGCGTGGCGACAGTGCGGTTCCAGATGAGCGTGTAGAGCTTGAGCTGCTGATGATCGAGAACGCCGGCGAGCGAGGCGGGTGTGCGCTCCACCTCGGTGGGACGAATGGCCTCATGTGCCTCCTGCGCGCCCTTGCTCTTCGTCTTGTAGGTGCGTGGCGTGGCCAAAACGTACTCGCGGCCATAGAGCTTCTCGACCGTCGCCCTGCAGTCGTCGAGCGCCTTCTGACTGAGATTCACGGAATCGGTGCGCATGTAGGTGATAAGACCCATCATGCCCTCGCCGCGGCCGAGACTGACGCCTTCGTACAACTGCTGCGCGACAGCCATCGTCTGACGTACGGAGAAGCCGAGTTTTCGGGCGCCCTCCTGTTGGAGCGTCGAGGTGGTGAATGGCGCCGGCGGCGTGCGCTGGAGTTCTTTCTCGTCGATGGACGCGACGTTGTACGACGCGCCTTCCAGATCCTTGAGGACGTTCTTCACATCGGATTCCGAGGTCAGTTCGATCTTCTTGCTGTCTTTCTTCGACAGCGACGCCGTGAAGGCGGATTTCTCGCCGGTCTCCAGCACCGCGTCCATCGTCCAGTATTCGACCGGCTTGAACGCTTTGATCTCGCGCTCGCGATCGACGATAATTTTGACGGCGACGGACTGCACGCGTCCGGCGGAGAGGCCGCGGTAAACTTTTTTCCAGAGGAACGGTGAGAGCGTGTAGCCCACGAGACGGTCGAGCACACGGCGGGCCTGCTGCGCGTCGACGAGCTTCATATCGAGGACGCGCGGGCTCTGGATCGCGGCCTTGATCGCGGTCTCGGTGATTTCGTGGAACGCGATGCGCTTCACGATTTTCGGATCTTCTTTCAACACTTGGCACAGATGCCAGCCGATCGCCTCCCCTTCGCGGTCTTCATCAGTCGCGATCCACAGATCATCAGCCTCTTTGAGCGCAGCCTTCAGTTTTTTGACGACGGTCTGCTTTTCTTTGGGTACCTCGTACTCCGGCTCGAAGTCGCCATCGACATCGACGGCGATGGTGGAGCTGGGCAGATCACGGACGTGTCCCATGCTCGCTTCCACATCATAATCCTTCCCCAGGAAGCGCTTGATGGTCTTGGCCTTTGCCGGGCTCTCCACGATGACGAGGTGCTTGGGCACGGACGAACGAGAAAAAGAGAGTAAGGAGGAACGCGTGTGTATCGAAGCGGCAGCGTAGAGAGGAGGCGGGCGGTGTGTCAAAGAGATGGACGCCGTGAATGGTTCCTGAGCGGCACGCCGAAGCCGCGGAGACGATGCTGCGGATGGGCTGGACCAGTCCGAAGAAGGGGGCCAAGAACGTGTGAGTAAAGATTGACTGGTCGTTTTTTTGTCTTCATGTAGCAGAATTTCGCGTGTCGGGAGCATTTGACGTTCATTTTTGGTATTCATGTCTCTTGGCTTAGAAAAGCCATTGTCATGCCTGCGCCCCTTGGGCAAGCCAAAAAGTCGACCCCCATGGCTTGCGTATGCGGAAAATCTGCGCGTAGACTTCGGGTTGCAGTCTATTTATTCCCCCTATCCCCTCTATGTCCAAGCAGGATCTGATCGCGGCCATCGCGGATGCCGCCGGAATCACCAAGCGCGCTGCTGCTGACGCCCTCCAGGCCGTCATCAACATCGTCGTGAAGAACCTGAAGAAGGGACAGCCTGTCACGATCACGGGCTTCGGCACCTTCAAGCTCAGCCACCGCGCGGCGCGCATGGGCGTCAACCCGCGCAACCCGACGCAGAAGATCTCCATCCCCGCGATGAAGGTCCCGTCGTTCAAGGCCGGCAAGACCCTCAAGGACGCCGTCCGCTGATCGCCTACACGAGAAATTCAAGAGGCCTCCGTAACCCGGAGGCCTTTTTTGCGCCTTTGTGCCTCCGCGTTTTGTTGCTATCCTCCCCCGGCATGAACGCGCAATTGATCAAGGACTCCCTCGGCGACATCCTCAAGCACCTGTCTCTCCCCTTCGCGGCCGTGACGGTCACGGAGGAGCAGGGCGGCATCACGCGGGTGGACATCGCCTCGCCCGAACCGAGCCGCATCATCGGCTGGCACGGCGAAACGCTCAACGCCATCCAGCACCTCGTAAAATCCATCGTCCGCACGCAGGAGAAGCTCGACCGGAGCCCGTTCATCGTGGTGGATATCGACGGTTACCGCCGCACCCAGGAGGACAAAGTCTGCCGCATCGCCGACCAGAAGGCCGACTTCGTGCGCCGCACGGGCAACCGCATTGCGCTCGCGCCCATGTCGCCGTACTTCCGCCGCGTGGTGCACCTCTACGTCGCCAACACGCCCGCCCTGCAGGACCTGACGACCGAGAGCGCGGGAGAGGGCGAGTATCGCCAGATCGTCATGCGTCTGAAAGAAGAGAAAGAAGGCGGTGGCAGCGAAGAGCTTTCGCCGGTCTTCTCCAAGGATGACGGACTGGAGAACCTGGATGTCTGATACGGTCCCTCGTTACGAAATCCGTTCCACGGATTTCTACTCGGGATGACATATTTTTTGTAGCAAGAAAGCCCTGTTGCCCGCTATCAATCATCGTCACCCTGAGTAGAAACTGCGAAGCAGTTTCGTAACGAAGGGCTTTTTATGATCACTTCTGCAGCTTCTTCCACTCGTCCATCAGTTTCTTCTCTTCGCGTGAAAGCTTGGACGGGACGTCGACCTGCACCGTGACGAAGTGATCACCTGTGCGGCCCGTACCAAGGACCGGCAGGCCTTTGTCCTTGAGACGAAAAACCTGGCCCGGCTGCGTACCGGCGGGGATGCGGAGCTTCACGGGACCGCGCACCGTTTCGACCTCTGCCTCGGTGCCGAGCACGACATCGACGACGTGAATCGGAAGCGTCGTGCGGATATCCGGACCGTCGCGCTCGAATCTATCGTCGTGCGTCACGACAATGCGCACGTAGAGGTCCCCCGCAGTCGTCCCGCGCGGGCCTGCGTCGCCTTCGCCGCGCACGCGCAGCGTCTGGCCGTCTTCGATGCCGGCGGGCACCTCGAATTTCACCTCGGCGTCCGTGGCGCGCCTGCCCTCTCCGTCGCAGCGGGAACACGTTTTTTCGGGCACCTTGCCGGAACCTTTGCACTTGGGACACACCATGCGCTGCCGCATCGTCCCAAAGAGCGACTGCGCGGTGCGTGTTACCTGTCCCGTGCCGCCGCACTCGATGCATGTGATCTGTTTGGAACCCGGTTCCGCTCCGTCGCCGCCGCAACGGTCGCACGTCCCGAGGCGCCGGATGCGGATGGTCTTGGCGCCTCCCGTCACCACCTCGGAAAACGGAATGGCGAGCTGCACCTGATGATCGTCACCGCGTTCCGGGCGGCCCCCGCGTCCGCGGCCTGCCTGCCCGCCGAAAAATCCCTCGAACAAATCGCTGAAGTTCATGCCCTCGGTACCGCTGAACGACGAAAAATCAAAGCCTCCCGCGCCTCCGCCGAACCCGCCGAATCCCGCGCCGCCCCCGCCCGGACCCGACGCCGAGCCGAACTGGTCGTACATGCGCTTTTTCTCGGGGCTGGCGAGGGTCTCGTAGGCTTCGTTGACCTCTTTGAAGCGCGTTTCCGCGGCCTTATCACCCTTATGTTTATCGGGATGGAGCTCTTTGCTCAGTTTGCGGTACGCCTTTTTGATATCGTCCGGGGAGGCGTCCCGTCCGAGCCCGAGCTGTTGATAGAAATCCTTGGCCATGTGAAGCCGAGGATAGCGGCTGGAGCCGAAACCCGCCATGCCCCGGGACGCGGAAAACTGCTTTAAAAGAGACGATGTATCTGGTATACTGAGCGGATTTCCCTCCTCTCGCTATGACCGCCGAAGACTTCATCGCCGCCGTGCGCACGCTGACCGGCCTGCCCCCAGTGATGATCGAGCAGCTCGTCGCACTCGCGCCGAAGCTTTCCGACAAGCGTCGCGCCGAGGCGATGGCCGAACTCCAGAAGGAGCACGGCGAGATTCTGACGGAGAGCAGAGCAATTCTCGCCAGCGTCGATGAAGGCATGAAGGAAATCACCGCCTTCCGCCGCACGGAACTGCCGAAGATTCACGGCGAAGTCGAAGCCGACGAGCGCGCTGGCGCCGAACACATTTTGGATGATGATGCTTCCAACGTTCCCGCCTGATCCTTCCTCCGCCTTCCACAAACACACATGACACACACCTCTCTCCCCCGGCTCTTCCCCCGCTCCTCCGTCTCTCACGGCGAGCGGCGTCTGGCGTACCAGCAGGCACCAAGTTCGAATCTGAATCACATCAACAATCTGTTCATGCGCGAATCCGTCGAGGGCGATGAAGTGACGAAGAACCAGTACGCATACGACACCGTCCAGGATCGCGTCCGGGAATACCAGACCCGGGCGACGGCGCTCCTGACGACGCTCGGCCAGATCGGCAAGAAACGCGGACGCGACACCATCGGCACCATCCGGGCTCCGCTCGACGCGGCCGCGGACAGCCGCACCATCGGACAGGTAACAACTGATCTGATGCGGGAGCCCCGCGAGCAGCAGTTGCGCTTCCGCGTGGACCAGTTTCCCAATTTCCTCTTCGCCCGGACAACTGACGGCCGGTTCCTTTCGCTACAGACCAACAGATCGGGTGCGCAGTGGCAGCCTTACGCCGTGAACGCCGAGCTCTTTTACCGGAATGCCATCGTCGTCCAGAACAACGGCATCGCGGTGTCTCCCGAACAGAACTATCTGGAGTACAGTCCGACATACGCCCGCTGGGCCCGGCGCGGAGGCGAGGCGTTCAGCAAGACGGCGAACACCTACCGCTATGACGCGATCAACCGCTACAGCGCGACGGGCGGCGTGCCCTACGGGTCCGAGCGCGTGTCGCGTGTCTACTGGAATGTCGTACAACTCGAGCGCCACTATCTCGCCTGTGAACGCCTCATCCGTCAGCTGGAAATCGACGCGGGCGTCCGCGCGCCGAACGGCTCGCCGCGCGACGGCCAGGAAACGCTGGACCAGCGGATGCTCCAGGCGCGCAAAGCAACCCTCGCCGCGCAGATGCAGGCGCGCGATGACGCCGCGAAGCTCCAGACCATCAGTCTCGACATGTACAGCCGCCCGTTCGACACGATCGGGGAGGCACAGGTCTATAAATTGCTTCGCGTGGATGCGGATACCACCGCCGAATTCTCGCGGGCCAGAGGAGAAATCAACGAAGAAGTCGGCACGCCGATTCTCGTCAGCGGCGGCGTGAAGTATTACCGCATCCCTCAGAGCGTCGCCCGGAACCTCAATACCAGCAGCACCCGCCTGCGCCTGACCCGCGGCGGCTCGACATTCACCGAAGGCGGCATCAACAGCGTTGCGACCGTCTCGCGCAGCAGCGACGGGCTCAACAACCTGATCTTCACGTTTGAAGCCGCGCGCGAGGTGACACGCAACATCGAAGTGAACCAGCCGGATGCGGTCTACACCGGCCGAAGTATGAATTTTGACGTTTCGGTGACGGGCACCGGCAGCGACGAATCTGAGACTGAGGCTCTCGCGAACACCACCATCACCATCGGGGACACGAACGTTGTGCTTGGCGATGCCCTCGCCGTCCCCACGCGCGTAAACGGCGTGCGGTTCCGGCGCGTGCTGGCAGGGAATGCCTACCGCATCACCGCCGATAGCATCAATGATGAAGCCGTCACTGTGCCGATCCGATTCACCCGCACTGGCCAGGCTCCCATCGAGCGTCAGGCCCGGATCCTCGCCATCGGTGCCACGCCCAACGTGACGATGCCGGAGGGCGAGAGCCGCACCATCAGCGTCAATCCCCTCACGGAAGGCGGTAGCACCATCGTCAGCCTCAGCTCCGTCAATCGCCTGAACGCCACCACGCCGTACGATCCGGCCGCCATTCCCGGCCCCATCGGCGCCGCACCGGTAACGACGCCTAGCAATAACATCCGCCTGAGCTACGAGAACGGCATCCTGACGGCCCGCGGAGACAAGGCCGAAACGGTCAACGTGTACTTCTACCACGGCAACCAGCGCATCATGCGCACGATCGAAGTGACGCGCGCACCGGAGACGATCGAAGTGAATCAGCCCGAGCCCATGTACACCGGACACCGCCGCCGCGTCGAGATCGGCCCGCGCGGCATGTCCGCCGAACGCCGCCGCGCGACCGTCGTCGAGTACAACGATCAGCCCATCGCCGTGGGAGAGACGTTCACCCGCGACGGCGTGACCATCGTGCGCGACGCCGACGGCAACGTGACGGTGGCTAGCACCAACGACCTTGAGTGCATGATCCCGCTGAAATTCCGTGGCGGTGCCGGCACGACCGGCAACACCATCGACGTGAACGTGGAGGTGAAGAACATCACGGTCACGCCGGGGAACTCGCTCCGCGCACGCGAAAGCGTGTTGCGCCCGATGTTCACGGTCAATCCGCTGGAGGTCATGGCGAACCAGGGCCATCCCACGTTCGTCAGCCTCACCCGCCTTGCCGGAAGACCCCCCTACACGGAAGCCCCAGCCGGCGCAGTCGGCGCCGCTGAGGTCATACAGAACGGCTTCGGCCTGACGTTCGTCAACGGCGTGCTGAACGTCCGGGACACGACGCCCAATGCGAATTATCGCACGATCAAGGTCTATTTCTACAACGGCCACCAGATGATTGAGCGGGAAATCGAGGGCGGCGAAATTCCGCGCATCATCCTCCAGGGCGCGATCCAGGGGAAATCTTGAGCGGGATCGATTCCTTGTTCCTGATTCCATGCATACGCGTCGCTCCACGTTCCTCCACTGCGCGTTCACTCTTCTCTCCGCGGCCTACGCGTGGATGATGGTGGCGACATACGCGCCCGGAGACGGGGCGGGCCTCACGGCCATCGTCATTCCGAAGCCCCAGGAGCAGGAAATGTGGAAGACGGTCACAGCGGATATGGTCTCCACCGGAGCGACGATCCCCGCCAAGACCCATGTGTTCCTCCATCTGCCGGGCACCATGGCTCCCGTCACGCGTGAGACGCTGTTCGGACGCCCGGCGAGGACCGTGCGGTACTGGGGGTATTGCTTCGCATCGGATGATCCGACCAATCCGCCGCAGAGCGGCACGCTGCCCGGCAAAGTCTTCCTGTCCGAAGGTGAGCGCGCCGCGCGTCTCCGCGCCAAAATCCTGGCCGAGACACCGTTCACGATTTTCAATCCGCCCACGCAGGCGGAACTGGACCAGCGCCCCGTCAGCGGCGTCATCCGTCATCAGCTGGAAATCTTCAAGCCGGGCATGACGTGCTACGTGATGAGCGAATTGCCGCTCGCCGTCGGCCTGGATCCGGACGGCGACGGATTGAACGATCAGCTGGAGAAGCGGCACCGGACCAACCCGCTGCGAGCTGATACGGACCGGGACGGCGTGCGTGATGACTACGAGATTTTCAGCCTGCACAGCGACCCGCGCGTCCGCGACACCGACCACGACGGCCTGATCGACGGCATTGAGGACAAGAACCGCAACGGCATCCTCAATGTCGGCGAAACAGATCCGACCAAGAAAGACAGCGACAGCGACGGCCTCTGCGACGGCTACTGCGAAGTGCGAAGCACGCAGCGCATCTGTTCCGACAACACGGGTAACACGTGTCTCAACCTGCCCTTCAAGCGTTGGGAGGGCGAGGACCGCAACCTGAGCGGCAGCGTCGACAATGGCGAAACCGACCCGCGGAAAATCGACACGGATGAGGACGGCGTTCTGGATCACCAGGAGTACTACGACTGCCTCCTCTCGGAGAAGGCGACTTGTTAACAGTCAATTTTTTCTGTATAATGTCATGATGCGTCGTCTCACATTCTCCGCTCTGGCCCTCATCATCAGCCTCACTCCACTGACGGCAGGCGCGCAGTATCTGCAACCTGAGGACGTGCTGCTGCGCGATCAGAACGCCCAGCTTGTCCCCCGCAGCCCCCGTGCGGCGCAGGAGACGGCACGGCAGCAACATCAGCAGAACGAGCAGAACCACCCATCCACGATCGCGGACTATGGCACAGCCGGTTCGTCGAGTTCCACGGCGGGAACGCCGGCGGGCACCGATAACGATACCCTGCACGGCTCGGCTCCCGGCGATGACAGTCCTGCCACGGCCGACAAGATTCTCTGGAGCGTGGACATGGACCCTGCAACGGCCCGCTTCCTACGGCGCCTTCAGAACGCACGGGCTGAGCAGGCCTACCAGCTCGCCGCCCGGCAACAGATTCTGCAATCGACCGCTCTCCACTCCGGCGCGCCCCTGTCGGGCACCGGACCAGCTGAGTCCGCCACTATTCTCGTGATGCTCGGCGCGGTGGGCTGGACGATCTGGCGCGCGCGGCGCGACCGCCTGATCACGATCCTGCGCATCGGCTGAGTCCCGGACAGGCACGGAACCACCTAAAGCGCTGACGGAAGCCCCTGGATGACTGATGCGCCGACGCGGCGGCCTTCTTGATCGTGGGTGCCAAGCCGGTCTGGTACCGTAGCCCGGTGCATACGTTATCGCTCACCGGCAAGCGCTGGGTGCTCGGCGCGGACCTGCGTGGAGCGCTGCCCATGGCGGCGCGCGACCGCGACGAGGCACTGCTGAATCACCTGCTGGACCAGCGCGGGATCGATGCGCTCCCGGTCGGCCTGATCCCGGAAGAGTTCGGCCCCGACGCGTCGCTCTTCCCCGATCTGGACCGCGCGCTGACACGCATCCGCGCGGCGGTGAAGACGAAGGAAACGATCGGCGTCTTCGGCGATTACGACTGCGATGGTATCACCGGCGCGGCGCTCCTCATGCGCATGCTCCGGCGGCGGGGAATCGAGCCGGTCGTGCGCCTGCCCCATCGCCTGCATGACGGCTACGGATTGAAGAGCGGCGCCGTCCATGATTTCAAAAAAGCGGGCGTGACCCTGCTGATCACCGTGGACACGGGCATCACCGCGGAGCGCGAGATCGCCGAAGCCGCGACACTCGGCATCGACGTCATCGTACTCGACCACCACACGGTGCCCGCGGAATTGCCGGTCGCGCACGCGCTGCTGCATCCCGCGCTGGCGCCGGGTTTCCCCGAGCCGCATCCAGCGGCGGCAGGCATCGCCTGGAGCGTTGTGCGGGCACTGGAGACGCTGGAGCACGGCGATGACTGGGAGGACCGCGAGACGGATCTCGCGCTGGCCGCCATCGGGACGATCGCGGACCTCGTGCCGCTGCAAGGCCCGAACAGAACGCTGGTGCATCGCGGGCTCATCAGTCTCTCGCGGCTGGATCGCGGACCGCTCGGCTTCCTGCGCATGCAAGCCGAGATCCCAGCCGGACCCGTGTCCAGCCAGGACGTTGCGTTTCGTCTGGCTCCGCGCCTCAACGCCGCAGGCCGGATGGCCGAACCCGCGATCGCGCTCAACGCGCTGCTTGGCGATCAGGCGGCTGCCGCGCACCTGGAACAACTCAACCGCGAGCGGCAGGACACAGTGGCGGCGCTGATGGACGAGGCGCTCGCTCGCGCTGCGGCATTGCCGTCGGCATTCGTGTGTCTGCGCGATGAACGCTATCAGCCCGGCATCTGCGGACTCATCGCCGGGAAACTCTGCGAGAAGACGGGACGTCCCGTGCTCATCGCGCATGAACGCGGCGGACAGTGCACGGCATCGCTGCGCGGGATTCCCTCGTACAACGTCACCACGGGACTCCGCCGTGCCGCCGATTTGCTCACATCCTTCGGCGGGCACGCGATGGCTGCAGGCTGCACATTCCCCGTCGCCGCGTTCGACGCCCTGCGCGACCGCCTCGCCACCGACGTGGAGGCGTCGGTGGATGAAGATGATCTGCTCCCGCGCCTGGCCATCGACGCATGCGTGGATATCGCGCACCTCACGCTCCCGCTGTGCGAACGCCTGCTGGAACTGGAGCCCGTGGGGCAGGGGAACCCCGCTCCGCGCTTCCTACTACGGAATACCCGCCTCGATGAGCCGCGCGCGGTGGGACGCGACGCCTCGCATCTGCAGGCGCGTGTCGGCCGCAGCAAAGCCATCGGCTTCCGTCTCGGTCATCTGCTGACACATCTGAACGCCCTGGTGGATATCGCGTGCCACCTTGGCATCGACACCTGGCGCGACGCGCGGCAAGTCCAGATTGTGATTGACGATATCCGCATCGCGGTTCCGGAGAAGAAACCCGTCGGCACAGCATCGCCAGAGAAGGCCTCGGCGTAAGACCGTGTGCGGCGGGCGCAAGGATCACGGACGCGGCTTCAGACCGGGGCCAGCTTTCCTTCCATCATGAAGACCTCCGTGACTTCGGACTCCAGGGCAGCAGCGATTTTGTAGGCGAGGAGGACTGACGGATTCGTGCGGCCGCGCTCGATCGACATGATCGTCTGGCGGCTGACTCCGGTACGGAGCGCGAGTTCTTCCTGCGTCATATTGCGCTCGAACCGCAGGCGGCGGATCGCGTTCTTCAGCTGGGCGGTGGACATAACGGATGGAGTGGAAGTGCTTACCCCGCGCTCTCCCTGGCGAAGGGTGTGAGAAGTAGAGTGACGAGGCCCGCGAACCGGAGTCCGCTGTGGGGGTGCCGCTCAACGGTTCCTTGCAGGCGGGAGGCATTGTACTCACTTGTTTGAACCGGGCAAGTCTCCCGGAGGAAGGTCGGCGCCTTGCCACTTGCGACCCCTGATAAATGCTGCGGAAATCATGTCCGCGCAAGCGGCCACAGGGAGAAGTACGGCCAGAACAACGAAAGAACCAGCAGGCAATCATTCCCACGGGACGCCACATCGACTTTTTGCAGGATCAAAGCCATTTTTGTACACTTTTGTCCATGGGTGGATCACCATTCCACGGCATCTTCAGCGCTCTGAACCAGGAGGGGAAGGGTAAGAACATGTTCGCGTTCAACCAGGATGACTCCAACGGTCCGGCATCCGTTCCCCCGCCGGCGGGCGCGCAGCAGCAGACGGGCTCGCAGATCGGCCGCGTGGCCGTCGATATCTACGAGCAGGACGAGTACTACATCATCAAGGCACCCATCGCCGGCGTGCGCCTGAGCGACCTGGATATCGAGGTGAGCGACAACGTGCTCACGATCCGCGGCTCGCGCCGTCAGACCGATATGATCCCCTCGCAGCAGTATTATCTGCAGGAGTGTTTCTGGGGTCCGTTCTCCCGCAGCGTCACACTGCCCGTCTCGATCGATCCCAAAAAAGTCCGCGCGACCTTCAACAAAGAATGCATCCTCAAGGTGATCATCCCGAAGGAAGAGAAAGTGAAGATCGTGAAAATCAACGACGCCTGAGGGGCGACGAAAAGTCAAAGAACCCAAGGGAGCCTGATACTTTTCAGCGCTTCCGCTCTTTGAGTTCTTTCACTCGTCACTTCTTTTTCTTTTTGCCGCCCGCCTTCTTCACTGGTTTCGATTTCTTCGCCTTCACCACGGCGCGCTTGGAAGAGACTGCGGCCTTGAGGCGGCGCTTCGGCAGTGCGGTCGCGCTGGCCTTGAGCTTCTGGCTCATCTCGGCTGGGAGACTCTTCAGCGTCTCCCACACGTCCATGCCGCCCATGTACCGCCAGTCGGCCTTGGAGAGGAGCTCCTCAAATTCTTTCATGCTGCCCCGCACCTCGCGGCGCACATCGGGGTTGCTGAGATCGAGTTCGCTCTCCAGAAGATGCAGCAATTTGCTTTGCATCACATACAGATTCTGGACCCTGGCGAGGGCGTTGTTCGCGCGACTCATGGTGTGTGTTGGGAAAGTGTTTCGCCTGTATTGTAGTAAATTCTGAATCGTTTGTCAAAAAAGACCCCTGTCCGTATACTGCGGAAACCGCTTTCCCGTCCCACTTTCCCCACATGCAGCTCACCCAGGCAATTTTGCCCGTCGCCGGCCTTGGAACGCGCTTCCTGCCGTGGACCAAGGTGGTTCCCAAGGAACTGCTCCCGATTGGTAATCAGCCCATCATCGCCCTGCTCGTAGACGAATGTCTCTCGGTGGGCATCAAGGATATCTGCTTCGTCATCAGCCGTGGAAAGGAGGCGATTCCCCAGTATTTTTACGAAATGCCGGAACTGGAGAAAGAACTGGCGACCCGCGGCAAGCTCCACATGCTGGAGGAATTGTCGCGCTACGGCACCGTGAATTTCCATGTCGCGTATCAGGAGGAGATGAAAGGCGACGGGCACGCGCTGCTGCAGGCGCGCGAGTGGGTGGAGAGCGAGATGGTGGCGATCCTTTTCGGTGATGATCTGATTGTGGGAAAGCAGAACGGCCTGCAACAGCTGACCGCGGCGATGCGCGACACGACGCGCGGCGGCAAGGCGGCGATGCTCTGCCTGCAGGAGATCGAACGCTCGCTCATCCATAAGTACGGCATCGTGGAACTGGATAAGACCTGGACGCATAAGGGGAAGACATCCGACGTGCGCCGCGTGAAGGGGTTGGTGGAAAAGCCCAAGCCCGAGGACGCACCGAGCAACCTGGGCATCGTCGGAAAGTATCTGATCCCCAAATCTCTGTTCGCCTCGCTCGAAAAAATCGAAAAGGGCACCAAGGACGGAGAGGTGCGCCTGATCGACGCGCTGATCGCCGAACGCAAGCATCTGGAGATCTACGGCTGCGTCTTCACCGGCGAGCGTCTGGATACCGGCACGCCCGAAGGCTACAAACACGCGGTGAAAGTTCTCGGTTAAAGCAGGCCACAACACGGGATGGATGCGAAGGAGGCCGACACGGGGAACAAAAAGAGGCGGACCCGGCCATGCTCTTTTTGATGCATCTCACAGATTCCCGGAGCGATCAGAGCTCCCTGCGCAGCAATTCGACCTCATCCCGCAGGTCAGCGGCCTTCTCAAATTCGAGGTTCTGCGCGGCGATTTCCATCTGCTTCTCCAGTTCCTCCATGAGGCGTTTCTTCTCATCCCTGGGGATCTTCGTGTGATCGTACTTGGGACGGCGCAGCTCCAGTTTTCGGCCTTCTTCAGCGATGTCATGCACGGCCTTGATGATCGTTTTGGGCGTGATGCCGTGCTTCTTGTTGTAGGCCTCCTGGATCGCGCGGCGGCGCTCCGTCTCGCCCATGGCGGCCTTCATGGCATCGCTCATCTTGTCGGCGTAGAGCGTGACGTGGCCGTTGACGTTGCGGGCGGCGCGGCCGATGGTCTGGATCAGCGAGTCGCGGCTGCGCAGGAAGCCCTGCTTGTCGGCGTCGAGAATGGCGATAAAGCTCACTTCCGGCAGGTCGAGGCCTTCGCGCAGCAGGTTGATACCGACGATGATGTCGATCTCGCCCGTGCGAAGCTGGCGGAGAATCTCGATGCGCTCCAGCGTTTCGACGTCGCTGTGCAGGTAGCGGACCTTGTGGCCGGCCTCGTCGAGATACTTGGTGAGGTCCTCGGCCATCTTCTTGGTGAGCGTCGTGATGAGCACGCGCTCGCCGCCGGCGATGGTTTTCTTCACTTCCTCCGTGATGTCGTCGATCTGATGTTTGGTGGGTTTGACCGTCACGATCGGATCGATCAGGCCCGTCGGGCGGATGATCTGCTCGACGATGTTCTTCTTCTCCGTATGCGCGTACTCGTACTTGGCGGGCGTGGCCGACACGTAGATGCGCTGGCCGCAGTGCGCCTCGAACTCGTCGAACCGCAGCGGGCGGTTGTCGTGGCTGCTCGGCAGACGAAAGCCGTAATCAATGAGCGTCTGCTTGCGCGACTTGTTGCCCTCGCTCATGCCGCCGACCTGCGGGATGGAGATGTGCGACTCGTCGACCACGAGCAGGAAATCGTCGGGGAAGTAATCGAGCAGCGTGGAGGGCGGCGTGCCGGGCGGCTGATTGTTGAGATACCGCACGTAGTTCTCAATGCCGGTCGTGTAGCCGGTTTCCTTGAGCATCTCGATGTCGTATTCGGTGCGCTGGCGAATGCGCTCGGCTTTGACGAGTTCGTGGGCGGCGAGGAGTTCTTTCTCGCGTGCGTTCAGTTCGGTCTTGATGCCATCCACGGCCTGGTCGATCTTCTCTTTGGTCGTCACATTGTGCGCGGCCGGGAAGATCATGATCTCCTGCAATTCGCTGATCAGCTCGCCCGTGAAGCTGTCGACTTCCTGGATCGTCTCCACTTCATCAAACGGACATTCGATGCGGATGACGGTGTCGCCTCCCGGCGGGAAGACTTCGACCGTGTCGCCGAGCACGTGGTACATGCCCTGCTTGAAATCCGCGCCCGAACGGCGGTACTGGATGTCGGTCAGGCGGCGGAGGAACGTATCGCGCTTCACCGGATCGCCGCGCGTGACTTTGATGGCCAGCGCCTCGTAGTCCTGCACGTTGCCGAGACCGTAGATACAGGACACGGACGCGACGATCAGCACGTCGCGGCGGGTGAGGAGATTGAACGTAGCAGCGTGGCGGAACTTCTCGATCTCCTCGTTGATGCTCGCGTCTTTCTCGATGTAGGTATCGGTGGTGGGAACGTATGCCTCGGGCTGGTAGTAATCGTAGTACGAGACGAAGTACGAGATGGCGTTCTCCGGAAAGAAGCCCTGGAACTCGGAGCAGAGCTGCGCGGCCAACGTCTTATTATGCGCGAGCACCAGGGTCGGACGCTGGACCTGCTGGACGATATTGGCGATGGTGAAGGTTTTGCCCGTGCCCGTGGCGCCAAGGAGCGTCTGGTGTTTCTCGCCGGCGTTCACGCCTTTGACGAGTTTTTCGATCGCCGCTGGCTGGTCGCCGGTCGGCTGGAACGGCGAGACGAGCTTGAAGGGCTTCTGGTTCGGGGAGTAGGGCATGCGTCAGGACATCGTAGCAGAAAGAAGTGCCCGGGACAGGGGAGGACCTTGGGAAAACCCCTATTTTTTTCAGGCTATTGAAGTACATTTGGCCGTCAAATTGTCATACGCGGAACCGTATTCCGGGCTGGCCGGAGGGCGCGCTCTCCCGTACTCTATGCGCCATGATCGATATCCATGACCTCCGCAAACGGCCCGACGCGTACAAGGACGCGGCGAAGAAAAAGCGTGTGAACGTCGATATCGACGAACTGCTCGCGCTGGACACCGAGCGCCGCGAGCTGATGACCGCGACGGAGAAGATGCGCGGCGAGAAGAACGCCGTGAGCAAGGCCGTGCCGACATTCAAGGGCGACGAGAAGGCCAAGACGATCGCCCGCATGAAGACGCTCTCGGATGACCTGAAAACGAAAGAAGAGCGACTCGCCGAGGTGGACAAACGGTGGGAAGCGCTGGTGCTGCTCGTGCCGGGCATCCCTTTGGCGTCGGTGCCAGTGGGCAAAGACGACAGTGAGAACCGTGAGATCCGCACGTGGGGCAAGGTGCCGACGTTCACGTTTGATCCCCTGGACCATGTCACGCTCGGCGAGAATCTGGACATCATCGACATTCCCCGCGCCGTGAAGATGGCCGGATCGCGCACATACTTTTTGAAGGGCGACGGCGTCCGGCTGGAATACGCGGTGCTGCTCTACACGCTCGATCATTTGGTGAAGAAGGGCTACACGCCGTTCCTGCCCCCGCTACTGGTCCACTACCCGGCGATGATGGGCACGAGCTACTTCCCGGGCGGCGAGGAACAGGCCTACGCAGTCGGCGTGCAGAAGGAAAAGGGCGGTCCGGTGGAAGGGGACGGAGCGTTCTTGATCGGCACATCCGAGGTGGCCGTGACAAGCTACCACCAGGGCGAGACATTGAGCATCGATGAACTGCCCAAGCGCTACTGCGGCATCAGCAACTGCTTCCGCCGCGAGGCCGGCACGTATGGCAAGGACACGAAAGGCCTCTACCGCATCCATCAATTCCAGAAAGTGGAACAGGTGGTACTCTGCGAGAACGACGATCTCATCAGCGCCGAGATGCACCGCGAACTGCTCCAGAACGCGGAGGAGGTGCTGCAGGCACTGGAGCTGCCGTACCGCGTGGTGGATGTCTGCACGGGCGACATGGGCCGCGGACAGGTCTACAAGAACGACATCGAGACGTGGATGCCCAGCCGTGGCGGCTATGGTGAGACGCACAGTTGCTCGACGTTCCACGATTTTCAGTCGCGCCGCCTGGATATGAAGTACACCACGAGGGACGGCGAGCGGAAATTCGTTCACACGCTCAACAACACCTGCATCGCCAGCCCGCGCATCCTGATTCCGATCCTCGAGATGTATCAGCAGAAGGACGGCTCGGTGATGATCCCCAAAGTGCTGCGCTCGTACATGGGCGGGCAGGAGGAGATCGTACCGCGGAAGGATCGTTAAAACTGGAGCTCGTCGGTGCCGCCGGCCTGCCGCAGTCCCGCGCGGTTGAGCCCGGAGGGATTGAGCGACACCGCCATGCGAAACGCTCCGCGCGCGTCGCGCATCCGCCCCTGCGCCATACGAATGACGCCGAGATTGAAGTATGCCGTATCGAAGCGCGGATTGATCGCGAGCGCAGAGCGCTGCTGCTGGGCACCAGCCTCGGCTTTGCCGGAACGGTAGAGCAGGACTCCGAGATTCGCGCGCGCCACCCAGGCGTTGGACTGGTTTTGGAGGATATTCGTGTAGAGCGTGATGCTGTCGCGCCAGACGGCGGTGCGGTCATAGACGAGACAGAAGAGGATGGCGGCCATCACGAGCGCGGGCAGCACCGGAATCCACGCGGGCGTGCCCCGGGAAAGGCGCGTCCACAGCGCGCGCAGCGGCATAAGCAGCGCCAGGAAAAACCCGATGAGCGGCAGATACGCGTAGCGGTCGGCGGTGACGATGAGCCCGAGCGTCGCACCGTTCCACAGCACGGGCAGCAATCCGCACAGGAAGAACAGCCAGCCGAATCCGGCATCCGGCACGCTTTTGCGCATGACCAGACAGACGGTACTGACCGCCAGGAGCAGAAGCCCGGAACTGAGATACGGAAAGGCTGCCGGGAGCACCAGCTGGGGATATGGGTAGAGCGCCGAAAGACCGGAGGGATAGAGGAGATGGCGCATCGTGAGCGTGATGCCGCGCAGCGTCACGAACCATGCCTCCATGCCTCCTGCGCCGATACGCTCGCCAAGGTACGGCAGCGAGCCGATGGCGGCGAAGCCCGCGCCAAGGATGAGCATCGGCAGCCCCTGGCAAAGCGAGGTCATGAAGCGGCGGCTGTCTCGCGCATCGAGGAGCATGAGCATCAATGGGAAGAAGAGCGACGAGCCTTTGCTGAGTAGGGCGCAGAGAAAGAGCATCAGGCTGACGAACCGGCCGCGCGCCGTGTCTCTCCTGTAGAGCCACGTCAGCGCACTTCCGAGCAGAAACGCCGTGGAGAGGAGATCTTTGCGAGAGCTGATCCACGCGACGGTTTCGACCTGGATGGGATGGAGGCAGAACAGAAGCGAGAGCGCGAAGGCCATCCAGAGTCCGCCGAGCAGGCGGCGCAGGAGCGCGAACGCGAGCACCACGCAGAGTGCATGCAGGAGGATATTGGTCAGGTGGAATTGCACGGGACCGGCTCCGCCCAGCAGGACATCGACCTGGTAGGTCATCATCGTGAGCGGCTTGTAGAGCTTCTGCGCGTCGTACGAGGTCCAGACGCGGACAATCGCCGGGAGCGACGGCTGCAAGACGTCCTGGTTCTCGTAGACGAGACCGTCGTCATCCAGGGCCACGAAACCGTTTTGCAGCGACGGCAGGAACGCGGCCAAGGCCGTCAGAGCCAGGACGCAGGAGAGGATGAGCGGAAGACGGCGGGCGGGGAAGCGCACTCGCCATAGCGTAGAGAGGCCCCGAGCCCCCCGCAACGGCCGGATACGCTAGACTGCAAGCATGCGGATCCTCTTCACCCGTTTCCCGCTGGAGAGCAATCATGGCGGCGCGGAGGTCCAGACGCTGTCGCTCATGCGCGCGCTCATCGCGCGGGGGCACGTCGTGGAATTCCTCGGCAGCTGCTCCGTGCTCCTGGAGGCCGCGGCGCGGATCGGCGCGAAGGTGACGCGGTTGGACATCGGTCCGCCGCCCGTGACCAAAATCGGCGCGGTGAGTTTTTTGTGGAGGCGCAACGCGATGCGCACGCGGCTGATCGCGGCGATGGCCGAATTCAAAGATGTCGAGGCCGTGTGCATGCTGAGCCTGAGCGAGAAGCTGCTCCTCACCGGAACGCTCGCATCGCGGGGCGTGCCTGTCCTGTGGATCGAACATGACCGCGTCGGACGCTGGCTGCGCAAAAATCCCTGGCTGCCCGCGCTGCGCCGTCTGAGCACGTCCGCGATGACGGTGTGCGTCTCGGCATTGAGCCGCGCGATCTACCTGGAGCTCGGCTGGCCAGCGGAAAAGACCGTCACGATCCCCAACGGCATCGATGTCCTGCGCTTCGGCGCGGATATTGTACGTCCCCGTCGGGACGGCGGGCCGTTGCGCATCGGCTGCGTGGCCAGACTCAGCCACGATAAGGGCGTCGACGTGTTGGTGGAAGCGATCGCCGGGATGCCCGATACACAGCTCGACATCGTCGGCACGGGCCGAGAGGAGGCATTCTTACGCAACTTCGCCGAAAGCATTGCGCGCCGCGAAATGCAGGAGGTTCCACGTATCCGGATCTGGACGTCAGTGGAGGATCTCGGCGAGTTGTATCATTCGCTCGATTGCCTCGTGCTGCCCTCGCGCGAGCACGATCCGTTCGGGCTGACCGCGGCGGAGGCCATGGTGCTTGGGGTACCGACGATCGTCACGGACGTCTGTGGCATCGCGGGTTATTTGCAGAACGGACTGGATGCATTGATCGTACCCGCCGATGACGCCGAAGCGCTGAGAGCTGCCCTGGAGCGCATGCGCGATCCTGCACTGCGCACGCGACTGGGAAAGAGCGGATCGGCCACCGTGTGCACGCGCTTCACGCTGGAAGCCATGACGGACGCGTACGAACAGCTACTTTCGGCGGCATAAATGACGATACGCCTTCACAATGAACACAGAACGCATTCTTTCTCCGGTGTCCGCTTCGGGAAAACGTCGGTCTCGCTACGGCGATACGAGAGGAAGAGGTTCTTGGTTCTCTGGAATAGTTGCCTTTCAATCGCAACGTGATACGAGCTGGAAAAGATCGTTTTTCCGCTGACGGACGGACACGTCGCACACTACACTGGCTCATATGCGCCGTTTCGCGCTCGCCTCTCTCCTGCCGTACCTGCTGATGGTCTTTCTGGCCTCCAGCGGAGAACATGCGCGCCTGGCACCCCACCCCTCCGCGCTGCGCGAGGAGGTGTTTACGCTCCCGGCTGATGCGCTGAGCCTGCAGGTCGCCGGCGGGACAATGGATCTGGAACTGCGCTCATATGACGGCGCGTGGAGCGAGTGGCAACGGCTGACGCTGGAGAACGAGCAGGATCCCGCACTGCGCGAATCCAACCTGATGATCTTCCCAAAGGCCGTGAGCCGCGTGCAGGTGCGCGGGTCGAGCGTCGTGGCGGCATTTCATCCGATCGTTGTTTCGACCGAGCCGCCGCGCTACCAGGTTGCCGCAACCGCGCCGACTTCCACGCCGCGCATTTTGAGTCGCCACGAGTGGGGCGCGGATGACTCATTCCTGTTGGCCTCTGGTTCCGAGACGGTCGATCCGGCCGATGAACCTGCGGACAACGAGCAAGCGACGCCGAACGTCCGCGAGAGCGACTGCGAACGTAATCAGGAGCTGTATCCCGCCGAATTCCACACCGTGAACCGTACGAACAAAGACGCGCAGGGCCGCACGCTGCTGTGGACGCGCGAATACTCGACGGCGGTGAAGCTCCTCGCCGTGCATCACACCGCGCTCTCGACGGCCAACGACGGCCGGACCGCCGTGGAGCGCATGCGCGCGCTCTATCAGTACCATTCCGTGAACCGCGGGTGGGGCGACATCGGCTACCACTACGTGATCGACGAGGACGGGCAGATCTACGAGGGCAAATCCGGCGGCGAATTCGTGGTGGGCGGCCACGCGTACTGCAACAACGTCGGCACGGTCGGCATCGCGCTCATGGGCAATTTTGACGCCGAAAAGCCCGCACTGCGGCAGGTGCGCAGCCTCCAGTGGCTGCTGAAATCCCTGGCCGATACGTACAAGATCGATCTGAACCGCCAGGTGTCGTTCCACGGCGAAACGCTGCCACCCGTCGTCGGCCACCGCCAGCTCGTATCGACGGACTGCCCCGGCGAGTACGTGTGGCGCACGCTGGATCAGATCCTCGCGCACGCGCGCACGGGCGATATCAACGCACCTGTCGTCTTTCCCGCGCTCCAGAAGGCGGGCACATCCAAGCCGGCAACCCCCGCACGCGGCGGCACGGCGGCCGGCTTCAGCGCACTCGGCAGCATGGATATCCAGGCACGGCCGGGCGGCGAGATCGTCATCCCCGTGCTCTTCCGCGCAGGCGACACATCGTACAAGCAGGGAGCGGCCATCGGCGCCATCACCCGCTCGCATCCGCGCATTGCCCTCATGCAGGAACGCGACGGAACCTACGTCCGTGTGAGCAAAACCCTCTACGCGCCCTCCCGGCTGGCCAGGAACGCCTCGGTAATGGTGCGCGTCCGCGTGCAGCTCCCGCCAGATTCCGGCAACTACACGGTCGCGGTGGGGGACGTGACCTTCCGCATCCAGACCTCCGGCCGGCGTGTGCGCACGCGCTCGACCATCGGCGACTACACGACCTATCCAACGATCTCTTCCGCCTCATCCTCGTCGGTCTCTTCGGTGTCGTCGACAGCCCGGCGTCCATCACAATCGTCCACGACCGGCATCCGCATCCGTCTGCATGACACGCAACCCGACGCCCAGCGCATTGTGCTCTCGTCGACAACGGCCACGGACGTGAACGGCCTGCCCATGGGCACGGCAATCATCCTCACGCGCAGCGGCGACCGGTGCAGAGCCTCCGGCGACGGCAAACAGGTGACATCATCCGCTGTGCGCGTTGATCCGGGCGACGGCGTGACCATCGTCACGTCGTGGGCGCGCGGCTACAAGCGCTTCCGTGGCCTGCTGGAGTGCCGCGTCATCGACGGCGCGTTGGTATTGATCAACGAACTGCCGTTGGATACCTACCTCGCTGGTCTCGGCGAGGAGCCGGACACCGAGCCCTACGAAAAGCAGCGCGCCTTCGCCATCGCCGCGCGCACATACGCCGCCTTCTACATGGATTCCGCGCACCGCAAATTCCCCGGCAAACCCTACGATGGCTCGGACCTGCCCTCGGAATTCCAGGTGTACAGCGGCGTGGGTTTCGAGCTGGATAATCCCGGCTGGCTCCGCGCCGTGCGGTCCACCGCAGGGCAGATTCTGACGGTTAACGGCGACGCCATCAAGCCGCCGTACTTTTCCTCCGATGACGGGCGGACGCGCTCGCCCGCAGAAGCCGGATGGAAGGACTTTCCGCATGCGGAGGTGTTCGCCTCCAAGTCCGACCCGTGGTGCGAAGGCATGGAGCTGCGCGGTCACGGCGTGGGGATGTCGGGCTGCGGATCGGAAGCGCAGGCCAATGAAGGCAAGACCGCCGAGCAGATTTTGAAATACTACTACCCCGGGACGCGGATCGAGAAGCGCTGAGGCGTCTCAGCGCGGATTAGGCGGCGTACCGAGCGAGGTCGTGAGGAAGTTCACCGTGCGCTCCCAGGCAATCTTCGCTGCTTGTTTGTCATAGGCTGGGCTGGACGGATTCGCGAAGCCGTTGTCCGCATTCGGGTAGATGTAGACGTCGTGCAGGCCGTTGCGCGTCTGGAGCGTCGCCTGGAACTCGTGCACGTCGTCGATCGTGATAGTGCGATCAGCCTCGCCGAAGTGACCGAGGATGTCCGCCTTCATCTGGCTCACGTCGTCATCCACGCCGAACTGCCCGTAGTACATGACCGTCGCCTTCACG
Source organism: uncultured Candidatus Peribacteria bacterium (assembly GCA_964460365.1). GTDB lineage: Bacteria > Patescibacteriota > Gracilibacteria > Peribacterales > Peribacteraceae > DAISLF01. The sequence goes on along the minus strand of CAYWPL010000002.1, from coordinate 127,537 downwards.
CCGAGATCGTTTTTCGCCATCTGGTACGCCCAGGCGCCCCCGAAATCCCACCCGACGGACGCGACGCGATCGTCATCCACATCGGAGCGATTCTTGAGGTACGTGACGGCCTGCTCGAGATTATCGAGCGCTCCCGGCGCGTCCCTCTGCACGCCCGCGGCCAGCCACTGGGCCACGGCGGGGTCCGTCGTCGACTCGCTGTACAGATCCACCGCCAGCGCCACGTAGCCGAGTTTGGCGAACTTGCGGGCATTCTCGCGCATATAGTCATCGAGACCCCACCGCTCATGCACCAAAACAACGGCCGGATGCGGCCCGGAGGTCGCAGGGAGCGCGAGATAGCCGTGCAGATCCCCGGAGCCTTTCCTGCCGTAGGTGATTTCTCCGCCGTTCACGCCGATCGTTGCCGGCACCGCGCTCACAGCCCCTTTCTTGTTGAGCATCTTGCGGACATCGGAGCTCGTGGGCCGCCCGCAGGCGGCGAAGAGGAGGAGCGGGACGAGGAGGAGCGAAAAAAGGCGGTGCATGCGATACGGGGTAAATCCGCGCGCATCATACTCCGGACGCAACGAACCGTCTCACCGATATTTTTCGTAGTCGTAATAGCCCTCATGATGTTCCTGCCCCGGGCCGCGGGTGCTGTGCTTGATCGCGCAACCGTCGAATAAATGACGAGACCCGCGAAGATGCCAACGGGCAGCGGAACCGGGTTGTAGCGCTGTCCGGGGCGGGGGAGCAGGGCTGGAAGAAGTTGCATGACACAGGTGTACCGCAAAACCCCCACCCGCGTCACCCTCACTCACTGCACGTTGCAGTATTGCAGGACGGATTCGTCGGTGGACTCGCCCATGCTGAGCAGTTTCAGATCGACGCCCGGCGGCACCGGAACTTCGTCAATCAGCGACCAGGGTGAACACCGCTCGCTTTCCTCTCCGCCGGTCCGGCGTTCGATCAGCAGATTATGCGTCACGCGGTCGAGACGAAGCATCACTTCGTTGCCCGTGCCGTCCCACCAGACGCTGAAGAGCGCGATCGCGCCCGGCGTGCGATAGGTTGAAGGATCGACGAACTGGAAATCCCCCGGCGCGTTGTAGACGACAATGTCTTTGTCGGTCGCGCCGCGAAGACGGACGGACGCCAGCGTGTGCGGTTCGCCGTTCGCGTCCACAGTCGCCTTGCGCACCATGGACACCGAGAGCGTCCATGGATCCTCCACCTTGTTGTACCCCGGATCTTCGGACGAGGCGGACGAGGTCTCCTCCTGCACGGGCAGCTGCTCTGGCTCCATGGCGATCTCCTCTTCGGTCCGGGCACTGCAGCTCGTCAGAAGCGCCAGAGAACAGAGTGCCAGAACGAGCGGCTTGAAACGGAAGACGCACATTACGGTATAGTGTGAGGCAACGCGCGCCCAATCTCAATTGTCACTCCCCCGAAACGCGTCGGAGCGCCTTCGTTTCCGCGCGACGGCGCTTGCCTTCCAGAACTTTGCGCTGCTCCTTCCGGCTGCGGCGCTGCTTCTGCTTGCGCAGCTTGAAGACCACCTGCGCGCGCTGTGATTGCGCGCCCCGCACGCGCTCGTCGATCTTTAACAGGAGAAGCTTGTACGCCGAGAGACGGTTCTTGCTTTGCTCACGGTACTTCTGACAGCGGACCTCGATGCCCGTGGGGCGATGCACGAGCTGCACGCAACTCGCCGTCTTGTTGATCTTCTGGCCGCCGTGTCCGCCGCCGCGGATGAACCGCTCGTCGATATCCTCCGCACGCACGCCGAGAGCGGCCGCGTCGACGCGGACCGTCTCGGAGAGGTCATCGGGGAACGGCATGACGGCAGTATAGCGCCATCCGGGAGGTTTACTTGTCGCAGAACGCGAGGTTCGACGCGGGCAGCACGATCAGGCAACTGCTTTCTTGAGTGCATCCACGCGGTCGCAGATCTCCCATTTCACGCCCAGATCCTCGCGGCCGAGGTGGCCGTAGGCGGCGAGCGCCCGATACTGCGGGCGGAGGAGGTCGAGATCGCGGATGATCGCGGCGGGACGGAGATCGAACACCTGCGTGATCGCATTTTCGAGTTTCGCGTCAGGGACGGTGCCCGTGCCAAACGTATCCACGCGAATGGAGACCGGCGCGGCGACGCCGATGGCGTATGCCACCTGCACCTCGCACTTGCGGGCGAGTCCCGCTTTGACGATGTGCTTGGCGACCCAGCGCGCGGCATACGCGGCCGAGCGGTCGACCTTGCTCGGGTCTTTGCCCGAGAAGGCACCGCCGCCGTGGCGGCTGTATCCGCCGTAGGTATCGACGATGATCTTGCGACCTGTCAGTCCGCAGTCGCCCGGCGGTCCGCCGATGACAAAGCGGCCCGTCGGGTTGATGTGGTACTTAGTGCGCGCATCGAGGTACTTGCCGCACACCGGCTCGATCACGAGCGCCTTGATATCTTTACAAATTTGCTCGTGCGTGACGGTGTCGGCGTGCTGCGTGCTGAGCACGACGCAATCGACGCGCTCGGGCGTGCCGTCGTCAGAGTACTGCACGGTCACCTGACTCTTGCCGTCGGGACGGAGCCATGTCAGATCCTTCTGCTTGCGGACGTCCGCGAGCTTGCGCGTGAGCTGGTGCGCCAGCGAGATCGGCAGCGGCATCAGTTCCGGCGTCTCGTCGCAGGCGTAGCCGAACATCAGGCCCTGGTCGCCCGCGCCCTGCTCCTCTTTTTTCTTCTGTTCCGCCACGCCCATGTCGATATCGGAACTTTGCTCGCCCACGCAGACCATCACGGCGCACGCCTTGTGGTCGAAGCCATACACGGCGTCGTCGTAGCCGATCTGGCGGATCGTCTCGCGCGCGACGTCGGCGATGGGAATGTAGCCGCTGGTCTTGATCTCGCCGGCCACGACCACGAGCCCCGTGGTGACGAGGCACTCGGCGGCAACGTGCGCGTGCGGATCGCGGGACAGCGCATCGTCGAGGATGGCATCGCTGATCTGGTCGCAGATCTTATCGGGGTGGCCTTCGGTGACCGACTCGGAGGTGAAGAAGCGGGACATAAAGAGGAAGAAGAATGAATGATGAAGACCCAAAAGAACTCTCCCTGTGCAGAAGAGTGATATGGACATATCTCTCCCCCAGAGGGGCTGGAGTTCCCACTACGCCGCACGGGGCAAGTTGGGGGATGCGTCTGACGGGCCAGTTCCCTTCGCATCACTCTGGATAGGCGATGATGTGCGCACAGCGTACCAGCGACGCGCCGTCGCGCAAGACTCTCATATTTTCCGCAGCACCATCAGCCCGTTCCACCAGGTAGGATGGCGGTTACCGGACGTGCGGACATTGAGCAGCGTCTCGTATTCGCCGGGATGCCGTGCGAGGAAATCCTCCGTCGCGCGGCGCGGCTCGTCCCAGTTGGTATCGTCGACGAAGATGATGCACCCGGGCGCGAAGTGCGGTTCCGCGAGGCGCAGGCCTTCCATCTGGTGAACGTAGGTGTGCTCGCCGTCGTAGAAATAGACGCCGATCGGCCCGCGATGCGTGCGCGCGAAGTACCCGCGATAGTCCATGTCGTGGAACTGCTGGCATTCGCTTGTGCGATCCGCGAACTCGCGGAGGAAGTCTTCGCGCGGGGCGCCGAACTGCGAGAAGTTGTCGACGGCTATACACGTCTTGCGCGGGTTGCCGCACGCGCCGCAGAAGAAACTGAACCCGTACCATACGCCGACATTCACGTACGCGTGCGCGGGGTCCATGCGGTGCACCGCCTCGTTGAGCAGGCAGCCGATGGCGATGGTCGACATGCGCGGCAGGATACACAGTGGGCGGATCTGACAGCGGACGTTGCGGTAATCGCCTTTGACCCGCAGGTTATACGCCTCGCGCCACGCCTCGTGGCCGCGCTGCATCCAGCACGCGAACGCCACGGGCAACGGCATCCACGGCCGGATGAACCGGAAGGAGATCGACGCGATGAACTGTTCGTAGCTCTGCATGGGATAAGACGGATGGTAGCATGCAGTCGCTATGCGCCTCGTCACGATCAGCTGGGTCCGCAACGAAGCGGACATCATCGAGGCGTTCGTCCGGCACCACGCGCCGTTCGCGGACCGGATGATCATCATCGATAATGGCAGCACCGACGACACGCCCGCGATCCTCGCTTCTCTCAACGATGAAGGGCTTCCGCTCGATCTGCGCGGCGATCCGACGCCCGTGCATCATCAGTCCAAAGCGCTCACCGCCCTGCTCCGCGAAGCCGCCGCGCTCGATGCCGACTGGATTCTGCCATTGGACGCGGATGAGTTTCTTGCGGTGCACGGGAGCACGACGTTGGATGCTGCGCTCAATGCTGCACCGCGCGACGCCGTGACGCTCCTGCCGTGGAAAACCTACGTCCCCCGGCCCAGCGACAGCGCATCCGAACCCTCGCCGCCCCGGCGCATCCGCTACCGACGCGACGAAGAATCGCCGCAATTCCACAAAGCCCTCGTTCCCGGCCCACTCGCCCGCCTGCCCGATGCGTCGCTCTCGCTCGGCAGCCATCTGCTGTATGATGGAACGAGCGGGCCCGCATGCCGATCGGTGTTCTCGACGTCTCTTGCTCTCGCACACTTCCCCGTGCGCAATTCCAGGCAGTTCGCGTCGAAGATCGCGCAGGGCTGGGCGCGCCACCTCGCCAACCCCGACCGCAAGCCGGGCGAGATGTATCACTGGGAGAAGCTGCTCGACCGTTGCGCATCACCCGCACCGCTCACGCCGGAGGAACTGGAGCACATCGCGCTCACCTACGCCCGCACCGATGATGCGGTGCCTGGCGTCGTGCCCGATCCGCTCATGTCCGGAATCGATTGATGACGGAACGCGCTCGTCTACAATAAGGCTTCTCATGGCGCTCTCCACATCCTCGCCGTTCAGCTTCATCCTCTTCGGGGCCTCGGGAAACCTGGCCAAGCTGAAGATCTATCCCGCGCTCTACGTGCTGGCACTCAAGAAGCGTTTCCCGCGCGATTACGCGATCATCGGATACGCGCGTTCGCCGATGACCGACGCCGAATTCCGCAAGCTCGTGGAGACTTCCGTGCGTGCGCAGATGCCGGAAGTGAACCGCAAGACCCTGGAGGAATTCCTGACGCACGTCCACTACCGCACCGGCCAGTACGACAAGACCGAAGACTTCCGCGCACTGGGCACCTCGCTCAAGGAGATCGAAAAAGGCTGGGAGCAGACTGTGCGCTTGGCGTACCTCTCGATCCCGCCGAGCGCCTTCTCCGCCGTGCTGAAGAATATCTGCCTCGGCGGCATCCACGCGAAAGACAAAGACTTCCGCTGCATCGTGGAAAAGCCGGTCGGCCACGACCTCGCCAGTTTCGAGTCGTTGCGCAAAGAGCTCATGAGCTGCTTTTCGGAGGAGGAGATCTACCTCCTCGATCATTACCTGGGAAAAGAGGCCGTGCGCAACGTCTACTACCTGCGCTTCGCCAACCCCATCCTCGAACGCCTGTTCAAAAACACGCTCATCCATCACGTGGAGATCACCGCGTCGGAGTCCATGGGACTGGAAGGACGCGCGGGCTACTTCGAATCCACGGGCACGTTCCGCGACATGTTCCAGAGCCATCTGCTGATGATCGCCTCGCTCCTGACAATGCACATTAAGGATACGAACGAGGGATTGCGCGAGAGCCGCTTCAACGCACTGGACCAGTTCTACCTGCCGCCGGCCGCCAACCTTGACGATATCGTCATGCAGGCCCAGTACACCGAGGGCAACGTGCGCGGCGAGACGGTGACGGGTTATCTGCACGAAGAAGGAGTGGCGCCGGGCTCGCGCACGAACACGTTCGCGGCGATGCGGCTCTTCAACAAGGAATCGCGCTGGCAGGGCGTGCCGTTCTACCTGCGGTCGGGCAAGCGCCTCGGTAAAAAGGAAACGCGCATCTCTGTGCAGTTCCAGGAACCGCGCGTGGTGGGACCGGGCAGCGGACCGAACCGCGTGGATATCATCCTGCAAGGCGAGGCCGGCATGCGCATCTTTTTGCAGACCAAGCTCGGCGGCACGGAGCCGTCGTTCCGCCCGCTCGTGCTGGAAGACCCGCTCGTGTGCATGGGCGACTGCCTCCCCGAACACGGGGGACTTCTCCTGGAAGCCATTCACGGCAAGCGTCACTGGTTCCTACAACCGGAGGAAGTGCGCACGTCCTGGCGGCTGATCGATCCGGTGCAGGCGCATCTGGAAAAGGCGACGACTCCGCTGTACACCTATCCCGCCGGTTCCAGCGGACCAGAGGAAGCAGACGCGTGGATCGCCCGGGACGGCGTGAAGTGGTTTTGAGACTGTGCGCTCTGGTAGGCTGAGGCAATGACCGCTCTGCCTTACACCTACATTGAGTCGCCCTCCGACGAAGCCTTCATCGCGCGCGCCGTCACGCTACTGCGCGACGCCATTGAGACTGCCTTCGACGAACGGGGCGAATGCGTGATCGGTCTCTCCGGCGGTTCCACGCCACGACCCGTGTTTGAGGCGCTGGGGAAGGAAACGGATATCGAATGGAACCGCGTGTGGATGTTTCTGGTGGATGAGCGCCATATTTCGGACGAGAGCCCCGAGAGCAACCTGTGCATGATCCGCGAAACGCTCTTGCACGACGCGGGCGTCTACGAGGCCGAGCACGTTGTCGCGCCCAAGACGGATCTGGATATCGGCGAGTGCGTGCTGACCTACGACCGCGACCTCAAGCGGCTGTTCGACGAGCACGGCCACGCCGATATCGTCACGCTCGGGCTCGGCGATGACGGCCATATCGCATCACTCTTTCCGCCGCTGAGCGATCTCGTATACGGCCCCGCGCTCGCCGCACACACCGTCACGGAGCGTTTCGCCGTGCGCGACCGCATCACGGTGACCGTGCCGGTGCTCACAAGCGCGGCCAAGAGCCTGCTGCTCCTGAAGGGCGACAAGAAGCGCAAAACCCTCGATGCCATGACCGCGAGCGCCGAAGACGAAAAACGCTGGCCGCTCAAAACACTCTTCCCGGGAGGAAACCTGACGGTGCTGCTGCACGCGTGAGCGGTCAGTCACCCCACGCGATCTCCCGCAGATGGTCCGTCACCAGTCCATCGACAACACAGAGCAGGTCCAGTCGGTAGCCGTCGTCGTAGGAGTGCCTGGCGACCCATGCCCGCGCGGCCGATGCCATAGCCCGCCTCTTTGTGGGCGTGAGATTGAGATCCGGACGGTAGTCATCGTCGCCGCGCGACCGAGATTTCACTTCGGCAAAGACCAGCACGCCGTCACCGTGGTCGTACGCGAGCAGGTCAATCTCGCCTTTGCCCACGCGCACGTTGCGTCCGCGGATGTCGTACCCGAGCGACACGAGATACGCCTCCGCGGAGCGCTCGCCAGTCATGCCCGTCTTCATGGTGGCGGAGGACGAAGACGCCGGAGGAGGAGGTGGAAAGCGGGTCATGCGCGATGTCCGTTTGTCTGAACATCGTCCCACGCGCGGCACCGCGCAGGCAACGCACGATGACTCGCAGAGACCATCAAGGTGTACGAATGTCTACCCTTTATGACTTGCGAAAAATAGGTGTACGTCCGTACAGTCATCGGTGTTGTTTTCCTTAGCCACATGCTCACCCAGTTGACCTCCTTTGCGAACATCGGACTCAAGAGCGAGCGCATCACCGTCGAGGTGGGCTCCATTCCCGGTGAAGCGAAGATCCACATCGTCGGCCTCGGCGACGCCGCCGTGCAGGAGAGCAAGCAGCGCGTACGCATGGCACTCCGCCACAGCGGGTTCAAGTTTCCCACCGGCCGCGTCATCACCGTGAACCTCGCACCCGCGGACATCCGCAAGGTCGGCCCGCGCTACGACCTGCCGATCGCGCTTGGCATCCTTCTCGCGCATGACATCATCGAGATCCCCACGGAGCGCCTTGCGGAGATCGCATTCGTCGGCGAGCTCGCGCTGGACGGATCGCTGCGGCATATCTCGGGCGTGCTCCCGGCCGCCGTCGCGTGCCAGCGGTGCGGCATCAAGACGCTCGTCGTTCCCGCCGTGAACGGCCCCGAAGCCGCACTGATCCCGGGCCTCGACATCATCGCGGTGGCGAGCCTGCAGGAACTGGTGGATATTCTCGCGGGCAGGCGCCAGCCGGATGCCATCATCGCCCGAGAAACGGTCGTGATTCCGGAACGCGGCGCGATGGAACTGACGGACTTCGAGGACGTCCGCGGCCAAGAGCAGGCCAAGCGCGCGCTGGAGATCGCTGCCGCTGGCGGGCACAACGTGCTGCTCTCCGGAGCACCTGGATCGGGAAAAACGCTACTCGCACGGGCATTTCGGGGCATTTTACCGCCGCTCACACCTGAAGAATCCATCGAGGTGACACAGATTTACTCGGTCGCCAATTTACTGCCCAAAGATTCGCCGCTCCTCCGCAGCCGCCCCTTCCGCCTGGTGCATCACACCGCCAGCGGCGTCTCCATCGTGGGTGGCGGACAGATCCCGGGCCCGGGCGAGATCAGCCTCGCGCACCGCGGCGTCTTGTTCCTAGATGAACTCGCCGAATTTCCCGCACAGGTGCTGGAAGTGCTGCGCCAGCCACTTGAGGACCGGCAGATCACCATCACCCGCGCGCAGGGGAGCATTACGTTCCCGGCGGATTTCATCATGGTCGCCGCGATGAATCCGCCGCAATACAGCGCGGGCACGGCACAAAAGATCGAACGTCGCATCTCGGCGCCGCTCCTCGACCGCATCGATCTGACGATCGACGTGCAGCCGGTGCCCATCGGAGATCTGCAGCGCCGCGCCGAGGCACGGGCCGAAAACTCGGCCACGATCGCCAAACGGGTCGCGGGCGCACGGGCACGTCAGGCAAAGCGCTTCACAGGAATGAGCATCGGCACCAATAAGGAGATGAGCGTAAAGCAGATCGACGAACTCTGTCCCCTCGATGCTGACTCGGAGAAATTGCTCAGGCAGGCTGTCGAGCGGCTTGGCCTGTCGGCACGCAGCTACCACCGCACCATCAAGGTAGCGCGCACCATCGCCGACCTCGGGGGAGAGGAGTCCATTCGGGCCGTCCACGTCGCGGAAGCCCTCCAATACCGCCAAAGCATCCGCGGATAGGCTGGTTTGACGGGGCCGTCTGTCGTACCATCCGGCCACATTCCTCTCCCACGCCCATGCGTCGTCGCTCTCTCTTTTCCGCGCTACTGGCCCTCGCGGTGCCAACAATCGCACTCGCGGCCTACGCCGCTCCGAGCGATCTGCTGCTCGCGCTGAAGTTTCACAACAAGCCGATGGATATCGCCTACGAAGCCCACGTGACGCACGCACCCGAGATGTACGCATCCGTGTGGCTGAAAGGATCAGCCGAAAGCTCCACGCCCGAGACCGCCAAAGCCGACATGAAGATGACGTTTGATCTCGTCATGCCGGAAGCCAAGACGACGATCCGCGCCAAGATGCAGATGCGCGTCGTCAACGGCGTGTTTTATGTCTACCTCGACGGCGTGGACGGCGTGACGGATCACGAGCTCGCCACGCTCACGGGCAAGATCGCGGGCAAGAACTGGTTCTCCGTCCCGCTGACCGACGTGCAGAAACTGCACGGCATGGGCGACGAGGCCACAATGCGCGATCTCGCGGTCACGGTCATCGACGCCCTCCTGGTGATGGAGAAGACCGGCAACACCTACTCGCTCACGCTCCGTCCCGACGGTGCCGAGTTCTTGCGCACCGCACTCAACGACATGGCCGCCCGCGGCGACGGCGAAATGCCGGGGATGAGCGAAAGCGACATGATGGATCTGCGCGCGCTCCTCGCGCAGACGAATGTGCACCTCAAGGTGCAGACGAACGCCGCCAATCTCCCGGCCTCGGTCAAATACTACGTCTCGAGCAGCCAGGAGGGAGTCGAGGTCGTGCTGCAGGGCACCGCCGCAGTGCGCAGCGCTCCGCTCGTCGTGGAGATCCCGCGCGGCGCCCAGGATCTGCAGGAGGCTATGAGGAAACTCGGCGCCTGGCCATCCGGCGCCTTCAGCGAGTACCAGGATTCCCCATCCGAATGGGAAGTGGTCCCCGAGCCGGAGTGGAACGAGGAAGAATGGACGGAAGACGAGTGGCCTGTTAACCCTCCCGCTGCCGCCACGTCCAGATGTCCCGGCGAGACGGAGGCCGAACAGCTGGCCGCCGCCCGCCGCGGCGATTGCGGCATGCAGCGCCCGTCCCGGCGCTCGCTCCAGCCCCAGCTCTGATTTCCGCACATTTGCGAACTGCGGGCGGCCTCCGGGCCGCCCGTTTTGGTGTTTCGCTACCGCGCGTGTCGTAGCGGAGGTTCATGAACCTCCGCTACGATGGAAACATGCACGCTCTCGACCGCCTGACTGACCGCATCAGCCGCACGTCCCCCGTCTGCGTGGGCCTCGACCCACAGATGGAGAAACTCCCGGAGGGCGTCACCCGCGACGTCTCCGGCATCGCGACATTCTGCAACGGCATCATCGACGCAGTGGCGGAAGTCGCCTCGTGCGTGAAACCGCAGCTCGCGTACTTCGAGTTGCTCGGCTGGGAGGGGATGAAAGTCTTCTGGGACATCTGCGCGCACGCGCACTCCAAGGGCCTCGTCGTCATCGCCGACGGCAAGCGCAATGACATCGGTTCGACCTGCGACGCCTACGCGGACGCATATCTGCATGCGTCGAGCCCCGTGGATTTCCTCACCGTCTCGCCGTACCTCGGCGGCGACGGTATCAAGCCGTTCATCGACCGCGCCGTGAAGAACGACAAAGGCATCTTTGTGCTGGTGAAGACGAGCAACGCCAGCTCGGGCGAGCTGCAGGATCTGCCGATCGGCGACGAAGTGGTGCACGAGCACATGGCGCAGCTCGTGGAAAGCTGGGCCTCGACGTGCATCGGCCCCGAGACGAATCTCTCCTGCGTCGGCGCCGTGGTCGGCGCGACGTATCCCGAGGAACTCAAATATCTCCGCACGCTCATGCCGCACGTGCCGTTTTTGATCCCCGGCTACGGCGCCCAGGGCGGCACCGCGCAGGACGTGAAGTACGGCTTCATCCCGGACGGGACCGGGGCCATCGTGAACGCGTCACGCAGCATCATCTACGCCAGCACGAGGAAGGACTGGGCAAGCACCGCGCGATCGGCCGCGCAGACGATGGCGAACGAGATCGCGGCAGCACTGAAGCGCTGACGTCTAATTGAAGCGCGCGCTCCGCGCGACGGGCGATGAGAGCTCGGTCCAGCGGAAATGGCCGGAGCCGTCTGTCCACTGCACGGCGCCGATCGTTTCGGGATTGCCGGGCTGATTCAGGCTGACCTGCAGGAAGTAATCCTGTGCGCCCGCCTCCAGCGCGACATCGCCGTAGAGGCGCAGCGTGCGCGGCTCATTGGGGATCGTGCCGATCTCGGCGGGAATCGTGTAACAGCTGACGATCAGCTCGTTCACCGTGCAGGGGGTGCGCAGCGAGGATTCGCCGGTACCCAGCTGCCAGTTCGTCACCGTCACCGAGGACGACTTGCTGATCTGGAACTCGAGGTTCTCCACGCGGAGCTCCGCACCGCTCACGTGCGTGCCACGGAACGTGAAGGCGCCGATGACCTGGTTGGTACCGAGCGGAAGGGAATCCGTCTCCGAGAGCGCGTTCACCACGGAGGTGATGCGCCCCTGCGCCGTCTGGTGCTTGGGGAAGACAAGGCTGTCGGGCTTGATGGCGTTGTAGTTAGAGCCACTGTCCTCGCCCTGGGCCGTCATGCGGAAGTCTTCGACTTTTACGAGCTCGTCCGAGCCGCCGCCCTTGTCGCGCTCTTTGAGCAGCGCTTCGATGGCAAGCTGACGCTCCGTCCCCTTCGGGATGCGATACGTACCACCGGAGAAGCTGGCCCTCCAGGTCTTGTCCGTGCTGTCGAAGAGACGATCCAGCGAGACCTGGCCGATCTGCACGCCGTTCTCATCCACCAGATACATCGTGTCGAACGAGAGGACTTTGCGCTCCAGTTTGATCTCCACGCTGCGGACGAAGATCGCCTCTTTGTCGGCAAAGAACGTCAGGGCCGCGATCGGCTTGGTCCGCTCGCCGAGGACGAGGAAGCGGCTGCGCACCGGCAGATCAAGGACCGTGGAAGTGGAGGAAAACGACGAAGACGAGGATGTCGAAGAAGACGAGGAAGAAGATGAGATGCTCGAACTGCTGCTGGAAGAAGACGACGAGGACGCCACCGTCTCGCCGTTCTCCGCCGCGCGGTAGAGGTCGAGTTCACCTGCGGCCTCGGCCATGACGGCGGCCGTCAGGCGGGCCATCTGGCCGCGCGTGAGGAGCGCGCCGGGATCGAGGGCGACGGGCAGCAGCACACCGCGTTCATCGGCGGCGCGGAGGAAAGGCGCGAACCAGGCATCGCCCAGCTGCATGGACACGTCGTATCCGTACAGACCCGCGAGGATCTTCACGGCTTCGGCGTAGTTCACGTTGCGTTCGGGATGATACAAGCCGTCTGGGTTGCCCTGGACGATCCCGCGCTTCTTAGCCGTGCAGACGTAGCGGGCGAACCATTCGTTACGGACATCGGGGAAGCAGTTGCCGGCAACGCTTACCTCGATGCCGGCACTGAGGACGGCGATCTTGGCGAATTCCGCACGGTTGAGGGTGCGGCGGGGGAGGAAGCTGCCGTCGTCATTGCCGCTCACTACGCCCGCGTTCGTCAGGACACTGATCGCCGCGGCTTCGCTGCGCGTGAAGGACGGGTCGGTGTAGCGTCCTGTCGCGTCCGAGTAATCGAGAGCGAGGACGGCGAGAGGCAGGGAGAGGCCGACAATGATCGAGAGGAGTTTGCGCATACGGGAACTATAACGCGGCGCGCCCGGGAATGTTACTCATCAAGTCCGGAAAAGCATGTGCGATGCGCTCCGGTGTTTTTTCAGACGAACGAAACCCCCATCCATCCGAGTCTCTGGTCCGCTCCGTCTCACCGCCCTCGGGCGGGAAGCCGGAATGGATGTCGTTGCCTAGAATCGTGTTTCAAAGCCCTATAGAGGGCGCAGCCCCTGATCGACCCGTGAAAATGGCCGTGTTCAGCGAAAGCTGTCAAGTGAGGTTTTGCTCTTCTGCAAGCCAAATAATCAGCTTTCTTCTATTTGACTATACTTAGTTATAGTTATATAATCATAATTAACCCAGGAACTCAACATTCTTGGGCCGATCATTGGCAAGCAGGCACAGACTCAGTCCTCTAGAGACCCCTTCAGTGGGGCAGAAAGGTTACGATGTTGAACACGTCCATGATCTGGTTGCTGGTGGGCGGCAACCTGGCGGCCGGACTCACGTCCGCGATCCGCTACAAGACCCACGATGGCAGCTGGTGGCTGTCGTCCCTGATCGCGGCCCTCACCGGCCTCGTCCCGGCGACCACCATCGCCACCATCTCGGCCCTGACCCCCGTCGAGAACCAGTCGTCCGTCGTCCTGTGGAGCGCGCCGTTGACCGCGCTCTTGCAGTTCTTCACGCTCTCGGGCGTGTGGAAGGCGACGGACAGCACCTTCGCGGGTGCCGCCAAGGTCAATGGGTTCGCGGTGGTCCTCCCCACCGCGTTGATGATGGTCATCTCCGCCATCGGTCTCAACGTGGAGAAGTACAACACGCGGCAGAAGGAGATCGCCGCCGAGACCAAGGCGGAGGAGGAGAAGGAGGCCGCCGCCGCCAAGGCCAAGAAGGCCAAGGGGGAGACGGCCAAGGACAGCAAGGACGCCACGGCCAAGGGGGAGCCGGAGGAGAAGGAGCCGGAGCTGACGGCTGAGGAGAAGATTTGGGGGAAGGGCGGCCGCGTGAACAAGTACCGGGGCAATATGACGTTGGTCTTCCGGACCAACGACTACGTCTCGGAGACGTACGTCGCCTACGGGGTGGAGCACCCCAAGGCGAGCCAGATCGTCGGGCTGCCGAAGTTCCAGTCTGCGGTACTGCAGATCGGGAACTACGGCGGCGGCAAGCTCACCGACCCCGAGCCGTACCGCCAGGCCAAGAGCGGCATGTTCCTGAAGGGCAGCGACCGCAAGGTCGCGCAGCGCATTCTCAAGCTGGAGATCACGGAGACGAAAGTCACCGTGGTCTTCCGCGCGGAACTCCCCGATGACGACGATGTCATCGAAGCGCAGCAGGCCATCAGCGGCCTGCTCTACTACATGAAGACCCGGGTCGGGGGCGGCGACAAGATGGTCGTCAGCCCCATCGACTCGAAGACCTACACCATCGAGGCGGCCCCCCTCCGCATCGTGGCCCCCAAGAAGGACTGACCGCCTGCTCGCCCGCCCCCTGTACCGTCACACGTACAGGGGGCCACGTCATGCCTGCGGATGAATTATGAAACCCCACCGTGGTACCCTACGGGCATACCTCCCGCACCCGACAACGCCACGCCGCCCGGACCGCACCTGAAGGAGCGCATCCGCCGCAAACGACTGCTCAGGATGTTCGGCCGCCTCGGCCCCGGCATCATCACCGGCGCCTCCGACGATGACCCGAGCGGCATCGCCACGTACTCGCAGATGGGCGCGCAGTTCGGCTTCGGCATGCTGTGGACGGCGTTGTTTTCGTTCCCGCTGATGGTCTCGATCCAGCGGATCGCCGCGCGCATCGGCTGCGTGACGGGGCACGGCATCGCGGGCAATCTGCGCATGCACGCGCCGGCCTGGCTGCTGCGCGGAGCGGTCGGATTGCTCGTCATCGCCAATGTGCTCAACCTCGGCGCGGACCTGGGCGCGATGGGCGCCGCGCTGGAGCTGATCACCGGTGCACCGGTGCTGCCTTCCATCGTGGCAATGGGCCTGCTCTCGCTGGTGCTGGAGATCTTCCTGCCGTACTCGCAATACGTGAACATCCTCAAGTGGCTGACGCTGGCGCTTTTTGCCTACGTCGCCGTGATCTTCGCGGTGCAGATCCCGTGGGGCGAGGCGCTACTGGCTACCATCACGCCGTCCTTTTCCTTCAGTCGGGAATACATCACGGGCTTCGTCGCCATCATGGGCACGACGATCAGCCCGTACCTGTTTTTCTGGCAGGCGTCTGGCGAGGTGGAGGAGAAAGAACGGCACAACAACCCCGCGCTCAAGGGCGGATCACGCATGGGCACGGGCGAACTGCTGCGCATCGATGTCGACACCGTGATCGGCATGGGATTCTCAAACCTCATTATGTTCTTCATCATTCTCACGGCCGCGGTCACGCTCCATGTTCACGGCCTCACCGATATCACGACGGCGGCGGACGCCGCGAAAGCGCTCGAACCGATCGCCGGACCGTTCGCCAAGCTGTGTTTCGCCATCGGCATCATCGGCACCGGCCTGCTCGCAGTGCCCGTGCTCTCGGGTTCGGCGGCATACGCGGTAGGGGAGGCGATGCAGTGGCAGGTCGGACTGGAGCGCAAGCCGCACGAAGCCAAGGGCTTCTACGGCGTGATGACCGCGGCGGTGCTGCTCGGTCTCGCGCTCAATTTCTTCCACGTCGATCCCATCCGCGCGCTCTTCTGGTGCGCGGTCATCAACGGCGTGCTCGCCGTCCCGCTGATGGTGGTGCTGATGGTCCTCGCCTGCGACAAGAAGGTGATGGGCCGCTATGTCCTGCCGCTCCCGATGCGCCTGGCTGGCTGGCTGACGACGGGCGTGATGCTGGCGGCGGCGGTTCTGATGGCCGTAACGTCGTTCCTCTGAGGCCCTTGCCAGTGGACGGGCAGAGCTGTTTAGTAGTCGGGATTCTTTCCTGCTTCTCCTATGAACCTCCAGCTTCAGAAATATGTCGATCTCGGCATGACCATGAGCCTCTCGTATCTGCCCCAGCTGCTGCTCGCGCTGGTCACGCTCGTCATAGGTTTCTGGCTGGTGCGCATCGCCACAAAGGCCATGCGCAAAGCCTTCCAGATCCAGCGGATGGACCGCTCGCTGGCAAGTTTCCTGGAGAGCGCCAGCGCCATCGTGCTGAAAATCATGCTGCTCATCACGGTGGCGATGATGATCGGCGTGCAGATGACCTCGTTCGTGGCGCTTCTCGGCGCCGCGGGCCTCGCGGTCGGCCTCTCGTTGCAGGGCAGCCTGAGCAACGTCGCGGGCGGCATCCTGATTCTCCTCTTCAAGCCGTTCAAGATCGGCGAGGAGATCGAGGCACAGACGCAGAAAGGCATGGTGGAGAAGATCGAGATCGTCACGACGCACGTGCGCGGCGCGGACGGACGGCTCGTCATCATCCCCAACGGCATTCTGAGCAACGGCGTCATCACCAACCACAGCCGGCCGATGCCGAAGTAACACGCGGAAAAACACGATTTGGTGCCCCGGGCGATGTCATGTTATATCGACATAACGCGGCTCCTCCGGGAGTTGCGGATGCTCCTTCACGATTTGTTCATCCCTCTCCCCCCTGGCGTCCGCATGCGGAAATCAGCGGGGGGGGGGCACAGACCGCCCCATCGTAATCGTCCGAGTACTACTTTGAAGGGAGCTGGTATGGCAATTGATGACATCCGACGCCGATTCGACAAAGAGGAGCGGCTCAACGGGCTCATCGAACTGTATCTCCGTCCAGTAGTGTCAATTATTCTTGAGCAGGCCCATTGTCTTCTTTATCCTGCACGCGTGAGCGCGCAGGTGCCAGCGGCACGCCAGAGCGACAATATAGCGTTCTCTTTGTGCCTGGGTATTCTCCGGAAGCTCGCCAAAGCCGGAGCTGCGGACAAGGACGTGCTGACGCATTTTCTCTTGGAACGTTTTTCGGAGAAGCCCGACGCGTTCGAGAATTTTCTGCACAAGATTGCGCAGTCGCTTCGCGACCGGCGCGAAAAAGATCTGGCGACGCAGTATCTGGACGTGCTCTCGCCGCTCGCGGAACACTTCGGCATGTTCCGTCGCAAGCGGCGGCTGGACGCTCTGTGCTTCAGCATCGCCCATCCGCGCGAGAGCGCCGAGGTCGAACGCACTCTCGAGAAGTACAAGAGGGAATCCTCACGCTATCTGGGACGGATCACGCGCGCTCTGCGCTCAGCACTGCATCCGCAGTACAAGTGCGTCATCTACGGGCGCTTCAAGGAACCATACAGCGTGTACTTGAAATTCCGCGACAAGCGGTACCGGCACATGCTGGAACTGCGCGATATTTTTGCCTTCCGCATCATCCTGGATTCGAACGACGACCGCTTGTGCTTTGAGGTGCTGGACACGCTCCACAAGCGCTTCGTGCCGCTCGCCAGACACTTCAAGGATTATATTCGCACGCCCAAGAGTAACGGCTATCAGAGCCTGCACACCGCGCTCAATCGCATTATCCCCGATCTAGACTTACCGACCGAGGTGCAGATCCGCACACGCTTCATGCACGATTTCTCACAGACCGGCCTGTCGTCGCACTGGCTGTACAAGAAGAAGGGCTCCGGACGTACGCTGACCGGAAGCCAACGCGCGCTACTCGAACACACGCTGTCGCTCTCTCGCGTCACCGGGAAGCGGCACGTCTACTGTCTCTTTGATAGACGACTATTGCAGCTCCCATTGCCTGCCACCGTCGCCCAAGCGGCCCGCGCCCTCGGTCTACCGGAAGCATCGGCGCTATCCGCCAAAGTGAACGGCGTGCGATGCGCGGCCGATCAGCTCCTGCAGGATGGTGACGCTATCGCATTCAGGCGAGGAGCTTCACCACGGTGTTCCAGCTACGCGTCGTGACGTTCTTGCCGAATTCTTTGCCCACGGCACTCATCAGGTCGATGGTGCCTTTCTGGGGCGAGAGCGTGACGACGCTGCAGACGTCACCGGGAGTCGCGCGCAGGATGCGCAGGCCGCCGTCGGGCGAAGAACAGGGAACTTTCTTGTTGCCGCCGACATTGATGCCGCGGAGCAGGGCGACGTAGCGGACGAAGGTCTTGGGCATGTGGAATTGATGACGTCTAAAGCGCGGAGGGTTTATGGAAGGCGTCGGCAGCCGAAGCGATCCCTAGTGCGTACCAGGTGTACAACCCCGCGATGCCGCCCCTGGACCAATCCGTGAGCAGCCGGTCGTTGGCAATCGTCCTGTTGCCAGGCAAAGCTCCGTTCTCATCTACGGTCATGCCCGTCTCGCCGCGCGTGAACACCGGGTCGTAGATCGAAAATGCGCCCTGAGCCGCGTCGTATCCGAGCAACGTGATGTAGTGCTGGTAGTCGTACATGTACGTGAGCAGGATAACGGGGGAGCCCGCGGAGATCTGCTGCTGCAGAAACCGGATTTTTTCCTCGTCATTCAGCGAGCCGGCATCAAACACTTGCGTCGCCACTCCCTGCTTTTGGATGAGGGATTCCAGCGCGCGGGGATGCGTGTAGCCGCCGGGAAGTTTCCAGGGCAGTTCTTTCAAAAGTCCAAAGGTTCAAAAGGTTCAAAACTTGACTGAATGGTGCTCCCGGCAGGAATCGAACCTGCATTTACCCCTTAGGAGAGGGTCGTTCTATCCATTGAACTACGGGAGCACGTCCAAAGAGTAGAGCAAAGCCACCCTGCGTCTCTATCGGATTTGGCTTACGCCAGGACGATCACCTCGCGGCCCTCGGCCGGCAGGCT
Organism: uncultured Candidatus Peribacteria bacterium; assembly: GCA_964460365.1. GTDB lineage: Bacteria > Patescibacteriota > Gracilibacteria > Peribacterales > Peribacteraceae > DAISLF01. Next base: position 108,957 of record CAYWPL010000002.1, on the reverse strand, counting down.
GCCCTTGAGCTTGTACTCACCCATGGTCTCTTTGGCCCCGATGCTCTTGGAGATCGCGGCGAGAGCGTCTTTATCCTTGGTGGGGAGCAGCAACACGATGCGCGGATCGAAGTCGTCGACGATCTTCTGCATCTGTTTGGCGTCGACGGCGGGTGCGACGATCACGTCAATATCGCCCACGAGTTCCATCTGCTTGTCGGTCCACTCCTGGAGCGGGGCGGAGATGAAGGCCATGCGGACGTTGTCGACCTCGACCACGAATGACACCTGCTGGCCATCGCCGTGGCCCACGCCGCGGATGGAGACGCCTGCGACGTTGTATTCGCCGGGCCAGGAGATCGTGCCGGGCGTGGCGACTTCCTCGGGTACGGGGAGCATCGTGATCGCGTCTTTGGTTCCGGTCTTGGCCGGGAACACGATCAGGTCTTTCTGGGGGCCGGATAGACGAAAGGCGGCGTCGCCGAGAGGAGTAAAGGTAAGCATTCGTCAGCTATGATAGAACAGATAGGGAGAAACGAAAAGATAGAACCGGCAAGAGATCAGATGGCAGATGGCAGTAGCCAATACGAGGTTTTCTGCTACTTCAAAATGCCCTCTGCCCTCACGCCACTTCAATGCGCTCCATTCTGGCCCCGAGGGCCCGCAGCTTCTCGTCCAGACGGTCGTAGCCCCGCTCGATGTAGCGGACATCGGTGATGGTCGTCTCGCCTTCGGCGCAGAGAGCAGCCAGCACCATCGCGGCGCCGGCGCGGATGTCGTTGCTCGCCACGATGCGTCCCTTGAGCGGCGTGGGTCCGATGATCAGCGCCTGATGCGCGTTGAGCACCTCGATGTGCGCGCCCATTTTTTCCAGTTCATACAGGTACGCGAGCCGTCCCTCGTAGAGACGCTCGAACATGCGGCTAACGCCCTTGGCCTGCGTCATTGTGACGCCCATAGGAGCCTGGAGGTCGGTGGGAAAGCCCGGGAAGATATTGGTGCGCACGTTCATCGCCTGGATGGACGACAGTTCGCCGTCGACGAGAAGAGTGTGCTCGGCAGCATCGTACTTCCAGACACAGCCGAAGCGGCGCAGCGCGTCCAGGAACGAGAGCAGGTGTTCGGGGTCGACGCCGTGGAGACGCAGTTTGCCGTGCGTGACGATGGCGGCGAGGATCATGACGCCCGCTTCCAGATAATCGGAGATGACGGTGTGCTCGACGCCCTTGAGCGGCTTCTTGCCGCGCACGATGACCGTATGCGAGCCGATGCCGTCCACCTCCGCGCCCATCTGCGTCACGAGCATTTCGACGTCCTGCACGTGCGGCTCGCCAGCGGCGAGGTCGATGCGCGTCTCGCCCGGCAACAGCGCGGCGGCGAGGATGACGTTCTCGGTGGCAGTGACGGAGAATTCCGGCAGGACGACGTGCGCCGGCTTGAGCGTGCCCTGCAGGTGCAGGACTTCATCCGTGCTCATATTCTGTGCGCCCATCTGCTCGAAGGCGGCGATATGCGCCTGCACCGGGCGCTTGCCCAGCACGCAGCCACCGGGATAGGCCATCTCGACGACGCCGAAGCGCGCGAGCAGCGGACCGAGCAGAACGATGGACCCGCGCAGCGAGGAAACGTACTCGGCGGGGATGGGCTGGCTGCGGAGCTTCTCGGCACGGATACGCATGGTACCGTTCTCGAAGCTCGTCTCCGCTCCGAGGAAATCCAGAATCTTGAGCATCGCCACCGTGTCGCGCAGGCACGGCACGTTATGGAACACGGTCTCGCCCTCAGCGAGGAGGGCGCCCGCGATCAGTGGGAGCGCCGCGTTTTTCGAGCCGCCGATCGTGACGTCACCGACAAGAGGGATTCCCCCCGTTACGCGGTAGCGGACATCCATAGAGCTACGAGTGTAGCGCAAACAGGCCCGGATTACATGGACAAAGTCCATCTCCCCCGCGGCGCTGCCGCAAGCCCCACACAAGCCCTCTCAGAGCTTCGCTCGGGCCGCGAGACGCTGGAGAATCATTTCGGCAAGCAAAACGCACACGCCGATCGTGATACAGCTGTCGGCAACGTTGAAGATGGGGAACGTCCCAACCTGGAAAAAATCCGTCACTTTTCCATCGACGAGCCGGTCCGCGATATTGCCCAGCGCCCCCCCGATGATGAGCCCGAAACCGGTGCGGTTGAGCCGCGTCTTCGCCGTGCGCAGTGCCACGACGGAGAGCAGCGCCAGCGCCGCGAGGATGACTGGTATCTGAATGGCGGGAGGAAGCATGATGCTGAACGCCACGCCCGGGTTGAGCGAGTATTCCAGGCCGGCGAACGAGCCGATAATGGGAAACCGCCCGTGCAGGAACCGGTCGGCGAGCAGCTTCCCCGCGAAGGAAGCGGCAAAGGAAAGCCCGGCGGTGATCCAGAGGACGGACATGCCGGTGCAGTCTATACTTCCTTGCCATGTTCCGCCGCATTGACCTTCTCCTGCTCGGCATCACGGTGGTGCTCACGCTGTTCGGGCTCGCCATGATCGCGAGCGTGAGCGTCTTCGAGAGCTATCAGTTGACCCTCCAGCTCACGGGCTTCGGGAGCAACTCCTTCTATCTGTGGCGCACGTTCATTCACGTCACGCTCGGCATGACGTTGATGTTGGTGACGGCCGCGATCCCATACCGCGTGTGGGAGCGCTTCGCGCGCCCGCTGTATCTGTGCACGATTGTCCTGCTCATCATGACGCTCATCCCGGGCTTCGGCGCCAACTGGGGCACGTCGCGCAGCTGGCTGCGCCTGGGCCCGTTCTCGCTCCAGCCGTCGGAGGTGCTCAAGCTGACGTTCATCTTCTATCTGTCGGTGTGGCTGCAAAAGCGCGAACAGCTGATCGGCACGTTCAAAGACGGCTTCATCCCGTTCGTATCGCTGCTGATGGTCAGCACGATCCTCGTCGCCATCCAGCCGGACCTCGGCTCCTTCCTTGTACTCTCGATCATCGCGGGCGTGATGTTCTACATCGCGGGCGGGAATATCCTGCACCTCGGCCTCGGCGGCGGGCTTGCGGGCGCCTTCGGCCTGCCGATCATTTTGCAGAAGCAGTATGTCCGCGCGCGCTTCGTCGCGTTCCTTGCGATCCTGCTGCATCCGGAAGACACGAAGATCTGCGAGACGGCGGGGTATCAGATCTGCCAGGCGCTGCTCTCCATCGGCAGCGGCGGATTCTTCGGCGTGGGATACGGCAAATCCATCCAGAAGTTCGGGTATCTGCCGGAAGTGCAAGGCGACATGATCTTCGCGGTGATGGCGGAGGAACTCGGATTCATGCGCCTGCTCATCATCCTCTTTATGTACGGCATCCTGGTGTTCCGCGGATACCGCATCGCGCAGAATGCGCCCGACCGCTTCGGCTTCCTGCTGGCCGCGGGCATCACCACCTGGATCGCAGCGCAGACGATGGTGAACATCATGGTCAACCTCGGCATCTTTCCGCTCACGGGCCTCACGCTGCCGTTCATCAGCTACGGCGGGTCATCGCTGATGACGCTGCTCGCGGGCGTCGGCATCCTGCTGAACATCTCCGCGCACTCGACAGAAGAGGCGAGCCTCGCACGGCGCAATAAGAGGAGGACGGGCGGGTGGCTTCTCCGCCACGCCTGATGAGACTCCGCATACTCTTCGTCGGCGGAGGATCGATCGGGCATGTCGCGCCCTGCGTGTCGGTGTGGCGCGCGGCGCAGGCGAGTCACCCGGACGCAGCCGCGCACTTCATCTGCACGAACCAGGACGAAGAGGCCGAGTTCCTGCGCAAAGAGAAGGTGGCGTTCACGCCGCTCGCGGACAGGCGGATGTCGTTCCTCCGGATGCTCAAGGCCATCTGGCAATCGCGCGCGCTGATGAAACAGTGGAAGCCGGATGTCGTCTTCGGCAAAGGCGGCCTGCTGAGCGTGCCCGTGACGCTCGCCGCGCGGTCGCTCGGCCTCCCCGTGGTGCTGCACGAGTCCGACGCCGTGAGCGGACGCGCCAACAAGCTGATCGCCCGCTGGGCGCACACCGTGTGTCTGGGTTTTCCCCAGCACAAACGCGACGGCACTCCGCTGACGGGAGGAACGATGCGGCTCGTCAGCGGCTATCCGCTCTCGAATGCGCAGTGCGTCTTCACCGGGAATCCGGTACGGCCGTCCATCGGCAACGGCGCGCGCGGACGCGGCATGGCGATCACGGGATTCTCTGGCAAACGTCCGGTGCTGATCGTGCTCGGCGGCAGCCAGGGCGCGCAGGCGATCAACGACGCCGTGACGAAGCATCTCGAAGCGCTGCTGGAACACGCCGACATCATCCATCTGACGGGACGCGGCAAAGGCGGCATCGCCGGACGTCCCGGCTACTGGGCGCGGGAGTTCGTGCAGGACCAGCTGGCCGATCTGTACGCGCTGAGCGACTTCGCGCTGAGCCGCGCGGGCGCGGGAACGCTGAGCGAACTCGCGCGCTGCGGCATCCCCGCGCTGCTCGTGCCCCTAAGGGGACTCGCGCAGGATCATCAGTTGTGTAACGCGCTCGCGGCGTGCCGCACGGGCGGCTGCGTGATGCTGCATCAGACCGAACTCGACCGCACACTGGTGGCCGCGGTGACGTCGCTCGCGCAGGACCGCGATCGCCGCGCGACGATGGGCAAGAAAGCATTCACACTCGCGATGCCCGATGCGGCGGAGCGCATCGCTGCCGCCATCGCCGAAGCGGCGAAAAAAATGACCCGGTGACGCGAGTCGCCAAACTATGTGAAATGATGTCTGCTCTGTTGCGCGGGACGGGGCGCGTCAGTACTCTTCCTCAGCTATGTATAAATTCATCATCCCGCTTTTCGCGCTGGCTTTTCTTCTCGTGAGCTGCAGCGCTCCCGCGACTCCGACCACCGATTCGACCAGCTCCGCGGGAGCGACGTTGTCCGCCGCCGACACCCCCACCGCCGATGACAACGCCGCGAAGACGCAGGCGGCTTTGGCCAAGGCGCGCGCCGACTTCGACGGCACGATGCTCTCGGGCAAGCACGTCGTGATCATGAAGACGACCAAGGGCGACATCGCCCTGGAGCTGGATGCCGACGCCGCGCCCAAGACCGTCACGAACTTCGTCGCGCTGGCCAAGGCCGGTTTCTACGACGGCCTCACGTTCCACCGCATCATCCCCGATTTCATGATCCAGGGCGGCGACCCGCTGGGAAGCGGCTCGGGCGGCGAGAGCGTCTTCGGTCCCAACTTCGAGGATGAGATGAACGCCAACAGCTATGGCCTCGACAAGAAGATCCTCAAGGACGTCGCGAACCCAGATGAGCTGCCGGATGAAATCGAGAACATGACGCTCAAGGCGTTCTACGAGCAGCAGAACTACAAGTACAACGACAAGCTTAACTCCCTGCCCATGTCCCGCGGCGCGATCGCCATGGCGAACCGCGGCCCGGATACGAACGGCAGCCAGTTCTTCCTGATCCAGGCTCCCGAGGGGACGCCCTGGCTGGAGGGCAAGCACACGGTCTTCGGCAAGGTGATCAGCGGCCTCGACGTCGTCGAGAGCATCGCCCGCCTGCCGCGCGACGCGTCGGATTACCCCGAGGAGAAGGTCACCTTCACGATGAAGGTCCAGAACTGAGCCGGGAACCGTTGCTGAGCCTCCGTTACCCGCTGCTTTTTGCGGTGCGAGGCGCTATCCTGCCTGCCAATGCGCACCCGCTTTCCTCCGTCGCCCACCGGCTTCCTCCACATCGGAGGACTGCGCACCGCGCTGTATAACGTCCTGCTCGCCCGCCAGACCAAAGGCACGTTTCTGCTGCGCATCGAAGACACCGATCAGGCACGCAGCGTCGCGGGCGCCGTGGAGAACATCCTGGAAGCCCTGCATTGGGCCGGCCTTGATCCGCAGGAGGGCGTAGTGCTGGATAACGGCATCGTTTCGCAGCAGGGCCGCCACGGGCCGTATTTCCAGTCCGAGCGCCTGCCGCTCTACCGCAAGTACGCCGACGAGCTGCTAGCCAAGGGCCATGCGTACCACTGCTTCTGCACGTCGCAGCGTCTGGATGAGATGCGCAAAGGACAGGAGGAGCGCAAGCAAGCGCCGATGTACGACCGGCTCTGCAAGAAGCTGACAAAAGAGCAGGTCGACGCAAAGCTCGCCGAGGGCGCGCCGCACGTGATCCGCATGAACGTGCCGCACGAGCGCACACTCACGTTCGAGGACGACATCCGCGGCAAAGTGAGCTTCCAGGGCCATACGGTGGACGACCAGGTGCTGCTGAAGAGCGACGGCTTCCCCACGTATCATCTTGCGCATGTTGTGGATGATCACCTGATGGAGATTGATTTGGTGATGCGCGGCGAGGAGTGGCTGAGCTCGCTGCCCAAGCACCTGCTGCTCTTCGAATATTTCGGCTGGCCGCTGCCGCGCTACGCGCACGTTCCGCTGCTGCTCAATAAAGATAAGTCCAAGCTGAGCAAGCGCCAGAACTCGGTCTCCGTCGGCGAGTACATCGAGAAGGGCTACCTGCCCGAAGCACTGCTGAACTTCCTTGCGCTGCTCGGATGGAACCCGGGCACGACCCAAGAAATTTTCACGATGGACGAACTCGTAGAGCAGTTCTCGCTGGATCGCGTGCAGAAGTCCGGCGCGGTGTTTGATACGGAGAAGCTCGACTGGCTGCAGGGCCAGTGGATCAGGAAAATGCCGATCACGGACTTCGCGTCCCGCATCCAGGATCTCGTCTTCGCACGCTATCCCGAGGCCAAAAATGACGAGTGTTTCATCCACAAAGCCGGATTGATCCACGAGCGCATCACGTTCCTCAAGGAAGCGCCGGACATGATGGGCTACTTCTACGAGACACCCGCGATCAACGTCGATCTGCTGGTGAACGAGAAGCAGAAAGCGACGCGCGAGATCCTCCCCAAGGTATTCGAGCTGCTGCTCGACATGCTGGATGATGATCGGGACGACGACTGGGGCGCGCAGTATCTGGAGGACATTCTGATTCCTGAAATCAAGGAGCGCGGATTCAAAAACGGCCAGGTGCTGTGGCCGATGCGCGCGGCGCTGACAGGACTTCCGTACAGTCCCGGAGCGTTTGAGGTGGCTGATGGCCTCGGAAAAGAAGAGACGGTGAAACGGCTCAAGGCTGCGGCGAAACTGGTGTAGTGCGGCTGACGCCGGGTCGGTACTTCTTTGTCGCGACAAAGAAGTGCCTCCCTAAAGGGACTGCGCAGCAAGCCACTCGCGCATCGCCTCTTGGCTTGCGCTCGAGAGCTTGCCGCTGGGAGCAAGAAAGCGCATTCGCATGATTCACGCTTCTTACGAGAAGCGCTCGCATGCTCAACCTCCGTGTAAGGTGCCGGGTTCCGGAAATAGGTGTGTGATGTTTTGTTTTGCTTCCGCTGGTCGTGCTGACCTGTACGGGGTTTTCCGCGCGCCACTGCCGGTTAGTGGCCGGCGGCGTCCATCATGACCAAAATAGGTTGGCACCAGTGGCACATACCTTGGCTTCCGTTGGAGCCGCCGGGGCTTGGCGCGCGGAGCGCTTCTTTTGTCTCTTTTCTTGTCGCCACAAGAAAAGAGAGACTCAGCGTCAGCAAACAAAACACCAAGTGAGGTAAACTGTCGTTATGCAGATCCAGGAACTCGTCTCCGTCGGCGGAAAGACGACCATGCGCATCGGCGGCAAGGCGCGCTGGTATGCAGATGTTGTGACACAGGCGGATGCAGAGGAGGCCGTGCAATTTGCGAAGGAAAAGAACGTCCCGCTCATCGTCCTCGGCGGGGGATCGAACACCGTGTTCGCTGACGGCGAGATCAACGCGCTCGTCATCCGGCTGAAAAACGACAAGATGACTGTTGATGGAAACCTCGTGCGCGTGGAGGCGGGGAAGATCCTTGCGAGCCTGCTCAACGATCTCGCAAAAGCAAATTTGGATCTCTCGACGCTCACCGGCATCCCCGGCACGCTCGGCGGCGCGCTCTTCGGCAATGCGGGTCAGGGTCCGCTGGGTATCTGGCTGAATACCTACGTGCGGCACGTCACGGTGCTGCTCGACGGCCAGTGGCGGACGCTGACGAGGGAGGAGTGTGATTTTCGCTACCGTGAGAGCTTATTCAAGGATACCGACACGCCCCCGATCATCTGGGAAGCCGAGCTGGAAGTGCCCTCGCGGCCCGAAGCGGAGGTGAAAGCCGAGATCGAACGGCTGCTCAAAAAAAGATTCGAGACGCAGCCGCACATCAAGACCGCTGGCTCATGCTTCAAGGCACTGCCCGACGGCACGCCCGCGTGGAAATTGATCGAAGCGGCGGGTCTGCGCGGCCATACCGAAGGCGGCGTGCAGATCGCAAAGAAGCACGCAAACTTTCTACTCAACGTCGGCAACGCGACGTTCGACGACTTGATCCGCATGACAACACTCATCAAAAAGAACGTTCCGCAGATCGCCGGGATCGAGATGCGCCTGTACGGCAACGATGGAAAACTGACGGAGTGATGTAAAGCGCAATTGCGCCCGGAACGCCCGAGGGTATCGTGGGGAGAAATCCCCCGATCCCGTCACTCCTCCTCTGTCGGAAGCCGGCATCGCTCCAGACTCACCCGCGATCCTACGCGTTGAGGCGCAGACAGGCGACACTACGGTCGCCGCCCGGATCGCCGCGCTTCGGAATCGTTTCAACGTGCCGTCGCATTTTCCCGTCGCGGAGGCGGGTGACAACGCGGTTATCGTGGAAATTCCGCCATCACCCGGCGCGCTGCCCAACTGCGCGCCCGCACGGCACATGATCGTCTTCGACGCGATGACGGGCGTGTATCATGTCGAAGGAGGATCGCCGCACGCGCGTGAGGACATCCCGGGACTGCTGGAAGACTTCCGCGCGAAGCTGGCGGCAATAGAATGGGGCGCAATCGCGGGCATGAACGTGAACCGAAACGATTGGATGTGAACGAAAAACCGCTCCGGAGGGCGGCTCTTCTTTTTGGCTGATGGAAAGGACGATCAGAACGGCAGATCCTCCGGCTTGATCTCGGAGGCATAGGCGATCTGCGGGACTTCGACCGACGGATTGGAACGCGCGGGCACGTCCTGGCTGAAGGACTCGTCCTGGTTCGATCCGCGCGCCTGCGGGGCGCCGTCCATCTGGATGTTGTCCGTCACTTTTGGATTCTTCGCGCCGAGCAGCGCGACGGTCTCGGCGATGATCTCGGTGGTGTAACGCTTGGCGCCTTCCTTCGTCTCCCAGCTGCGCGTCTGCACGCGGCCGGTGACGAAGACGCGGTTGCCCTTGTGGATGGTCTTGGCGACCTCTTCGGCGAGCGCGCCCCACACGACGATGTTGTGGAACTCGGTGCGCTCCTTGTCCTGTCCGCTCTGGCGGTCCTTCCAGCGCTCGTTGGTGGCCACACCGAGCGTCAGCACCTGCTGACCGTTCGTGGTGGTGCGCATCTCGGGCTCGCGCGTCACGTTGCCGATGACATCGGCGCGGTTGAGGCACTGCGAGACCATGTTGGCGCCCTCCGGGATCGCGATCTGGCCGTCTTTGGGATCGAGCAGGATCATGTCGACGCCGACGATTTTTGTCCTGGTGCGCTTCTCGCCCGTCTTTTCATCCTCCCAGCTGTCCGTCTGGAGGCGACCAGAGATGAAGAGCTGGCTTCCAGGTTTCACGAAACGTCCGGCGACTTCCGACATCGGGCCCCAGAGGGTAATCGTGTGGAAACCTTTGCCGTCGAGCATCTCGCCGCTCTCGGTTTTGAATTTGTACGGCACGACCAAATTGAGGTCGGTGACGCTCGTGCCGCCGGGCGTCGAACGGACGCTGAGGGGCTGCGTCTGATAGCCGATGATGTGTACGCGATTGAAGGAGAACATAACCCGAGGGGGGAATGGAAGTAGAGGATGCCGCGAGCAGTGCGTACCTGTCTCTGGACGTGAACGGTTGTACACCTGGCATGCGGACGAGGACAAGAACTTGTACGTGGATTATTTCAAAAAATATTTTCTAGTATCTTGTTCCAGCCGCGAAATGCCCACATTTGCTGTTACAAAGTATGTGCAAGCCATCATGCGTTTTTTCCGTCAAGTATAAGACTGGGGGAAATGGCTTCTGGAAGCTGTAAGTGAAACGTTTTTCTGGTACAATCAGAAGATTTCCCTCGCACACACCTTCCGCCGGCTCCCGCGCATCTTGCTCGGCGTCCTCCTGACGCTCGCGTCGATCCGCGTGCACGCGGAACCCTCGTATGTGATCCCGCCGGATTTGTACCCGCCCAAAACGTATCAGGACATTGTCACCATCGTGAAGGACGAGATCCCCGCAGCAATCGCGAAGGGCGCGCAGTGCGGCGGCTGGGATCTCTCCGGGGAGCAGAAAGTGGGCGAGGAACTCGGTAAGCCGTGGCGCATCTCCAAAGTGACGGGTCTGCCGGGACGCGAGGGCGAGCCGCTGGGCAATCCCGGATCGGGACTCGCGAAGCGCATTGAACAGGGCGGCATTCTGGATGATGGATATCTGTTCCCCGAGACGGCCCTGGGCCTGACGACGGACTGCGCGTTCAGCCGCGGCGGCGACGATACGATCCGCGTGTGGGAGGACGGACCCGACGGGCAGCCAGGAGGCTACGTGGCGAAAGACTTCACGATGCCGTACTTCGAGAACCCACCGTGCCGCTGGGCCGGCGACCCCGCGACGAACCGCGGAGACGAGGAGGACGGGCCACAGACGCCCGAGCAATGCGTGCTGTTCTGCGAATGGCTCAATACATTTACCTACGAGGACTGCGCGGCATTCAATGATGTCTACGTCGACAAGGACGGCAACATCGTCGGCGAGGCGCCGTCGGAAGTGCAGCCCACGCCGGATGACGGCGTGCCCGGAATCGCCCGCGCCCCCGCGCGCCAGGCACCCCCCGCGCGCGTCGTCGCGCAGCGCAACCCGATGACGGCAAGCCTGCTGGCGCAAACGCCCGGACCGTCGTCGTTCCCCACCGCCATCACCACCGACCCCGATCCGAACCTGTCGTTATTTCCCGGACTCGAGCCCACATCGGATCCGACATCGTCCTTTGGTCCGGTGGATTTTCCCAGTTCGTCGTTTTCGACATTCAGTTTCCCGGCGGCAAGCAGCAAAGCCTCGGAAAAGGGCGGACCGGGCGGCGACAATGTCCCGCCTCCCGAGGGCGCCGTGATCATCGGACAGCGCTGCGCCGTGTGGGTGGAAAAATTCCGTTGCTCGCGCCGGACGGCTGAGGAGGGGTTCCCCAACTGCATCATGCCCTGTCAGGGCGAAGAGTGCCGTTGTCCCGGCCCGGGGTGCGAGCAGGATCCGCGCGGCCAGAGCTACCAGTCGTTCTTCCGGTTCTATTCGGCGGAGACGGAGCGCGCCGGCCTCACGCAGGTGCCGCGCGACCAGCTGAAGCGTGTTTCGGCGGAAGTCGCCTGCTACGGCCTGTACAAAGAAATCGACCCGAAAGACACCGTCGTCGTTCCACAGTGCGTCATCCGCTTCCCGTACTCCAAAAAAGACGGCAACCCGTTCGCCGATTCGGGGCTGGGGCTCAAAACCTCTCAGCAAGGCGTGGGCCACTACCGGGCCGAGGTTCCCGACAAGCCGTTCCAGCCGCGCAACCCGAGCTACGACGAGGAAAACGATCTGTGGTATCCGAACCTGGGCGACGGCATTTCGTTCCTGTCCGAACCGGTCTTCACGGAGGACTACGACGGCATCATGCACACGACGTTCTTCGATCTCGATTTCGCACGGATGACGGCCTACACCCAGAACACCGACGAGCGAACGATGGCACCAACGTATCTGCAGCGCGCGATCGATGACACGATCCGCAGCGACACCGGCGCGGCGCGGATCTTCACCAACTGGATTCAGAAATTCACGACCGACATGGCCAAGCTGATCTCGCCGCCGGTCGTCCGACTGCGCCTTCCCGCCGCGTGGGCACCCGGCCTGGAGGACATGCCGCTGGCATCGCAGCCGGTGGTAACGGATGGCGGAGAGGCAACGCGGTGGCGCACCGTCGAAGTGCAACTGCAAGCGCGTGACGACCTGCTGGGCATCGTCTCCGGACTGCTGGAGAGGTTTCTGCTCCTCAAGCCCGTGCCGGTCCCGGTGGTGATTCCGCTGGGCCCTCCGTTGACGTATGAAGCACTCGCACAGCGCTGGGAGGACTATCGCCGCCAGCGCGAGTCGCTGGGGCTGGAGGTGCCTGACGAAGTGGATGACGTCATCGAGACGCTGCTGGAATACGCGGACGAGATCGACGAGTATCGCGAACTGCGCGGCGAGCTGCCGGGATATATCGGTGTGCTGCTCCAGCGCCAGCGCGAACTACTGCTCGGCATCAACCAGTGGGCGCAGCAGAACCTGGAGCGCTACATCGCCTGGCTTGAGAACCGTGACAAGCGGCTGCTCCTGCAGGGCAAAGTGCGCCAGGTGCAGCAGGCGCTCGCGGACGTGCATGACGGGGAAGACGCCGTGCCCTGGTGCCGCTCGGATTACTTCACCACGTCGATCTACTCGCTACTCGATTACGAGGGATGGTATCCGGGACGCCCTTCGCTGCAGGGCGGCATACCGAGCTGCGAGGCGGACGGGAACAGTTTCCCGATCCTCTGCGAGAACACCCGCGACGAGGACATCCATTTCGATCTCGATCTCATGCGCTTCTTCTTCCCGGGGAGTTCGGCCGTGATCGTGCCGGTGCCTTACGTGGTACAGATCGAACTCACGCTGCCCACGCCGCCCCCGGCGGACGAGGAAGTGGAGGATCTCGACGCGCTGACATCTCTGCCCGATCTGCCGCCCGTGCCGACCTTCGACGCCGAGAACATCGTGGCGCCGCGCCTGGCAGAAGCCATCAAACAGGGCGAAGAACCTGTTTCGCTACCGGAACCGCCGCCGCTGGACACGACCGAGCAGGAGAGGGCCATGGACCGGGCGATTGAGATCCTCACGAAGATGCGCGCCGCGTACAAACGTTTCTGGGAGGACATGGAGCCGTCCGAGGAGACGCGCGGATACGAGTGCCCCAAGTTCGACAAGAAGCCGTGCAGCTACGTGGAGACCGAACTCATCCAGATCTTCACCCGCCTGACGGCCCGCCCGCAGATTCTGCTGCTGGAGGACGCGTATGGGCCCGTGGGCATCCGCACCGAAACATGCAACCCGGCGGATGAGACGTGTCGTCGCATGCGCGCCGAACGCCGCAACGCGGGCAACGGCTGGCAGATCATCGGGCCATCGGATACCGACGTGCAGCAGAACGAACTTATCGACGAGCTGCGCACGATGACGCGCGAACTGACCATCACCCCAGAAGGCAAGACCGCGACGGACCCCGCCACCGGCCAGCAGTATCCGTACCCCGGCCGCACCGAGGACCTGTATCCGATCTTCGGCCTTCCGCCCGACACGCCGCTCATTCCCCAGAATCCATGAAGCGCCTGCTCTCCCTCCTTGCACTTATCACGCTTGTCGCGTCATCCGCGCCATCCCGCGCCGCGGAGATCGATCCGACGAAACTGATCGAGCCCGAAGCGACGGCCGCGGACTCCTGCGTTGCCCAGGTGCAGGCCGCCGCCGTGCAGCAGCAGCGCATCGCGCGTCAGATCCTGCTCGGCCGGCCGGACGCCAAGGATGAGCCCAAGGGCAACACGCGCTACGGCGAGGACGGCAGCGCCTGGATCAAGACCGATGACAATACCTGGCGCTCCACGTCGCCCGGCTACGAGAACACCACCTGGTCGGACCTGCAGATGAACCGGCAGACCGAGTGGGAGGGCATGAACGAGATCGAGAACCCGTCACCGCGCGAGCCGCGTCTGGGGCAGCTGGACCGGAGGGGCGCGCTCACCTCGGATATCGTGCCTGCCCTCGCACAGATGCTGCGGGGCTACAAGTGCCGCCTGGAGATGGTCTGCGGAAACGTCCGTGCCTCGTATCTGGACGACGGCGAGAACCCCGACGACTACAAGCCCATCGAGACGCCGGGCTGCATGGATCTGCAGATGAAACCCTATTCGCAGTGTCATTTCGACAACGACGAACTGATTGAAGATGACGAGGAGGATGACGCCGAGAAGCAGCGCAACATCGAGGCGTACAGCGACACGATCGTCCGCGAGAACTGCCGGCCGCTCATCGAGCAGCTCGTCGAGCGCGAGAAGCAGATGTACCTGCTGGCGGGCTTCTACGACGCGTCGTATCGCAGCCTGTTGCAGTTTGCCGGCAACTTCGACGAATTCCTCATCGCGTTCCATGACGACATGCTGACGCCCATCGAGCAATCCATGTCGCTGCTCGGTGAACTCGGCCGCATGCCGTGCTTCCTCTCCCAGTGCAATGGCGAATGACGCGCGTTCCCTCGCCGGCAGACGCTGGATCGCCTCCGGACTCGCCCTCGGTGCGGTCCTGTCCGTCGGCCTGCTGCTGCAGAGCTCGGCCGACCTCCGCGCCCAGGTGGCCACGGACGACGTGCCGACCGACATGCCCGCGTGCGAGATGAACGAGGATCTCTTCCCGATCGAAGAAGATTACGAGGAATCCGCGTTCCCGTTCACGTTCCCGATCGAATTCGCCGATTCGTCGTCCTCGTCGGATGACGAGGAGGAGGAAGAGGCCGCGCGCACGACCGTGGAAGAGTGGCGCGATTTCTACCACGCCGCCGTGGACGCGATCATCCGGGCGCACATGAACCAGCCGTCGGCCATCTGCCGCGCCGAGCCGTTCGTACCTGCCTCAGAACCACTCAAGGCCATCGCCGCGTTGGTGGAACCGTGGAAGAGCGGCGTGCCCTTTACGGAAGAAGAAGCCCCGTCGATCCTGCTGGAATTCCTGCGCACGTACCGCTGTGCGCTCCAGTTCCGCGCCGGCGACCTCTACTACCAAAACGCGCTCGACGCCTACGAGGCTGAACCGGGCGACCCGAGCTTTGAGTATCCGACTAAGGACGAAGACGAGTTCAACGACGATAACAGCATCTTCGTGATACCGGTCCTCGCCCGCGCGATGCGCGAACATCTGGTGATCGGGGAAGAACTGACCCTCGCCGAGCAGGCGATGCGCCGCACGCTCATCTACATCGCCGCCGCAGACCATATGCGCCCGCTCGCCAGCAACGTCACCTGTCTGGAGGACATCTCCCTCGAGATCCGCAACCTCATGTCACTCGCCGCGGAGACGAGCGCCTGCATGGTCCGCATCCGCAACGCCCGCGGTTCCCTCCGTACCTACGATGCGCATTAAACACCTCCTCGTCGGCATGCTGATCGTGCTGCCGATGGCGGCCCACGCGGCAGAAGCCGACCTCTATCTGCGGATGCTCGATGCCACGCGGCGCGACCTGCTGATCGACAATGAGGGCGCCAAGACGATCGACCCGGAGGTGACGGCGTTCATCCTCGGTTCTTACGAGCCCGAGGGGAAGGACCTAACGGAGGAGGACATCCCGCTCGCGCTGGAGAATAATCCGCTCTTCTGCGGACTGCCGACCGATACCGAGGAGGACGCGGCCGAAGCCGATCTGGACATCTTCGGCGGTTGTCTCGCCGCGCAGGAGACCATCCAGATCCTCGCGCAGCGCGAGATGGACACGCGGACCTTCGCCGTCGACCTGCAGATCGTCGCGGCCGGCAACGAACTGAACGCTCCGGTGAATACCGATACCCCTGACAGTCTCCAGAACCGCGCGCGGGCGCTGGCCAGGATCTGGCGCGCCGGCGCCGGCGACATCGATGCAGACGCGAATGCTACGCTCATCCGCATGCGCGATCTGCCCGAGGACGGCGGAATGATGCAGAACGTGTCAAACCTCATGTCGGCCCTCGATGCCCTGTCGCCGGAAGAGCGCGTGGCCGCTGTCTGGCGCTATACGGAGGGCGGCTACCACTACGTGAGCGGCCAGCGCGTGCCGCAGTTCGCGCCGCCACTTGAGGACCCCAGCGATCCCGACGGCACGGAGCGCCAGTATCTCTTCAAGCGGTGGCCGGACGTGGAGGCCGCGCTGCAGGCGATCCACGAATCGGCACGCGACATGGCGGATGACCCGGAGCCGCTGCGCCAGCGCGAACTGCTCGTCTTCAACATTCCCGATTCCATCCGCGCCGGGCTCGATGCAGACATCCGGCTCTGGGTCTATCTGGAGCGGGAAGGGGACGAGATCGGCGGCGATGCCGGCGTCGCCTGGAATCCCGCGTTGGAGCCCGTGCTGCCGTCGCTTTGCGAGGACGGCACCGACTGTGAAGCAATTCCCGGCGGAGCGTACCCGCCGCCGCCCCAGGACGGGGGAGGCCTCTGCACTGGACCCTACGCGCGTTTGGGCTATCTGTGCCGCCCGCTCCCGACCGAGAACACCGACGAGTGCGAAGAAGAGGTGGAACCTGAGGCGGGCACGATCATCCTGACGGCCTGCACCTCCAAGCTTCCCCGGGAGATCACGACCGCCGGCCCCGAAGCGTGCATGAATATCGACTGGCATGCCGAGGCCTTCAATCCGATAAAGCAGTGCCGCGTCGAAGTGACGTGCGACGACGGAACGCCGCTCACTGGCCAGACGTCACCCAAGATGCCCGACGGCACGGTGAAGGTGCGCATCAAAACCGCTCCTGACACGCCCGCCCCCTATATTCTGATCCACGAGCTCGTGCACGCCCGGCAGCTGTGCGGTCAGCCCCCCGGCACAATGCTCTACTCGCCTCCGGGCGGGGGCGACGACGCAAAGACTCTGATGCAGAAGCGCGACGCCTGCTGCTACACGGAAGGCGAGGCGTATAAAGCCCAGTGTGAAGCGATGGCCGCGGACGGCGTCTTCGAGGGCAATCCCATCTCGCCGTCGACGGGCATCCCGATGAACGCCGAAACCTGCTGGCAGATCTTCGTGGATGCCTCCTGCCAGGAGCGCGGCTACGGCTCCTGCCCCTCGGCGTTCAGCTACGAGACGGTCCCGTTGGACCAGCAATTTGCATTTGCGAAGGACGTGCTCGCGCTGTCCTTCGACCGTGCACCCGATTGGATGCCTCTCACGTGCGCCGATCAGATGGATCCGCCCGACGGGAAGGAAGCTGACTCCCGCGTGGCCGGACAGCTGCGCGCCGCCGAACAGCTGGGCCGCGAGACGTGCGACCCGAACCAGACCGTGAGCTACGAGAACACGATCGGCAACAACGTCTGCTACTTCGACCGGTGCCTGGAAGAATCGTTCCGGTACCGCGCCGTCGCCGGCCGCAACACGTACACCGTAGGCGACGCCACCGCCCCGCACGACGTGTGTCTCGTGCCCGATCCCCAGCCGGGTGGGCTCATCGTGAAACACCAGATCCAGCCGCCCGACGCCGCGATTCCCGCCTATCGTCCCGCTCTCGTCATCCGCCAGGTGGAGAACGCGCTGTGCACGGGCTCGACGCCGCAGGGCCTGCCGATCCTCTGCGCATTCGACCCCCAGAAGAGCATCCGTCTGGGCGGCACACTCCCGGCGATCTCGCTGGATATCGGTGCCGAAACCCAGTCGCGTGACGATGAGAATGAAGCCGCCCTGGCCGCCATCCCGGCGCTCGGAGCGCGCATCGGCACTCGACTCTACGTGGACTACCTCACCCAGGCCACGCTCGCGCTCGCCGACATGACCGAGAACGCCGCGGCGCTGCTGACGGGCTTCACGACAATCGAATTCCCGACCGTCATGTGCCCGTTCAACGATTTCGAAGGCAACGGTCTCATCAATGCCCAATGCCCCGCCCAATGAAACGTCTCCTCGCCCCGGTCATCGGCATCCTGCTCCTGCTCGCACCCCCCGCATCCGCGCAGACATATGCCGGCACGCCCGCGGTCGCGGCGGTGCTGGAACGCGCCGACGCCGGCATCGAGTACGCGTGGGAAGGCAACATGCTCCTGAATTTCTTCCTCAATCAAATCGGTGAGTGGTCGCGCGACGTGCTCTCGGCGATCATGGCTCCCTCGGACAACACGCAGACGGCACTCGCCCGCAGCCAGAGCCTGCAGGACCAGACCGCCTGTCTGCGCATGGATGCGGCGCTTATTGAAGCCAAAATGGAAGAAGTGCGCTCCGAACTGAACCGCGCGCTTGATGAACGCAATGTGACGGCTGTCGTGCGCCTGACGGACCTGTTCTCGTTCCTCCGCGACCGCATCGACGCGCTGGATACAGGATCGACGGACCCGACGTATGACGATCCGGGGTGGGATGAGCCGCGGCTCTTCGAGCCCGAGGGCACCAAGAAACTGCAGGACCAAGAGGAAGCCGATGCATTCGCATCGTCCTCATCCGCACCCGACGACACCGAGCCCGTGTGCTACTTCGATACCAACTATCTGCCGCCGAGCCCCGAAGGCTACGGTTGCGACATCGAAGCGATGGAAGACATCCTCCAGAACTTCCCCGGCCGCGTGAACGACGCGCTGCGCAGGTCAACGGAGGTCGAGCGCGATGCACTTGAAGAGGTGCAGGAGGCCGTGACGCTCTACATGACCGGCGTGCAGACACTCCAACGGATCGGTGATATCCTGGACGGGACGGTGTCGGGCGATCCGGTGGAAGCGGAACCCCGCGTCCATAAGCGCGTCCAGGGATGCATGGAGAAAGTCCCGCAGGAAGCGATCGTCAAATCGCTGCGCGGATGGTTCGACGTTGTACCCGATGACACCGGACTGACGAACCGCTTCATCGAACTCCGCCAGAATCAAGAAAAGGATCGTCCCGATCCGGGCTCGACGCAGGATCAGGAGGATGAAGCGGTGATGAACATGCTCCGGGGGGCGAACCGCGATTCGACGCGCGACTTCAGCACGGAACAGGCCGGGCACGAGGCGCGCGCGTTCATCATGAGCGGCGACGCCCACGCGCAAGTGCTCGCCTCGCTCAAGCCGCTGCAGAAATCCGTGGAACAACTCTCGCAGCTGGCCCAGAACATGGACGGGGGATTCCGCGGCTTCCTCCGCGACTTCGCCTACTTCCTGCTGCGCTCGTGCATCGACCGCCCGTGTACCGAGCGCCTCAACCGGATCCTGCGCATCGTCTTCACCGATGAATGCTTCCCGTACGCCAACGGCGCGTACCGCGGGGATTCGGAGGATAACCAGCGCTGGGAACAGTGCCGGGACGCGGCTGCGGCCCAGTAATGACGATCCGGAGCCTTTGTAAAACTGTCGCATAATCGCTACCCTGGGATCCCGTTAACCGGCTTCTTTCCGCTTTTCCATGGCAAACGATCACGGCGACGTCATCCTCCGGTTTGAGGACATGACCTTCCACTACGACCACCGCAAACCGATCCTCAAAGAGGCGAACTTCTCCGTGCGCGAGAACGCCAAGATCACGATCATGGGCCCGAACGGCGCTGGCAAGTCGACGATCTTCAAGCTGCTGATGAAAGAGCTGAAGCCCCAGGAAGGCCAGATCCACACCAAGAAGGGCGTCACGGTCGGCCTCGGCAAGCAGATCATCCCCCATGAGGAGCTGCAAGAGACCGTCGAACAGTTCTTCACGCGCGCGTTCCCCGAGAAGCCCAAGGATCTCGCCAAGCGCATGGCGCAGGTGCTGGAGGTGGTGCACATGGTCGCGCCCAAGGACAAGAAGATGAAAGATTTCTCCGGCGGCCAGAAGGCGCGGCTGCTGCTGGCGTTCGCGCTCATACAGCATCCGGATATCCTGCTGCTCGACGAGCCCACCAACAACCTGGACGCCGCGGGCATCGAACATTTGACGCAGTTTCTGATCGACTACGACAAGACATGTCTCGTGATTTCCCATGACGCGAACTTTTTGAATTCCTTCACGCATGGCGTGCTTCACCTGGACGCGCACACGCATGCGGTCGAGCAGTACGTGGGCGACTACTACGCGGTGCTGGAGCAGATCCAGGAGCGCATCGAGCGCGAGCAGCGCCAGAACGCGCGCATGGAGAAAGACATCAAGGATCAGAAGGACAAGATCAACTTCTTCTCGCACAAAGGAGGCAAGATGCGCAAGCTCGCCAGCAAGATGCGCGACGCCGTGGAGGAGGCCGAGGAGAACAAGGTCAACGTGCGCCGCGAGGACAAGACGATCGCACCGTTCACGATCGACGCGGAGGAGTTCCCGAAGCCCCTCGCCCAGATCACCGAGGTGACGGTCGTGAAGAACCACGAAGCCAAGCGCCGCCGCGTGCAGGTCACGCTCCGCCGCCGCCACCGGGTGCTCGTCACGGGTCCCAACGGCATCGGCAAAAGCACCCTGCTGGAGACGCTCGCAGGCGGCAAGGATCCCGGCGCCGTCATCACGCCCGGCGTGAAGGTCGGCTACTACCGCCAGGATTTCTCCGGCCTGCCGTTCGACATGACGGCCTACGACATGCTCGCGGAAGCGATGGAAACGGCGTCGCATCAGGAGGTGTTCGCCACCGCCGCGCGCTTCCTGATCACTGGCGACAAGGTGCAGACGAAGATCGGCTCGCTCTCCGAAGGCCAGAAGGGCCTGCTCTGCTTCGCGCGCTTCATGCTCCAGAAACCGACGCTGCTGATCCTCGATGAGCCGACGAATCATATCAACTTCCGGCACATCCCCGTCATCGCCGAAGCCATCAACGAGTACGAAGGGGGACTGATCCTCGTCAGCCACGATCAGGAATTCCTGAACCAGATCCGCGTGGACGAGGAACTGGACTTGTCGGCGGTCTGAGAACCCGGCGTCCGCCTTTTTTTGCGCCCTAGAGCGCGAATCCCTTCGCGCGTGTCCCGACGCCATCAATCGACTATGCTCGGGGATTGACCAACCTCGGGACCAACCATGGAAACCAGCCACGGGAAAGAATCATGCAAAAGAATCGCGGGAAAGAATTCCCGCTCTGGTGGATGTAGTTTTTTCCTTCCCGTCCGAGGGCAATTTTCCTCTATCATATGCGCGTGAAAGCTCAGGATTTCGTCCATCTGCACTGCCATTCCACCTACTCGCTGCTGGAGGGGCTGCCGAGCACCTACGAGATCGTCGATCGCGCGAAGGAGCTGGGCCAGACGGCGGTCGGCCTCGCGGACAAGGGATACACATACGGACTGATCGAGTTTTATCAGGCCGCACAGAAGTCCGGCCTCAAGCCGATCCTCGGACTGGAAACCTACGTCGCGGCGCGCACGCGCAAAGACAAGGAGAGCGGCGTCGACACCAAGCGCTATCCGCTCGCGCTCTTCGCCGAGAACCAGGAGGGCTACGGCAACCTGCTCCGCCTTGCGTCGGACGCGGCGCTGGAAGGCATGTACTACAAACCGCGCGTGGACAAGGAATTGCTTGAGAAATACGGCAAAGGACTGATCGCCCTGAGCGGCCCCATCGGCGGCGCGATCCCGCAGGCGGCGCTGGCGGATGACGCCGAGCGGCTGAAAAAGCTAGTAGAGGAGTACCGCGGCTATTTCGGCAAAGACAACCTGTACTTTGAATTGATGGATCTGCCGAACGTGGCGGGTCAGGCGGAGGTGAACCAGCAGCTGATCGCCTACGGCAAGGAGCTCGGCGTGCCGGTGGTGGCGACATGCAACAGCCACTACTGCCGCGCGGACGATGCCGAAGCCCACGACGTGCTCCTGTGTATCCAGAAGAACGCGCAGATCGCGGACCCCGGAAGATTCTCGATGCGCGACTCGGATTTTTCGATGCGGCCGTTCGAAGAAATGAAGAAAGCGTTCGCGCACATCCCGGAGGCGCTGGAGAACACGCGCGTCGTCGCGGACCGCTGCACGCTCGATTTCCAGTTCGGCAAATACAAGATCCCCCGGTACCCCGTCCCCAAAGGCAGGACAGAGGAAGAGGAGCTGACGGAAAACTGCGTGAAAGGCTTCGCCTGGCGCTATCCGCAGGCACCCGCCGGACACAAAGAGCGTCTGGAATTCGAGCTCGGCATCATCAAACATGCCGGATTTTCAGGCTACTTCCTCATCGTCGCGGATGTGATCAACGAAGCGAAGCGCCGCGGCATCACCGTCGGCCCGGGCCGCGGTTCGGCCGTGGGATCGATGGTCAGTTACTGCCTCGGCATCACGGGCATCGACCCGATCCCGCACGGACTGCTCTTCGAGCGCTTCCTCAATCCGGAACGCATCTCCATGCCCGATATTGATCTGGACTTCGCGGACACGCGCCGCGACGAGGTGCTGGAGTACGTGCGCCAGAAATACGGCGCCGATCACGTCGTGCAGATCTGTACCTTCGGAACACTTGCCGCGCGCGCCGCGGTGAAGGACGTGGGACGTGCATACGGCGTGCCGTTCCTGGAGATGAACAACCTGGCCAAACTGATCTCGGACCGACCGGGCACCAAGCTCGCCGACGCGATCCAGACGGATGAGCTGAAGGGCGTCTACGACAGCAACGAGACGTATCACAAAATCATCGATACTGCCCTTAAACTGGAAGGAAAAGCCCGCCACGTCTCGATCCACGCATGCGGCGTCATCATCTCAGAATCGCCCGCCGTGGAGTACACCGCACTCCAGCGCGCACCGAAGAATGAAGAGATCATCATCACGCAGTACTCCGCCAAACCGCTCGAGGCGCTCGGCCTGCTCAAGATGGACTTCCTCGGTCTCACCAACCTGACCGTGATTCAGACGACGCTCGAGATCATCCAGCGCCTCTACGGCCGCGCGATCGAGATGAACGATCTGCCGCTCGGCGACCCGGAAACGTACAAACTGCTCCAGCGCGGCGACACGACGGGCGTGTTCCAGCTGGAATCGCCGGGCATGCGCAGATACTTAAAGCAGCTCAAGCCGACCGAGTTCGGCGACATCACCGCGATGGTGTCGCTGTACCGCCCCGGTCCGATGGAATGGATTCCGAGCTACCTCAAGCGCCGCAACGGCACGGAGAAAGTGCAGTACGAACACGAGGCGCTGCGCCCGATTCTGGAGGCCACCTACGGCATCGGCGTGTACCAGGAACAGATCCTGCTGATCGCGCAGGCGTTCGCCGGATTCTCGCTGGGTGAAGCCGATCTTCTTCGCCGCGCCATCGGCAAAAAGATCATGAAGGAACTGATGGCCCAGCGCGAGAAGTTCATCGCGGGTGCGGAGAAGAAAGGCTACCAGAAAAAGCTCGCGGAGGAGATTTTCGACGACGTCATCACGCCGTTCGCCGGTTACGGTTTCAACAAGTCGCACGCGGCCGGGTACGCGCGCATCGCGTTCGAGACGGCGTACCTCAAGGCGCACTATCCGACGGAGTTCATGGCCGCGCTGCTGAGCTCCGACGCGCAGCGCACGGACCGCATCATGATCGAAATTGAAGAGTGCCGCGCGATGGGCATCGCCGTGCTCCCCCCGGACATCAACCAGTCGCTCCGGCACTTCACCGCGATCCCGTCCACGGAGAAAAAACCGACCGCCGACGGCGCCCCGCGCGGGTCCATCCGCTTCGGACTCTCGGCCATCAAAGGTCTCGGCGACAGCTCCGTGCGGCAGATTATCGCGATCCGCGATGCCGAAGGCGGCGGCACATTCACATCGCTGGAGGATTTCGCCCGCCGGATGCCGAGCAAGCTGCTCAACAAGAAACTGATCGAAGCGCTGGCCAAGAGCGGCGCGCTGGATTCGCTCGGCGAACGCCGCAAGATCATCGACCACTACGACAAGCTCGTGGACTTCTCCAAGGCCGCGGGCGACGTGGGCGCGGCGCAGGGCGACCTATTCGCCTCGCTCGGCGGCGATGACGTGCAGGAGAGCACGATCGATTTCCCCGCGGACGCCCCGGTCGCCACGCATCTGGAAAAACTGAAGTGGGAGAAGGAGACGCTCGGCATGTACGTCTCCAGCCATCCGCTCGCGGGTCTCCGCAAGTACATCGGCAAAAAGGCGCAGCTCATCTCCAGCCTGACCGTGAAGGAGGTCGGCAAACGCATCACGCTCGCGGGCATCGAGGAAGGCCTCAAGCGCATCACGACCAAAAAGGGGGAGACGATGGGCATCCTCACGCTGGAAGACCCGACGGGAAAGATGGAGGTGACGTTCTTCCCGCGCACATTCGGCGATGTCGCGCCGCTTCTGGAAATACCCGATACGGTACTGGTGATCGGCGGCACGCTCGACGCGCGCGCGGGCCAGTTGCAGATGCGCGCGGACGCGGTGAAGCGCGCGTCGCTCTCCACGATGATCACGAAAGCGAAGGAGAGCGGATTCTTTGATGAAGAAGAGGCGGCCAAGGGCCTCGGCATCCGCATGCGCGCCGATGAGGGCGAAGAGACGGTGGAACTGCTGGATGAAGAAGGCAACGTGATCGCGGGCGAGGTCGTATCGCTCGCCAAGAAAGAAGAGGTCGTCGACGACTTCCACGGCCCGCTCGGCCGCTGGATTCTGACGGGCATGAGCATCGCCGATCCGCTGACCAAAACCGGCCTGACGGGCGATATCGAGGGCTTGCCTGCGCCCAAGACCAAAGCGCCGGAAGCGGCTCCTGAGCCCATGTCCTCGCGCATCGCCATCCACACCATCGCCCTGCCGCCGCGCGCGCCGCGCCAGCTTCTGCTGGATCTGAAGAAAGTCTTCGAGACATTCCCCGGCAAAGAAAAGATCCAGCTGAAGATCGGCGAGCAGATGATTCCCGTGCCACTCACGGTGACGATGTCGACGGTGCTGGAGAAGAAAGTGGAGGAGGCGATCGCCCACTACGGCGAGGCGCGGCCGGTCACGTAGGCACGGCCACCGAACGTCGAACAGTCCAGGTGCCATACGCCGCTTGGGACAGCACTTTTTAGGATTGGCAGGCAAATCGTTGACGGTATCCGCACTCCGGGCAGAATGAAGAATTCACCTCTCAGCATGTATCTGACCATCGCCATCGGGGGAACGATCGCCGTCATCGGCCTGGAGCTCGCACTGTGGCTGATGTTCAAGCGCCGCACGCACGGGCTCGATTTCCCGCGCGATGCGGACGTGTCACATCTGAGGTTCTTCACGCTCAACCGCATCCGCTTCTGCGCCGTGCTGCACTCCGCGTTCCTGCTCGCGGTTCTGCACCTGTCTCTCTTCTACGTATGGTAAGAACACGCTCCTCCTTCGGCCCCGTCGACTTCCAGGGACGCCACCCGGGAGAGCAGTTCCAGTTCTACTTCCGTCAGCACTGGATCCGCATGATCTGGCCGTTTGCGCGCACGGTCCTCTTTACGCTGCTCCTCGCGCTCACGGGCTTTTTGACGTTCTTCTTCGCGGATATCACCGAGCCCGTGGCACGCCACGGCATCCTCCTGCTCCTGCTCGTTTTTCTCGCGATCGTGCAGTTTGATTTCCTCATCCGCTTCTACCGCTACTTCCTGTACGTGACGGTGGTGACCGACCGGAGCGTACATCGCATCAAGAAAACCATGCTGACGATCGACGACCACGAGAGCATCGATCTCTCGGTGCTGCAGGACGTGAATAAATCACAGCGCGGCCTGTTCCAGAACCTGCTCGGGTTCGGGACGCTGACGCTGGAAGCGCAGGAATCCATGCTGCGGATTCATTTCACGCCGCGCATCACCGAGCGCCACGGCGAACTCATGCGCCTGCGCCAACTGGCCCAGCAGGGCGGGCAGCATCCGGAGAGGCGCTCATGATCGTCGGACGCTATGCTGACCGGGCAATGCAGATCCTCCCCGTCACTGACGACACTCTCCATGTGGCTGCCGCGCTTATCCGTGACGGCGGCGTCGTCGCCCACGCCACCGAGACGTGTTACGGCCTCGCGTGCGACATGACGAATGCTGTGGCGGTCGAACGAGTATTCCGCATCAAGCAGCGGCCATTCACGCAGCCGGTCAGCGCTCTTTTTCCCCAAGTGGAAGCCGCGAAAGCCTGGGTTCTCTGGAATGCGCGCGCGGAAGAACTGGCGCAAAAATTCCTGCCCGGCCCACTGACGCTGATCCTACCAATTGCGAAGGACGTGGCGCTGTTTCCGACTCCTGCGGGAGGCGCGACTGTCGGCGTGCGCGTGTCCCCGCACCCGGTCTCACGGCAACTCGCCGAACTCGCCGGGCGTCCCATCAGCACGACTTCGGCCAATGTCCACGGACAACCGAGTCCGTATGACGCGCAGACAATCGCGGCGCAGTATGACGGCGCCGGCGACGCGCCCGATCTGGTGCTGGACAGCGGCACGCTGCCCACGACCCCGCCGTCAACAATTCTGGACCTGAGCGGCCCCGGCGGGGACCGGGCACTGCGTACGGGCTCTGTTCCTGTGTAAAACCCCGGAGCGTTCCGGAAACGTAGCGACCCCCCCCCTGCGTTTTTTCCTCAGCCGGAAAGGGCAAGAGCCGCCTGCTTCCCTTCCTGAGTCTGGACGGCAGCACCGGCCCGGACCGCGATGACAGCGGCGAGGAGGTCCCGGCGGTCTACAAGGACCTGTTCGCCGAAGAGAAGAGCTGAACGCACGGATGGCAGGGGCAGGCTGTATGACCGCCCTCTTGCCGGTGCCCGTAAAGCATGGAACCGCTATACTCAGGGCGTCTTATGTTCTGCCCTCGTTGCAAATCGGAGGATACGTCCGTCATCGACTCGCGCCTCAGTGAGGAGGGACGCGCCGTGCGCCGCCGCCGGGAGTGTCCGAAGTGCAGTCACCGCTTCACGACCTTCGAACGCCAGGAGTTGTCGTCGCTGATCGTCATGAAGCGCGACGGCACCCGCGAGCCGTATGTGCGCAGCAAGATCGAGCGCGGCATCTGGATCGCCTGCACCAAGCGTCCGGTGACGCAGGACCAGATCGATAACCTCCTCGGCAAACTGGAAGAGAAGTGGGCGGCCAACAAGAAAGAAGTCGCCAGCTCGACCATCGGTACCGACGTGATGAAGGAGCTAAAGAAGATCGATCAGGTGGCCTACATCCGCTTTGCCTCCGTCCACCGCGAATTCAAGGACGTGGAGGAATTTAAGGAAGAGTTGGGGCGGCTGTTCAAATGAGTGAATAGGCCCGTCCGCCTAGCTCTTGACCGGGCGTTGCCTCTATACTCCCGTCATGCTTCGCACCCACACCTGCGGCGAGCTCACCGCGTCCCACGTCGGCCAGACCGCCACCCTGTGCGGCTGGGTTCACCGCCGCCGCGATCACGGCGGGCTGATCTTCATCGATCTCCGCGATCATTACGGCATCACGCAGGTGGTGTTCGATCCGCGTGAGGGGGAATTCTTCTCGCAGGCGGAATCCGTCCGCAGCGAGTGGGTGCTCAAGGTCGACGGCACGGTGCGCAAGCGCGTCGCCGGAGCCGAGCGGCTTGATTCGCCCACGGGCGAGATCGAGGTAGTGGCGAAAGGCGTGGAAGTGCTGAGCGAATCCAAGACGCCGCCGTTTGAGATCGATCAGGAGAAAGACGTGAACGAGGAACTGCGCCTCCAGTATCGCTTCCTGGATCTGCGCCGCCCGAAACTGCAGGAGATGATGCGCAAGCGCGATCAATTGCTGACGCACATCCGCCGCTACATGCACAGCAAGAACTTCACGGAGGTGCAGACGCCGATCCTCGCCAACTCGTCCCCGGAAGGCGCGCGCGATTACCTGGTGCCGAGCCGTCTCCACAAAGGGATGTTCTACGCGCTCCCGCAGGCGCCGCAGCAGTTCAAGCAGCTGCTGATGGTCGCTGGCCTCGACCGCTACTTCCAGATCGCGCCGTGTTTCCGCGACGAGGACCCGCGCGCCGACCGCCACCCGGGCGAGTTCTACCAGCTCGACCTGGAGATGAGCTTCGTCACGCAGGATGACGTCTTCGGCGTCGTCGAGCCGCTGATGATCGAACTAACCGGTGCTTTCAGCGACAAGAAAGTGATCCGCACGCCGTTCCCGCGCATGGCGTGGAAGGACGCGCTGGACACCTACGGCTCCGACAAGCCCGATCTGCGCTATGAGCTGCCGCTGACGGATCTCACGAGCCTCGCCAAGGGCAGCAAGTTCTCGGTGTTCGCCGACGCGGTCGCCAAGGGTGGCGTGGTAAAAGGCCTGCGCGTCCCGGGAGGAGCGGGCTTCACCCGCAGCGAGATCGACGAATTGACGGAAGTCGCCAAGACCTACGGCGCCAAGGGCCTCGCCTACATTCTGCTGAAACCCGACCCTTCGGCTGGCTCAGGGCAAACGGTCCTGCAGTCGCCGATCATCAAGTTCCTCGGGGAGGATCTCGCCAAAAAAATGACGGACGCGACGGGTGCCGAAACCGGCGACGCCGTGTTCTTCGCCGCCGACAAATGGCTGGGCGCCTGCAAAGTGCTCGGTCAGGTGCGCATCGACGTGGCACGCCGCCAGTCGCTTGCGGACGCCAAAAAGGCAGCCTGGGTGTGGATCGTGGATTTCCCGATGTACGAGTGGAACGACCAGGACGGCAAAGTGGACTTCTCGCACAACCCGTTCTCGATGCCGCAGGGCGGGATGGAGGCGCTGCTGGAGAAAGACCCGATCACGATCCTCGCGTATCAGTACGACCTCGTGTGCAACGGGTTCGAGATCAGCTCGGGCGCGATCCGGAACCACCGTCCGGACATCATGTACAAGGCGTTCGAAATCGCGGGCTACACTAAAGAAGATGTCGACCAGAAGTTCGGCGGCATGATCAAGGCGTTCCAGTACGGTGCCCCGCCCCACGGCGGCATCGCCCCGGGCGTCGACCGCCTGATGATGGTGCTCTGGGAGTGCCCGTCCATCCGCGACATCTACGCCTTCCCCAAGAACGGCAAAGCGCAGGACGTGATGATGGGCGCGCCATCGGTGGTGCTCGACAAACAACTCAAGGAGTTGGGCATCAAGGTCGTCCCGGACTGACGCGTCAGCGGACGCGGCGGGCGGCACGACCGGAGCCGGGACTTCGCCGGAGAAGCGCAACATCCTGGCCTCGGCATTCTCCCGAAAGTGAACGAATCTGATGCGCATAGATCGGCTTAGTATGGCAGAAAACACCGCTTTTCCCCAGCGATCAGCAAATCGCCGGCACCCGGACGCGGCCCCAGAACGGCGCGACACGAAGCCTAAAAAATGCTATACTAACGCGATATGGCGACCCCCGCCGACCCGTCGGCAGGCTCCTCCGCGGAGGACATCCGCAAGCGCCAGGCGCTGGCCCGTTTCCGCGACGAGAGCCTCAAGAATATGCAAAAAGAGGAAGAGCGCGCGGACAAGCGTCGCAAAGGACACACTGAAGAAAAAGCATCGTTCGTCGAGCGCGCTGCGGCCAACGTGACAACAGAAGAAAAGGCTGAGGAGAGCCGGAAGAAGGCCCTGGCGCAGTGGCGCAAAGATGAAGTGCGACGCAAGGAGGAGATCGAAAAAGACAAGAAGTGGCGCGCGGAGGAAGCGCGGCTGCTTGCCGAGAAGGAGGAAAAAGACCGCGCCTACGAGCGTAAGCGGAAAGCATACTTCGAATCCCTGCACGAGGATGCGGCACTCAAGGCGCTGGCGGAGAAGAAAGCCTACGAAGACGACCAGCGGCGCAAATTGGATCTCCAGCGCGCCGAACGGAAGGCCCAGGAGGAAAAATATCGCGCGGTCAGCGACGAGGCGCGCGCCAAGGAGAACGTCGAGCGTGAGACGCAGATGAAGCGCCGCGAAGTGGAGGATAATTTCCGCGAGAAGGAGAAGGCCCTGCATGCCGAAGAACAGCGCCGCCGCCAGCAGATTGACGCCGACAAGCAGAGAGGCACGATTTCGCCTGCGGAAGCCCAATCCCGGCTCCAGACGATGATTCAGGATCTGGGCCACAAACGCGCCGAAGCGCAGGCCGAGATGCAGATGCACAAGCACATGCTGGATCAGGACGCGGTGAAGCGCCGCATGGACGCCGAGACGAAGACGCGTCAGACGCGCGATGCGATCGATGCGGGATTCATCGTGACCAAGCAGGAGATCCTCACGAAAAAACCGCCGGAGCCCCCGAAGAGATGACCAACGGAAACCGGTTCAAACCAGATGTGACTTTACGTCATTGAACTTCGTGAGCTGCTGGGCATTGAGGCCGGTCGGCGCCGCGGAGAGGGGCTGCGCGGCTTCGCCCGGCTTGTTCCAATGCCACTCGTTGGCCGTGAATGTAAACTCCATCACTCGCGGCAAGGCAACGGTCCCCATGTCGCAGGAATAGCCCCTTGCAATGGCAACTGCGTCTATGTTGTGGGTGAAGTAGTGATCGCCGTTTTCGAATCGGTTTTTTCCTGCTTCCGTCTGTTTCACGCGCGGCTGGTCTGTTCCGGTCAGCACGCCTTTCACCTCGTTGAACTTCGTGAGCTGCTGGGCATTGAGGCCGGTCGGCGCCGCGGAGAGGGGCTGCGCGGCTTCGCCCGGCTTGTTCCAATGCCATTCATTTGCGCTGAACGTGTATTCGATATTCTGCGGATTGGCCACGGTGCCGATAGCCAGCGTGTAGTCGTCATTAACATCGTCATAGGCCGCTCCTTCCTGCCGAATCAGGTAGTGATTACCGCTGTCGTACAGTCTGCGTCCGCGCTCAACAGCCTCAAGCCTGGCCCTGTCCGTCCCCGCAAGAACGCCTTTCACCTCGTTGAACTTCGTGAGCTGCTGGGCATTGAGGCCGGTCGGCGCCGCGGAGAGGGGCTGCGCGGCTTCGCCCGGCTTGTTCCAATGCCATTCATTTGCGCTGAACGTGTATTCGATATTCTGCGGATTGGCCACGGTGCCGATAGCCAGCGTGTAGTCGTCATTAACATCGTCATAGGCCGCTCCTTCCCGCCGGACAAGATAGCTATGGCCGTTCTTGTGCAGCTGCCGCCCGCGTTCCGCCGCCTGCACTCGCGCGGTGTCCGTGCCAGTCAGTGCGCCCTTGACCTGATTGAACTTCGTGAGCTGCTGGGCATTGAGGCCGGTCGGCGCCGCGGAGAGGGGCTGCGCGGCTTCGCCCGGCTTGTTCCAATGCCATTCGTTGGCCGTGTAGGTGTATTCGATCATTAGAGGCGCGGCGGCGGTGCCGATGTTCACTTCAGGATTTCCGGTGCCCGGGTTCTCTGTGGCACCCGCTTGATAACGAAGATAATAGGTGCCCAGTTCCAAGTTGCGGCGAGCGGCCTCTGTCGCAGCAACGCGATTGCCGGACGTGTTCGGAGTATTCGGGGTGTTGGGGGTATTCGTCCTATTGGCGGGACCGTTCGCGGGCGCAGCCGTCGGAGCGGAGGCACGCGGCGGCAGCGGCGGCTGGAAGCGCGGCGGGCTGCCGACGGGGTCCATCACGACGCGGGACGGGAACCAGTTGAGCTGCGTCAGGACGGTGTTGCTGTTCTTCACGAACTGATCGCGCGTGGCCTGCGGGATATTGGGGTTCGACCGGAAGTTCATCTGCGCGGCAAACATGTGCGCGGCCAGCACGTCGCGGCGCGCGTTGTGGACCGCGTTTTTGCCCTGGCTGAAATACAGGAATGACAGGATCGTCGCCTGCATATCAATGCTGTTCGCCTGAACCTGCTGCTCGGCCGTGGGCGGCGGGACGTTGCGTGTGTCGATGGGCGGAGGAGCGGGCGGCTGCACGTTCTGCCAGATCAGACGGCGCTCGCGCGTCCCATGGAGACTCGTGAGCGAGAGCCGGCGGCAGGGCGAGGTGTGCATGTCTTCAGAGAGCGGAGATGGCGGATTCAAGATCGTCCATTTCTTTCTTCTCTTCCACGCGGCTCTGCTCCTCGGTGGAGCTGAGCGCCTTGCGCTGGAAGGCTTGGATGTTCTCGGTCATGCCCTGCGTCCAGGAGGCCATGCGCTTCTGATACTCCGCGAATGCGACGTTGTAGCGCTCGGCGCGGGCTTTGCGATCTTCCGGCTTCTCGTCTTTGTACTTCTCCTTGAGCAGCGGGATCCGATCGGTCGTCAGGTCCGGCTCGATCTCCCGCATGATCGAGTTGTAGAGATCGTTCTCGCGCAGCCCGCTCTGGAGCAGGCCGGAGAACGACTGCGTGATGTCGGGAGACACAGGCGCGATGGAGGGCGGGTCAACTGGCATGGGGATCGGGCATTTTGGCGATACTGGATTCGATGGCAGTGAGGGCGTCCTCTTCCTCGGCGCGCGCGCCGAGTTCCGCGGAGGACATGGCGATGCGCTGGTGCGCGTGAAGCTTGGTGCGCAGTCCGCTCATGTATTCCTCCAGCTGGCGGTCGTATTCGGCGAACGCCTTTTCGTAGCGGCGGGCGCGCTCCTTGGACTGATCAGCGGTCTCCTGCTTGTAGCGCGCTTCCAGTTGCGGGAGCTGGTCGGTCGTCAGCTCAGGCTCGATCTTCTGCATCAGCGAGTTGTAGAGCTCGTCGCCCGACGGGATATGCAGGCCCATGAAATCCATGCCACCGGCGGGATTGGGCGTCACGGCGCCCGGGCTGCCGCCGAACACGGTCGACGGATCAAGCGGCGTTGCCTGCGGTGGACCATACGGCCCCGGCTGCCCCGCGCCATACATGGCGGCCATCATGGCGGGGTCCATCTGGGGCATCGGCGAACCCGCGAAGGGACCGTAGGGATCAGCGTAAGGACTCATGCCGCCCTGGGCATACGGACTGCCCATGCTGGGCTGTCCGCCGCCGGGACCCATGCCGCCGGACGCATACGGATCACCCATTGGAAAACCGCTTCCGGACATGCCGACGCCCCCATACGGATCGACGGGCATCGCCTGCGGATCACCGGTCACAGGGTCCTGGGGCATGAGAGAGTGAGTGTTAAATCCGGACAGTATACCAAATTTTGGGCTTTTTCTCAATCCATTCCTGCATGTGTCTGCGGTGAAAGGGCAGTTGGAGAAGAAAAACGTTGTTGATGGTGCCGGGGAGAGGACTTGAACCTCCATGGGATTGCTCCCACCAGCTCCTAAGGCTGGCGCGTCTGCCATTTCGCCACCCCGGCACGCGCGATCAGTCTAGCGTGCCGCAGACGGCCTCATAGCTCGGATTCCTCCGGAAGATCGCGCGATTCAAAGATATAGGCGTCCATGCCCGCGGCACGCGCCGCGTCGATGTCGCACCTGGAGAGCGGCTGCTGCCCGCCGCGGAAGCGGATCAGCGAGTATTCCTCCATGCCGATCGCGGCAAAGCCAAGGCGCAGGCACTGGCGGCGGATCGTGTCGTCGGCGGTGCAGATGAGCACCGGGGATTCTACCGTCGTGTCCTCCGCGCGCATTTCGGCGATCGCGCGGCGCAGCACCGAGGTGACCATGGCCGGGCCGGCGATCTCTCCGCAAAAACGGACCATCTGGACGATGCTGCCGTCTCCGCTCATGCCCTCCGGCGCGTAAACCGCCATGGAGACGAGGCGATGCTCGACGATCTCGGCCACAATGCGCCCGATACCGGCGGCCTGCGGCAGGGCCGGGGCGACGGGGGACGGACGGCGAACCGCTACGAGAGCGCGCTCGAGAGCGGCATGCACCCGGTCCCGGATGGGGGGCAGGGTGACCGCAGCGGGGCGTTCGACCGCTCCGGAGAGCGTCTCACGCACGAAAGAATGGGGGGCGTGGGTGTTTGTGTGCATATCAGATCAGTATAGGCCGAAACGGCATTCCCCGGTAGATTGCTACTATTCATTTGCACGCCTAAAAAGGCAAATCGTCAATGGTCAGTATTTTGGCCCGAGAATGAGGAAAAAACGATATATGTCCGTTGTGTATGACGTAGAAATTCATTGACAAAATATGTTTTTTGCGTAGATTTCTCCTCCTGCCTATGCGTCGTTTGATCGCCCTCATTGCCTTGCTTGTGCCGTCCGTGGCGTTCGCCGACGGGCCCGTGCGCTTCCCGATGTACCTCTTTGGCGAGTGGAAGTACTGGCTCTTCATTGGCGTGTATACGCTCATCACGGCAAAAATCGTCCACTGGACCCGCCAGGCCGCCGACAACCGGGACCTGACACGACTGCTGCCCATGTCTAGCATCAGCCTCGTGGCCGTGGCCATCTTCTCCAATGCGCTCATCTATCAGATCTTCCATCACTTCGAGCATCTGACGCAGATCTTCCAGTGGTGGTTCCTTCAGCTCACGCCACCGCAGGCAAAGGGCATCATTTTCTTCGCGGACCTCGAGTGGAACCATTTCATCTTCGACATGGGGTATTTTGTCATGCTCTTCGTCGCCACGATGATCCTGCTGCGCCGCTGGTGGCAGACCGGCAACCGTCTCGGCAGGATGGGCGTCTTCCTCCTGATCGGCATGAACCTGGTGCAGGGATGGCATGCCGTGGAGCACACGTATCGCATCGTGCACCATGTGCAAACGGGCTGCGAACCGTGCGCGGGCATCGCCGACCAGATGCTCGGCATTCCGCTCATTCCGCTGCACTTCTGGTTCAACGTCTTCGCCCTGACGATGCCGCTGATGGCGTTCTTCTGGTTCCGGATGGACCGCCGCCTCATCACCGCCGTCCGCAAAGCGCTGGGCATGAAAGCCCAGGACACCTACAGCCCGGCGCCGATACCGGCGTCAGCTGCGGACAAAGTAGCACATGGTCGCCTCGCCCCAGCCTAAGCGGTACAAGGTCGATCCGATGGATGTGAACGCGGGCGACACGAGCCCTTTGGTGACCGTGATCACGCGGGAACCCGGCTTGAGCGTTTCCAGCTTGCTGGAGATGCGCGACATCATCGCGTCGTCGAAGCACGTACAATGCGTGAAAACGACGTCGGCGTCGGAAATATCGAAGTCGAACATGTCGCCGTTGAGGAACGACACCTCTTCGGCCACCTGCTCGACGGGAAGATTCGGGCGGACGTCGGACTCGTAGCGCTGGCGGGCCAACTCGGCGGACGCCCAGAGGTCCTCGACCAGCTCGATGCCCGTGCAGCGAGCGAAATTATTCATGAGCGCGGCGAAGATGACGGCCTTGCCCGTCCCCGATCCGAGATCGTAGAAGACCTCGCCCGGACGCGTACCGACGGCCTCAAGCATGGCTTGGACGGACTCGGGCGTGACTTCGCCGTAGGTGAGCGCGGGATCGGACTCTCGCTGCAGGCGCGCGCGGCCGGCCGACGATAGGGAGTATCCTTGAATGTCGGAGTAGAGCTTCTGCTGGATGGCGTCGAGGTCCATGGCAAGAAAGGGTAGGGGAAACTGGGGAAGACGTCACGGGTCAGACCGCGGTGCGGTCCTGCGAGCCATCGACGCTTTCTTTCTGCGTCGCCTGCTTGCGTGTTTTTTCTGCGGTCTGGCGGCCCTGCTCCACTCCGGCGCCACGGTCGGCTGCCGCCATGTTGAGGCCGGCATCCGGTACGACGGCCGTGCGGTTCTGGGTTTCCGTGTGACCCTCGGTGAAGAGTCCGGCCGGACCCATGGCCAGTTCAGCCGCGTCATCGCCACGCTCGTTGTTGGCCCTGGCGGCCTCGGTGCGCGCGCGGGCGTCCGCCTCGGCCTTCTCGCGCAGCTCGATCTGCCTGGCGTTCACCTCGTTGAGAATCTTCTGCTCGCGCTGGGCGCGCTTCTCGGCAGTTTCGATCGCCGCATGCTTGCGTTCACCCATGGCATCGACAGCTTCATCGCCAGTCGGCGCCACTTCCGTACTTTTCTTTTTGGCCTTCTGCTCCTTGCGCTCTTTGTCTTGCCTCTGCTTCTCCGGCGTCTCGTTGGCCGTATTGCCGGCCTCGGTTTCGCGCACGGTATCCACGAAACTGTCGCCCTGGCCGGGCACGTTCACGCCGGCCAGCGACGCGATGAGGCGGCGCTCGTACTCGGGCCGGAAGCGGGCGAAGAGGCGGATCATGCGAGGCGGATCATGGACTGAGTGAGACTCTGGATGACGCCTTGGTCGCGCGCACGGTCCTCCATCTCCACCTGGCTGAAGGAATCGCGGCGGAAGCGCATCACCTGGGAGTGCAGCGTGGACATGTAGCCCTCGTAGGCCTGTTCGTAGCGCTCGAACGCAAGTTCGTAGCGCTGCTTGCGGGCTTCGCGCTGCTCCGGCGTCTCGGCGGCGTACTTCTCTTTGACGTGTCTTGCCCCCTCGCTCGTCAGATCCGGCTCGATGTGCAGCATGATCGCATCAAAGATCTCCCTCCCGGTCGGGATCCTGGGGGGCTGGGGCGCGGCCGTGGATGCTGCGGTCTGGTCGGGCATGGATGTGGGTGTTTCCTATCATTGTAGCAGAAAAAACCCGGTCGTGCCATTCAGGTCAGGCCGCGGCCACCTCCTCCCGCTTCCCCTCCTGCGCCGGCTTGGCTTTTTTGCGCTCCAGATGAGCAACATCCGATGTTAACAGCGCGATCCAGTCGCCGTGCTTGGCACGGGACAGCAGTGTTTGTTCGTCGATGCGCAGGCTCGATCCGCTGATCTTCCACTGCGGACTCTCGCTGAGCAGCTGCAAGATCTCTTTGGCGGTGACGCGCGCGCCAAGAGAGAGCACCACGAAACGCGACTGTGCGGCTTCCTCCATTTTGACGCGCTGCACGCCGGCGCGGCGGCAGGCGAGACGGAACCGGAGGATGGAGAAGAGATTCTGGACCTGGCGGGGCGGCTCGCCGTACTCGTCGCGCAGGTCACCCTCGAATTCTTTGAGGATCGCCTCGTCTTCGCTGCCCGCGAGTTTCTGGTACACCGAGATTTTCTCCTCGCTGTCGGGAACGTACGACGACGGGATGAACGCCTCCACCGGAAGCTGGATCTCCACCGCGGCCTCCGTCTCGTCGGCCTCCTCCTTGCCGCCGTGCTTCAGCTCCTCGACGGCGTGCTTGAGCATGCGCAGGTAGTGGCTGACGCCAACCGTCTGCATCGTGCCGGACTGGCTGGCCCCGAGGATCTCGCCCGCACCGCGGATTTCCAGATCGCGCATGGCCACCTGGAAGCCCGAGCCGAGTTCGCACGCCTCGACGATCGCGCGCAGGCGCTTCTTGGCGTCATCCTTGAGTTTTTGGCTATGGTACAGGAAATAGGCGAATGCCTGACGTTTGCTGCGGCCGACGCGCCCGCGGAGCTGGTAGAGCTGCGAGAGGCCGAAGCGTTCGGCTTCGTTCACGATGAGCGTGTTGGCGCGCGGGAGGTCGATACCGTTCTCGATGATCGTCGAGCTGACGAGCACCGAGTACTTTCCTTCTTTGAACGCGATGATGCGCTCCTCGAGATCCTCGGGCTTGAGCTGGCCATGACCGACGACGAATGTCGCCTCGGGCACGAGGTTGCGCAGCTTCTGAGCAAAGGCGTCGATCGTCTCCACGCGGTTATGGAGGACGAAACACTGTCCATCGCGCTTCACTTCGGCGAGAATCGCCTGGCGCGTGAGTTCGTCGGAATATTTGCGCACCTCGGTGATGATGGGGAGACGACCGGGGGGTGGCGTTGTGATCGTCGTGATATCTCGCAGCTTGTGGAGACCGAGGTTCAGTGTGCGCGGGATCGGCGTCGCCGTGAGGGTGAGGATGTCGACCGAGGCGCGCATCTCCTTGAACTTCTCCTTCTGCTTCACGCCGAAGCGCTGCTCTTCGTCGATAATCACCAGTCCCAGATTCAAAAAGTGTACGTCGTCCTGCAGGAGTCTGTGCGTGCCGATGACGATCTGCACGTCGCCCTTACGCAGCCCTTCCAGCGTCTTTTTCTGCTCGGCCTGGGAACGGAAGCGGCTGAGCATTTCGATTCGGATGTTGAACGGGCTCATGCGCTCCAGGAAGTTGCGATAGTGCTGGTCGGCAAGAATCGTGATGGGCGCAATGACCGCAACCTGCTTGCCGCCCTCAGCCGCCTTGAACGCGGCGCGCATCGCCACTTCGGTCTTGCCGAATCCGACGTCTCCGCAGACGAGGCGGTCCATCGGATGCTCGCCTTCCATGTCGGCCTTGATGTCCTGGATCGCCTTCATCTGTCCCGGCGTCTCCTGATAGGGGAACGCTTCTTCGAATTTGCGCTGGCGCTGATTGTCTTCATCGAACGAGAAGCCTTTGCTCTTCGCGCGCTTGGCGTAGAGGTTCAGCAGTTCCTTTGCGATCTCCTTCGTTTCCTTGCGCATGCGCTCGGTGACGCGCTTCCACTCGACCGTGCCCAGACGCGTCAAAACCGGCTCATCGCCCTCTTCATGCACGAATTTTGAGAGCTTGTCGGCCTGATCGACCGGGACGAACAGCTTGTCGCCGCCGGCGTAGGTGAGCTCCAGATATTCGCGGGCGACATCGTCCACCTCCTTCTGCGTCATTCCCTCGAAGTGCCC
The DNA here is from genome assembly GCA_964460365.1 of uncultured Candidatus Peribacteria bacterium. Lineage (GTDB taxonomy): Bacteria > Patescibacteriota > Gracilibacteria > Peribacterales > Peribacteraceae > DAISLF01. The sequence continues at coordinate 70,879 of CAYWPL010000002.1, read as the reverse complement.
GATGCCGTGCTCCATGTGCACGACGTAATCCCCCGGCTGCAGCGACGTGACGAAATCCAGCGCGAGCTTGGCGACGCTGCGCTGCTTGCCGGCTTTCTTGAGCGAGAAGATCTCGCGGTCCGTGAGGAGCGCGCAATGAAGATCGGGATTCTGGAGCGAGTGTGGCAGCAGCGCGAGATCCGCGGCGTCGATCAATGTGACGGCGCCCGGGCGGCTTTCAGACCGGACCGTGTGGGCGACGCGCTCTTCGGTGAATATTTCTTCCAGCTCTCTCTGGCGCTTAGTGACGACGATCAGCGTCCAGTCCTGCTGGAGTTTGTCGCGGACGTCATTCAAAAAATCGGTGAGGGTGTAGAACTTGAGAACCGAGAGATAGCGCACGTGCGCGTGGTTCTCCTGCGATTCCGGGAACGACGTGAAGACGAGTGACGACACGCCCTTGGGCGGAGACAGATCATCCTGATCATCCAGAATCAACAGTGCGGACGACGGCAACTGATCGGCAAGCAGCGCGCGGTTTTCGTAGATGGCCGGGAAAATCACGAGGATCTTGCCTGCGTCGGATGTCTGCGACAGGTCGTCGCGGTCGACCGCCAGGATCTTTTCGACTTTCTCGAACTCGAAGTGCACGCGGTACGGGTGGCTCGACTGGATCGGAAAAATATCCAGCACGTCGCCGATGCGGCGGTACTCTCCCGGGTGCAGATACAGGTCTTCGCCGTGGGAATACCCGCGCTCAATGAGCGACTCGAAGAACGGCGTGAATTCGATGGTTTCGCCAATTTTCAGCATCACCAGGCGGGATTTGAGTTCTTTGTAGGACGGGAATTCCGTGTCCCAGGTCTCGCGCGTGAGTGTGAAGATCGGACCGTCGCCCTCCTCGCTCCCGACCCCGCCCATGAAGAGTAGGAACGATTGCAGATGTGCGGGCAGGATGTGGCACTCGTCATCTTCGACAGGAGACAGGCTCTGCGTCCCGCGTTCAAAAAACGCCAACCAGTGACACAGCGCCTCAAGGTTCGCGTCATTCTGCGTAACCAACAGCGCCTGTGGCGAGCGTCCGCCGAGCAGATGTGAGATGAGCATCGCCTTCGCGGTTTCATTGCTCGCGCCAGACAGCACAAGACGACCTTTCGCGCGGAGAAGATCGGATAATTCCCGGTGGGTCTCTCGTCCAAGGAGGAGAGATGGTTTCATGTGAGTAGCTGAGAGAGGCAAGCGGCCCCCGGGGACCCTCCAATTGCAAAAGGGCCGCCGGGCGGTGTTTCCGTGGGAAAATCGCTGCGGTGATGTGTCTATCCTACGATAATCCCCGGGAAGAGGGAAGAGAAAAACACGGTTTCCTCACTCCTGCATGCGCAGCGGCATGATGAGGTGCAGGTACTCCTTCTCCTCCGGGACGGTGAAGATGGCAGGGTGCATCGGGTCGCTGATCTGCATCAATAGCGTCTCGCCGTCGAGGTGCCCAAGGAAGTCGAGGAGGTATGACGAGCTGAGGGCGATCTTGTTCTCGCCGCCGGTGATCTCCGTCTGGATCGTGGCCTCGTCGCGGCCGGCCTGCGTCTGAGGCGTGACAACCTTCGTTTCCGAGCCGGCGCAGTGAAATGTGAGGTTATTATTCATCTCCTTGGCGAAGTAGTGCATGCGCTTGGCGGCGGTTGTGAGCTCGCGCACGGAGAAGAGGACTTTGGTGGACGCGTCCTTCGGGATGATCTGCTCGTAGTTGGGGAATTTGCCGTCGATCAGGCGCGAGACGAGGCGGGTCGACCCGACCTGCATCTCAATCTGCTGCTTACTCAGCGTCACGTCGACGCCGGCAGCTTCTCTCTTGGACTGCACCTCCTCGCCGTCTTTCTCCTTAGTCTTCTCCTTCTTACCGTCGCCCTTCCTGGCACTGAGGATGACTTTTAATTCTTCCAAGATCTTGGTGGGGATGATACAGGCCAGATCCTCGTCTCCGCCCGGGGCCGCGATACGACACTCAGAGAGGCGGTAACTATCTGTGGCAACCAGGACGAGGTGGCCCTTTTCCCGGCGCACGTAGACGCCGGAGAGGACCGGCCTGAGGGTGGTACGGGCAGACGCGAACGTCACCAGATGTAGTGCGCGCAGGAGCGGATCGGCTTCTAAAGTGAAAGATGTCTGCCGGTCGACGCGGGTAATGGTCGGGTACTCGCTGGATGCCTCGCCCGCGATCATCGCCTTGGCATGCCGCGACGTACACTTAAGCTGCGTCCCTTCACTTGTCTCCAGCAACACCTCAGGATCACTGTTGTACTGTGCGAAGTTCAAGATTGCCTTCGCGGGAATCGTGAGCGTTCCTTCGTTTTCGATCTTCGCGTCAAAGCTTGTCACAATGCTCAACTCCAAATCCGTCGCGCTCACGGTGCAGCGCTTTCCCTCTGCTTCCATTAAAATATTTCCTAAAATCGGTAACGCCTGTTGTCCGCCAATCGCCCTGCTTACAAGATACAGCGCCTGGAGGAGATCGGAGGTGGAGCAGGAGAATTTCATGTGGTCTTAGATAAGAGAGGGGAGAGGAACTATACTAAATTCATCGTCATCATACTACCTTCACATCAGACAGATTTTCACGGCGTGATGTGTGGAAAAGACAAGCTGTAGTTAGGCTGGAAGGGCTTGGTTCTGCCGATCACGTCAGAAAGGTCATACACGCCGCCTGTGGGTGGGATGTGGAAAACTCGTGGAGAAACCCAGGGGTGTGGGAGGGGTGGGCATGGATGTATTTTTTTGCTTTCACAGAGCCAAGAAGTGAAAAACCCTGTGGAGAAGTCCCGGCTTGTATACCCGTCGTCCACAATTGGCTTATCCACAATGGGTGTGGATAACTTTTGTGCGCAAAACAGGAGGCAGCAGGAGCGCAATGCCTAGTTTTGACGTGTTGGGACGTGTCGGTTCGGCGAATCAAAAAAGTGACCCGGCGTCCGGACGCCGGGGTCGCGGAGAGTTCTCCACACCTCACCGAAAATACTGTTTTCGAGAGGACATGTCCGGCGCCCTTGTCTTATTCTTCTTCATCTCGATTTTGCCGTCGCGCAGGAGGACGAAGCTCTCATCCGGCACGTCGGCGGCCAGCGTCAGTCCGCCGCCCACGAAGGAGTCGGCTCCGACCTTCACGCCCGGATTGATGCCGACCTGAATACCGAAGCGGCAGCCGTCCCCCACCATCGCGCCGAGCTTGGTGCGGCCGGTCGGGACGGGCTTGCCGTCACAGACGGAGGCAATGTCCCCTTCATCAAGGCGCAGGTTGCCGGTCATGCAGCCGCCCCCGAACGACACGTTCTCCCCCACGACGGAATCGCCCAAGTACGTCATGTGCGTCCACACCGGGCCCGCGAGCGCGCTGCCCTTCACCTCGCTGCCGAAGCCGATGACGCAGCCGGGCCCGACGCTGGAGCCGCGCACCAGCGCATTGTTGCCGATGATCGTCCCCGCGCCGATGTGGCAGGGGCCGACGACGGTGGCGTGCGGCAGGATGCGGACGTTCTCTTCAATCACCACGTTGCCGTCCACAGTCGCGGACGGGTGAATGGACGCGGTTTTGTGGATCGACCTCCTCGGGATGTCCTTTAGCAGCAGGTCGGCCAGATCGAGCAGGTGCCACGGGTATTTCACTGCCTGCCAGGCACCCGCATAGGGCACGGCGCGGTAGTCGTGGGTCTTGAGGAGCGTTGCAAGCGCGCGTTCGTAGACATCGTCGGCGGAGCTCTTCGTTTTTTTGAGAGCGGCGAGCAGCACGGACGCGTCGTTGTGGATGTGTGCGACGATATTCACGAGATCGCTGGGCTCTTTGCCTGGCTCAGGCTTTTCCACAATGCCGGTGATGCGTCCGGCATCCACCGTCAGATACCCGCCCGGGAAATAGCGCGTCACTTTGCTGGCGAGCAGCACGCCTGCCACACCTTTCTTTGCCGCAGCCTTCTTGAGTGCGGCGTATGCCGCGGGTTCGACGACGTCATTGCCCGAGACGACCAGCGCCGGCTCGCGTCCGCAGAGGGGCAGCGCGGCGAGGAGCGCGCGGTGCATGCCGTTCTCCTCTCCTTCCTGTATGACGAGCGGCGTATCCGGATAGAGCGCGGCGATGGCATCGCGGTTCTCCGGGCTCGCGACGAGCACGAGGTCCGTGCAGCCGCCAGCCGCCAGCCGGTCCACCTGGTGCTGGACGAGCGTCTTGCCGCAGAGCGGGAAGAGCGGCTTGTGGCGGAGCGGCCAGAACCGCCTCGACCGTCCGGCGAGGATGAGGAGTGTCTTCACCCTTACAGTGTAAAGGCCGGGCGCGGCTTGGGGAACGGCGATTCAGGACTTTTGGCAGTCAAAAGCGAGCGAAATCGTCCCTTCGCGGGCCGTCACCCGGACCGGAATGCCAAAATGCGCGTAGCGCTGCAGGACATCCGGATGGGGATGGCCGTAGGAATTGTCGCGTCCCGCGGAGATCACCGCGAGTGACGGGCGGACCGCCAGCAGAATTCCCGTCGAGGAGGACGTGCGGCTGCCGTGGTGTCCGACCTTGATCGCCTCCGCGCGGATGTCCTGGCCCGAGGCGAGCAATCCCGCCTCGCCTTTCTTCTCGATGTCCGCGGTGAAGAGGATCGAGTGCGTCCCGCAGAGCGCGCGCAGCACCACGCCCGTGTCGTTCACGGTCTTGAGCGGGACGGTGTCGTAGATGGGCGGTGGCCAGGCGATATCGAGAATCAGGCCGTCGCCCAGATCCAGATCCTTCGCCGGGTCCGCGATCATCACGGGGATGTCCTGCGCCTTGATGAGCGCGAGGATCTCGGCATAGCGCGCCGCGCCGGGCTTGCGCACGCCCGTCATCAGCACCCTACTTACGCGGTAGCGTCGCAGGAGCGCCGGAAACGCCGCGATGTGGTCGAAGTCCGGATGCGTCAGCACAAGCAGATCGATCGTCCGGTCGAGAAATGGCATATGCTCCGCGATGCGTTGCAGCGCTGTGTCATCCGGCCCGCCGTCGATCACGATCTGTCGCCCCGACGGGCTGACAAGCAATGCCGCGTCACCCTGCCCGACATCCAGAAAGTACGCGTGGAATTTTCCATCAGGGCGCAGTCCCAGCTCGCGCCATGCGAAGGCGCTCAGCAGAACGATGGCCAGAACTGTCATGCCGGTGAAGTGTTTCCGCTGCATGCCGTCATCCTCGCGGAGACGCAGGCATCACAAAAGAGGGATGTGCGCAGAACTTCGTCCGCGGAATCAGGCGAGAGCGGGCTCCGCAGCCGGAGTCTTTTTCCTGCGCGACCAGTACCAGCCGGCGCCGCCGCCGCTGACAAGAAGGAGGGCGACCAGTTCGGGGCCGGAGTTCGTCAGGCCGTTCTGCGGCTTCGCGGAACCGGTGACAGATGCTTTCGTGATGCCGGCGGAATGCGTCGTGATTGTCAGCTGTCCCGCGGCGACCGCGCCGGGAGAAACGGCTCCGTTGTGGCCGACCGCGCGGATGCGCAGGGCGAAGGCGCCGGGGCGGACATCGCGGAGGCGGATGACGCGCGCCGAGGCGTCGAGCGTCTGGACGGCGCCGTAGGTGCGGCCCCCGTCGAGCGATTGCTGCACCTGGTATGAGGCGACGGTATCGGCGTCGGGCTGATCCCAGACGGCCATGATGAGATAGCGGCCGCTCCGCTGCTCTTCGCCGCGCACCTCGAAGTTATCGACATCGGGAGGCGGTGTACCGGCGGGCTCCTGTCCGGGTTCCGTCGGCTGTTCGACGGCGTCGCCGCCGGTCGTGAAGGTCAGCGTGGAGTGGTCGGCATCCAGCGTCAGCACCGTGCCGTCCGTGGCCTTGCCCGTGACGACGGGGTCGACGCGGACCGTGTACGCGGTGCCGGGCGCCTGAGGAGCCGTGGTGACGGTGACTGTCGCGCCGTCGATCGCGAGGCGCGCGAGTGCGAGCGGTTTGTCGGCATCATCGATGACGCGCAGCGCGTTGGCTGCCTGCGCGCGGTCCAGCTCCACCGGAGCGGAGAAGGTGAGGACCAGTTCCGTGGCGGAGACGCGCTGCACCTCGACGAGCTGCTGGAGGCGCTGCGTCGGCTGGGCGGGGATGGACGGAGCGGATGAGGCAGGCGCCGGAGCGGCGCCAGACAGACCCGCGCGCACTTCGTCGGTGAACGTGTCCATTTCTTCGCCCGCGCTGTTGACGGCCAGAATCGCGATGTAGAGCGCCTCGCCGGTCGGGAAGTCCGTCAGGTCAAATTCCGTCGCCTTGTCGCTGGTGGCGGCGAAGTCGTCATAGGCGCCGTTGTTATCCAGGATCGACTCGCGGCTGAAATACACGCGGTAGAACGCAATGTCCTCCGCATTCTCCGGGGCGTCCCACGTGATGTGGATCACATCATTTTTCTGCTCGGCTTTGAGGTTGGTCACAGCATCGGGCGCGGCGGCAAGCGCGGTGAGCGGCAGGCAGAGGCCGGCGAGGACGAGCAGCAGACGGGGGAACGGACGCATGGGTGCGGGTGCGAATTTTTCGTACCAGTATAGCAGAAACGGGCTACCGAGCCAAGCCGGGGGGGCTAGAACCGCAGTGTACGGTGGATGCCGAGCCCGCCGGCGACCGTGGCCATCCAGACGCTGCCCGCGGCCAAAAACAGCATTGTGGCGAGCGGTCCGGTGAGGAACGGCCCGGAGACGAACAGGAATCCCGCCAGCAGCGCAGTATAGCCGATCCACTGTCGCCACAGCGTCCAGGGGATACGGATGGGGAGCACGCGCAGGCTCTGGGGCAGAAGGAGGAGTACAAGTAGCGCGTGCGTGATCACTGACGTGTAGCTTGCGCCGACGAAGCCCAACTGCGGGATGAGCAACAGGTTCGAAACCAACGACACGACGACCCCCACCAGCAGTGTCGCCACGAGCGGCTTCCAGCGGTGGCGCGTGAGCAACACATAGAAGCTGAAGACGAGCAGGCCGTTGAAGAACATCGAGCCGGCGAGAATACCGAGCGCCGTGTCGGCGCCGGGTGTGGTCGCGGTGCTCAAATACTGGTCATTCGTCAGGAGTTCCATCAGTGGCCGCGCCCAAAACACCGAGAACAGGAACGCGGTGGAGCCGAGCAGCAGCACGGCAAGCAGGACTTTGCCAAGGAAGTCGCGCGTGTCTTCGCCCTTCGCGTCACGCGCGCTGAGGATCGGCAATGTGGAGTTGAGCAGGAACGTCGGGAAGAGATACGCCATGTCCATCATGCGCTGGACGGCTCCGTAATCCGCGTTCTGGATGCGGAAATCGTGCGGACGCAGGAGACTGATGAGCGTCACGTCAAATTGCCGGTAGAGCGCGGTGCACAGGAACGCGACGCCGTAGGGCGCGGCGTGCAGGAGAATGCGGCGGAAGAGTACGCCATCCCACCGGGGGCGAATGTCCATCAGCCGGGACGCGAATATGACGGAGAGTACGAAAAGTACGAATGCTCCTACTCCTCCGATCCCGAGGAAGATGTAGTACATCCGCGGGTCGACCGAATCACGCACGCCCATCAGTACCAATGCCGCCGTGAGACCTACAGTCACCACACGCTGCGTGACTTCCGCGATGAAGACGTAGTGCATCTTGTATTCCACTTGGAACACGGTGCGCAGCACGCCCGCGAGCAACGTGAAGCCCGGCACGAACGCGGCGATGGCGATGCCCGTCGGAAGCGGCGTGCCGTGCCACTGCGGCAGACCCCACGCAATGAGGATCGCCGCGCCGAGCGAGAGCGCCGTGATGATGCAGCGGATGATCGTCAGTACGCCGAGCACTTTTTCGCGCTCGGGCTTGGTCGCCATGCGCCCGACTTCCCGTACCGAGACTGCGTAGAGCCCGAAATCCGCCAGGATGCCGAAGATCTGCAGGTAGCCGTATGCCGTGTTGTACTGCCCGAACAGTTCTTTGCCGAGACCCGTCACGACCAGTTTGATCGTGATGATCGAAAGCATGGCCATCGTGACCTGACTCGCGACCTGCCAGAGCGTGGATTGGGCAACCGCCTTTGTGGACATGGATGGATTGTAGCGGAGCGGATCAGGCGCGTATCAGGCATGCCAAGGCCCGGAATGAGGAAGTGCTCCCCGGACCAAAGGTCCGCTCTGATTCAGTCCACGTTGTCCGGCGTGGCGCGGGCCGTGGCGACGAGAGAGAGAGGGGGGGCGAGCGGCGCAGGCAGGAAGAAGCACATCGAGCCGGACTCCTTCAAGGAACGAGCCTTACTCGCACCCGTGTCCACCCGAAGCTCGGGCAGAGGTGCCGCGTCGTATTGAATTTTCGGCAGTTTTGTCAACTTTACTGCACATCACTCACCAGTCGTCGCAGCCCCATGCAGCCATCACCATTTCCGCTGGCTGTCCGGGTTGCGGGGCGGGTCAGCTCGGTGGATCGCCGGTTTCGTCGGTTGGGCGCCTGGCGGCTTGTCGCGGTTTATGCAGAGGAGTGCACCGAGCGAGACAACGACGCCCGCGATCACCGTGTATATCGTGATCGCCGTGCCCGACATAAAGTTGATGGCGAGCGACTCTTCCGTCACCCGCGCCACCTTCCACGCGCTGCACTCCTTCGGTCCCCGCCACTCCCATGCCAGCACATGCGTGCCCGCGGTGTTGACCGCGAGAATCTCGAACCGCATGAGCGGATTTCTTTCCCAATCGCTGGCGGGAGTCCGTGTCAGCACACCCTCACCCCCCGGCACACGCCGCCAGCCTTCGTCCGGAAAGCGCTCCTGAAACATCTCCACGAGCGCGTTCGCATCCATCTCGCGCGGTTCGAACGGAGTCCTGTCGGGCGCGTTGGGCATCATCGCTAGAGCCGGGAAAGGGGGATAAAACGATCCGTCCCGGTTGATCTGGACGGACCTGGTCGACGATTGTACCATCATCCCACAGAATGCCGCTCAGCTTCCGACACCTGACGTCGACCAAGCAGCTCTCCCGAGCCGATACCGATGCCATTTTGGCACGGGCCGCGGAGATGGAAAAGGTCCGCGACGCGGGCGGGACCGATCTGCTGCGCGGCAAGATCCTCGCCGCGCTCTTCTACGAGCCGAGCACCCGCACGCGCCTGAGTTTCGAGGCCGCCATGATCCGCCTTGGCGGACAGGTGATCACCGCCGACGGGTTCCAGTTCAGTTCGATGTTCAAGGGCGAGACGATCGAAGACACGATGATGATGGTCGGCGGATACGCGGATATCATCGCGATGCGCCACCCGGAACAGGGCAGCGCCGACCGCGCGGCGGCGGTGGCCCCGGTGCCGTTCATCAATGCGGGCGACGGGCCGGGCCAGCACCCGACGCAGGCGCTCCTCGATCTCTACACCATCGGCAAAGAATGCAAGAAGCTCGACGGCCTGCACATCGCGATGGTCGGCGACCTGCGTTACGGCCGCACGGTGCACTCGCTCAGCTTCCTCCTCGGGCTCTACACAGACGTCCGCTTCACACTCATTGCTCCGCAGGAACTGACCATGCCGGAGAAAGTGACGCACTTCTTTGACGAAAAAAAGATCCAGTACGTGCAGGAGAGTGACATCACCGCGGGCCTCGACGCGGACGTGATCTACATGACGCGCGTCCAGCAGGAACGCTTCACGGACCGCTCCGAATACGAGCGTCTGAAGCTGAAATACGTGCTCACCGCGGACCAGGTGAAGGGCAAGCGCGCGATTGTCATGCACCCGCTGCCGCGCGTGGGCGAGATCGCCACCGACGTCGACGCACTTCCGAATGCCGCGTACTTCCGCCAGGCGCGTAACGGCGTGCCCGTTCGCATGGCGCTTCTCGCGATGCTCCTGGGGAAGTGACGGCGGACAGCCGCGTTCCTCCGGAGAGGGTTTGGCGTATCCTTAGATGCAGACATGGCCTCCACCTTCATCCAGAACGGCTCCCTCGTCACCCCGGACGGCCTGCGTCCCGCGAACATTCTCGTGCGCGACGACGTCATTGCGTCGATCCTCGCGCCGGACGCGCCCGCGCCCTCCGCCGATCTCACCGTCGATGCCGCCAATGCGCTGCTCTTCCCCGGGCTCATCGACTGTCATGTGCATTTCCGCGAGCCGGGACTCACCCAGAAAGCGACCATGGCGTCCGAGTCGCGCTCGGCCCGCGCGGGCGGCGTGACAACCGTGTGCGAAATGCCCAACACCGTGCCGCCGACCGTGACCGTCGCCGCGCTTGCCGACAAAGTGCGCCGCGCGGACGAGATCACCGTGATCGATCTGCGCTTTTTCTTCGGGGTTACGGAAGAACCGCATCTGGCTGCGCTGCGCGAGGTATGGACGGGTGAAGCCGCCGAACTCAAGCGCCTGCGCAAACGCTGCTGCGGCGTGAAGCTCTACCTCGATCACTCGACCGGCGACCAGAAGATCGATGCGACTCTCGCGGACGACGTGTTCGCCGCGTGCGCCGAGATGAATATCCCCGTTGTCGCGCACTGCGAGGACTCGGAGATGAACGACAGCGCGCGCGCCGCCAATACCCGCAGCGACGTGGCCGCGCACTCGCTTATGCGCCCGCCGGAATCCGAGGAAAAATCCGTAGTGCATGCCATCGGGCTCGCGCGCCGACACAAGGCGCACCTCCACGTCGCGCATCTCTCCACGTGCGGCGGTCTGGATGCCGTCCGTGCTGCAAAAAAAGAAGGCCTGCGCATCACGTGCGAGGTTGCGCCGCATCACCTGTTCCTCACGACTGACGATTACGACACGCTCGGCACACTCGGGAAAATGAATCCGCCGCTGCGCCCGGCCGAGCACCGCGACGCGCTCTGGGAGGGGATCGCGGACGGCACCGTCGATTGCGTTTCCACCGATCACGCGCCCCACACGCTCGGCGAAAAACAGTCGCCGCAGCCTTTGCAGGCTCCGAGCGGAGTGCCCGGAACCGAAACGATGCTGCCGCTACTGCTGACCGTCGCCGACGGCGGATGGCCGCATCCCGCATCCTCCCGGCCGCTGGCCGCGCGCCTTGTTCCGGCCGATATCCTGCGTTTGTGCTTCACGCGGCCCAATGAGATTTTCGGCTTGGGAAAGCGCGGAATCACGGAGGGCGCACCGGCCGATCTCACGCTTGCGGACACGCATCGCCCATGGACAATCGAGGGTGCCTCGCTGCACGCGCTCTGCGGATGGACGCCCTTCGAGGGTTGGACGTGCACGGGGAAAGCGCGGGAGATTTGATGGAATCGGCTTTTGATGAGCGCGATTGCGACAACACCGCGTTTCTGCTACACTACGGAGAACTATTCTTTCTTTCTCTCATGAAAAGCAAACCTATGACACGCACCCTCTACCTCACAGCGGATGAACAGAAGGTTTTTCTCGGCCTCCCCGCCGCGTTGCGCGAGGGGTGGAAAATGGTCGAGGAAACACTTGATTGCTATGAGGACGAGGCCGAGCTTCGGACGCGTTCCGACCTGTTCCGCGTCAACGATCCGCGCTTCCAGGATCTCCTGAAGAAACTGCAGGCCACCAAGGGCAATGTCACGCTGCAGGATGTCACGGATATCGGCGCCAAGATTCCGCACGAGATGATGATGTCGATGTTCTTCACGCTCGGAGCCGGCTTCTTCCGCGACGCGCTCACGGGCGTTTTGCCCGTCGTTGCCAATGATCAGGATCTGGAAGGTGCCGCGCTCCTCTCGGAGCTCCGGCACAAGCTCCTCGAAGCCAACATGGTCACCGCAAACTGATTTCTTCCAACCCTTCCCATGGCAGTCGGTTCCAACCCCGAAGCAATCCAGGCCCGCGCGGAACGCATCCGCACCACCCTCGAGGAAAGCGGCACCCAGATCGATCCCGACGAGGCCATGCGCCTCGCCAGCAGCGATCGCGCGACGCTGAACAGAGAGATGTCGCGCTACGGATCCGAAGCGGACCCCGAGTCGCAGCAGCGTGTCTATGACGAAATGCAGGACCGGCTCGACCAGATCGATCGCACGTCCGTCAAAAAGGAAAGCTTCCTCAAGTCCACGCTGATGTTCCCGATCCGCCATCCGCTGCTGACCATCGGCGGAGTGTTGGCTGCCGCGTACTTCGGCGCACCGCTCTTCGCCAAGGGCTGGGCGGCCGTTGAAAGCGGTCTCGCTTCGGTTCCCATGAATCGCATCATCGACACCATCCGCTCCGCCCGCTTCCTCACCGGCCGCATCGGCGCGGCTCCGGGAGGCGAGGCGTCGCCCGTGATCGGCGCCTGACCGGTCTTCTGCCATTCAAGAGCGCCCGGATCGGTCCGGACGCTCTTTTTGCAGGTGAATGCACCATATTTTGACACGAGAATTGACGAACAGAACCGACGCTATTACACCATAATTTGACGAATGTATAAATTGCGTCATTCGTCAAATACAGATATCCTGGAGAGATTGCCGCTCTCCGCGGTAACGCACAGTAAACACCCATGAATCCTCTTGGTTCACTCGAGGCTGCTACACGCGATCTCGCCACGGAGGTGGAGAGCAAAAACGGCAAGATCCAACCCCTCAAGACCCTGACGTCCGAAACGCTGACGGCGCACATCACTGCGCTCTTCGACCGGCCGGATGACCCGCGGTACCAGGAACTGATGGTGGCGTATTCCACGCGTCATCAGCTCAATCGCCTGCGACTATGGTGGAATCCCCGCGACGCCGAAGCGCAGGCGAAGATGAATGAGGACGGCGTGATGCAGTCGTTCTACGAATATATCCCGAACGCCGTGGTCCATCATCTGCGGGAGATGCAGACGTACCTCGACCTGCAAAAAGAACTGGGCATTCCCGCGGATCCCCTCAAGGAGCGCAACGCGATCGCGCACATCAACGATCTGTCGACCGTGGTGGGACTGCGCACGCTGCTCGGCCGTTACGGCCAGCTCATCACATTGCGCAATGAAATGCAGGTAGAGCACGGTCTGGGCACGATCGTGCGGAACCTCAATGCCGTCATCGGCAAACTGAAAGAGAAAATCAAAGAGCGTTTCAACAAGGACACCGCACACACGCCCGGAGGAGCCCTGCGCATCCGCACCCCCTCGCATCGCACGGCGCCGCGTCCGGCGGGCACGCGTCCGGCCGGAAACAGTATCGAGATCCCCGTCGCAGCATTCATCGATGCCGATACAGACCCCGACCACTTCACCGCGCTGCGGAACACGGACTTCCTCCTCGACCTCGAAATCAGCTGGCTCATGAGCGGCGAAGCGGGCGTACCCGGCTTTGTACAGCCGCCGGAGAACCTGGTGACACAGGGTATCCGCGCCTTGGGTGGCCTGCCGGCCCGTGAGATCGCGGCGCTGCCGTCGGAGGAACTCACCATGGATCTCCTCGAGCGCGCCCTGCAAAACAACGTCGAGCGCTGCCGCAAGCTTGCCGCCGATGCGACGCCGAAGAATCGCGATGCGACGCGCGCGTCGCTTGCCAGGCTTTCGGAGGAACGCACGCGCATCATCGCTCACACCGTCGCTTTCATGAATCGCCTCGGTCGCAACCGTCTGAGCAACACGCAGCTCCTCAGTCTGCGTCACGCCAACGATCTCTTCAAGCGCGAGGGCGTTCGCGGGGAACCGGGAGGCTCTGCGTCCAATCAGGAGATAGCCAAATACCTGGAGCGCGAATTGAAGACCCAGATGGAAGGTCTTCTCAACCAGATGAACTCGATGATTATCGATGAAGACGTATTGAACCGCACCATCCCCGAGGGTTTTGAAGATCTTTTCAATGGTAGTGGCAGGCAGGCCGCGTGGCGCACCCTGGAAGGTCTGGTGGCGTTCCGGCTGGCCGGCCGCAGTCTTGTGCGCAGCATCCCCGGCGTTTCACTCATCGGAGATATTCCCTATGTCGGCCGCGCACTGGGTCTCAACAGCGCAGCAAGCGAGCGTTCGGTGATCATGCGCGAGGTCCGGATATCAATGGGCTATCCCGCGAACTACGACCCTCTTCTTAGCGAAGAAGAGAACCGCACGCGCAACGGCGTCACTCTCACCGATGCCGACAAAGCCCGCATCCGCGATCGCCTCAAGAGCACAGTCGATGTGCGCCGGAAGTACGTGCCGCTATTCGAGAGGCATCGCGACAACGTGCGTGGCGCATTTACGGCGCTCACCAGTTTGCGTGCGTTTGCCAATCCCGACACCCTCGTGGGGGTGGAGCCCGCAGCACTCGCCGATCTGCAGCCGCACCTTGTGCCGCCCGGCGCGAACGGTCGCGTGACTGAGGAGACAGTCCGCCGCCTGCGCGCCCTGCCGGCGGGCGACGCCAGGAACCGTCTCTGCATGGCGGCGTATATGCGCATTTTTGCTCAGATCGAGCGCGACTGGGGTCTCTACATGGATGATCACAGCGCGTATCTCACCGAGCTCAACCAAGTCATCGATCTGCACTTCGACATCGCCCGGGCGGCAAACGACACGGGCAGCATGCTGATGCCCACTCTCGCCACACTCGGTGGAGTGGCGTTCCTGTGGTGGGTGGGCGGACGGGGTGGCATGGCGCGGGTCTGGGGTCTCAACACCACGCTGCGCTGGGGCCGCATCCCCATGGCCGGCGGTTTCTGGACTACGATCGGGCGGGGCATCTACCGCATCGGCAACGCGCCCCTCAGCGTTGCGGATCGCGTGGGAACCGCGGTCTTCCGTGATCTGATGTGGAACCGCGGCGACTGGCGTTCAGCTGCCCGCTCGGTCTTCTGGGATCCCGCCCGCGTCGGTGCCGCTGAAGCTGCGAACATCGAATTGATTCAGAAGGCGTTTGCCGCGGTCACCGTCGCACGCACGGCTCCGGTCGGCAGTTATGTCACCGCTCTCAAGACGCTCGGTGCACTGGAAGCCGAGGCCGAAGCCCTCGCCGTCGGCACTGCCGGTCGCGCCACTCTGCTCGCCGACATCGCTGCAACCCGTTTGCGGCTGGTCCAGCAGGCGGCTGCGTCTCTGGGCGGAGGGTCCGATGTACTCGCGACCCATTTGCAGCGCTTCCAGGATTTCCGTCTCCTGCTGTGGGAAGTCGACAAAGTGAACGGCGTCGCGCGCATCGCTCTGCACGAAGCGATTGCCGCCGGACGCGCCCGTCTCATCACCGCCACGGCCGATGCGATCGCCCGTGCAACAGTCACCGGCGAAGCCGTCGCATTCTTCCGCGGCCAGGCTTCCTGTCTCGCGGAGCTCAGTTACGAGATGCGGAATCTGCTCACTGCCGCCCAGGCGGGCGCTCAGGCGGAGATCGCCGCCGCCCGCGGCGCGATGCTTCAGTCGCTCTCCGTCGCGCTGGCCGCAGATCCCGGTGGCCTCACCGCGACGGGCCTCTCCGCGCGCCGCTTCGCGCTGCTCGGCATTTTCGAATCCGAAGCAGTATTGCTGCCTGCCGCGTCCCAGGCCCGGTTTTTGCAGCATGCCGCCACAGTTCGTCTGTCGCTGTCGCAGGCGATCGGTCTCGAGGTGCCTGTCGCGCGTGCTGCCCTGATGTTTAACCCGGTACAGCGCGCCGCCGTGGCGACACAACTGCTCAATGCTCGTGGAGGCGCCGGACCGATCCTCCAGCGTCTCGGTTTCACCAGCCTCAAGCAGTTCACCGACATCGTCGAACGGGTGCACTTGCTGCGCCATGAAGATCTGCTGCGCCAGTATGCTGCTCTGGATGCCGCTCTCGCGTCCGGCGATCAGGCCGCAATCGCCGCTGCGCGCTCGCAGCTCATCGGCATCCTGCATGAGAAGATCGACGCGCTTGTCCGCGCGGGCGTTTCCGAGGACATCGCGCGCGAACTCGTCCGCCGCGGCATCTGCGGTCTCGGTGGGGCACTGGAAGGCGCTCGTCCACTCATCAGCGGCACCGGCGGTCTGGCCTCCGAGGGACTTGCGGCGCTGCGCGCTGCGCGCGTCTTGGAATCGGCTGCCGTCGTGAACACCACGGCCCGCCTGTCCGCCGCGGCGCAGAATGCCCTCACCCTTCTCTCCATCGAGGAGCGCCTTGCGATTCTCCGCGCCGTGCGCATGTCGCCGCACCTCACGGCCACGCTCAACGCGCTCGCCGGCGACGAGCTGCTCTGCGCGATCGAACTTCTCCGATCCCCCGGCATCCGCACCGCGCTTGCCGGCCTCACCAGCGAAGCCGAGATTTTGACGACATTGCGCGGCATGCTGGCCATGGAAACGGCGCAGCTGCAGGCGCTTGCCACTCGTTTGGCTGCCGCCAGCACCGCCGCACGCCCGGGCATGCTCCTGGAGGCGACGCGGGGTCTCGCGGGCGCCGCGCCCAAAGCTTCCACGGTCCGCTGGCTGGCGCGCGGCGCGGGCAATGCATTGATGGCCATCGCGCCCGTCATCGAGGGAGTCATCATCTACGCCAATATCGTCGAGTATCAGCGTTTGCAGGCCGTTCGCAAGCAGCTCAACGAAGACATCGAGTCCATGTTCTCCGCCGACCACGGCTACACGCGCGACGGCAACAAGTTCAAGCACGCGGAAACCGGCTTTGAAGTCGACGCGGGCCCGGTGTTGACGATGTCGGACGAGATCCTCGCGCACGCGATGGTCGACACGGGGGTAGCTATCGGCACCGGCGTAGCCGTCACTGTCCTGCTGTTCTTCTTCGCCAGTAATCCCGCCGGCTGGGTCGCTTTCACCGTCTTTGCGGTCATCGTCGCCGCGCGCTTTGGCTGGGACAGCATCAACGCGCGGAAACGAGAAGAGCGCATCCGCAAATTCCTGACGGACGATCTGGATCCGCGCGTCTTGCAATTCCTCTCGCTGGAGCAGATCACGGGATACACTTACGGCGATCTCAACGATAAGATCGGCCACTGGTGGCATGAAGACCGCGCAAGGATGGTCGGCCTGAATATGCCAGCCGTGCGCGAGAGCAACCGCACCGTCACCAGCGCGCGATCGATCATCGCCGTGAGCGCGGCCATGGAACGCATCCGCCAGACGTGTCCCGTCCCCCTGGACCTGCTTACGACGCCCGATGGCAAGACGTTCATCGAGCAGATCAGTGCCGAGCCGTTCCGCCGGATGCTGATGGAAGAAATTTGTCCACAATCGAACACCACTCATGACCAAATCATCGGCAACCGCGACATCTGGGCGGGCAACACGATGCGTCTCGTGATGCTGAGCGTGTATGTCCAGTGGAACGAGCGATTGCGGCGAATCGAAGGTCGTCCGCCGCCGCGGGCGCGCGGCTGGGGAGAACTTCCCCCCGAGCAACAGGCCGATCCACCCCTCGTTGTTTCGCCGGAGGAGGAATTCCGGGCGCGCGAACGCGTATCGATCCTGGGTCGGCAGTATCTGGGCCGGGGGATGCTCATTTCGGAATACGACCAGGCTCGGGCGATCGGCGTGCCTGCCAACGCGGGCGGACTGCGACGCATAGAGTTCTGGGGCGATCCCTTTACTGCCCACGACGTTGTCAGCAACCGCGATTTCTTCGTCGAGAGCGAGCCGGACATCCGCTCGCGGCCATCGAGTCCGGTGATGCAAGCTGCCGGCCAGCAGATCATCGTCAATTCCTTCCTGCCCGTAGAGCGCGCTATTCAGAGCGGTTTGCCATGCTACCGCGTGACAGTCGCCGAGGGAGTGTTCGTCTATTTCGGCTTCGTCAGCGGACAGTGGATGTGGTCGGCCACCGGCTGGCCCCGCTGGCGACGCGTGGGTACGGCGCTCTACGATGACACCCTTCCCGTCAACTATCGGCGGGCCAACGAGATCTCCAACGCCTTGTGGGCTATGGAAGATGCTATGCCGGGGCATCTACGCCCGCTAGAAGCGCAGATGGAAGGTCCAGCCGCAATGACCGTGGGCATCAGTTACCTGATGAGCATCGGCGCGCGGATCCAGCGTCAGTCCGATGGCCGGGTGTTCTACCGGGTCGGGGATGACGAGCACCAGGCACAGTTTATTTTTGGAGGAGGGCGCTGGCTGATAAAAGGCGATGCTGGCGGACGAACGAGTGAATGGAGGCCTGTCTCCAGCACCCGTGGCATCCTGGCGGACTTGTCGCCCGGGATGCCGAGCGCTGTCAGCTCCCCGGCCGTCAAAGCCGCTGCCGAACTATGCATCATCGAGAGTGGGGTCGACGTCCGTCGCGAACGCGTGACCGAACGCCAGCAGCTCGGTGTCGCCAGTCTCTATACGCAAACATACCTGCGTCCGGTCGAGGTGGTTGCAGACCGCTTCGGCGTCCCGGCCTACAGCGCCCCCGTGAATGGCAATAGAGTCTACTTCGCCTTCGTCGCCGGACGGTGGATGTGGGGATCGACAAGCGCTCCCCGCTGGCGCCCGGTCGCGGAAGCGCGCTACGCCGTTACCGACCAGACGGATGACCGCTGGAAGGCGGACCAGATTGCAGTCATGCTGGCCTCTGGTGAAGATGCGACGACGCCCGAACCGCATCCCAATCCCGATCGCAACGAGAAGTCGGGGCTCTCCATCATCCTCGCGCGCACCGGCGACAACGCGCTCACCCGCATTGCTCCGTCCGAAGGCTCGCGTGAACCTGTGCGCTACGAATTCCGTCTGACCGACACAAGCAGCGCAAGCTTCGCCTTCGTCGCCGGTCGTTGGTGCTGGAACGACACGGGACATCCCCGCTGGCGCCCGGTCGCGGAGGCGCGCTATGACTTCGCCACCATGACGGATCGCCATCGCGCGGCCAATGCGCTCGCGGTCGAACTCACCACCATGGAGGGTGGCATGCGCGAGGCTGTTCCTGCGCGGCCCTCGGAACGAGAGCAGCTTGGCATCGCCACGCTCTACGCGCAGGCACACCTCCGTCCGGTCACGTATCTGCCCAATCATCTGGGGGTTCCCGCGTATCAGGTGCAGGGCGGTGGATTCACCGTGCAGTTCGCGTTCTTCGGTGGTCAGTGGCACTGGAACTCGTCCGGGTCGCCCCGATGGTGGCTGGTGGCAGACGCCCGCTACAGTCGCGAGAATGGGGGAGAGACGCCGACCGACTCGCGCTACAAGGCCAATCAGATCGCCATTCTCCTCACGCAAATTGACGGCGCTACCATCCCCGAACCGCTTTCTGCGCCCGAGGCATCGGAGAAGGTCGGCCTTTCCATCATCCTCGCGCGCACCGGCGACAACGCGCTCACCCGCATTGCTCCGTCCGAAGGCTCGCGTGAACCTGTGCGCTACGAATTCCGTCTGACCGACACAAGCAGCGCAAGCTTCGCCTTCGTCGCCGGTCGTTGGTGCTGGAACGACACGGGACATCCCCGCTGGCGCCCGGTCGCGGAGGCGCGCTATGACTTCGCCACCATGACGGATCGCCATCGCGCGGCCAATGCGCTGGCGCAACAGCTCATGACTATGGAAACCAGGCTCGGCGAACCCGCTGCACCGCGGCCCGATCAACGCGAAGAACTGGGTCTCGCCACGCTCTTTTCTCAGACGCATCTTCGTCCAGTGACATTCGTGCCGGATCGCTTTGGTTCTCCGGCATACAGCGTGCCTGGCAATGGCTTCACGGCGTATTTCGCTTTCGTCGCCGGGCGCTGGCAGTGGGGTTCGTCTGGGTCGCCCGAATGGGAGCCGGTTTCCCGTGCCCGCTACAGTCGCGAGAATGGGGGAGAGACGCCGACCGACTCGCGCTACAAGGCCAATCAGATCGCCATTCTCCTGACAGCCATCGAGACTAGTGTGATGCCCCCCGTCCATGTGAATCCCGATCTGTCGGCCTTACTTGGCGTCCATCTCCTTGAGCATGAGGGGTTTCAATCCGAGCTTCCGCCGAACGGCGTCACGATCTTCCGCAAGACGACCAACGGTTGCTCGATGGAGCTCGTCGGCACCGGCGGTCGGTGGATGTGGCGCGGCGGGGACCGCACTCAGTGGACGCATATCGGTGACGCGACTGCGGTGTACGCCGCGGGCAATGCGGATGCGGTCACGGCCTTTAACCGTGTCATCACATCGCTGCGCACCAGCGAAGAGCGCGCGTCCGTCCCGCCACATGAGATGCCGGCGTTGATCCAGGCGTCCGGCAGCCTCTACCTCACGCGCCTCTGTGGCATCCCGCGCATGGTCGGTGGTCTCACGGCGTACAGCCGCACGATCCGTGGCAATGCGGGTGAGCGCCCCTGGACGGCGGAATTTGCCTTCGTTGGCGGACGGTGGCTCTGGAAAGATTCGACGGAAACCGTGTGGGGTCACGTCGGCCGCAGCAGCGTGTATCGGGGCGAACATCCGGCTGTGGCGGAGTTCAACGCGATGCGCGGACGATTGGTGCAATTGGAGGCCACGGAAATATAGGACTCGCGTGCATGTTGTCGGGCGCGATCACCACGCCCCATCCAACTCCTCAAGACTCTGCACCACGCGCTCTGCGCTTGTTATTTTTGCCGGAGACCATTTGCCTTGTATGGCCCAGCACGGCATGCCCGCCGCGGTGGCCGCGTCCACGTCGAACTGCTGGTCGCCGACATACAGACAATCCTCCGGCTTCACGCCCAGCCGATCGCACGCGAGCAGCAGGCCGTGCGGGTGCGGCTTCATGAACTTGTGAATCTCGTCTGCGGTGACGAGTGCCTGCGCATACGAGAGTACGTCTAATTTCTGTTGGATGGCCTGCACGTACGACAGCCATGAACCCGTCACAATCGCCAGGGGCACCTTCCCCTTCAGGCGGTCGAGCGTCTTTTTGGCGCCCGGGAGCCACTCGACGTCGGTGCGCAGGAGCCGTTCGTACAGGTTGTCGCGATGATCGCGCACGGCTGGCGCGTGCACGTCCGAAAGACCGACCTTCGCGAGCATCTCTTTCAAATGCACAGCGGTCTTGTACCAGCGGAGGAAGCGGTCATGTGATACATGCACATGCCATTTCTTCAGCGCTTGCACGACGGCACGCTCGTAAAGCGTGATGGTGTCGACGAGCGTCCCGTCGAGATCGAAGAGGACGGCAGCGTAGGGCACGTCCCGATCATACCGAAAAGACGGAGGCGTGGGCCCCCGTCCTTGCAGTGTTATAGGCCGGGTCAGACCTCGACGATGAACGGAACCACCATGGGTTCGCGGTCGAGCTTGCGGTCGAAATAACGGTAGAGGGCGCCCGTCACCGCGCGCTTGAGGGCCTTGCGGTCCTTTTCGCCGCGGTTGAGCTCGTCCTCGTATGCCTTGCGGGCGGTGAGGACGATCTCGCGCGTGATCTCGGCCTGTTCGGTGCCGTAGAGCAGTCCGCGCGAGAGCACGTCGGGGTCGCCGACGAGGCGTTTGCTGTCGGTATACGCCTTGAAGGCGATGACCACGACGCCGGAATTGCTCATGATTTTGCGGTCATCCATGATGCGCTGCCCCTCGCCCGTCGTGCCGTGGCCGTCGATGATGACGTCGCGGACGGTTACCTTCTGCTTGCTGCGCCGCGCGTCGCCGCTGCGGTCGAACTCGAGCACCTCGCCGTTGACGATAAGATGCACCTGGTTCTCCGGATAGCCGATGCCCCTCACGAGATCCGCGTGCGCCGTGCGCATGTGCGGTTCGCCGTGTTCGGGGATGACGTGTTTGGCTCGCACGAGGCGGTGCATCAGGAGCAGGTCGCTCTGGAAGCCGTGTCCCGTGGTGTGCAATGCAAGCTCCTGATTGGTCTTCACGACCGCGCCGAGGAGGTTGAGGTTGTTCACGACTTTGGCGACCGAGCGCTCGTTACCCATGATCGGGTTCGAGCTGAGGATCACCGTGTCGCCTTTTTTGATGACGATATGGCGGTGCGTGCCGAGGCCCATGCGGGCGAGGCCTGCGACTTCTTCGCCCTGGCTGCCCGTTGTGACGATCAGCACTTCGTTATCGGGGAGCTTGTCCATAGCGGGATTCACCTTGCGGATGAGGCCGCGCGGCGCCTTGATGTAGCCGAGATTCTGGGCGATCTCGACGTTCGTTTCCATGCTGCGTCCCGAGATGAACACTTTGCGGTTGAAGGTGCGCGCGTGCTCCACGACCTGTTCGATGCGGTTGAGCAGCGAGCTGAAGGTGGAGATGATCACGCGGCCCTTGGCGTCGCGGATGAGACCAAAGAGCGTCTGCGAGATTTCCTTCTCGCTCTTGCTCTGGCCCGGCTTGGTGGCGTTGGTGGAGTCCGCGATGATCGCGAGCACGCCCTTGTCTCCCAGTTCCGCGAAGCGGTGGAAGTCGGCGGGAGGCTCGTTCATCGGGGTCATGTCGAATTTGAAGTCGCCCGTGTGCACGATCGTCCCGTAGGGCGTGTGCAGCGCGATGGCGGCGGAGTCGGGGATCGAGTGCGTGACGCGGAGCCACTCCACTTCGATCTTTCCGATCTTCACTTTCTGACGGAAATCCACGACGTTGAGCTGCGCCTTATTCGTCAGATGCTCCTCGTCCAGGCGCTTACGGATGAACGCCATGGTGAGGCGCGTGCCGAAGCAGGGCGGGAATTGCAGGCCTGGCAGCAGGTGCTGCACGGCGCCGATGTGGTCCAGGTGCCCGTGGGTGAAGAGCACGGCTTTGATCTTGTGCTCGCGGCCCTTGAGGCTGGAGATGTCCGGGATCAGGTAATCAATGCCCATCATGTCTTCGTCCGGGAACTGCAATCCGAGATCGATGATGTAGACGTCTTCATCCACCTCGATCACGAAACAGTTGCGTCCGACCTGCTCGAATCCGCCGAGCGGATACATGCGCAGGTTCTGGCGGTTGCCGCCGGAGACGGTTACGGGCGCGCGCTTCTCCTTACTGGCGTCGCGGTTGTGGGGCGGGTTCGGTCCGCGGTTCTGGCGGAGATCGGTGGTGCGTTTCCAGGGCGGAGCCGCTTGCGCGGGTGCCGCTTTTTCGGGAGCGAAGCCACCGGCCATCACGCCGTCAGCGGGAGGGATGACGGGGCCGCTCGGATTATGGTGGGGGTTGCCCCTGCCGCGTCCGCCGCGGCGACGCCGGCGCCGGCGCCCGCCCGGTTCTTGTCCGGGTCCTGTGGTGTTGTGCGAAGATTGCGAGGAAGGCGCGGGCATCGCTGCACCCGCGGAAGGCGGAGCCTCCGGAAAAAATCCTCCGGTATCGTCTGTCATGTCGGTTCTGTTAGAAAAAAAATGAATGAAAAGGAAAGGGCGGGAGAAAGAACGGAAAGAACAAAGTTCATTTACACTGTACTCCGTCGGGGTCGATTGCGCAATGTCTGCTTGTCATGACACCTATTTTTTGGCTTCAGTTCAACAAATTTTTGTGAGAAAAACATGTTATGCGCGTGAGCGGCACCCCAGATGCCGCACGGACGGGTACACAGGACGCTGGCGCGGGGTTTTCGAAGCCGTCCGCACGCACGCCTGTCCTTGCCCGCGCTCGCGCGGAAAGGTAGCCTGCACCCCTGAATGGACACTGACGTCCTGACAGGCACGACCAAGCGCAGCAACGGGACGGTGCTCGTCTCTTTGTCTTTCGAGTCGCCGGCTCACG
The DNA here is from genome assembly GCA_964460365.1 of uncultured Candidatus Peribacteria bacterium. Lineage (GTDB taxonomy): Bacteria > Patescibacteriota > Gracilibacteria > Peribacterales > Peribacteraceae > DAISLF01. The sequence goes on along the minus strand of CAYWPL010000002.1, from coordinate 47,514 downwards.
AGCGAGCGTGTCTGCTGCTCCAGTTCCGGGGGTCCGGTACGGAGGCGCGGACGTTTGAAGAAGAATGCGCATCGGTCGTCCAGCACTCGCTGCTGGCCACGGAAGGGGAATCCTGGAACCGTCTCGACGGCTCCTTGAAGGAACTCAACGGCCTCTTCAAGGGCATGACGCTCAGCAAGGCCATCGACGAGATTCACGCCATCGTCGCGCTGGTCGACAAGGGCGGGACCATGCACGTCTCGCATGCGGGACGCGGCGAGGGATACCTGGTGCGCGGAGGAGTTGCGACACAGATCACCGAGTTCAGCAAGGGGAAGCCCGTCTCCGCCTTCATTCATATCAGCAGCGGCGCGCTGGAATCCGGCGACGTCGTCGTGTTTGCCACGCAGCGTTTGCTCCGCGCGTTCACGCCCGCCCAGTTGGCGCAGGTCACGCAGACGGAGGACTTCCTGGAAGAAATTGCTTCCACGCTCGAGTCCGACCGTGAGTCCGCCGCGCTCTTGGCGATCCTCATGGGTCCGAAGATCGTTCGCGCCGCCGCACCCGCCGCCCCATCGCGCTCCCGCGCTCCGCTGCCGTCCCGCCGCGGAGGCCGCCGCACTTCCCGTTGGTCACTTCCCGCCTTGCCCGTCCTCGGCTCCGTCGCAGAGCGCCTGGCTCCGGCCGGCGATTTCCTGCGCGAGAAACTTCCGTCGCTCGCGTTCTGGAAGAACAGAAAATCCAGGGAGCGCTCCAGCGCGAAGGACAAGACCCCGCTGGTGCTCGTTGGCATCACCAACACGCTCAAGGGCGTCCAGGAACGCGCGGAATCCTTCCTCGCCGATCTCAAGCATCCCGAGCGCAAGCGCCGCGCACACCTGTTCCTGCTCGCGGGTGCCGTGTCCGCTTTCCTCATTGTCTGGCTGGTCGTCAGCCTGTCCACCAGCAGCCAGCGCAACAAGACCCGCGCCGAGCTGAGCGAACTCGTCCAGCAGATCAACGAAGAAGTCCGTGTGGCGGACAACCGCCGTCTCGCGGGCGACACCGACGCGGCCAACACGATCCTCCAGAGTGCCGAAGAGCGCGCCAAGCAGGTCATGGAGAATGAGTCCGGCCTGTTCCGGGTGGAAGCACTCGATCTCCTCGACCGCATCCGCAGCAAGCGTGAGGAGCTCAACAACATCGTCCGCGTTTCCCCGCGCGTCGTCGTGAACATGAGCTCCAAGGACGCCGGCGTCTCGGCGCAGGGCATGATCGGCCTCGGCGACGGCGAATTCATCGTCTATGACCGCCAGGACGCATTTCGTGTGCTGCTCAACAAACTCGACGATCCCAAGCGCGTGGTGGACGACGAGCTGATCCTGCACGGCACGTCCTTTCCACGTTTCAACACCGAGGTCTTCCTGACCACCGGCAACAGCGTGATCGAGATGAGCAGCAACCAGCTCGTCCCGATGAAAACAGAAGATCCTGCCGGCTGGGTTTCCGGCAAGGCAATCAAAACCTACCTGCGTTTCCTCTACGTTCTCGCGCCCGACCAGAAGCAGATCTACAAGTACGAGCGCCTCAACAACCGCTACGGTGCGCCCGTGCAGTACAACGTGAACGGCGATCTGACCGGCGCGGTGGATATGGCCATCGATACCAGCGTCTACGTGCTCCGCGAGGGCGGCATCGTTCTCAAGCTGCTGCGCGGCGAGACGCAGCCGTTCGCCATCGGACACGCGCCGGACGGCATCCTCAAGGACGCGACGCGCATGTACAAGACGGCCGACGGCAACTTCTACTTCCTTGATCCGGTGAAGAACCGCGTGATCGTCGCCACGGACGGCGGCACCACGGGCGAGTCGTCCTATCTCAAACAGTACGTTCTGGAAGGCGATCAGCTGGGCACGCCGCAGGATCTCTATGTCGATCCCGACGAGAACCACCTGTACGTGCTGGATGAAAAGCGGGTGTACGTGGTGGATCTGGGCACCCGCTGACCAACTCAGTCGAGCGGCTCCGACTCGAAGTGATCGGCGACCCAGCCCCGGATGAGGTTCATCGTGTTTAACAGTGCACTCGGGACGTCCGGATGGACCGACGCGTGCACGCGGAACGCGGATGAACCCCATTATCAACCGCAGGAGTCCTGCGGTGAGGGGTTACAGGCCTCCGGCCTGGTCCGGGGCGCCCTAACGAAAAGAACGGCGTACGGGAGGGGGAGGGAGGTTCGCTTCCTGGCCCCCCCACTGTCTTTAGCCGTGTGCGCGGGCGCCCCTCTGCTATGATCCGCCTCCATGCGCGTTCTTATTTTCGGCACGTTCGATCTGCTCCATCCCGGCCATCTCTTCGTCTTCGAGACGGCGAGGCGCCGTGGCGACGTGACGGTCGTCGTCGCGCGGGACGCGAACGTTGCGCGCATCAAGGGGCGCGCTCCCGAACAGGCCGAAACCGAGCGCGCGATGGCGGTGCGAACGGCTTTCCCGGATGCGAGCGTCATCCTCGGCGACAAGACGGATTTTCTCTCGCCCGTGCGCGCGGCCCGCCCGGATCTCATCCTGCTGGGATACGACCAGCGCCTCCCGCCCGGAGTGGCCGACGCCGACCTGCCGTGCCCCGTCGAACGGCTTGCGGCGTTCCAGCCGGAAACGCACAAAAGCAGCCTGCGCCGTAGCGGAGGTTCATGAACCTCCGCTACGGGGGGGTGGCCGGAAGGGCATTTTTGTGCTACACTGTCCCGATACACACATGAAAAACCTCCTCTCCCACCCGCTCGTCAAACAACTCTCCGGCGGCGCCGTGGGCAGCACGATTGCGCTGGTGCTGTATGGCGTCTACACGGTGGTCGCGCCGCCAGTCATCTCCTTTATGGATTCGACCGTGCGCGCGCTGCACGGGTCCGCTCCGGAGTACAGCGACAGCGAGCGTGCCGAACGTCAGGACCTGATCGTCGAGCGCGCGAAAGAGATCGCCTCCCGGCTGCTTGCGGACAAGCAGTGAGGCGCCGGACCGGAGATGACCCGACTTCGCAGAGCGTCGTCGGGTTGCGCATGGATGTGGCGGATTTCCGGAAACGGAGCATGATCGTGAGATGAGCGAGGTTCGCGTATGATGGACGACATGACCCCGAACGGTCCGCTCGCCATCCTCTTCTTCCTGCTAGGTCTGACCTTCGGCAGCTTTGGAAACGTCCTCATCTTTCGCGTACCCGCGGGCAAGAGCATCGGCGGACGATCGAAGTGCCCCGGCTGCGGCAAAACAATCACGTTCCCCGAGCTCGTCCCGGTCCTCGGTTACCTGGTTCTCCGTGGACAGTGCAGCAAGTGCAAAGCACGTCTTTCCATCCAGTACCCGCTCGTCGAACTCTCGTCCGGCATCCTCTTCGTGCTCGCGTTGCGGCATTCGGGATTTGATCCGGCATCCGGCCTGTTGCTCGCGCTGTGCCTCTGGCTGCTGCTCATCATGGCCATCACCGATGCGCGTACGGGGCTGCTCCCCGACACGTTCACGATGCCGTTCCTCGGGCTCGCACTCTCTCATGCGCTTCTCCTTGGATCGTTTCCCATCGCGCCCGCGATCCTCGGCGTCGCATTCTTCGGCATCCAGTGGATCGTCAGCCGCGGTCGATGGACGGGCAGCGGTGACATCCTTCTTGCCGCGGGCATCGGCGCGTTGCTCGCCGACGTTGGCCTATTGCTCGTTGGTCTCGGTATCGCCTACGTCACGGGCGCGGCCTACGCGGTCTGGCTGCTCGCGCGGCGCCGCGCGCACGGAGACACCGCCGTGCCCTTCGGGCCGTTCCTCGCATTCGGGGCGATTGTCGCCGTCTTCTGCGGGACGGATATCGTGAGGATGTTGATGGGAGGGTAAGCGCGTGCCTCGTTACGATCGCGCTGCGCGACAACCTATCCGGCATGACATAAAAAATTGTCATCCCGAGTAGAAACTAAAGTAGGGCCTTCGGCCATACTAGATGGGCGAAGGCCCAAGGTTGTTGTCAGACGCTTTGCGCGTCTCACGGGGAGAGCGTCGCCTCCCCTGACTTCCGACCTCATCTCTTGGATACAGAGGGCGGGAGACAGGGGAGAGAAATTCGCATCTGACAGGGTAATTTTAATCCAATTGACATATTTGTCAAATACTTTCCCAGGGAGCTCCCTGTGGGAAAAGTGCCTTGGGAGGCCTATTCTGAGCTCATGAAGGTTGTCGCCCAGAACCGCAAAGCCCGCTTCGATTTCGAGATCATCGAAACCCTCGAAGCCGGGATCATGCTGACCGGCCCGGAAGTGAAGTCGTGCCGCGCGGGCCACGTGCATCTCGCGGGCTCGTATGTATCGTTCTTGGGTGATGTTGCTCAACTGAAGAACGCGAAGATCTCGCCGTATGGTCCCGCTGCGGAGGCGGATCACAAAGAGCTGCGCGACCGCGTGCTGCTGCTGAACGCGCGCGAAGCCGTGAAGATGCGCCGCGCTCTGGAAGAGAAAGGCATCAGCGTGGTGCCGCTGGAAGTGCGCGTCGGGAAGTACATCAAGGTGTTGCTCGGGCTCGGCCGGGGCCGCAAAAAGTTCGACAAACGCGCGCGCATCAAAGACCGCGAGACGAGCAGGCAGGTGCGCGAACGGCGCAACGAGTAAAAGACGCAAAGAAACATTCTTCGTGTTCCTCCTGTTCGCTATCCTCCCTCCCGTGTCTCTCCTGCCCGCCCCCATCCAGAAGGCCATTGAGGAATTCAGCAAGCTGCCCGGCATCGGACCCAAGTCCGCCGAGCGCCTGACATTTCATCTGCTGCGCAGCGCCAAGGCCTCGCCCGAAAAACTCGGCGCGGCTCTCATCGATCTCAAGCGCGAACTCAAGTACTGCCGCATCTGCCAGATGGTGACGCTCGAAGCACTCTGCGCGATCTGCGCCGATCCCGCGCGTGACGCGACCACCGTGCTCGTCGTGGAGGATCCGCTGGAAGTCGTGGCGTTCGAAAAAACATCCTACAAAGGTTTGTATCATGTTCTGCACGGCGTACTCTCGCCCATCGACGGCATGGGTCCGGAACAACTGCGCCTCAAGGAGCTCGTCACCCGCGCCGCGGGGGGCACGGTGCGCGAACTCATCATCGCCACGAACCCGGATGTGGAAGGCGAAGCGACCGCCAACTACATTCGCCAGCAGCTCAAGGACCGCGTCCCGGTGATCACGCGTCTGGCACACGGCCTCCCGATGGGCGCGGATATCGAATTCGCCGACCAGGTGACGCTGCGCGAGGCGCTGGCGGGACGACGCAATCTTGTATGAAAAAACAGCTTGTCCTCCATGCTTTCTGGAGTTTTGGAGGTTTTTAGAAGGCCGGCTTCAGTAGGCCGGAAACACGACCTGCATGCCGATAAACAGCGCCAAAAAGACGCTCAGGGCAACGCGTGGCAACGCGCTCTTCTCCGCCGTGCCGAAGGGTGAGCGGGGCAGGGCCGTGAGAGATTCGGCGAGGAGATACGCAACCAGCCATGTGACCGGGGCAACGTAGATACCTTTGGATGGACCGAAGGATGGAAAGTTCCACAGATGATGCGCGAGCCCCGCGACGTACAGCGTGCCGAGCGAGAGCGAGATCCAGCCGAGACGCCGCCACGCGACGGGGCGTTTGGGATAGCCCAGGAAAACGCACAGGCCGTGCGGGCAGAGAAGCGTGGCGATGAAGAGCGAGAAGATGCCGATGGTCTTCGCGACGGGCGAGGCCGTGCCGAAAAACGTGCGCTCGCGGATCCAGAAATCGCGCCATGAATCGAGCAGGCGCGGCATCTGGTAATCGCGCTCGGTGATGCCCGCCGTCACGTGGACTGGCGACGGACTCACGATCTGCAGCGCATAATGAAGCGGATCCCGGTCGCGGTTGTCCCGGTGATCCCGGAGTTCATCCGTCATGATCCACTCGACGTTCATCGGGAAGGGCGTCCTCTCGGTCGCGTAGTACCGGTTGTAGTAGTAGGGGAAGACGAGCAGAGCGCCGATGGCGCACGCCATGCAGGCCGACAGGCAAACCCGGGACCGGCTACCCGGTATTCTCGCGGGCAGCGTCAGTGCGACGACGAGCGGGATCAAGAAGAGAAACAGGCCCGAGTATTTGATCATCATACCGGCCGCGAGCAGCACGGCGAGCAGGGTCCAGCCGCCGATCCGTGCGGGCCATGTCCGCGCTGTTTCCGTGAAGATGCGTACCGAGACGTAGAGCACCATGCTTGCCAGTGCGAGGATGAGTACGTCGAGATTGATGCTCATCTGCAGATAGAACTGAATCGGGAGCGCGGCACCGAGATACAGGAATGCGACGGCTGCCGGAAACTCCAGCAGCTTGAGGCGTCGGAGCGTTGCCCGCAGTATCACGAAAGCGAGTATTGAAGCGATGAAGGCAAGGATCTGCGCGCTGCGCACTTCGTCGAAGCCGAACCACTGCACCGTGCGCACGAGCAGGAATCCGAGCGGCGGATGGTAGCCGTAGAACAGGTCGCGCACGCCCAGAAACGGCTTGTCCCACGAGATTGCGTTCACGACTTCCAGATGGTGCCCCGCATCGAATCCGATCGACTCGCCGAATCTCCGCAGAAAATCGATCGTCCGGGCGGCCAACAGCAACACGCACAGGATCTCTTCGCGGGCCACTGCACGTACCCATGACGGACCCGCGGAGGACCGACTCCGCCGGATCTTCCACGTCCGCCGCGAAAGCGCGACGAGTCTGTCGATCACGGACATGGACGCCAGCGTAGCGCAGCCCCTCTTCGCGCGCAGTTGCGCGTTGGCCGCTCAGTGGCGGAATGCGCGGATTCCGGTGGTCACCATCGCGATGCCCAGCTCGTCGGCCTTTGCGAAGACCTCTTTGTCGCGGATCGATCCTCCCGGCTGGATCACCGCCGCGATGCCGTGTTTTGCGGCTTCTTCCACGGAATCCGGAAAGGGGAAAAACGCGTCGCTGGCCATCACCGCGCCTTTCGCCCGCTCTCCCGCGCGTCGCGCCGCGATCCACGTGGAATCCACCCGACTTGTCTGCCCGCACCCGATGCCGACGGTCACGCGGTCTTTTGCGAACACGATGGCGTTGGATTTGGCATATTTCACTGCGGTCCAGGCGAAGAGCATGTCTTCAATCTGCTTCGTCGTCGGCGCGAGCTTCGTCACGGTCGTCAGGTCTTTTGCCGTGACGATGCGGTTGTCGGGATTCTGCAGCAACATGCCGCCGAAGCTCGTCCGGTAATTCGTATACTCGTTCATCTGCACGTCGGTATTCTCGATGACGCGGATATTCGGCTTCTGGCCGAGGATTTCCGTCGCGCCCGGCGCATAGGACGGAGCGATGATCACCTCGACGAATATTTTCTGGTCGATGATTTTTTTTGCGATCGCCTCGGAGCACGGCCTGTTGATGGCGATGATGACGCCGAACGCCGAGAGACGGTCAGCGTCGTATGCGCGCTGGAACGCCTCTTCAATCATTTCGTGCGACGCGATGCCCGACGGGTTGGCGTGCTTCACGAACACCGCCGTCGGTTCCGTGAATTCCTTCACGGCGGTCCATGCGCCGTCCGCATCGAGAATGTTCAGATAGCTCAACTCTTTTCCCTGCAGCTTTCTCCACGGCATCGGATTGCGAGCCGGAGAACCGGGGACGGATTCGTTCTGTTTCCCCATGCCGAACCCGGAGACGATCTCGAAAAAATTTCCCCACTGATGCGGGTTTTCGCCGTACCGCAGCTGCGTGCCCTTCGTCAGGATCACTCCGGTGTTTTTCCCTTCACTCAGCCATTCCGTGATCATCGCGTCGTAGGCGGCGGTGTGCAGGAAGACTTTCGCCGCGAGCTCCTCGCGGAGTCGCGGGGAAGGATCCCCGCTCTCGAGATCGCGTAAGACACGCGCGTAATCCGCGGTGTCGCACACGACCGTCACGTTCTTGTGATTCTTCGCGGCGCTCCGGAGCAGTGTCGGCCCGCCGATGTCGATCTGCTCGATGATCTCGGCGCGCGACTTCGTCGTGTCCTCCATCGCCTTTTTGAACGGATACAAATTCACGATCACCACGTTGACCGGTTCGATCTTCAGTTTCTTCGCCTGTTCGGCGTGCGCGGCGTTATCCGGGCGCATCAGTACGCCGCCCATCAAGAGCGGATGCATCGTCTTCACGCGTCCGTCAAAACACTCGGGGAACCCCGTCACGTCCTCCACCGCGGTTACCGGAATGCCTTCAGCATTCAGCACTTTCTGCGTTCCGCCGGTCGATACGATCTCGTATCCGAGCGCGACGAGGCGCCTGGCGACATCCGCGATGCCGGTTTTGTCCGACACGGAGAGCAGAGCTCGCTTCTGCATGGCACGGGGGAGTGTAGCGGAGAGACGCGGGAGGGGAAGGGCTCCCGGATGGTCAAAACGGGTCTTTCTCCACAGAAAAGCACGCAGACGAGCTTCCGCTACGTAGGGTTTTCTGCTATACTGAACAGATTACTTTCCTCATCAAGACGCCGTTTATGCCAAAACAGGACGCCGCAGCCAAAGCCGCTCCGAGCGGAAAAAAGCGCCTTCTCATCGTGGAGGACGAGCGTCCCCTCGCGCATGCTCTTGAATTGAAGATGACCCGCGAGGGCTATGACGTGACGGTCGCGTTGACTGGTTCCCAGGGATTGGAGCAAGCGTCGAAGGGCGATTTTTCCCTGATTCTTCTGGACCTGATCATGCCCGAGCTCGACGGTTTTACGCTGCTCAAGACTATCCGGGATAAAGGTATGAATACCCCTGCGATCGTGCTAAGCAATCTGGGTCAGGACGAAGATCGCGCCAAGGCGGCTGCCCTCGGCGTCAAAGAATACTTTGTCAAAGCCAACACACCGATCGTGGATATCGTCGCCAAGGTGAAGGAGATACTGTCCTAATATTCCAAGTACTCCAGCACGTTACTCGTCACTGTCCCACCATCTCATCGACCTTCTGAAAAAGAGCACGTGAATACGTGAATACGGGGCTTCCTCCTCAATACACACATGCCAATCAAAGATGCCGATCTCGGGAAAATCCTCGTGGAGCAGAGCTACCTGAGCGCTGAAGAATTGGAGAAGTCCAGCGCCGAGGCCGCGCAACGCAGCGTTCCGCTGAAGTCCGTTCTGATCGAGGCGGGTCTGCTCACGCAGGATTTGTTTGAGAGTGCCATCGCCGAACATTACAAACTGCCATTCCTGGATGTTAAGGCGACCGCGCCCACCCCCGAGCTCGTCTCGGCCCTGCCGGAAGAGATCGCGCGATCGTACCTCGCCGTTGTCGTCGCCCGTGATGCGAATTCCATCACCGTCGCCACCGCCGACCCGAGCAATCCGCTTCTGGAGGAGGCCGTGCGTCTGAACATCGATGCCAAGGCCGGTCGCTTCCCCGACAAGGAAGACGCCGGCAACAAGAAGTATGCCAGCCGCAAAACGGCGTCGGTCCCGCGTTTTGGTTTCGGCCCCAAGCCGGCAGAGGAAAAGGCATTCGCCGGCAAGATCAAGCTGGTCTACGCGCCACGCGCGGTCATTGACAGCTTCTTCGTGCATTACCGAAAGCCCTTGGCTACCCGTTTCCAGGCGATCATCAACGAGCAGCGCAAAGTTGCGCCGGAAATCATCACCGAAATCTTCAACGACGCCATCGAACTGCGTGCGTCCGATATTCACTTCGAGCCGCAGGAAAAAATCGTCATCGTTCGTTTTCGTGTCGATGGCGTGATGCACGAGGCGGGCCGCATCCCTAAGGAGTATTACGAAGGCGTCGTGAACCGCATCAAGATCGAATCGAATATGCAGATCGACGAGCACTTCGCCGCACAGGACGGTGCCATCCGCTACGAGACCCGCGCGGGCAGCATGATGGACATCCGCGTCTCCATCGTTCCCATTGTCGACGGCGAGAAGATCGTGCTCCGCCTGCTCTCCGAGTATGTCCGCACACTCACGCTGCTCGATCTCGGTTTCTCCGACGAGTACCGCAAGATCATCGAGGTCGCGGCGCACAAACCGTTCGGCATGATCCTCACGACGGGTCCCACGGGAGCTGGAAAATCCACAACGCTCTACGCGCTGCTCAAGATGCGCAACCACCCCGACGTGAACATCTCCACCATCGAAGATCCCGTCGAATACAAAATCCCGGGCATCAATCACATTCAGGTGAACGCCGACAGCGGTCTGACTTTCGCCAAGGGTCTGCGCGCGCTCGTCCGCCAGGACCCGAACATCATCCTCGTCGGCGAGATCCGCGACGGAGAAACCGCGTCGATCGCCGTGAATGCCGCGCTCACGGGCCATCTCCTGTTCTCGACGCTCCACGCCAACGACGCCGCCACTGCGGTTCCGCGTCTGCTGGAAATGGGCGTCGAGCCGTTCCTCCTTGCATCCACGCTGGAGGTCGTCCTCGGCCAGCGCCTCATCCGCCGCATCTGTCCCCAGTGTCGTTACAGTCACTCGCTCCCGCTTGACGAAGCTCAGAAGCTCTTCCCGGGCGCGGACAAATACTTCGTGAAAAAGGACGACGTCCGTCTCTATAAAGGCAAAGGCTGCGAGGCTTGTGGCGGCACCGGATACCGCGGCCGCGTCGGCATCTACGAAATGCTCGTCGTCACGCCGGAAATCCAGGAACTCATCACCAAGCGCGCGTCCGCCGCCCAGATCAACGAACAGGGACGCTCGCAGGGACTGAAGCTGCTCTTCGATGACGGCTTTGAGAAAGTGAAAGCCGGCATGACCACCATCGAGGAACTGATGCGCGTCGCCGCCCCGCCAGAACTCCTGTTCGCCTCCCATGACCGAGCCAAAAAAGCCTGAGACCGGCGCGTCCGAATCCCACGCCGCCCCCCGGGGGCTGATGGCGATGCTGAGGGGTCTGCTGCCGTTTTTGCGAGGTGCCGACGGGACCGGGACGCACAATACGCACAAAAATAAGTTGTCTCCCCGCCGCAAGCGCCGCCGCCGCCGCATTCTTCACCGCATCGCGCGTCTGCGCCGCCATGGACATTTGCAGAAAGGCGCTCCCATCCCGGCTTCGTTGCTGCGCATCACCCCGCCCATGGTTGTGCTGCGTGGGGGTTCGGCCGCCGTCGCCAATGAGACCGACATGGATGACACGGCAGACGGGCTGGAGGAAGGCGAGGCCGAAGTCGTCGTCGGGGAATCGCAGCCGGAAGAGGGGACCGCGAGCGAGGAAACGGAAGACGTGACCGACAGAAAAGAGGAGACGCAAAAACCCGTGACACAAGAGAAACTCGACGACATCCTCAAAGAACCCGTATTCGTTCCCATCCCCAAGTCGGCGTCCGCCGGTCCGGGTGTCGCGCTCACGTCGAAAAACAAAAAACACGGCGTCTGGCGCGAAGGAGAAGATGCCCCGGCTCCCGCCGCGCCCGTCATCCGCGCACCCAAGCCGCCGTCTCGCGGACTATTCGCATTGATCGGCAGTTTGTTCGCTCCGCATCCCCGCGCCGCAAAACCGGCCGTGACCCCGGCTCCCGCCGCGCCTGTCATCGAACGCGCGGTCGCCCCGACGATGCCGGAGGAAGTCGACACTCCCGAGCTGGCAAGGAGGGAAGGGCCCGCGGACCTCGACGCGCTGCTTTCGGGCGGCGCGCCCGCCGCGAAAAAAGAGACCGCCAAACCGGAACCTGTCATGCAACGGGAGGAACATGCGTCCGCGCCGTCGGAACGCGCGTTGCCGAGCGAAGATCTCCTCCATCCCGATAACACGCCCGTCCTGAAAAAACCGCTGCCTGAAGCCCCCAAAGCCGCCGCTCCAGCTCCCGCTCCCGCCAAATCCGCGGCCAAGAAGCCGGAGCCCGAAATCGTCTACAAGAAAATTCCCAAGCATCGGGTCAGTGCCTTCCAGGAGTTCATCGGTGCGATCAAATACTTCGGTCTCGGCGCGCAGCGCCAGGCCATCGTGCAGAACCTTGCCACAATGCTCAATGCCGGCCTGCCGCTCATCGACTCGCTCCACACGTTGCAGCTCGAGACGAAGATCGGCCCCGTCAAGAAGCTCATCCAGAGCATCGTCGACGCCGTCGAGAACGGCAGCCCGCTCTGGCGCGCGATGGATGACATGCATTACTTCTCGCCGCACGCCATCGCGCTTATCCGCATCGGTGAAGAAGCCGGAAACCTCGCGGAGAACATGGAGTACCTCGCCATCCAACAGGAGAAAGACCAGGCGCTGAAGGCCAAGGTGAAGATGGCCATGATCTACCCGAGCATCGTGATGACGCTGATGTTCATCATCGTCATCGGCCTCGGCATGTTCGTGCTGCCGAACCTCATCTCCGTGCTCTTCTCGCTCAACGTCCCGCTGCCGCTCGTGACGCGGCTCGTCATCGCTTTCACGAATCTCTTCACCACCTACGGTTCCGTGGCGGTGCCCGGATCCATCGGCGGCTTCATCCTGCTTGTTATTCTTGCCAAGTTCACCCCGCTCAAAGTCGTCGCGCAGTGGATGATCTTCCGCATCCCGGGCATCGGACGACTGGTCCGCGAGGCGACCATCGCGCGCTTCGGCGTCATTCTCGGCGGCCTTCTGCAGGCAGGTGTGCCGCTCATCGATGCGCTGCGCTCGCTCGTGGAAGTCACGCCAGTCGTCTCCTATAAGAACTTCTACGCGAAGATGTTGGAGCACATCAGCCTTGGCGATTCGTTCGCCAAGACCTTTCAGGTCATCCGCGGCAGCGACAAGTTGCTCCCGATCTCCGTGCAGCAGCTCGTGCTGACGGGAGAAAAATCCGGCTCGCTCGCCAAAATCCTCATGAAGGTAGCGGACATCTACGAGAAGAAAGCCAACGACACGGCGCAGAAGCTCCCGGTCATTCTGGAGCCGATGCTGCTGTTGTTCATCGGCGGACTCGTAGGCACGATCGCGTTTGCGATTATCGTTCCGATCTACTCGATCGTGGGGAACATCGGCGGTCAGTGACGATGCGCAGAGCATGATCCAGGGCACGACGCTTGACTGCGACGGTCAAGTCCTTTCGCGCAAGCCCGGCTTCGGCTCTGCCGGATGGGTAGTAGGATGCGTGTTAATGCTCCTTCGGAGCCTCTCTCCTCTTCCCCCGTCCGTATGCAACGACGCGCGTTCGCTCTTCTCGAAGCTCTTGTGGTGGTCGGTGTCATCGGCGCCGTGACGACCCTCACGATCCCGCTGTATCGCGAGTATCAGATTCGCAGCGATCTGGACAACGCGACGCAGCAGGCGACCCACGGTCTCGCCCGTGCTAAACTGCTCTCGCAGCTCGGTGAGCGCGATTCGCAGTGGGGATTCTACGTTCCCGCCGGCATTCTCTATAAAGGCGAGTCTTATGCCGGGCGCGACACGCAATTCGACGAAATCTACCCCATGCCCTCCACGATCGCCGTGTCCGGCATCCTCGAGGTTGCCTACTCCAAAGTGGAAGGTCTGCCGAGCGACACGGGCAATATCGTCCTGCGTGCGTTGAACAACGATCAGCGCATCATCCAGGTGACCATCGCCGTCGACACGCAGGCAATCGCCGCCAACGAGGGAGATACGCTTACGGTCTGTCATCATCTGAGCGGCGGCAGCACCGAGACGCTGCTCGTTCCCGATGCCACGTGGCCCACACATCAGGCCCATGGCGACACGCTCGGCCCTTGTCCGTCGGCCAGCAGCGCCGCGTCGTCGGTCGTATCGTCCGCTACGAGCAGCGCGGCGTCCTCGGCCGCGTCATCCGCGGTTAGCAGCGCTACCAGCAGCGCCGCGTCGTCGGTCGGAGGGGGCGGTGGAGGCGGCGGGGGTGCGACGTGCAACAAGTTCACGATGGCTTCCGGCACCATCACCACGACGGCCACGAGCAACGTAACGTTCAAGAACTGGCTCTCGCAAATCACGTTCGGGGCTGGTGGGCCGGTCGTCAGCGTGCATGCCTGCTACAGCACCGACGGTGGGTCGTCCTTTTCCGGTCTCTACGGAGGCAACGGTAACTGCAAGGGCAATGGCAATGCCTATGGCAACGCCGTGACGCCCGCGGGCACGGACACCAAGACGGTGTCGATTGCCTCGGGCAAAAACGTCGTCTTGCGCGTTCTCGGCCGGTACAAGCAGCAGAATTGGCTCGCCTTTAATCAGTTATTCGATAGCGATGACGGCAGTGGTCATATCCAGATGTTGCGCAATGGCGATACCTTGTCCAGCTATCCGGGTTTTGGCACCCAGACGCCGCTCAAGAATTACCTCATCAGCAAGAGTATGGCCGATGCATCGGGCGTCATCACCATTGGTAATTGCGAAGTGCTTGCCATCTCGGAGCTCGGCACCCTCGGCACCTCGGCCGCTGACTTCCAGGACGATGTCATGGTGATGTCCTTCAATTGAAAAAAGGCGACTACGGCGACAAAGACTTCAAAGAGGACAAGGGGGAACATCCTTGTCCTCTTTGTCGCCGTTGATGCCCCTGTTGCCCGGGGCATTACTCGTTGGTGGTACCATGTCCTACCGTGAGCGTCTCTTTCCCGCGCCGTCGTCCCGGCTTCCTCCTGCTGGAGGTCATTCTCGGCATCACCGTCTTTGGGCTCTTCATCAGCGCTGTCGGCCTGACGCTTCTGCATGGCCAGCAGAACACCGTGGTGGCGGGCGATCGCGTCCGTGCGATGCATGTCGCGCGGAGAATGATTGAGGCGTCGCGCGCCATTCGTGACGGTTCCTTCGCGTCGCTCACTGCGGGCGCGCACGGTGTTGCCATCGGCCCGGCGGGCACATGGGTGTTCTCCGGTACGCAGAGTGTCTTCACGGGGACGTACATCGCGTCGGTCTCGGTGACGCAGCTCGCCGCCGATTGGGTCTCTCTTGCCGCCAACGTCAAATGGAAGCACGGTTTCAATCGTTCGGGGAGCATTGTGCTCCAATCCGAGCTGACCGACTGGCGCACTATCCGACGGACGGGCGATTGGTCCTCTGTCACCGAAGAAGGCGGGTACGCTCCAGGGGGCAACGTACTCTTCAATGCTGTCGCCGTCTCGGGCGATTACGCGTTCGTTGGCAGCGAGACGTCCGGAGGAGGAGCGGGTCTCTACGTGCTGGATATCAGCAACACCGCGTCGCCATCGCGCGTCGCATCGTCGTTTTCCCTGGGTGCCGCGGGCAAGTCGGTCGTGGTGAAGGGCAAGACACTCTACGTCCTCACGGACGATCCGGCTCATGAGATCCAGGCATACGACATCTCGTCACCCGCTACGCTCTCCGCAGCGCATCGAAAAACGACCTACAATCTCGGCGGATCTGCGCTCGGCAACAGCATCGCGCTTGATGGCGATGTTCTCTATCTGACCGCCATGGAGCATTCTTCCTTCGGTGAGCTCCATAGCTTCGACATATCGTCGAGTGGAGCGATACGCCCCATCGCTTCACTCAATAGCGCAGCAACGTTCAACGCCGTCTCGATTTTGGGGACGGGGGCCTACGTGGGAACATCCGATGCCGCAGCGGAAATGCGAACAGTCGCCGTCAGCGGATCGGGATCGCTACGATTCGTTGGCACCGACTACAACATCACCAGTTCCGAGATCACGCGCTCGCTCCTCGTGTCCGGTACGTCGGCGCTGATGGGTCGCCAGCGGGGCAGCATCCAGGAATTCGTGCTCTTCGATCTTGCCAACGGCGGGGGATCTCCGCCGCCCTCGCCCGGTCCGTGGTACCACGAAGGCAGCGGCAGCATCGTCGGCCTCGGCCTCGATCCCACCGGCTGCTACGCGTTTCTCGGCGCGGACTCCAGTCCCAAGATGTTCCAGGTGGTGCAGATCCGCGACAAATCGCTGCCCGAACTGGCGAGCGTGAACTCCACCACAGGCCCGTCGCGCGGGCTCTTTTACGACGTAGTGCGCGACCGCGTCTTTATCCCCACCCGCACGAGCCTGCTGATCTTCAAGCCCGGAGCCGCTCCGGGCCCCTGCGCATGACACTCCTCCGCTCCCGTCCCGGCTACATCTTCCTCATCAGCGTACTGGTGATCGGCGCCGTCGTGGCCACGACGGCGATCTCGCTCGTGCTCCTCGGTCTCGCGTCCGAACAGACCAGCAACACCGTCGTGCAGTCGGACCAGTCCTTCGAGTACGCGCAAACATGCATCGAGCGGGGCTTGCGATCGCTGCGCGACGACCTGACGTATGGCGGCGATGAAACCTTCACCTTCACGCGCGGCTCCTGCACGATGCTGTCTATCGGGGGCTCGGGAAATCGCGATCGCACGCTATGCGCCGAGGGACGCAGTGGACGGTCGGTCCGTCGCCTGGAGATTCTCATACGCAGCCTCTATCCCGCGGTCACCATCGCGACGTGGCGCGAAGTCGGCACGTTCTCCTTCTGCTCATGACACGCCTTGCGCGCCTCCGTCCCGGCACCACGCTCGTCGAATTGCTCATCTTCATCGCGGTGCTCGCGCTCGTCTCGGCTGCGATCCTCCCGCTACTCTTCTCTGCCACCGAGGATCGTCTCCTCCAGCAGACCGTGTCGCTCGTGGAACAGAACGGCACACAGCTCCTCCAGAATATCGGCTATCGCGTCCATCATGCCGAACGCATCGTCGATCCCTCGCTGTACGGCACCGGTTCGGTGCTGGCAGTGCAGACGGGATCGGGCGATACGAATCCCACTATCATCGGCGTCAACAGCGGTGCCCTGGTGATGATTCACCGGACCGTGCTTGAAACCCTGAGTTCTCCTCAGGTGGCCGTGCAGGATTTCACGGTGCGCAACACCTCCGTGTCCGCCAGTCGCCAGAGTGTCTTCATCTCCTTCACCGTTTCGCGCGCCATCCGCCTGCAGACGCCGCGAAGTTATGCCAAAACCTTCGAAGCGGCGTTCACGGTATTCCCTGCCGATGAGCCCGTGGGAGACGATTGCGGCTGCGCGGTGCCCGGTTGCAGCGCGAGCGGAACCTACGTGTGGCAGGTATGCGACGTCGGCGCCTGTCTCACCGCCAACAGTCCCATGGAGTGCTGACGGCGTGACGCGTGTGCGGGTTTTTTGCGACATCTGCGAAAAAGAGTCCCCGCAGCTTTACGCTTATCGTCAAGCGCAAAGCGATCCATGCTCTCGCGGGAGCGATATAATCGGCGACGAGGCATTTTCTGCCCTCCCTTCCCATTCTCTTTTTTCTTTATGAACATCCGTTCCCTCTCCCGCCGAGGCTTCACGCTCATCGAGCTTCTGCTCGTCATCGGCATCATCGCAATCCTTGCGTCCATCGTTATCGTCGCGATCAACCCGACCAAGCAGCTCGGTGATGCCCGCGACGCCCAGCGCCGCAGCGACGTGAACACCATTCTCAACGCGGTGTACCAGTACGCCATCGATAACAACGGCACGTTGCCGTCCGGCATACCGACGACGACCGCCCTCACGATCTGCAAGGCGAGCGTCGCTCCTTGCAACGCCGGTGTGAACCTTCGCGTGCTCACGGGTGCGTACCTTGTCAGCATCCCCGCCGATCCCCAGGCTCCGGCCGCCGGCACGGGTACGAACTACACGATCGTCCAGGACGCGAACGGACGCATCACGGTTGCGGCCCCGGGCGCCGAGCAGACCACGAACATCTCGGTTACCCGCTAAACCCGATTCATGCTACGGAAAACACCCTCCGCACGGGGGGTGTTTTTTTGCGGGCAGGGGGGGGCGGGAAACGGCTGAAGGAAGCGGTGCTTGCGGCTACCAGGCAGTCTGTTTTTGTGGTATAATCCTTGGATTGTCTCTCCAGCCGTGACCGACAAACTTCCGCACCGGCAAGCCGTCTCCAAGGCGCTCTCGCTCCCGGTGCGCCGCGCGTCGATCCTGCACCGCATCGTGCGTCTGACGCTGCTGCTGACGGCGCTTTCCATTGTGGTGCTCGGGACGTTGTCGTTCATGGTGTCGCAGTCGCTCCTCGCCCGCCGCACGATCGATCAGATCGCCGGCATGGCGGACGTCCGCGAGGGGCTCCTGGAGGACGCGTTTTCGCGCGCGCGCCAGACGACGGCACTCGCTGCCACGCGTACCAGCGATTCGCTCGGCACCACCCTCGATGAACTCCAGGCGCAGGGCATCGCCGCCATAGGCATGACGCTTTACGGACCGGACCGGTCCATGCGGACCAGCCGCGGCGAACGGAGCCTGCCGCTTTTCACCGATATCCCGTCGACGTCGCTTGCGCCCGTGGTCGATGTTCGCAATGGCTGGCGCGCTATCGACGCGTATGCGCGCCTGCCGGACAATCGCGGGTACCTCGCTGTTCGCTACAGCGCATCCGAGACGCGGGAGCGTCTGTTTGATACGGGTACTCTCAACGGCGCCGGCCGCGTGTCCTTGGGTGTCGAGCGGGGAGGGGAGGTCGTGCTGTTTGATCATTCCGATGCCGCCGCAGCGGTGCACGGTTATTCGCTTGGAGGAGCCACGGAAACGTTCGTCCGGCAATTGCCTCTCACGCGGGCGGTGCAGGGCGGAGAAGGCCTCGGCCGTGCCCGCGATGAGCGGGGCCGCGACGTCTTCGAGGCGCACCGCTATCTGCCGTCTCTCGGATGGGGCATGGTTATCGAAGCCGATGCGGCGAAAGTACTTGCCGGTGTCACGGTCCTCGGAGGCACGGTGACCGCCCTCGGTGCGGCGCTACTCGCGTTCTCCGCATTTCTTGGCTATCTACTGGCACGCCGCCTCACCTCGCCACTCGCCGAACTCACGCAAAAGATGAGCACGCTACGACCTGGTCATTGGATGTTTGCACAATCCGTACGTTCCGGCGACGAAGTGGAGACACTCGACCGCGTGGCCGCCGATCTCGTCGGCCGCCTGCGCGTCACCTACGATCATCTGGAGGAGGAAGTCGCCGACCGCACGCGCGAGCTCCGCGCGCAGTACGCGCTCGACCGCGCGATCCTGGACACGATCGAGTACGGCGTGATTGCCATTGATGCCCAGGGCAAGGTCACCGAAGCCAACCCCTCGGCGCTGCTCCTGCTCAAGCGGCCGTGGGAGCAGATGTTCGGCGCCGACGCCGCGGCGTGTTTGGATCTCGTGGAGCGCCATGCCAAGTATGGGCCCGACAATCATCCGGTCAGCCGTGTTTTGAGCGACGGGAAGCCGTTCCGGTCGCATCCTGCCGCGCACGCCAGCCTCGTCCGGCCGGACGGGACGGTGCTGCCGGTGACGATTACCATCGCGCCCATGGTGCATGAGGGCACGGTCCTCGGCGCCATCGCCGTGTTTCAGGACATTACCGAGGAGCGCCAGATCGATTACATGAAATCCGAATTCATCTCGCTTGCGTCGCACCAGTTGCGCACGCCGCTCTCCTCCATTCGCTGGTATCTCGAACTCATGCAGGGCGAAGGCGAGGCGAAGCTCTCGGAAGAGCAGCAAGGCTACATCGTCGAACTCCAGACCGGCGCCGCGCGCATGGCGAACCTCATCGAGGCGTTGCTGCACGTCGCGCGCCTGGAAGGCGGGGCCATTATCGCCTCGCCGATTGTGGTCGATCTGCGCACCGTGGTGGGGGACATGATGGAGGAATGGTCCCGCATCGCCCGGTCCAAGCAGATCCAGATCAATCAGGCCAAGCCGGAGGCGCCGCTCCAGACGCTGACGGATCCGACGCTCTTCCAGATCGTTTTGCAGAACCTGCTGGGCAATTCCATTAAATATTCGGCTGCGGGTGCCGTCATCACCGTGCGCCTGCGCCGTGACGGCAATCAGGCGGTGATGGAGGTGGAAGACAACGGCACGGGCATTCCGGCCTCCGAGCAGCCTCGCGTCTTCGAGAAGTTCTTCCGCGCCCGCAACGTCCGCCATCTTGATACAGACGGCAGCGGACTGGGGCTCTACATCTGTCGCGCGATCATCCAGAAGCTCGGCGGCACCATTTCGTTCCGCAGCGAGGAAGGCCATGGCGCGGTCTTCTCCGTCACGCTGCCGCTCGACACAACAGGAACAGGCAAATAGGGCCTCTTCGCATCATACGAAAAAGAGGCCGAAGCCTCTTCTTTGTCCCGCTCTTTCGATACGCCGGGTTCTGTCGTCACCGTCTTGCGACGGCGCGGATGATCATCTCTCTAGGATGCCAGTTGCCCGGCATCTCGAGCGGAGGGGTGATCGGCGCGAGGGAACCGTCGCGTGATCCGTCCACCCAAATCCTCCTTGCACCACCATGAGTTTACCGAAACCGAACCGAAGTCCGATGTCCCCCGTTCAGGCCGGGGGCGTTTCACATGCCCGTTGCCGGGCTCGTCTCTGTGGCACTAGTCCTCGCGCGTATTTGCTTGATATGGTGCGCGCGGGCGGGCGTTACCCGCATAGCGTTCCGCGGCTTGCCATGAGCGAAGCCGAATGGTGCCCGGACGTTCCTCTACCGGCGCGAAGCCGGCAGCGATCATCAGAAAGAGCAGGACAACCATTATCGCTCATTTTGGGTATTTGGACAAGGATTTTGGCTGTATTCTGCTACGATAACGCTGTTCTTTCGCATCGGCACCGACTGTAGATACCGCGCCGCCTTAGCTCAGCGCCCCGCTGTGCGGAGCACGGCGATAGAAAATAAGAAGGCTCGATCCAGAATCTGTTCTTTATCCCAACCGTAGATACCGCGCCGCCTTAGCTCAGCGCCCCGCTGTGCGGAGCACGGCGATAGAAAATAAGAAGGCTCGATCCAGAATCTGTTCTTTATCCCAACCGTAGATACCGCGCCGCCTTAGCTCAGCGGTAGAGCAACTCACTTGTAATGAGTAGGTCCGGGGTTCGATTCCCCGAGGCGGCTCCAAACGGAAATGACTATCTCAAAAATGTCCTTTTGTGATTTGTCTAAGCCACAATCCAACGGTTCTAACGAGCCAACTGCTTCTTCCACTGCGTCTCTCGCCCACTTGAGGCTTGAATAAGGCTCCATAAGCTCAAAAGTCAGCACTTTATCCTTCAGTTCTAACTTCTGGCCGAGCCGCCGGAGGATTTCGAGACGGTCGTCCATCTCTTTTTCAAACCGCTCGCGCACACCTTCGAGGAAAGCGACGCCATCCAGCACGTCGTCACGCCACGACTTTGCCGCTGCGTCTCGATCACGGGCGTCTTTGATCTCTGTCTCGAGCATCGCTGAACCGGAGCTCTCACCATGCGATGAGAGCTCCATGTTCTTTCCGACGGTTGGGTTGTTACGAGACCATCTGGGCCAGACGGCCCAGCAGACCGGGCGTCTGACGCGCCTTGTTCGCGGGAATCGCCGCGCGGAGCTCCTGCTCCAACGTGCGCAGCAGATCGATCAGTAGGACTTCCATGCCCTTGTTCTCGCTCTTCTCGGCGTAGAGCCCGCCAACGCCACGGAGATAGACGCTCAGGGGTCCGTAGTCCAGATCGAGCTGATCTTTCTCGGTGCGAATCGGCTCCTTGAGCAGATGATGAATGACCTCACTGCAGCGACGGTGCTTCAGACGCATGGCAACAATCGACGCAATTGTTTTCTGGTCCAAAGCATGTGGATGAGAAGCAGGACGGGAGCTTTTCGTGGGGACAGGCTTCAACCCGTGTTCTGGTGCTCTGTGCACCCACTTGCTAATCGTGCCTGGAGCAAAGCCGGTGTGACGGGCGACCTGACGGACACCCCAGCCTTTGTGAACCAGTTGTACAGCCGCTCTCCGGAGGCGGGGAAGATGGGGATTGGAGGTATATGCCATAGCGGGAAACAATACCGGGGGTGTTTCCAAGCTATTGAACCATTACGCTCATATTGACGGTTCAGGAGTATGATTTTCTTGCCTCACCACTCACTTTCCTTACAATGTCGACTCTCTCCCTCGTATGAGTAACACGCCTGAACGAGTGGCCAATAATGATGAATCCAGTGGTGTCCGTGCGTATTTGAACGAGGCAGCCCTGGAGCCCCTACTGACATTTGAGCAAGAACAGGAATGCTCACTGCGCATCCAAGAGGCTAATGGGGCGCGTGTGAAGCTCTACGATGTTATCCGTCCCCATGTTGTGCGCTGGGCCCAAGAGGGAAAACTACAGGAGGTTTTGGAACGGTTGCAAGATGTCGCGCCGCAGTCACTCCCCGAAGTACTGGAGCAGATGCATCTTGAATCGAGCGAACAAGCTAAAACCGAGCAAGATGCAGACTGCCAACTACTTCATACATCTCTTGATATAGCCAAACAGAAAATCCATCTCCTTAATGTCCTTATCCGCACACAGAAACCAGACCAGCTAGACCGCATTTCCCGCTTGCTCGATATAGTAAGAGTAGTGGAGGAGGAACTTGTGCAGACAGCGAAAGAATTGGCAGGAGAAGGTTTAAGAGACACCATTCGCCTCACAGAAGAAATTATCGCCTGTGCCGATGAAGCGAGAGAAACGCTCCGTAAATCGAATCTCCTTTTTGTTCCGTATATCTGTCGCTCGTTCTATAACAAAGGTTTGCCAAAGTCAGTTGTGCTCCAAGAGGGAAATCTAGGACTCATGCGTGCTGTTGAAACCTATGACGGCACAAGGGGCTTTCGGTTTGGAACCTATGCGAGTCGTTGGATACGGCAAGTTGTGGACAGAGCGATACTAAACACGCGCGGCAATATCCGCGTTCCGCCGCATGTCGGAGAACTGGTTGCATCCTTCAAGAAACAACTCGTTCGACTCCAAAGCGAGCGTGGACAGGCTGTACCGCATGAAGAAGCCTTTGAGGTGCTACAACTCTCCGAAGAGATAAGGGCAACGTTGCGTACGGCGTTCCAGGTGCACGGGAACTTACTTCTGTCCCAGCCCATTGGCGATGACTTTTCCCTGCAAGATGTGCAGGTAGACCATCGTTTTAACCGCCCAGAGGCAGACGCAGCAACAGCCGATGAGCAGCAGCAGGTACGCAGTTATCTCCGTTTTCTCGATCCGCGTTCCGCTAAAATTATCCGTCTTCTCTACGGCCTCGATGACAACGTGCCCCGCACACTGGAAGAAGTTGGCGCGATTCTCAACATTACCAGCGAGAGAGTCAGGCAACTTGAAGCAAAGGCTTTGGAGAAGCTGAACTTCGCCATGCTACGCGACCGCTTCCATCCCACAGAACCTCGTTCACAGGAAGAAGTGCCCTATGAGGTATTTCCAGCTCGCAAGCTAGAACCTCACACCAACGGACATCTTGGAACATACGTTCTCCCAGAGAAAGTACGCGCCCGCCCTGATACCAGAGGAGAAAGAAACGGTGCTGCATTGCCTTCCTGGGTCAGCAACCTTAATGAAGCGACTGCGACGCGCTTGCTTGCGCTCCTTTCCAAAGGAGGCAGCCGCGCCGAAGTGCGGGAGTTCTTTATGAAGTCTGACCCTTTCTACGAGACGCGAAAGGCCACACTCAAGCAAATTATCCAAGACATCGGGAGGAATCCGAAGGCGACATGTGACCAGTTGCGCGACTGGATAGTACAGCAGGACGAGCTACCCGAAGTCGGAGGACTATGTTAAAACGCCGATGTTCTTCCGTATGCAGGCTTCCTATTGCGGCGGATTCATCTGATTCCTGCAATTCAGAGGTCGTTCAGGATCAAGAATATCCTTACTTCTCAGAGAAGCTCCTGAAAATTACAGAAGGAAGCAGGCAGAGCATGATTGATTTCTTGGAGTTGGGAGATCCGAACGGCACTCCCATGATCTTCTTCCATGGCTTGCCCGATACAAAACACCATGCAAGGAGATACGCGGATACAGCTCGCAAGCTTGGCATCCGTCTCATCGCGCCAAATATGTACGGATTTGGGAAGAGCAAAACCAATGCTCCCGCCTCGATTGAGACATGGAACCGAGATATTCAACTTCTCTTGCAGCAACTGAATATCACGGCCCCCGCCAGTGTTGGTGCGGTGGGTATTTCCGGTGGTGCGATGCTCTCGCTTGTGAGTACGCAGATTCCGCAAATCGCTGCCGTAGGTGCAATCAATGGACCGGGACCGCTACAGGAGGCAACAGAATACCATCGCATCGCGCACGGCGATGAGGGAAAAAATCTCACTCGCACGCAAAAATTCTATGCGGGCTGGCGATGGTGGATCACTCAACTTGGTGCAGTTGTTGGCAGATGGAATGCGCAGTTTTTTGCTAATCGGAGCGCCAGGAAATCCAGTTGGATCAACAAAGTCGTTGGTATCCTCAGTACGGTACGCACGATGGCAGGCTATGGCACCGCCAAAGAAACCAACCAGCAATCTGACGATGAGATTACAAGAAATGCAAAGTCATTTCCCTACATAGAAGAACTCGAAAAATCAGGGATCATCCCGAATGCGATAGAGGAAACACGGGATATAAGCATGGCAATCCTTCGGGATTTGAAACACATGGACGCAGGGAAATATCTTTCTATCGTCCGGCAGCCCTGGAAAAAGATTGCCAGAGGCATCACGAAACCGGTTGAGCTTTTGTATGGCGAAGATGATCCCTATCGTCTATCAGGACTCTATCTCAAGAAATTTGTCCCAGGAGCGCACGGCCACTGGCAGGATCATAAAGGTGGCCATTTCCCTCCCAAAGAGGCATGGGAAGGCAGTAGAGATGGAGATACTCAATTACCGGGGATATTTGAGCGGGTAAGAGATGCGGTTATCGCGCAGAATGCTCAGAGCGAACAAACGAAAAATCCATCATGAGGGCAGCGATTGCCGATCCCAGTTCCTGATAAGCTCCCATAAGGAGCTCCATAAAAAATCCGTCCATATTCCCCGATATGGCGGGTTTGCTGTATCGTGGCAAACCATGGCTGAACGACTTCCGCAGCTCAACGCCAATGGGATCTCCGGCGATTACGCCAACGAGGTTCTGCGTCTCGCGACGGCGTATCAGCTCGATGGCTGGAAGGGCGTCGCCGGGGTGCTTCGCACGTTACCCTGCCGCAGATACGAAGACGTATTTCCGTCCCAGGAGTACGCCAATGTCATCACCGCGCAAAATAGAGACGTGGTCGCGCGAATCAACGCGCACGTGCTTGCGCTCAATGCGATGGGGCAGCAGGAGGAATGGAGTCTCGATCTGCAGAAGGATTTCCGCCGCCGCTACCACGCCGTTGTGATGCTTATCTACGGACACAGCGGGATCTGGTCGCCCTTCGACCAGGACTGACGCGTCGTCACTCCCGATTCCTCCCCTGTACCCGCTTCCTGGTAGTACACTATGAGCATGAAGAAGACCGAGGTGATCTTCGGGGTCATCCGCGTCCCTCTCGACGCCCTTGCGGTGCTCGCTGCTCTGCTGCTCAGTTTTAGGCTGAGACAAGCCAATATCAATCTTATCCCTGGTCAGCAGTTCCCGGACGTTCTCTCGGTGCTGCCGTCTCTCGGGCGTTACCTCTCTACGTTCGCGACTCCGGGCGTCATTCTCTTCGTCGCACTTGCCGCACTGCTCGGCCTGTACACGTTGCGTTCCACCCTCAGCGCGTGGCGCGAGGTCGGCATGGTGATCGTGACGACGGGCCTGTGGCTTGTGGTGGTGATCGGTTGGTACTCGCTCTATCTGCGCGAGTTTTTCTTCTCCCGTGCGTTGCTTCTGTACGCCGTCTTCTTCATCGCTTTCTTCGTGACGCTCGGGCGCATGGTGCTCACAGTGCTGCAGCGCTCCTTCCTTCGCGCGGGCATCGGGCGGCGCATCGTCGTCTCCGTCGGACGCCAGACACTCGCGTCCGTCGCGCACGGCACGCTGGAGCATGACGAACACTACTGGTATCTCGGGCACCTCCCGGATTTGGAAGCCCTCAAGCGTCTCGTGCACCAGCGCGAGGTGGATCTGGTCCTCCAGACCGACCCCAACCCGGACAGCGAGGAAACATTCGCACTCATCAATTACTGCCGCAGCAGACAGTTCGGCTATGGCTTCCTACCGCCGGTTTTGGCCGATGTGCCGCATCAGCTGCGCGTGGAGCGCCTGGGGCTTTTGCCGCTCGTGCGCTTCCAGCCGACACCGCTCGACGGCTGGGGCCGCGTCGCCAAGCGTCTCTTCGATCTCCTCGTCAGCGGCGCGACGCTCGTGATTCTCTCGCCGTTGATGATCATCATTGCAATCATCATTATCATCGACAGCGGCCTGCCGGTGTTCTACGTGTCGCAGCGCGTGGGTGAGCAGGGGAGGCGCAAGCTCAGCGTTCTGAAGTTCCGTTCGATGGTGCAAGACGCGGACAAGCGCAGGGACGAAGTGCTGAAGCTCAATCACCGCACGGACGGCCCGCTCTTCAAGGTCCGCAACGATCCGCGCGTCACGCGCGCCGGCAAAGTGCTGCGTCGCTGGACGCTGGATGAGCTGCCGCAGCTCTGGAACGTCTTCCTCGGAGACATGTCGCTTATCGGCCCGCGGCCGCACCTGCCCGAAGAAGTCGCGCGGTACTCGCTGGAGCAGCGCCGCGTGTTCGCCGTCAAACCGGGACTCACCGGGCTCGCGCAGGTGTCCGGCAGATCGGATCTCAGTTTCGGCGAGGAAGTGCGATTCGATCTTCAATACATCGAAGAATGGTCGCTGGTGCTGGATCTGTGGATCCTCTGGCGCACCGTGATCACGGTGTTCTCCCGGAAAGGGGCGGATTGAGCCAACAAAATCCGTAGCGGCGATTCACGAATCTCCGCTACGGGAAAACGATCAAAACAACGCCATCTGATCTTTGCCACTTGGATCTTTCGGCGGCGATTTCTGTTTAGGCGCGGGCTTCTTTGTGGGCAGTGTCCCACTGAGCGGCTTCGTCGTCACCGAGGATTTTCCCGTTGATGCGCGCGGCGCATCCGGCTCATCCGTCGGCGGCACCGAAATCTGATCCAGATACTCACGGACCTTCTTGCCGTAGCTCTTGCTGAAGATGCGGTCGTCGAGCAGACGCACGTCGCCCGTGCCTGTGCGGAAGCGGCAAAACGTGCGGATGACACGAAAGAGCCGGTGCATGAGGCGTGGCAGGCAGTAGTGCTGGAACGGATCTTCGTAGTGCGCGGATCTCCGGCTGATGACGGGGTGCGATGGATGATCGAACGGCAGCGTGCGGATCACCAGATGATCCACGAGGCCCGCGGGGAGATCGATGCCTTCGAACATCCACGGAGTCAGCAGCCACAGAGCGGGTGCGGGCGCCGCGGTGAATTCCGCCTGCATGCGGCCCAAGCCTCCGCCGACGCCCTGGCAGATCAGCGTGACGCCGTCTTTTTCCAGCGGCTCGGTGCACTTCACGTAATAATCCTCGATCATGCCGCGGCTCGGCAGCAGGATGATCGTCTTGCCGGGCGGCGGATTGGTCAGCAGTTCCTCCAGCCCCGGATTCGCGTTGAACGAGAGCGGCACACGCGTCAGTTCTCCCTCGAATGTCTCACTCTTCCCTTTGCTGCCGCGGCTCTTGATCGTCGGCGGCAGGATCTCAGGCAGCATCTCGCGCGCGCCGGTCGGGATGAGCAGCGTCACCGGATGTTTGGAGAAGAGGCTCTGCTGCAGGAACGCTCCAATCCTTTCCGGCACGGATTGCAGCGTCTGGCTGCCGTTCTGGCGTTGCTCGATCCACGCGAAGCGTCCGCCCAGATTCTGCGGGTCCAGGATTTTTGCAAGATTGCGCAGCGACTCCAGCACCTTCTCTGGCAGGCCCTCTTTGGCCGTCATTTCCACCAGCAGTTCGCGCACGCCGCGCGCCTCCGCCGAACGCAGATCCGGCTCGCTCAGATAGCGGATGTCCTGGAACTGGCGCGTCTTCTCCATCCACAACTGGAACACGTCCATGAAGCGCGTCAGCAGCGCGTCGCCCTGCGCGGCGGCCCGCATGTCATCGACCGCGCAGTACCAACCGTAGGCCCGTGTCGCGGTGTCTTCCAGCATCGACGCGTCGTCAATCAGCACGTGGAGTTTGCCCCGCAGGGAGGCCTGCGCCGGATGATCGGGCGACTCCAGGAAGCCCAGCAGCTCGCGGTGATCCAGCAGCGCGACTTGCGGTGGATCACGAAACTGCGCCAGATATTCGTTAGATGCTTCGGTG
The DNA here is from genome assembly GCA_964460365.1 of uncultured Candidatus Peribacteria bacterium. Taxonomy (GTDB): domain Bacteria; phylum Patescibacteriota; class Gracilibacteria; order Peribacterales; family Peribacteraceae; genus DAISLF01. The sequence continues at coordinate 19,592 of CAYWPL010000002.1, read as the reverse complement.
CAGGCGACTTTGCCGTTCCAGACCGCCTCTTCGCCCCCATGCACGGGCATGTCGTCGTGCGTGGTGCCCGGATACCACGCGATCTTCAGTGCGAGCGTCGCTTCGTCCGCAGTGTAGGCGGCCTGGGTGGCCAGCCGCTCGACCGCGCCGCGATCCAGCAGGAACTCCGGCGGATGCAGCGCGCGGACGCGTCCGTCCTCCATCGCGGCGTGGAGCTCGGCGGGCAGGCGCTCCAGCGAGGCGCGCAGATTCTTCACGGTGATCCAGCGGCGCGTTGTTGCATCATTGATTGCGCCGTGCAGCAGCGCCTGCAGATGTGTGGGGTCCAGCGGTTCCTCCTGTAGCAGCACCTCGCCTGCGGCGGGGACCGGCAGCGTCAGGGGCGGCGGGGCGGGGGTGTCTTCTTTCAGTTCCTTCCAGCGAAGCCAGGACGGCTCGGTTTTCTGCGCGGCGGGCGGAAGCGCGGCGAACAGCCGGCGGTAGCCCTCCGGGGCCTTTTCCATGATCGCGCAGGCGATCTCGCGCAGTTCGGGCGGCAGCTCCAGCAGGCGCTCCCAGCACTTGCCGAGCAGCTCCAACGTGGCGCGCACGTCGCCGAGCGCGCGGTGCGGGGGGCTGTGATTCAGTTTCAGCACTTTGCTCAAGTAGCCGAGCGAATAGCTCTGGAGTTCCGGGAACACGAGCGACGCGAGCATGGAGGTATCGATCCACGCGCGATTGCTGAGATCGATGCCCTCGCCCTTGAGCATGCCGATATCAAAATTGACGTTCTGTCCGACGATCAGCGCGTTCTCCGGCAGACGCGACAGGATCTCCGTCGTCTTCTCCGCGAACGTCGGCTTGCCCGCGAGATCCGCGGTGCGGATGCGTGTCAGCACCTCCACCAGCGGCGGGATCGCGTCGCATGTGAACAGCTGCTCATATTCCGTCGTCACTTTGCCGTCGACGGCCTGCGCGCAGGCGAATTCAATCACGTGATGCGCCCGGGGCACGAAGCCCGTCGTTTCGGTGTCCAGAACCACGAGTGACAGCGGAGGCAGGCGCATGGATACAGCCTACGGGCAAGCCGCGAAAAGCGGTAGGGGAGGGCGGTTTTGTTGCGCGACGCGCATCAATGTCTTACGGTTCCCCGCGCATGCCGACGGAAAGCCAGAACGCCCGTTCCGGTCTAGAGGCCGCCATCCTCGAGAATCCCCTCAACGCACGGGCGTGGATGGAGCTCAACGACCACTGCCGGGATCATGAAGATCTTCTCACTTCCCGGCGTCTGCGCGCGTCAGCCGGCATTTTCCTGACGGCCAGCCTGTTCCGGCTGCACGAAGAAATCGTGGAGCTGTTCCGCATGGGCGGCGTGCGCACCCCGAAGATCGTGGAAGTGCACGAAGAAGACAGTATGTACGTTGTTCTGCGCGGGAAGCCCCAGAACGTCCGGTCCCGCCTGGCGGGCGACCTCACCGTGCGCCGCAAAATCTGGCAGACCGGCGTCGGCGTGGTGACGGAATGCGATGCCTCCGTGCCGAGCGCGGCTCTCGACGACCGCGTGCGGCTGCGTACCCGGCATGACCGCGATGACGAAGATACCGATACGTTCTTTCAGTCCATCACGCTGCTGGAGACTGACGTGGATCTCTGGAAACTGGAGCAGACAGTCGACAGCTTGGGGCAGAGCATCGATTCAACGAACATAGATTGCACCCTAGCGCAGCGCCTGGCCACTGTGGTGCTTCTGCATCAGGTGCACGAGCGTATCCGGGGGCGCATCCAGCGTCTGGAAGAGTTGCACCCCCACCGCAGACGGCGCTGACAGATACCAAGAAACCCCGGAGACCGGGGTTCGTGGTTCAATGCGTGACAGGGTGGCTTACGCGGCCTTCTTCTTTTTCTCAGGCGCATCCTCGGCGGCCGGAGCCTCTAACGCGTCGATGGCCGGAGCGGCGATTTCTGCGGGTGTGTCGACCGGCATCGGGGGGGCGTTTTCGGTGGCTGCGGCATCAGCGTTGCTCATAGAGACAGCGTCCGTCATCGGCATCTCGCCAGCCGTGGTCATCGCAGATCCGTCCAGCACCATGCCCTCGGCAGGAGCCTCGCCGCGGAGCACCGCGAGCTTGGCCTTGAAAGCCGGGAGTTCCTCGTAGTTGTACATGTCGAGCTCATAGCCCGTAAGTTCTGTGGCGAGACGGATATTCTGGCCCTTCTTGCCGATGGCCATCGGGCGCTGTGCCTCCTCCACAAACACGGCGGCGCGCTTCTTCACGCGGCGGCCCTGGTCGTCGATGCGCTCCTGATCGTTGACGATGATGACGGCGGAAATGGCGGCCGGCTGCAGCGCCAGTGAGATGAGTTTGATGGGATCGGCCGACCACTCGATCATGTCGACGCGCTCGCCGTTGATCTCTTCCATCACGGCCTGGATACGCACACCCTTCTGACCGACGCAGGCGCCGATCGGATCGATGCGCGGGTCGTTGCTGAGGACAGCCACCTTGCTACGGAAACCGGCGTCGCGGGCGATTGCTTTGATCTCCACGTCACCGTTGCGGACCTCGGGGATCTCCAGTTCGAGCAGCTTCTTCACGAGGTTCGGGTGCGTGCGGGAGATGCGGAGTTGCGGGCCCTTGCCCGTCAGTTCGACGCGGTCGAGGTACACACGGATGCGCTTGCCCGTGTAGTAGTGCTCGCCGGGGATCTGCTCGCGCCAAGGGAGCGAGACGGTCATGCCTTCGATCTCCAGCGTGACCCAGTTCGGGTCCACCTTCGTGACGGTCGCGGTGAGGAGCTCCTCCTCGCGGTCCTTGAACATCTCGTAGAGCGACTGCTTCTCGGCCTCCTGCAGTTTCTGGAGGATGACCTGTTTGGCGGCCTGCGTCGCGATACGACCGTACTCGACTGGCGTAACGTCGATGGCGATTTCATCTCCCTCCTCGGCGTCCGGCTTCACTTTGCGGGCGTCCTTCACGCTGATTTCGAAGTTGTCGTTCTCCACGTCGGAGACGACTTCTTTGACGAGAAGAATCGTCGGCATGTCGCGCCCTTCCTCCAAGTCCACGCGGATTTCCTGCTCTTTGTTGCCGAAGTCTTTGCGGTACGCGGTGGCGATGGCCTGTTTGACGGCCTCGATGACCTGCTCGGGACGGACATTCTTGTCATTGCAGATCTGATTGATGGCGGCGAGGAAGGATGCGCGCATGCGAACGGGGTGGAAGAAATGCAGAACGCGGAGAAGACACCATTCCAAGGATGGAACAGTGCAATACGATCAACGATCTGTACGACTATTCTACACCGTTTAGGCGTACAGGCAATAGACGGCGAGAAAAAAGCGGGTCTTTCGGCTCGTACTCGAAACGCTCCTTGCTGCAGCTGCGAGAAAAGCTTCAGGAGCAGATCCGAGCCCTTCTCCTTTTGGCGCTACGCAACAAGCGAACGCTCCCCGGCTCGTATGCCGCGGAGGAACGCGGCGGCATGGCGTCCCCGCAGGGTCGGCAGAAGTGCCAGTGCTTCGTAGGCGACGCGCTTGAGCCCCCGGGGCAGGCGGTCGAGTGCGGGGACGAGCTGTGCCAGGCGCACCGCGGATTCGCCGATCGTTTCCATGCGCTGGAGCGACTGCGCGAGCGTCAGACGACGATGATGGAGTGCTTTCGCCTGAGGCTGATAGACGAGCGGCACTCCGGCGTCGCGCAGGCGCATACCCCATTCGATATCCTCCCAGCCGTAGAGTGAGACGTCCTCGCGGAACGGATGTGCCTTGGCAATGGATATCGGAAGACTGATGTGACTGGTGTAGGTGAAGCGGTGTTGCATGGATATCGGCACGGCGCGTCCGGCGTAGGCCGCGAGCATCGGATACCCGAACTGCCAGCCGCTCTTCTCCAGCCACGCCATCAGCTCCGTGATGCCGATCGCGGGATCCCAGGTGGTGAAGCCGAGGACGGCAAAATTTGAATCCCGAATCCCGAATCCCGAATTGCGGGATTCTGCATTCTGCATTCGGGATTCATGATGTCTTGCGAGATGAATTTCGCACGCGTCGGGCGCGAGGAAAATATCGTCATCAATGAACAGGCAGAACTCGCCCGTGGCCGCATCCACACCCCTGTTGCGCGCGACACCCTGATGACTCTTCGGAATGGTCTTGAGGTGAAGCGGGAACCAGACTTCTGCCCGCTGATCACTGATCACTTTTTCCGTCGCGTTGTCCGGCCCGTCGCTCACGACGATGACTTCAATCTTGTCCGCGACGGTTTGCGCGGCGATATGGTCGAGCGTACGGCGGAGGATGTCCGCTCTCTTATGCGTGGGGATCACGATGCTCAGCGCTGGCTGCATGGCCCGGCCAGTGTAGCCCATCGGTGGAGAAAGGCCTCCGTGATATCGTTCCCACGTGAAGATCCTGTTTCTCGATCTGGCCAGCAATCGTGGTGTCGTGGGGTGCGTCACGGACAAGGCTGTGGTGTGCCTCTCGCACATCGACCACCGCATCGACGACCGGCGACTCGTGGACCTCCTTGGCACTACAGTAAAAGAAGCGGGCTGGTCGTACCGTGATCTGACGCATATTGCATGCATCGGGGGACCTGGCGGATTCACCAGCCTGCGCGTTGCCGTTTCTTGCGCCAACACGCTCTGCGGACTCCTGAAGATCCCCGGTGCCGCGCCACATCTCAGTGATCTGTATCGCGCGCGCTGCGAAGAATCCTCCTTTCTGTGGCTGCACTCCACGCGCAAGGCCGAGCTGTTCGTCCGCGGCTTCGGATCGTTTGCAAAAATGTTGCCCGCACCGTCGCTCGTCATGCTCAATCAGCTCGCGCCTCTCCTGAAACCCGGCGCGTGGACCGGCGAGCTGCTTCCTCCGCAGGAAGACGTTGTGGCAAAAACGGGTATGACGCGGGCCACACTCCGTCCGCTGGAAGACGTCCTTCCGGAATTCCTGAAGGGGCTTCCCTACGCTTCCGCGACGCTGACGCCGTGGTACGGCCGCGGGTGGTAAGAGAAAAGGCGCCCTGTTTTCTTCCTATACTGCAGCCATTTATACACGCATGCTTTTGATTGTCTGCGGTCGTTTATTGCGGAGGATGCCATTGGGCACGTAGAAGATAGTCTAATACCTTCCCGCTTCCTTTTCATGCCATCCGCTCTCGACGCCTGCATCCCATCCACTCCCGCCGCCGAAACACTCGCGGCGACACATCCTGCAAATACCCCCGACCGCGCTTCGCAGTTCGAGCTGAACGTCGCGCGTCGTGAGGCGACCGTGAAAGACGGTGTCCAGCTTTCGCGGGAGTACATGGCCTGGCTGATCGCCATCGGTCCGCGCGTCGACGAGATCCATACGCGGGAGCAGGTCATTCGCCGGAGCCTGTCGGTGTGGCGCGCGATGTTCGTGGATGAGCCGGGCTACCGGCCCGACGGCACGCGGTTCAGCCGGGACCGCATCGTGAGCGAAGGGACCGACGGACGCCCGAGTCCCGATCTCGTCAGCGAGAGCTTCGTTGTCCAGATCGGCATGGACCTCGCGGCGCTGGAAAGCGAGTTGCCCCCGGGACCGGAGACCGACGGGCTTCTTCAGCCGCTCCGCGCACAGTATGCCGTTCTCGTCATGCGGCATCAGACAGCCGGTCGTATCGGTCGCTGGACCGAACGTCTGATCGCATTTTCCTATGGTTCGCCGTACAGCGCGGCTGAGCAGTACTTGCGTCAGGGCGGGCAGGAAGATACTCCGATGCCGATTGTCCTGCCCGTCGAATCGAAGTATACGGCCCCGAAGGCCGCATGAAGAAAGTAGCCGGATGGCTGGGCTTTTTCGTTGTTTCTGGTAGGATCCGTCCCTCTGGCGCTTTCGCGGTGTGCGGACGCCGGCCCTTACGCATGACGCATGGCTTTCCTCCCGCCTTCGCAGAGCTACAGCGAGCAAGCGACACTCTGATATGGCTTTCCTCGATACCCTCAACAAGCTGCTCGGCGATCCCAACGAGAAAGAGCTCAAAAAGCTCCGTCCGATCGTGACGCTGGTACGCGAGAAGGAAAAAGATCCCGCGATCCGCGTCCTCACACTGGAGACGCTCCATGCCAAGAGCGACGAATTGCGCGCGCGCATCCAGTCCGAGATGGCGGCTGGCAAAACCGAGCGCCAGGTGCTGGACGCGCTGCTGCCCGAAGCTTTCGCCGTCGGCATCCGCGCCTGCGAACTGCTGCGCGACAGCGGCCGCACCGTGAAAGTCGGCAAGCAGGACTTTTCGTGGAACATGGTGCCGTTCGACACGCAGATCCTCGGCGGCATCTCGCTGCACCGCGGGAGCATCTCGGAAATGAAGACCGGAGAAGGCAAGACGCTCGTCTGCACCCTGCCGGTGTATCTCAATGCGCTCGTCGGCAAGGGCGTGCACGTTGTCACGGTTAACGACTACCTCGCCAAGCGCGACGCCACCTGGATGGGCATGCTCTACGAGGCGCTGGGCCTCAAGGTCGGCGTCATCGTCCACGGCCTTGCCACGGATCAGCGCCGTAGCGCGTATGCGGCAGACGTCACGTATGGCACCAACAGTGAATTCGGCTTCGACTACCTGCGCGACAACATGGCCTCGTCGCTTGCGCGCCAGGTGCAGCGCGGCCTTCACTACGCCATCGTCGACGAAGTCGATTCCATCCTCATCGACGAAGCCCGCACGCCGCTCATCATCAGCCAGCCGGCGGGGGAGTCCACGGCCAAGTACGCGCAGTACGCGCATCTCGTCCGCAACCTCGTGGAGAACACGCACTTCAACAAAGACGAGAAGCAGCGCACCGCTACGCTCACCGAAGAAGGCATCAAAAAGATGGAGCAACTGCTCAACTTGGAGAACATCTACACGGAGAAGGGCTTCGAGGAGGTGCACCACATCGAGCAGGCGCTCAAGGCGCACGCGATCTTCCAGCGCGACGTGGATTATGTCGTGAAAGACGGCGAGATCATTATCGTCGACGAGTTCACCGGTCGCCTGATGCCGGGCCGTCGCTACAGCCACGGCTTGCACCAGGCCATCGAGGCCAAGGAAGGCGTCGAAGTGCAGCGCGAGAGTAAGACGCTTGCGACCATCACGTTCCAGAACTACTTTCGCCTCTTCAAAAAGCTCGCGGGCATGACGGGCACGGCCAAGACCGAAGAGGAGGAATTCGAATCGATCTACCGCCTGCGCACCATCGTCATCCCGACCAACCGTGCGATGGTTCGCCAGGATAAGACCGACGCCGTGTACCGCACCGTCGCCGCGAAGTTCAAGGCCGTCGCCAAGATCGCGCGTGAGCGCCATGAGAAAGGCCAACCCGTCCTCATCGGCACGACGAGCATCGAGAAGTCCGAGGCCATGAGCATCCTGCTGGAAAAAGAAGGCGTGCCGCACCAGGTGCTCAACGCCAAACAGCACGAGAAGGAAGCCGATATCGTCGCCAACGCGGGCCAGAAAGGCACCGTCACGATCGCCACGAACATGGCCGGACGCGGTACCGACATCAAGCTGGGCGAGGGCGTTCAGGCCTTGGGCGGTCTCGTCATCCTCGGTACCGAGCGCCATGAGGCGCGCCGCATCGACAATCAGCTCCGCGGACGCAGTGGACGTCAAGGTGATCCCGGCGAGAGCCAGTTTTTCGTCTCCATGGAAGATGACCTGATGCGTCTCTTCGGCGGTGACCGCCTGAAGACGATGATGGAGCGACTGCAGGTTCCCGACGATGTCCCACTGGAGAGCAGCCTCGTCTCCAAGAGCATCGAGAGCGCGCAGAAAAAAGTGGAAGGACGCAATTTCGACATCCGCCGCCACGTGCTTCAGTACGACGACGTGATGAACAAGCACCGCGAGATCATCTACAAGCGCCGCCAGAAGATCCTCGTGAAGATTGCGGAGCCGCAGCAGAGCGATCAGCGATCAGCGGAGAGCAGTCAGGACATCGCGGAACTGCCGCTGCATCAAGAGATCCTCGCTGACCTGGGCCGCGAAGCCGAACACATGGTGAACCTCCACGCCGCGTCGGACGACCCGGACGAATGGAACGTGGGCGAGATCGGCGAGACACTCGCCACGCTGCACGAAGGTTTGCAGCACGAGGGCCATCGTGAGCATCTGTCGTCCTTCAAGGATCGTGATCTGCTCCTCGCGTCTATCGCGGACCATATCGTCGGATTCTACGAGCGCAAGTGCGCAGAGTACGACCCAGACACCGTCACGCGCGCCGAGAGCGTCATCACGCTCCGTTCCATCGACGCGCACTGGATGGACCACATCGACGACATGTCGCATCTCCGCGAGCAAGTGGCGTTCTCCGGTTACGCACAGCGCGATCCGCTGATCGAATACCAGGATCAGGGTTTCCGAAGGTTCCAGCAGCTCATCCAGACCATCAGTTCCACGATCGTCCGCACGCTCCTGCAGGCAGACTTTGCACAGTTCTCGCGCCAGAAGATGGCCGCGCTCCAGCAGCAGGAGGACGCGCTTGAGGCGTTGCAGACGAACGCAGACGAGATCGAGGGCGAACTGGAGAAGACCGGCGCGGCCGCCGGGATGGGCATGGCGCCCCGTCCCGCGCCGTTCGTGCAGAACCTTCCGGGCGGAATGCATCCGGAGAACATCGTCCAGCGCGTGCGCGCGTCGGCCGCCGCGGACAAGAACGAACCCAAGGTCGGCCGCAACGATCCGTGCCCGTGCGGTAGTGGGCTTAAGTACAAGAAATGTCACGGCAAGCAATCCTAGGCATGACATGCATACACAGACTCCGGAAACACAAGGCACTACGTCGAGGTCCAGTCCGATGCGAACGCGAACGTTGCAGGCCCGCCACGAAGACCTGTAACGGATTGAACCTCCGAAGAGTCCCGGCCATGCAGGGCATGCATGGTCGGACTTTTTTATGTGCGCAAACCTCCCGGGGTCGTAGAATGATCGCCCATGCACGAGCCGCACGTCATCGTCGGACACCGCTTCGAGATCGCGGCGCTTACCGCCGATATCGGCATGGGCAACGTCGCGCATGCGTACCTGTTCGCCGGGCACCGCCATCTCGGCAAGTTCACCGTGGCCAAGTGGTTCGCGGAAGAATTGCTGTCATCGGGCCTGGATGACGAGGGGAAAGAGCGCGTGCATGGCGAAGTGCGCCGCCTGCTGCATCCGGATCTGTTCGTCGTCGACAAGCTCTGGATCGAGGGCATCAGCGACGATCCGGACGTGCTCGCGCACAGTTCCAATATTCCGCAGCAGCACCGCGCGAAGGCAAAGGCCAAAACCGACAGCATCGGCATCGAGGACATCCGCATGCTCCAGGAGCGATTGCACGATGTAGGCACGGGCGCCTTCCGCTGCTGTCTGATCCGCTCCGTCGAGCGCATGCACGATGAAGCCGTGAACGCGCTGCTCAAAATTCTTGAAGAGCCGCCGCCGGGCGTCGTGTTCATCCTCACCACCGAAGCACTCTCGTCACTGCTGCCCACGCTCGTCTCGCGCACGCGCGTGCTGCGATTTGCGCGCGTCGCCGATCGCGATCTGGAGCCGCTGCTCGCGCATGTGGATCAAGAAGAGAAAGGATTTCTCCTGCGTCTCGCGCAGGGCGCCCCCGGTGTGATCCGGCAGCTCACGGCCGACCCGGCCGCGCTCAAAGCCGAAAAGGCCGTCTTCGCCGGCGCGTCGGCGTTCTGGCAATCGCGCTCGCTCGCGGACCGGCTGCATCTGCTGGCGCCGCTCACCGAGCGGACGGAGGCTGCGTCGCAACTCCTGTTGCATCTCTCGCTCGCGCTGCGCGAGGAACGTGGCGCCGCTCCGGCGCAGGCGTCGACTGCGCTCCACGCGCTCGCGAGGGGATTGCGCACAAACGCATCGCGGCCGCTGCTCGTCCAGCAGTTTGTGTTGGCGCTGGAAGCCTGAAAAACGGCTCCTGCGACGCTTTTGCCAGGGGGCCCTGTCTTGCCATGCCCGGCTTCCAATGGTACCGTTAGACACTGTTCCACAGACCATGCTTTACGTCGTCGTTCTCACCCTCTCCCTTCTGGGGATTTGCCTTCTCTTCGGCGCCCGTGCGCTGCTCCGCAACCGTGCCGTGCGCCGGTTGGTGCGCAGCATGAAGCAGCGTTTCCAGTTTGCTGAGGAGCGCGGCGCGGTGTTCGTGGAAGAGCGCAAACTAGAGAAACCCCGCAAGAATCCCCGCACATCCGCCATCGAGATGCAGCAGGTCCGCTCGCTTGTGCACATGGCCGAGAAGGCCATCGCCCAAAACAAGACGGAGGAGGCAGAACGCCTCTTCATCCAGGCGCTCACCGTGCAGCCCCACGCCTACGACGTGCAGGCACAGCTTGCCAAGCTGTATCTGACAACCGATCGCGAGAACAAGGCCGAAGCCCTGTACAAAGAACTCCTCCAGAGCCGCGACGACGTCTCGTTCCACAGCAATCTCGGTCTCGCGTATTACCGCCAGGAAAAGTATGTGGAAGCCTGCCAGGCGTATCAGGAAGCGCTGAACCGCGATCCTCAGACGCCCGAGCGTTCCTCCGCGCTGGGCCGCGCCTGCATTGCCGCGCGACGGTTTGAGGAGGCCGCGCCGTTGCTGGAGAAGGCGAGCGTCCGTCTGCACCGCGATACCGAACTGCTCCACCTTCTCGCCGAGTGTTATCTGCAGCTCGGGGCCACCGACAAGGCCGAGGAGACGTACCGCCGCATCAATAAGCTGGAGCCGTATGATGAGGCCGTGAAGGCGAAACTGCTGAGCCTGGCACGGGTGTGATTGAGGGCAGGAGGGCAAAAAGGCAGGAGGTCTTTTGTAAAACTTTTTGCCCTGCTGCCTTTTTATCCTCCAAACCTCTTTTTTAGTACTCAATCACATCCACCTCCGCATCTCCCTGCACCTGCGTCTGGCAGCTCAGGCGGTCCGGATTTTCGGTGACGCCCATGTTCTCCTCGCGGTCGTTGCGTGCGCTCAGGTTCTCCATGCCCTGCACGATCTTGCACATGCAGGTGGTGCAAAAACCGTTGCCGCCGCACGCATGTTCCATCGGGATGCCGTGATCCAGTGCGATCTGCAGGATCGTCTGACCGGCTTCGGTCTCGACGATTTTCTTCTGGCCGTTGACGTTGAAGGTGATCTTGGGCACGGGGAGAGAATACTAGGGATGAGAATACTGGAATACTAGGGTTGAAGGACTTGGGATTCGCCGTTCGGACCCCTAGTATTCCAGTCCCCGGTACTCCAGCTCTCCTCATGCCTCTTCTCTCCCTCCGCGGCCTGCGCGTCTCCGTTGACGATAAGGAGGTGGTGAAGGGTTTCGATCTCACCGTGAAGGAAGGCGAGATCCACGCGATCATGGGCCCCAACGGCTCGGGCAAGTCGACGCTGGTGAACACCCTCATGGGCCATCCCAAGTACACCGTCACCGGCGGCGACGCGCTGCTCGATGGCAAAGACCTGATAGCGCTCTCCGCCTCCGACCGCGCGCATTTGGGGCTCTTCCTCGCGTTCCAGTATCCCAAGGAGATCGCGGGAGTAACACTGCGCAGCTTTCTCTTCGCGTCGCACACCGCGCTGACCGCCGCGCGCGACCCGAAGGCGAAGAAACTCTCGCCCCTCAAGTTCCGCGCGTTGCTCGAAGCCGAGATGAAGCGCCTGCACATGGACGTCGCCTTCGCCGAACGGTTCGTGAACCAGGGCTTTTCCGGCGGCGAAAAGAAGAAAGCCGAAGTACTCCAGATGGCTCTCCTGAAGCCGCGACTGGCGCTGCTGGACGAAACCGATTCGGGCCTGGATATCGACGCACTCAAGGTCGTCTCCGAGGGCGTGAACCGCATGCGCTTGCCCACCGGAGCCTCGGCGAAGGGGGGCTCACATCCTTTTTCCGCGATCATCGTCACGCACTACGCGCGCATCCTCGACTACATCCGCCCCGATCACGTGCACGTGATGGTTGCCGGAACGATCCGCGAGTCCGGCGGGATGGAACTCGCCAAACGTCTGGAGAAAGAGGGCTACGCCAAGTACGGCGTACAGGAAGACGGCCCGTCGCTGACACTGGAAATCGGAGACTGAACGAGGTCAAGTTGCACCTGTGCTACGCTGGCGCCGCTTTCCCTCTCTTCATCATGAACGACCAGACCCGCTCGTCCCTCCTGCTGCTCGTCGCCGTCGCGGTGGGCGGATGCTTCTTCGTCTACGGCAAGACGATGGAGAACCACGACCGCACGCCCGCGGTGATTTCCGTGAGCGGAGAAGGCAAGGCCGCCGTGGCCCCGGACATCGCCCAGCTCAGTTTTGGCGTCCAGGTGCCGCGTCAGAGGACATCCAAGGAGGCGATGGCCATCCTCACGCGCCAGATGACGGCCGTGCTCGATGCGGTGAAGAAATCCGGCATCGACGATAAAGACATCACGACCGAACAACTTTCGCTCAACCCCGTCTACGATTGGCGCACGGGCACGCAGACGCTCATGGGCTACGAGGCGATGCAGAGCCTGCGCGTGAAGGTCCGCGATCTCGACAAGACCAGCGATGTGCTCGGCGCGGCCACGACCGCGGGTGCCAACCAGGCCGGGGGCGTGCAATTCACCGTGGATGATCCGGAAGCCGCGCGCGCGGAAGCCCGGGAGGAGGCCATCACGCAGGCACGCGAGAAAGCACAGGTACTCGCACGCCAGCTCGGCATGAGCCTCGGTCCCGTCAAAGCATTCAGCGAGGGATCGTATGGATACCAGCCGCCTGTGATGATGCGTGCGGAGATGGATGCTGCCAACGGCGCTGCCACGCCCTCCGCTCCGCCGCTGCCCGCAGGCGAGCAGGAGCAGAACGTCGCGGTCACGATTACCTACGAGCTGCGCTGACCGCTCCCGCCATGGACGTCTGCGCCTTCCTCGATCGGCAGGGCATCGCGTACCAGTGCTTCGACCATCCGCCCGTCTACACCTGCGACGAAGCCCGCGCGGTTCTGCCGAAGGACATGCCCGGCGCCGAAACGAAGAACCTCTTCTTGCGCGACAAGAAGGGCAAAAGGCACTTCTTGGTCATTGCGGGGTATGACACGAAGGTGGACTTGAAGCAGTTTGCAGACACCGTCGGCGCGCAGGGGGCTTCGTTCGCCTCGCCGGAACGCCTGATGTCGCATCTCGGCGTCGAGCCCGGTTCCGTCACGCTGCTCGCGCTCGTTAACGATGCCGCGCATGCGGTGGAGCTCTACGTCGATGCGCTCGTATGGGCGGCGCCATCCGTTCGTGCGCATCCGCTGGTGAATACCGCCACGCTCATTCTTGCGCACGACGGATTCGAGAAATTCCTGGCTGCGACGGGGCACGAAGCTCGCGTCGTCAATTTCGCCGCCTGAACGATCACCCGAAGATGATGCGCACGCCCCCGAGATCCGCGTAATCGAAGTCGTGGAACGCGTGGATGGAACCGATGAAGATGCGGTTGCGGGGGATGTGCAATTCCGCAGCGACCTGATCGATTGCTTCGGGGCTGAATTGGATGTTCTTGAAGAGCACTCGGATCTGAAAATGTGGGAAAAATCCGGATTTCTTGAGGAATGGCAGGGCTTCTGCAATCTCCTTGCAGCACGGTTGCAGATCGTCCTCCGGGCCTCGACAGTGGACGAGCGTGATGTCACAGCCTGTTTCATTGCGGTTAATGTAATCGAGGATCGGCTGTAGGCGCTTCACATGGTGAATGAAAGCGACGAACCGTCCTTCGGTGATGTACTCGAAATGCTGCGTGAGGTAATTGTGGACCACTGGGATACGGCGAGTGATGCGCAGGAGTACGCGTAGAAGAAAGTCCAGGTGGATCACGGCGAAGACCAGGGCGAGCGTGGGGATGAAGTACATGGCGAAGAAGACGATATTGTCGGGATCGATCCGGATATTTCCGACGATGCCCAATGTCGTGGCCAAGAGCGCGATGAACACAGCCAAGAGCGGTGCCCGATACGTGCGTTTCAGTTCCCTGCGTCCTTCACGAAGGATCAGATTGCCGAGAGCGAATAGGCTCATCACGCCGAGGAAGGCGATGGTATACACTCCTGCCAACGAGAGGAGGTCACCGCGCGTCACAAGAAGGATGGAACTGCACAGAAGAAAGAATGCTATGACGATACGAGGGAAAGATCCGCGATTGCTCTCGCGCGCAAACACCGACGGGAAGCAGTTATCCGCCGTCATGCGGCTCAAGAGACCGCTCACGCCGACATACGCGGTGAGTACGGCGCCACAGAGGACCAGGAATGCATCTGCGGACATCAAGTACGTAAACCACGTGCCGCCAATGGCCCGGGCCGCGTCCGCCAGCAGGAAGTCCTTGGCGTGCACGATGGCGTCATAGGGCATTGCGCTCAGTACGACGAGTGCGATGAGCGGATTGAAGATGACGACGCCGATGAGCATATTACGCAGTGTCTTGCGAAAAACTCCGGGTGCCTGCTCCTCCACGAAGTTGGCAGAACTCTCGAAGCCCGACACGCCGAGGAGCGATGCGGAGAAGGCGAGTACCAGCGTGCCGAGCAAACCCCCATGGTCCGCCAGCAGTCCTCCTGTCCTGGCGAAGTTTTCGGCGAAATGCGACGCGTGTCCGCTAAAAAATGACACCGCACCGAGCACCAAGAATAGTGTGAGCGTGACGATGTGCAGGGCAAAGATGCCCAGTGCGACTTTGGCAGAATCCTTCACCCCGGAGATAACGAGCAGGGCGAAGATGAGCAGCACGCCGACGGTGCAGGGCAGGATCGGCAACGTGAAGGAGTGGCCCAGTGCCTTGGATGCCTGCTCCAGGCCGATGTTGAGGTATTCCACGCCCACCTTGGCCGAGATCACCGCGGTCGCCACATACGAAAGGAGCGTCATCACGCCTGCGGCAGAGGCGGTGGTCTTCGAGGTCCCATTGAGCAGGCAGTTATAGGCTCCACCGTTCACGGGAAGCGCTTCCACAACCTCGGTGTACACTTTCTTGTAGAGAAAGAGCACGAAGCCAATCCCGAGCAGCACGAGCGGTGCGTACACTCCGGCGAAAAGAACGGCGATACCGGAGACATACAGCGCGGAACTGAGGATATCGTTTCCGCAGATCGCCGTTGCGGCTGCCTGGCCAAGCCTGGGATGTTCGCGGTGCGAGTTCATAGTATCGAGATAGTATAACATAAAACAGCCTCTGGGACCAGAGGAAGATGCCTGTGTAGCAGGTGCCCCCAGCCTTTTCAAGGCTCCTAGAGGTCATAAATACTTTTCACACCCTTCAGAGTTTCACCGTGCCCGTTTCCTTCGGAGTCGTCTTGTGCGCCGACGATCCGGCGATGTCGATCACTGTCTTGTGGATATCGTGTTTCACGTGATCCGGAATCATCCGCAGAGCCAGCCAGAAGAGAATCGGAATGATCGCGAGGTCATCCATCTGTCCGAGAAAGGGGAGCAAGTCCGGAATGATATCGACTGGCCAGAAGATGTAGAGGAGCGATAGCCACGGCAGCGCTTTGGCGACCGCCGGCGTGCGGGGGTCTTTGCTTGCATGTCGGTAGAGGCGCAAGCCGTGGATGATGCGAGAGAAGAGGTTCATGCGTCCCGGAGAGACAGGCTCGATCCTGCCTCGCCGCATGGAATGTGTCTATCTGAGTGGATGTGGCGGCTCATGAGAGGAAAAATAGTTGCGGATGGTGTTGCGCGTACGCATGCAAAGGTCTACTGACTCCGCCTGTGGTGGGAGGGTCGGTAGGGCAGTCCCCGCAGGACCCAGTATTCGTGGTATTGGTGCTCCTGCGGGGCTTTTGTGAGGCGGCCTCATCCAACGTCGAGCCTGGTGGGGCGATGATGATGGCTGATTGCCGAGCGCGCCAGATACCCTGCGCCCCTCAGGTTGCTCAAAGCCTAGCCATTTCGGACCTAGGGACACTAAACGGATATGCCAGTATTTCATCTCTCTCTAGTATTCGACACCATATGGGCTCTTTCATGCTGCTAAGTTAGGTGTTTTGATAATATACTGCTTTTCTCCATGTCCCAGCCCATCTTCTCCCAGCCTTCGTCCTCTCACCTGCGTTCTCCGGACTCCGGTGGGCAGGCCGGGACTTCGGCCGGCAAGCGGCCTCCCAAAGCATCCTCGAAAGAGGGGGAGATATTTGCTGGCCTGAGCCGCGAGATCTTCGATACCGCGAACCCCTCGCCCTACGCCGATGGCGCCAAGCGGGGAGTGGATGAAGAAGTGGTGCGGAGGATCAGCGGCGACAAGAAAGAACCGGAGTGGATGCTGGAGCATCGTCTGATGTCGCTGAAAATTTTTCGGGAGAAACCGATGCCCACGTGGGGTGCGGATCTGAGCACATTGGATCTGGATGACATCATCTACTATGCCACCGCTGGGGCTGGCAACTCTGGGACGTGGGCCGAGGTGCCCGAGGAAATTCGCAAGGTCTACGACCGGCTTGGTATCCCCGAGGCCGAACGCACGATGCTCGCGGGCGTCGGCGCGCAGTACGAATCCGAAGTGGTGTATCACGCGCTCAAGAAAGAGTGGGACGATCTCGGTGTGATCTTTCTGGACATGGATGACGCGCTGCGATTGCATCCCGATCTCGTGAAAAAACATTTCATGAAATGCGTCCCCGCGACCGATCACAAATTCGCGGCGTTGCACGGCGCGGTGTGGAGTGGCGGAACGTTTTTGTACGTACCCAAAGGCGTCAGCATCCGCGAACCGCTGCAGGCGTATTTCCGCATGAATGCCCGGAATATGGGCCAATTCGAGCACACGCTGATCATCGTGGAAGAAGGCGCGAACGCGCACTACATCGAGGGGTGTTCCGCGCCTAAGTACGGCTCGCAGGCGCTGCACGCGGGGCTGGTGGAAATCTTCGTAAAGCCAGGCGCGCGCTGCCGCTATTCGTCCGTCGAGAACTGGAGCCGTGACACCTACAACCTCAACACCAAGCGTGCCATCGTGGAGCGCGACGCAACGATGGAGTGGATCGGCGGCAACATGGGCAGCGGCGTGACGATGCTCTACCCGTGCTCGGTACTCGCGGGCGAGGGCGCGCGGTGCGATCACCTCGGCATCGCATTCGCCAATAAAGGCCAGTGGCAGGACACCGGAGCAAAAGTAATGCACCTCGCGCCGCACACCAGTTCCAAAGTCACCTCCAAGTCCGTCAGCAAAGACGGCGGCGTGTGCGTGTACCGCGGGCTCCTCCGTGTCGCGCCGAACGCCCACGATTGCACGGCCAACGTGGAATGCGATGCCCTGCTGCTCGACGAGCGCAGCCGTACGGACACGATCCCGGACATCAAGATCCGCAACAACGACGTGACGATCGCCCACGAAGCGACCGTCGGAAAGCTCTCCGAAGAAGATGTCTTTTACCTGATGAGCCGCGGCATTCCGGAGGACGCCGCTCGGGCGATGATTGTGAATGGCTTCATAGAGCCAATTGTGCGGCTTTTACCGCTGGAATACGCCGTCGAAATGAATAGACTCATTGAATTGGAAATGGAGGGATCGGTTGGCTGAAATGGCTTGCCAGCCGTAGCAGAGATGTAAGATCATATGTCGGCCGTCGCTCGCTTTTTTGCGAGCTATGGCCGACTGTCTCTGCGGAGGCTGGAGATGGAAGGGTTAGTTGGCTGGGATTCTGCGCTCTGAAGCCGTTTCTTCCGAGTTTGGCACTTTCCGGTATACTGAACCGACGGCTGCCTGAAGGACGAGGGTGACGGTCCGGGATGGAGTGCGGGGGAGGAGCGGGCGAAAGTGGCCGAAGACGTGCGCCGGGTGACGGCACGATTCCGCCGCAGACATACGGGCAGCTGACGAACACCCGCGACGTGATGATCCACATGAGCGCCGTTCTCAGCTGGCATTGCCCAGCAATCCCGTGACTTTCTGGTGCGTCTGATAGCGCTGCTGATTGACGTCCGGACGATCCGGCGCCTGTTCCGGGCTGCGCTGCCTGCCGTACTGGGCGAGAGCGGCGTTGATGTCGGCATCAGTTTGGTCGGGCATGTTCGGTCCCATGGGGATGTGGGGTAGGTGTTATTAGTATTATACAACTTTTACATAAACTTAGCAATTAGACGCTTCGGGCCGTGACCGAGGGCTTCCGTCAGCGCATACTGCGGGCGTGAAGAGGCCCCCTGTATCCGTCAGCTTTCCCAGGCACGTCACGCGCCTCGCAGCCAAACCGTTTTCGGCCGGGGCCGCTCTTGTCGCGCTCGAGGTCTCGGCGCGCGTCATCCTGACCGAGTCCATCCGTATCGCCCGCACGCCGGACCCGGTTACGGAGACGCTGCTGCGGGTCGGTGCAGGCGCGCACGCCGTGCTCATCGAGGAGTTCGGGACGGGTACGGGCAGCGTCCGCGAGTGGTCGCACCGCACGCGCATCGAGCTTGCCAAGGACGCGCGCGTGACGGTCGTGAGCATCGAGCGTGCCGGTAGCGGCGTGTCTCTGGCACTCACGCAGCATGCGACCTGCGCCGAGGGGGCATGCATCGAGTGGATCAACGCGACGCTCGGCGAGGCCGATACCGAGCGCACTCTGCGGAGTGATCTGAGCGGTCCGGACGCCCGCAGCGACGTGCGCTGGATGTTCTACGCTTCGGGCAAAGAGCGCTACCGTATGCGCGCGCATACGGTTTTTGCGGCTCGCAGCGGAGCGGGCGAGATCACCATGCGCGGTGTGGCGGAAGAGACGACAGACGTGAAATGCGACGGCATGATCGAGATCGCCGAGGGGGGAGCGGGAACTGCGACGTATCTCACGCAGGAGGTCCTGATGCTCGATCCCACGGCGCGGGTCGACGCCGTGCCGGGCCTGGAGATCCGCTGCAACGACGTCAAAGCCAGCCACAGTGCCACGGTCACGCGCGTGACGGAAGAAGACCTGTTCTACTTCGCTTCACGCGGCATCCCGCCCGAAGACGCGCGGCGAATGTTCGTGGAGGGGTTCCTGTCGGCACTGGTCGCCGCGGTGCCCGACGCGGACGCGCGCGGCCTGCTGGAAGACGGCATCGCGCGCAAATACGCGGCGCATCGAGTGTGACGTTTTTTCACCGATGGTGAAGCTAAAACTACAGATATGCTGAAATTTTTTCCGTATTCGCGCGTCTGTACCCGATACTCCGGCATCGTTCCTCCACCTCTCCCATGCCCGAAAAAGCCTTCCCCGACGGTCTTCCTCTCGTCCCACCGGCACGTCATCCAACGCGTTGTTGCGCAGGCTTTCGAAGACCGGAGGGACTTCATGGGGAATTGCCATGACGGGGGGGACAGCGCATACGACAAAAGCGCTCTGATCACTCCATCGTGCAGTAGAGAATGTGTACCGGGTCCAGTGCCTTATCCCCTCCGAAGAGTAAGGAAGAAGGCACTGGTGATGCCCCCGGTTCAATTGAAAGTTTGATGGATTTTGCATCATCCAGAGCAAACGTCCCGGCACCGATCGCGAACGCGTTCGGGCGGGCCAGAGATATTCCCTGGTAAGGAAATGTTCCATCCGCAGGTTCTCCTACGGATACCTTGTTACGACTTAGTCCCAATCAGCAGTCTCACCGTGGTACCTCCCAATAAAGGTAAAGGTGCTTCAGGTGCTCCTGCCTTTCATGACTTGACGGGCGGTGAGTACAAGACCC
>CAYWPL010000001.1:0-221262 GCA_964460365.1 uncultured Candidatus Peribacteria bacterium | reverse complement strand
ACGCGGGTGAAGTACGGCATCTTCTGGAGGTTGAGCGAGATGGTGCCGACCTTGACCGTGCGCTGCTTGGCGACCTCGGTGATGATCTCTTTCTTGGAGAGGGGACCCTTCTCGCGCAGAATGCGCTCGATGACGTCGGCGACGGTGCCCGGCTCGTAGCCCCACTCGCGCAGGGCGTAGAGACCGCGGCCCACGAGGACGAACTGCGGGTAGCGAATGAGTTCGTTGTGAACGGCCTGGACCGTGACATTCTTATGGTCGAAGCCCGCCTCGCGAATACGGTTGGCGATCTCCATGAAGTGAAGTGGCTCACCGGCCTTTTTGAGGATGATCTCTACTTTGTCGCGGATGGAGCGGGGGCGGACGAAGCGCCACTCGGTGAGGCCCCAACCCTCGTCGATCTCCCGGAGACGCTCGTCGATGCGCAGGCAGCTCTTAATGAGCTCCGGGCTCGGAACGCGGTCGCGGAAGAGGTTGAGGGACTGGATGGCGGAGATGAGCTCTTCCTCTTTCATGCAGGTTTTGCGCTTCTTGAGGATTTTGACGATGTTATCGACGATGAGAGAGACGTCCTCGGAGGCCAGTGAGGAAAGGCGCCAGAGTGGGACGAAGGTGTTGCTGCGGGCGACGTTGCTCATTTCCTGATCGATGGAGTAGGAAAGGCGGAGGACGGAACCGTCGACGGCAGCGCTGCCCTGAATGCGCTTGAGGACCTGGCTGACCAGATCGTCCTCCGGCATCACGCCGCCGTGGATGCGCAGGATGCCCTTGGCTATCTCGTTCACCTCGTCGAGACGGGTCGTGCGGACCGTGCGCTTGAGCTTGGAGAGAGCAATGCTCTCGATCTGGCGGATGCGCTCGCGTGTCACCTTGAAGTGCTTGCCGATCTTCTCCAGCGTCTGCTTGGGCTGGCCGAAGAGAGCGAAGCGTTTCTTGATCACCGTCACTTCCTTCTCCGTCAGCACCATGAACAGGGTGTTCAGGAGCTCTTGCAGATTGAGCGTCAACTGCGGAAAAGCAGGCTGCGTCTGCGAAGAAGTCGAAGTAGTGGCGGTGGAAGTGGACATGCGTGACGGGGGAAAAAAGAACAACCCTCGTTCTACCAGACAATTGACAGTTGCAAAAGTTATTCGAGTGACTGGTGTGGACGACACTCGTCAGATATTGCTTCCTGTAGCATTGGAAGAGGCGTTGTACCTTAAGGAGCGAATGAGTAGTACACTAATACTATTATTAACTTTGTCAACATCTGGGTGGGAAGATTCTTTAGGGCAAGAAAATGGGCCAGCATACCCGGTTTCAGGACTTCTGGAAGCCAAAAATAATTTAGGACAGGGAGGTCAAAAGGGCGCACGCGGCAGCCGCGTCGTCATCAAAATTGCTCGCATGTGGGCCCGCTCCCGTCCGGCGGGTGGAGTGAGCCCTCGGGGTGGAATAACGCTCGTCCTGTAAACGCACGTTGGCCCCCGCCAGACGCAGACGGTCGGCGAATTTTTTGACGATCTCCGTCTGCGATCCCTCATCGCCTGACGGCAGAAGGGGAAGTCCGAGTATCACCTGGTCGATGTTCTTCTCGGAGATCAGCGCAAGCACATGCGCGAGGATTTCGTCGCCGCTTTTATGACGGAACGTATCCATCGGCAGCGCAACGCCGACTGACTCATCGAGCCAGGCGAGTCCGGTCTTGCGCAGTCCGAGATCGATCGCGAGAAATCTCACGCCCACAGCATAGGGAATGTAGAGTGCGAAAGCGATGCGTGCCTCATTCGCCTTCGCTCGCGGCTACGGCGGATTCCGCACGGACACGACAAGCATCGGAAGACGATGTTCTTGTCACGGCGGAGACAGGCGTCACTTCTTGGCAGCCACCATGCGCGCCGCGAGCGACTTCTTCCGGGCAGCAGTGTTCGGGTGGATGATGTGCTTCTTGGCGGCGGTGTCGATGACCTTGAAGAGCTTCGGCAGGAGCGCGACGGCATCAGCCTTCTTCCCCTCCATCAGCAGATCCGAAAATTTGCGTGTCACGGTCTTGAGCTGCGTCTTGAACGGCTGGCGGCGCACGCGACGGGCCTCGTTCTGACGGGCGCGCTTGATGGCGGACTTGATGATCGGCAAAGGAGTCTGGAGGGAAGAGAGCCCGGGAACGGTACAAGAATGTGCGGGAAGGGTCAAGACGGAGGTCTGGAAGGCAAAACCTCCGGAATGATTGTGACCTTCGCCTTCTCTCTACTACAATCCGGACCTATGTGCGGTATCTTCGGATACGTCGGCAGCCGCAAAGATGCCGGCAGAATCGCCGTGGACGGGCTCAAGAACCTGGAATACCGGGGCTATGACTCGTGGGGCGTCGCCAGCAAGATCGGCGCGGAACTGGTCGTGCGCAAGGACGTCGGCCCCATCGGGACGGTGGACAGCGCGGAGTTCGAACAGAACTGCTCCCTGGCCATCGCGCACACTCGCTGGGCGACGCACGGCGGCGTGACGCAGCGCAACGCCCATCCGCACCTCTGTCAGGACAAATCCATCGCCGTCGTGCATAACGGCATCGTCGAGAACTACCTGGAACTGCGCCGCGAGCTGAAAGCCAAAGGCCACGTGTTCCAGTCCGAGACGGACACCGAAGTGATCCCGCACCTTATAGAGGAGGAGCTTAAAGAATGCGGAGACTTCGCCGCCGCCGTGCGCCGTGCGTGCGCGCACTTCGAGGGACGCTACGCGATCCTGGCGCTGCACACCGAGAGCAACACGCTCGTGGCCGCCCGCACCGGATCGCCGCTCATCATCGGTGTGTCCAAGCGCGAGGACGGCGTGCGCGACGGATACTTCATCGCGTCGGACATCCCGGCGTTCCTCAAGCACACGCGCACCGTGCAGTACCTGGATGACGGCGAAATGGTCGTGACGGACGGACACGGCATCATCTTCTCGGATATCCAGACGGGCGAGGAGCGCCCCAAGCGCGAGATCGAGATCACGTGGTCGATCGAACAGGCGCAGAAAGGTGACTTCGAACACTACATGCTCAAGGAAATCATGGATCAGAAAGACAGCGTCGCCCGCGCCGTGAACCAGCAGGAGGACGAAATCCGCACGCTCGCCGCCGCGATCCACGCCGCCAAAGGCACGTTCCTGGTGGGCTGCGGCACGGCTGCGAAAGCCTGCATGGCCGCCGAATATTTCTTCTCGGTCGTCGCGCGCAAACACGTGAACTTCTCGCCCGCGAGCGAGTTCAAACTGTTTCATCATTTCCTGCAGCCCGAGAGCCTCGTCATCGTCGTCAGCCAGAGCGGCGAGACGGCCGACGTGCTGGAGGCCATGCACGTGGCCAAATCGAAGGGCGCCAAAGTTCTCGCGATCGTGAATGTGGAAGGCTCGACCATCGACCGCGAGGCCGACTACAGCCTGCTCATCAACGCCGGACCCGAGCGCGCGGTCGCCTCGACCAAGGCGCTGACGGGCCAGCTCGCGGTGCTGCTGCTGATCGCCTACGCGCTCGCCGAGAGGTTGCAGGAGGGCAAGACGCTACTGCTGGAGACCTGTGCCGCCATCAACGACATGTTGAACCCCCGCTACGTGGAACGTCTGGAGAAGCTGGCGGAGAAGATCAAGGACGACGAAGACCTCTATATCATCGGCAAGAGCTGGAACTATCCGATGGCGCTGGAGAGCGCGATCAAGATCCAGGAAGTGAGCTACGTGCACGCGGAGGGATTCGCCGGCGGCGAACTGAAACACGGCCCCATCGCGCTGATCGAAGAGGGGACGCCGTGCATCGCGCTGACGGGCAACGATGAGGTGCTGGCCGACATCCTGAGCAACTCGATGGAGCTGAGCGCCCGCGGCGCGCTGATCATCGGCGTGGGGCCCAAGAACAAAGAGGTGTTTGATGAATGGATCAAAGTGCCGGACGCCGGCACGGCGCAGGCCATCGTGAACATCATCCCGATCCAGGTGCTCGCGTATTTCCTCGCGGTGAAGCGCGGCAAGAACCCGGACATGCCGAGGAATCTGGCGAAGAGCGTGACGGTGAAGTAGGACAGATTTTGCGCGAACAGAAGAGCCGCAGAGCTATTTGTCGGCAACTGGCTTGCAGTGGCGGAGTCATCCGCTAGCATCCCGCTGCTTTCCCCCAAATCCCATCGAAACTTACCTGCGAGAAATCAACGAAACACCTCTTCTCGTTGCCGAGGATGAATCGGCGCTCGCGGAGAGAATCGCCAATGGCGACAGCGAGGCGCGCGACCACATGATCCGCGCGAACCTTCGCCTTGTCGTGAATATAGCACGTGGATACGTCGGCAGAGGACTCGGTCTGCAGGATCTCATTGAAGAGGGGAACATGGGCCTCATACGTGGAGTGGAGAGGTTTAAGACCGGGCACGGGCGTGTCAGCACCTACGTGACCCACTGGATCCGCCAATCCATCCAACGGGCCTTGGCGAACCATGCACGCACGATCCGCATTCCCGCATATATGATCGAGATCCTGAAGAAGTGGCGCAGGCAGCAGGCAAAGCTGAGGGAAGAGCTCGGACGCGATGCCACGTTCGATGAGATCGCCAACGCTCTGGAGATCCCCAAGAAGCAGCGGCTAATCGTGAAAAAGGCGCTGAAGGCCTACATCGCTGTGCGAGATGGCGGCAGCAACGGTGAACTGACCATGGAAGAACTACTGGAGAATGACCCGAAACTCTGCGACCCCATCATCCTTGCAGAGCAAAACGAGGAGTCGGGCCAGCTTGAGCCGCTCCTCGGCCTCCTGAGACCGCGCGAGCGCTCCATCATCGTGATGCGCAACGGGCTCGAAGGAAATGAGCCGCACACACTCAAGAAGGTCGGAGAACTCTTCGGGATCAGCAAGGAACGCGTCCGGCAAATCCAGGCACGCGCGATGAAGAAAATGCGCGGAGAGGAAGCTGAAGACGATGAGGAGGATGAGGATGAGGAGTTCTCACCACCTGGAACGGCAAGCACCGTTTGACCCCTCTTATTTGTCATCCGGCTCAATGCCGTAGTATCGGAAGAGGTACGCCGCGATCTCTTTGAAGACCGGAGCGGCGGCGGTGGCGCCGTGGATGGAGTTCTTCGGACGGTCGATTTTGACGAGGACGACGAAGCGGGGATGGTCGATGGGGGCGTAGCCGGCGAACGTCGCGACCGTGGAGCCCGTGCCCGTCTCGTACTTGCCGCCCGGACCGGCGATCTGCGAGGTGCCTGTTTTGCCCGCGATGCGGTAGCCCTTCACCTTGCCGGCGATGGCGAAGCCTTTGGCCGTGGAGCTCGCGAGCATCGCCGTAATCGTGTCGGAGGCCTGCGGCGTGATGACCTGGTCCATCATACGGGGCTCGGTCTTCTCCACGGTACCGTCCGCGCGGATCACGCGGTCGACGATCGTGGGCTTCATCAGCTTGCCGCCGTTCGCCAGCGCCGACCACGCCGTAATCATCTGCAACGGCGTGACTGAGAGACCCTGGCCGAAAGACGTCGTGGCGAGGAGCGACCGAGACCACTCGCGCCACGGACGTACTTCTCCGGGCAGCTCGTCATCCAGTTCGATGCCCGTGATGCGGCCGAAGCCAAAACGCTCCAGCGTGCCTTCGAACAGCTTGGAACCCAGCTTGAAGCCGATGCTCGTCATGCAGGTGTTGATAGAGAACTCCAGACAGTTGGTCATCGTCACTGTGCCGTAGTGTTTCTGGTCGTTGTTGTTGATGGTGTACTCGTCGACCTCCACGGGTCCGAAATCGTCGTAGGTGTCGCCCGGCGTCAGCTCGCCCTGATCCAGCGCAATCGCCATCGTGATCGGCTTCATGACGGAGCCCGGCTCGTAGATTTCCTGAATCGTGCGGTTGAGATACGCGCCAAGACCGATGTTGTTCTTGTACTTCAGCCAGATGTTCACGTCGTCGGTCGGGAAGACTTCATGGCGGATGGTGTTGCTGATGTAGACGTAATACCGGGCGAGGTCCTGGATGTTGTAGAGCTTTTCCAGCTCCGCGATCGCCGTGCGGGGCTTCTCGGGGAGCAGCGTGCGTCCGGACGCCGTGAAGACATCATTGATGTAAGCGCGCACGAGACGGACGTTCGTCTCGGGATGGAAGATCTCGACGACGAGCTTCTTGCGATTCGCTTCGTCGAGCGTGATCGGCTCCTTCTCGTACACGACGGCGTAATTGTTGCTGTCGAAGAGCGGCGCGTTGACCATCGCGATGATCCGGCCCGTAAAGGGATCCATGACAATCGCCTGGCCGCTGTCCGCGCGGTACCGCTTGATGGCCGCGTCCATCAGCGTTTCCAGTTCCTTTTGCACGGAACGGTCGAGCGTGAGCACGACGGTATCGCCGTCCTTGGGATCCACGATGGTCTGCTCGGGACGGAGGATCTGGCCGCCGTGCGGATCGCTGACGGTGCTGATGAGACCTTCCTGTCCGCGGAGCTGCACGTTATAGGTGCGTTCCACGCCGTACTGCGCCTCCTGGTTGATGTTCAGGAATCCGACGACGTGCGAAGCAATGGTCGTGTCCGGATAGAACCGCCAGTGTTCGGGGATGAGCGCGATGCCCTGGAGCGGATACTGAATCTCGGCGCCGCCGCGGCCGGTCGCGAGCTTGCGCGCCTCGAGCGCCTGCGTCGCGGACAGGGCCTTGGCCTCCGCGATCCTGCGCGAGAGATCCAGCGGCAGGCGGCGCATGACGGGCACGTAGCGCAGCGGACGCGAGCGGAGGAGGGGACGGATGATTTTCGGATCGAGTTCGAGCGCGGTGGCGAGCTTGCGCGCGAAGGATTCGAGAAGGGATTGATTGATCTCCTCCGGATTCGCATAGATGAGACTCTGGTCGGTATCGACCGTCACGCCGGGAATCTCCAGATCGCGCACGGCACGCATCTCCAGCTTGGTGGCGCCGTACTTGAGCGGGGCGAACGTCACCTGTTTTTTGGAGACGCGCTCTTCGATGTTGCGGGCGAACAGATCGCGCGCCTGGACGAGGTTCGGCAGCTTGAGCAGCGCGGGCGGCAGGGCGCCGACAGGCAGCGGCTCCAGCAGCGTGGAGGACTGGCGGATTTTCGCCTGTCGGACGGGATCGTATGCCGCGGCGTAGTAGGGGATGAGTTCGCGCGGACAGTCCGGCGATCCAGCCGAGCAGAGATCATGGAAGCGCTGCGTAAGGACGATGTCGGCGAGCGTGTTGGCGACGAGCGTCGGATCATCGGTAATGAGCGGATCGACGTATGCGAGATCGAGCGTGGTGTTGGTGGCGAAGATGTTGGTCTCGCCGGTTTTGCTGTTCGTCCCGAGAATCTCGCCGCGCTTGGCGGGCAGCACGACGCCGCCGAAATGCTGCGACTGCGCGGCCTCGCGGTAGTCGGCCCCGCGCACCAGCTGCAGCTCGATGAGGCGCGACGCGATGACAAGCACCACGATCACCAGGCACGCGTTCACGATCGTCATCCGCTGGTGGAGCAGACGTCGCTTGTGCGTTTCGGAGGCGTTGCGGAGGTTGTAGACCATGCGCAGAAAAGGGGGCGGAAGGGACGGGGAAACGGGGATGCGCCCCCGCCATTGAAGACGTCGCGGAGTGCCAGCGCAAACGGATCGTCGCCCTTCGTGTATTCAACAGCCCGGAGCCGAAATCAGGAGTACCGCAGAAGTCAAAAATATGGTATAATTCTTGGAAATGGACACACCGCAATTCACGACCCTCGACGGCGAGACGCTGCTCAAAACTCTGCAGGGCTTCTGCGTGGAGGAGGGTGCCTCGGACATCCACGTCTCACCGCAAAAGAAAGATGTGCGTCTGGAGTGGCGCATCCACGGCGTGCTGCGCCCGCTGGCCTCGATCACGCACGCGGCCTACGCCGATTTCCTGCGCCGCGTGAAATTTGAATCCAGGCTCAAATTGAACCTGACGAACATTCCGCAGGACGGCCAGTACACGTTCGCGGCCACGGCCAAGGGCGTCACGCGCAGCGTCAACATTCGTGTGGCCACGCTGCCCTCCCGCTTCGGCGAGGCGCTCACGCTCCGTCTTCTCGATCCCGAGCGCGGCATCCTCCCGCTGGAAAAGCTTGGCTTCCCTGCAGACATCCGCGCGACGCTTGCGCAGATCGTCGAGCTCCCCAACGGCCTCGTGCTCGTCACGGGTCCGACCGGCTCCGGTAAAACCACGACGCTCTACGCGCTGCTGAGCACGATCATCGGCAAGGAGCGCAACATCATCACACTGGAGGATCCGGTGGAATACGAGCTGCCGGGCATCATCCAGAGCGAGATCGACACCGATCATGACTTCACGTTCGCCAGCGGCCTGCGCAGCATTCTCCGCCACGATCCGGACGTGATCCTCGTGGGCGAGATCCGCGATCTGGAAACCGCCCAGACCGCCGTGAACGCCGCGCTCACCGGCCACCTCGTGCTCTCCACGCTCCACACGAACTCCGCCATCGAGGCCATCCCGCGCTTCCTCTCCATGGGCGTCAGCCCGTACACGTTCGCCCCCGCGCTCCGCGCCGTGCTTGCCCAGCGTCTCGTCCGCACCCTCACGCCCGCCTGCCGCGAATCGGGGACGTGCGACCCCGGCGCACACGAGAGCTACGACGGCCAGATCGCCCTGCCGGAACTCCTGATGGTATCGCCCGCAATCTCCCAGCAGATCCTATCGTTCGAGCAAGCACCCGCAATCGAGACACAGGCGCGCAAGGAGGGGTTCAGAACCATGAAAGACTGGGGCGAGCAGTTCATCGCAGAGAAGCGCACGAGCCGCGAGGAAGTGGCGCGCGTGACGTCGTAAAGGATGCGCCGGATTGGCGAAAAAAACAGTTCGCCGGTACGGCCAGGAACGTTGTTTTTCGGTGGCGGGCGTCGTAGCATGCGGATGAGAATCCACGTTCCATGTCCTTCCGTCATCACTATCGGCGCGGTGCCTACCCGTTGGCACGAGAGTCCGGCGTGCCCCGCTGGATCAAATCCGGCGTGGCGCTGCTCGTCCTGCTTACCGTCGTCTGGTGGATCGGGTCGCGCATTCTCGGCTTCTTTGGCGTCGGCAATCCGCTGGAGCGCGCGTCGGCGATACTCCTCTCGGAAGATAAAGGCCTCATCAGCGTGTCGCTGCAGGGCGAGGATCTTCAGCCCGCGCAGAACGGTATGCTCGTCTTCCCCGGTGACATGCTCGACACAGGCCCCAACGCCCACGCATCACTGAAGTTCTTCGACGGCTCGTGGACGCGCAATGACGGCAGCACACAGGTGGAAGTGGAGGAGAGCGCCCGCGGCCGCAAGGAATCGCGGCTCAGCCTGGATCTGAAGGCCGGCACCGTCTGGATTTCTGTGCCCGACAAAGAGAGCTTCACCGGCGCAATCGTCCGCCGCGTCACGACACCGACGCTCCGCTATGCGTTGCCGCCCGGCACCGAGGCTCTGCTTTCGGCCAAATCGCTCAGCGTCTTCTCGGCGGACGGCGCGGGCGTGATCGTGAGCACCAAAGGCCAGTCGGACTTCACCATCGGCGAAGGCCAGCAGTGGACGATGCCTCCGGATGATGCGATCGGCGAGGATCCCTACGCGTTCCGCACGCCGCTGCCCCCCGCGGCCGCGACGAAGTTCGTGCTCGACAGCCGTGCCATCGCGCGCCTGCCGGGCAGTGCGGGCAGCGGTTCAAACCTGTCCTCCGGCACCGAATCGATGATCACCCTCACGGCACCCGCCGCGGGATTCATCCTAAAAGACCCGACATTCACGGTGAGGGGCTCGGTCGGCCCGAGCGTCGCGAGCGTCACGGTCAACGGCCGTCCGGCATTGTTTGATGCGGACACCCGCCAGTTCTCGCAGGAGGTGAACCCGCCCACGGGCGAGGGCGACGTGGAGCTGAGCGTGGAAGCGCTTGATGCGAACGACTCCGTCCTGCAGGAGATCCGCCGCACTATCCGCCGCGAGACCGCCGCCGCACCACTCTCCCTGCCAGCACCGATCATCACCGATCCAGTCGCGGCGGGCGGCACCTACAAGACCGACGCAAAGGAATTGCTGTTCAAGGGCACGGCGTCCAAGGATGCGCAGGGCATCATGGTCAACGATTACAAGCTGCAGCTCTTCACTCCCGGCAAGGGCACATGGAGCTATCTCGGCAGCATCGCGCTCGGCAATATGAAGAACGGCACAAACACCTATGACGTCGTCGCGCTCGACGCAGCTGGCAACAAGTCGCCCGCCGCGCGCATCACGATCGTCATCGGAGAAGGAGAGGGCGGGGTGACGCAGCCAAGCTCCGCTGCCGCGACGTCCGCCGCTGCGACATCGTCCGTGAATCCCGCCACGCTCCCCAAGAACGATCCGATCACGCCGGGCATCCTGAGCGTCGCCGCGCCGACGGCCGGTACGCAGCACACCGAGACGGGAACCGGCTTCCTGCTGGAAGGCCACACCTCCGCGGGCACGGACAGCATGTGGATCAACGATTACCAGCTGAAACTCTACAAGCCGGGCAAGACGTTCTGGAACTACATCGCGGTGCCCGAGTACGGCAACCTGAAGCGCGGCACGAACCTCTACGTGATCATCGCGCGCAACGCGAAGGGCGAGATTCTCGACCGCCTGGACTACACGGTGACCTACGAGCCCGTCAGGCGCTGACGCCATGGGTTTTCTCGACAGCATCGGCCTGACCCGCAAGATCACGCGCCCCCGGCTGGAAGCCTTTTTGAAGCGCCACGCGAGTACCAAGCTGACCCTCGACGTCGGCAGCGGCAACCGCCCCTACGCGAAGTTTTTCCCGAATGCAAAGACGCTGGATGCCCGGCCGCGTCCCGGCCTGACCCCGCCCGATATCGTGGGCGACGCTCATGATCTCTCGATGATTCCAGATGCCTCGTTTGACGTCGTTCTGGCGACCGAAGTGCTGGAGCATCTGCACACGCCCGACAAAGCCATCTCTGAATTCCGCCGCGTCCTCAGGACGGGCGGCACGCTGCTGCTCACCACGCGCTTCGTGTATCCGCTGCACGAATCGCCGACGGATTTTTTCCGCTATACCAAGTACGGCCTAAGCCATCTGCTACGCGAGTTCACCATCAAGGATTTTCAGGACGAGGCGAACACCATCGAGACGCTCGCAGTGCTGTATCAGCGCATCGGCTTCCAGTGCGACACGCTCGGGATGCGACCGTTCAAGTTCCTCTGGTTCCTGTTCGCGCGCATCACGATGCTGTTTCGCGGCGTGCTGACACGCGAGCACGCGGACATCCATCACGACGCGACCGAGACGAATATTCTCTGCTCGGGCTACTACGTCGCGGCAACGAAGTGATGCATATCCACGGGGCTGAATGATGCGCAAACTGCGCAGTCGCGTGTCACGGACGCCACCCGATTCCCGTCTTCTTCAAAGACTGCGCAAAGGGGGAGGGGAGCGGCGACTCGATCTCGCGCGTCTTGCCGTCCGCGGGCGAGACAAACCTGACGCGCCATGCGTGCAGGCACAGCCCCGGCACGCCATACGTGTCCGTCAGTTTGACACTCCGATTGTTACTGTAGGACGGATCGCCGAGGACCGGATGACCGATGGATTGCAGATGCACGCGGACCTGATGCGTGCGACCGGTGTGCAGATCGCACTCCACGAGGGACACGTGATCGGAGGATTCCAGCACGCGATAGGTCGTCTTCGCGTCGCGCACGCCGCTCACGCCGCGCACGGACATCTTGGTGCGGTCGGCGGCGCTGCGGCCGATGGGCGAGTCAATCGCGGCGGTCTCGTACTGCGGCACGCCCGAGACGAGCGCGAGATAGAGCTTGCGAACCGTGCGCGTCTCGAATTGCTTCTGCAGCGCCTGATGCGCGGCGGCATTCTTGGCGACAAGCAGACAGCCAGTCGTCTCGCGGTCCAGACGATGCACGAGTGCGGCATCGGCAGAAAAGGGGATACCCTCGCGCTCATAGAGGAACTTGATGCCGTGAAGGATGGTCGGCTCACCCAGCTCCATGCCGGTGCCAGGGTGCACCGCAAGGCCCGCGGGCTTGTCGATCACCCAGCACGCGGCGTCTTCGTGCAAAATCGGCAGATGCAGATCAACAGAGACAATTTCATCGCCGCTCGCGGGCAGTTCGCCCGTCACTTCGACCGTATCGCCGATGGTCAGCTTGTGCGACGCCTTCGTGCAGACTTTGCCATTCACTGCGACCAGCTTCGCATCGATGGATTTCTGCGCCTTCACGCGGCTCGGCATCCGGTCCTCGGCTGCCAAAAAGGCATCAAGGCGAACGGCGGCGTCGGCAACCCAGAGACTCATGCGCCCATTGTGCAAGGCAAACGCACCGCCGGATAGTGATAAACAGGGCAAAGCCCAGGAAACGGGGTATTTTTTCGTCTTTCTGAAGGCAAAAGTGCAAAAAATTCGCGGCGGCAGTCTCTCACCGAGATTACCGCCCACACTTTTTTCTGTACACTGGTCGCATGGAAGACACCGAACTCTTGCGACGTGCTGTTTCCGAAGTCGTACCGGAAAAGCTGGCAAGCGAAAAACTCAAGAGCGCCAAGCAGTTGCGCATCTACCTTGGCATCGACCCAACGGGTGCGAAGTTGCATCTGGGCCACTCGGTACCGCTGCGTAAGCTCAAGGCGTTCCAGGATGCAGGACATCATGTCATCTTCCTGGTCGGCAGTTTCACCGCGATGATCGGCGACCCCACGGGCCGTGACACGATGCGCGAGCCGCTCACGAAGGAACAAGTGGAAAAAAACTTTGAAACCTATAAAATACAGGCGTCAAAAATTCTCGATTTTTCCAAAGTCGAACTCCGCTACAACCATGAGTGGCTGGAAAAACTGTCGTTTGCAAAATTAATGGAGCTATCCAGTCATTTCACGGTTCAGCAAATGATGCAGCGAGATATGTTCAAGGAGAGGATGAGCTGGAAAGTCATCTGCATTCACTGCAAACACATGTCCAACTCGCCGATTCAATTCACAAGCGAAGAGGCTTTTGCATCTGCAATCTTGGACAAGAATGAGCTGCAATGTCCTCATTGCGGCAGCATGATGCCTTGCAACAAAGAAAATATTCTCCCGCCTCCAAACCCGATCAGTCCAAACGAATTTATGTATCCCCTGATGCAGGGCTACGACTCCGTCATGCTTGACGTGGATTGCGAAATCGGAGGCAACGACCAGTTGTTTAATATGCTTTGCGGACGCAAGTTGCAAAAAATCTACAAAAAGCGCGACAAGTTCGTGCTGACGACGCGACTGATCGAGGGCACGGATGGACGGAAGATGAGCAAGACCTACGATAACTGCATCTGGATTGAGGATGGTGCGGAAGAAATGTATGGCAAGCTTCTGCGCATCAAAGACGAACTGATCCTGACGTACATGGAGTGCGTGTCCGAGATGCCGATGACGGACGTGAAGGAGGCTGAAAAATCACTGAAGAAAGGCGAAAACCCGAAGGACTGGAAAATGCGCCTCGCGCGCGAAGTCGTCGCGCTGTATCACGGGATGGACGCGGCAAAGCACGCCGAAGCGCAGTTCCAGAAAGTCCACAAGAATCACGGCGCGCCGGATGAGATGCCGGAGGTAACACTGAAGAAAGACATGAAAGTCATTGATCTTCTCGTCGCGGAAAAACTGGTGACGTCCAAGAGCGAGGCACGGAGATTGATCGAGCAGGGCGGAATAAAACAGGATGATGTCACGCTCACGCACATCGACGCCGTCGCGCAGAAGGGGATTTTGAAAGTGGGAAAGAGGAAGTTTTTGCGCTTGGTCTAACAAAGAAGTCTGCCCGTTCGAGTCAGCCCCTGTGATGAGCGATTCTTGCCACAATCTGCATTGCACGCCTTCACAGGCGCGTCAGCAGGCCCTGCACCGCCGTATCCTCGTACCGCGTCATGACGGCAAGCGTAGCGACGGCTGTGGACGGACGATCGCATGGAGCGATGCCCAGCTTCTGCTGCACCCGAATCCATGCGGTTGCCAGATCCTCAAGTACATCCAAGCCATTGGGTTCAAGCGCCAACCTGAGGGTCAATTGCTGCAACAGGGGATTGTATTGCTCCTCCTGCGCCCGCGTCGTGATGGTCTCAGGCTTGACGCGACGGCCGACTTCCGCAGGGAGATCATCCAGAACCCCCTGCAGTCCCAAAGCGTTCTGAGCGGCGATGGCGCGGTCCGTGACGTTCATCTGGTCCGCCATCGTCACCCATTCCTCGATAATGAGAGTCAACAGTGCATCACGCTCATCCGGGGAAAATTTTGCGTAGGGCTGCAACCCGAACCCTTCGATGAGCTCGCGGAGCTTGCGCCGCAACGGAACGGCATACTGGATCAGACGGACATCGGGCGACTTTCGCATCAGGCCGGGTAGCGCGGCGATCAACTGATCGAGCGCCGGTCCTTTGAGCCATTCCGCCAGTTGCCTGTCCTCGCGGTTCACATCCATCACTTTCACCTGCAGTCCGCCGCGTTCCACGGATTTCGCGCGCATCGGATCGTTGTAAAGCGGATGCTGCCGGGACTTGAAGACCATTTCTCCATGGCGCGTGACATGCGTCAGATCATTGCGCACCCCGACTGCCACATCCGCGGGCGTGCTGTCATGCGTCAAACCGTACATACTCTGTTCAAGCAATTTGAAGCAGAAGTGCCGCAGAAGACGCCTGCGCTGGGTGACATCCTGCCTTTTCAGTTCGGGCACATCCTGCGGACGCAGCGTCTGCACGAGTTTCGCATGCACGTACTCACAGAATTGCTCAAGCGTGAGCCCGGTGGACTCCGGCGGGCGCAGGTACCACGGCATCTGCGGTGCCAGAGCACGCATGTATTGCTCCTGGGTGCGGGAGAGTTGAGGTTCAGTCCAGGACTGGTCGTTCAGCACGGGAGTTGGACGTGGCGGCATAGCGGAGAAGACAAAAAGGATCGCACCATACATCCAAACAGCTCATCCTCTCCACTGATTTTCAGTGGGGGGAATACTAACGCGCATCGGGCAGCCTCAACTCCGCTTCTTGGGTTGCACGGGTAACCGGGCGAAGAGGCACGGCGAGTGTGATCGTGCGCATCATGAATGTCAGCTGACAGACGGTTTATTCGATCCCCCGTGGAATTTGCGGTGCACCTCTTTGAGCTGAGGATTGGTCACGTGCGTATAGATCTGCGTCGTGGACAGGTCTTTGTGACCCAGCATCTCCTGCACCGAACGCAGATCGGCGCCGTTGCGCAGCAGATCGGTGGCGAACGAGTGCCGGAGCGTGTGCGGCGACGGATCCGAGACGATCCCGGCCTGGCGCGCGTACGTTTTGACGGCGTTATAGATGGAAATTCGCGACAGCCGGAATTCTTCGCCCGGCGGCATCGCGTTCGTCGCTTTGTCGTGCGCGCGGATAAAGAGAGGGGAGAGGTGATCCAGCCGGGCGGTCAGGTAGGCCTCCAGGGCGTTGGCGGCTGTGTCGGAAATGAAGACGATGCGGACCTTCCCCCGCTTTCCGCGGATGGAGATCTCCCGGGTGCGGAAATTGAGGTCCTTGCGGTTCAGGCTGCGCAGCTCGGCGAGACGCAGGCCGGTGGAAAAGAACAGGTGCAGCATCGCGCTGTCCCGCTTCCCCTCCTTGGTATCGAGGTTCGGAGCGGCCAGCAGACGCTCAAGTTCCTCCGTAAACAGCACTTTTACCTTCCTCTGCTCCTCTTTGAAGCGCGTGACATTATCCGGGGCATAGACGTCCATTTCCTCCTCCCGGACCAGATACCGCAGGAAGGCGCGTAGAATCGTCAGATGATGATTTTTCGTTCGCACAGCCAGTTCCCTGCCATTTCTTGCTCTGAACGAGTGCAGAGCGGACTTGTAGATGCGTACAGTCGACTTATCAAACAGCCGGGGATCGTTAATTTCACACAATTTGATCAAGAGGTCCAGTGACTGGCGGTACGTACTGATCGTGAGCGGGGATTTATTTTCCTCAGCCTTGAGGAAGGTGAGAAAACGATCAGCGGCTTTGGCAAGGGGGGAGGGGTTTTCCACAGGATGTCCTAGTTAACATAATGCAGTTTATGTTAAGATTGAAGCAGAAGCAACTGAATAATACCAAATACCTCCCTGACAACGCTTTGTACCTCGAAATAGCGATTCGGTGCAGGAGAAGCCGGAGCGGTCGTGAGCGACATCTGGAGCCGTGAGGCGATCAAACCGATCCTGGCGAGGTGATACCGGTCGCTGATGCCCACAACCGACTCGCAGTCCGCCAGCAACGGACGAACATTCGCCAGGTTCTCGTAGGTGGAGTGTGATCCGGTCTCGATACGGATATCCGAGGCAGCGATCCCCTGCGCGATCGCGGTGCGGCGCATCACCTCGGCCTCGCTATCCGGCATGCCCTCGCCGCTGCCGCCCGAGAATATGAATCTTCGTATTTTTCCGTCTTTGTACAAGGTTGCGGCGGCGGCCACGCGTCTCTGGATCCCCGGGCCGGCACCAACATCGATGATTTCGCGATTCGCATCAAACACCGGAGCGACGGCTGCACCGAACACGACGCCGCAATCCGCCGGATAGACGGCATTCCCCCGGAATCCCAGGACAACGTAACCGGCCACGAGCGCGAACGCGACAAGAACTGCGCCTGCGAAGCCCAGCAAAGCCAGGAGAACCGATCGGAGACGGGGAAGACGCAGGGGCATCACTGCTGTTCAATGGAAATATTCGAAGGAATCGAGGGTATCTGATCACTCCAGGGCGGCCAAATGGCTATGGAGACTTTTTCCACCTCGGGGAAGTTCTTGATGATGCGCAGCGCATCGGCACGGGAGATCCCCGCGATGCCCTCCCGCAGTTTCTTGCCGAATTTCGCCCCTGCGGGCGTGAAAGGATCCAGCTGGAACTGCTCGGCACCGACGATGTCGACGGTCACTTTGATCCACACCAGGTCATCGGCGTACTCGATGACAACGACGGAGTCGGGATCGAGCGTAATGGAGCCGGGGACCAGCTGCTTCCCCTCTCCGATGTGCGTCTGAAGATCCCGGCTGTAGGTGTTGAGAATCAGAGAGGCGTCGTAGGCCGGCACGGTGTAGACCAGGCTCCCCTCGATAGGCACGGATGTCACGGCCTGCCCGAGGAACTGCGTCGGCAGGACAAAGCCTGTAAACGTCTGCTTGATGAGGTCGTCTTTGAAGAGCAACTGGATGCTGGCACCCGGATTATCGGCGCTGCGGGTCTCGCGCTCTTCTTCGATCAGCTGGCGCGCGGTTGCCAGAAGCTCCTGCTCCAGACGCTTCTTGCCGATCTCCAGGTCTTTCTGCTGGAGCACCGTCCGGTAGGCCGTGCGTCCCCCGGTCGCGGCCGAGAGGTTCTGGGCTGTCAGGAGCTTGCGGTCGGCTTCGGGCAGGGCGGGGAATTCCCACGTCAGTCCTGCCGGGACATTGCCACGGTCGCCGATCACTTTGCCGTACAGGTCAAGATCGTCGGCCTTGGCCTTTACGGTCGTCTTGCTGTTCGGCGCAATCTGCACGCCCTTCTGAATCCGGAAGATCATGCCGGCCTGGTTCATCAGGCGGCTCCCCTGTCTGAGCGACATGGCTTCGGACTTTTTATTCGTGATCGTCATGGTCACCTCCGAGTTGCTGCCGATGAATTCCGGACTGATCTGATCAAACGTGATGGACTTATGGATCTTCACGGTCAGCGGCAGCAATGGCAGCGTGCGCACGTGCGACTGCGTGAGCGTCACTCCAGAATGGACAAGGGTGATGTTCATGGTCTGATTTACCAGGTCCACGCGGGGCCGGATCTTCACCTCTGCGGATGGAAGCAGGCGCAGAATGACGAACAGGAAAAGCGCGGCGCTGAGCACGATCAACGACCAGATGCGCAGCTTGGGCAGCGAGAGCAGGCCCATGCTCTGCAAACGCGACCTCCACTGCTGGCGCCACAGGCTCGGCGAGAAGATGCGCAGCGCCTCGGTCGACTTGGGATGTCCGGACAGCGCGGTGCGCAGCTGGCGGGTTCTCTCGTACACGCGGATACCCTGCTTGCGCGCAGACGCGATGACGGCCGGCTCCTTGGTGGCCAGACGGACGCGGTACCGGATCTTGGCGACATCCGAGAGAAAGATGCGACGCTCTGCTTCCTGCAGAAGAAATTTATTGTCCGCGCTGGAGAGCACGATGATGGCCTCCCCTTCCGTCTCACGCGTCCTCCGGGAAAAGGAATTCCACGATTCTTCGGTGCCCCGCAGAAGGATGTGCAGCTTGTGAGAGGCCATACGAAGATCGACCGGGTGAAGGACTCAGAGACTCCCCTCCTCTACGCC
This sequence comes from uncultured Candidatus Peribacteria bacterium, assembly GCA_964460365.1. Classification (GTDB taxonomy): domain Bacteria; phylum Patescibacteriota; class Gracilibacteria; order Peribacterales; family Peribacteraceae; genus DAISLF01. Next base: position 202,967 of record CAYWPL010000001.1, on the reverse strand, counting down.
TTGAGGGGTGCGAGCGCCGGGAGGGGCTTGCCCGCGATGAATTCGAGCATGGCGCCGCCGCCCGTGCTCACGAACGTGTAGGCGTCGAGCGGATAGTCGTAGCGGACGTGGAAATCGATCGTGTCTCCCCCGCCGATGATCGTGACGGCGCCCTTCTTGGTGGCCTCCGCGACGGCCTCCGCGATCCGCTTGGTGGCATGCGAAAAACGGTTCACCTCGTAGAAACCGAGCGGACCGTTCCAGACAATCGTGCCGGCCTTTTCGATGACGCGCTTGTAGCGCTCGATGGTGACCTTGCCGATATCGAAAATGCTCATGTCGCCGACAATGTCTTCCACCGGCAGATCGACCTTCTCCGCGTGCTCGACGGGAGCGGACGCCACAACGGCATCGCGCGGCACATGAATGCTGGCTTTCTCTTTCTTATCGGCCTCCAGCATGAATTCCTGCGCCTGCTCGACGAAGTCTTCCTCGTATTTGGACGTGCCGACATCGAACCCGCGCGCGGCGATGAACGTGTTGGCGATGCAGCCGCCAAGCAGGATATCGTCGCCCTTGCCCAGAAAGTGCTCGATCACGGGAACTTTGGTCTCCATCTTGGCGCCACTGATGATGAGGACAAGCGGTTTCTTGGGCTTCTCGATGACTTTCGAGAGATTCTCGATTTCCTTCTGCAACTGCAATCCGGCGTAGGCGGGCAACAGCTTGGCGAGCGCGACCATGCTGGCATGATTGCGGTGGCAGTTGGTGAAGGCGTCATTCACATACACGTCGCCGAGCTTGGCGAGTTCCTTGGCGAGTGCGGGATCGTTTTTCTCCTCGCCGGATTCGTAACGCAGGTTCTCCAGAAAAAGCACCCGACCGGGCTTAAGCGCTTTGGCCGCCTTCTCGGCCGCCGGGCCCACGCACGAATCCGCCCACGCGATATCGGTCTTCAGGAGTTTTTCGAGGATCGGCACGATGGCCCTCTGCGTGAATTCCGGCAGCGGCTTACCTTTAGGACGACCCTGATGTGACAGAATCACGAGTGACGCTTTTTTCTTGAGGATGTACTTCATCGTCGGCACCAGCGCCTCGATGCGCTCGGTATCCATCACTTTTCCGTTCTCGATTGAGACGTCAAAACCGGCGCGGAGCAGGACGCGTTTTCCCGCGAGATCGGCCATGTCCAGAGTGCGATAGGTGGGCATGGCTGACAGTGTAAACGACTGCGCCGGGATTCCCAAATGACGCTATGATAGCCCCGTGCCGCTTGATACGCCGCTGTTCGTCCTTCCCCTCACCGCGCTCCTGGCGTGCGTTCTCCTGCATGCGCTCGCATTGCGTCTGTTTCCCCGGTGGGGACTGCTGGACTTCCCCGAGCGCTATGGCCTGACGCGCGCGCGAATCCCGTACCCGACCGGCATCATTCCGATCCTCGTCTTCTGCGTGTTATTGCCAGTCCTGCAACCGCTCACTCTGGAATCCCTCGCGATCCTCGGCGCGGTGCTGATTCTCGGTGTCTTTTGCCTGATCGATGACCGCCATCCCCTGCCACCGCTGCTGCGCTTCGCGGTGCAGATCGGCGTCGCCGTGCTGCTCGTCGCCTGCGGCGTGCGGATCGAGGCGGTGACCAATCCCCTCCCCTGGTTCCTGCCCGGCGCCACGCTGAATCTCGATTCTAGCCTGTTTTTTGTATTCAGCGTCGGTTTTACCGTTATTTGGCTCGTTCTGACAGTCAACGCGCTTAACTGGTTCGACGGCATTCCGGGGCAGGTCAGCACCATCTCGACGATCGGCTTTCTGACCATCGCCGGACTGTCGCTGAGTGATCGCGTGAACCAACCCGTGCTCGCGCTCATCGCCTTCACGCTCGCGGCGATCAGCGGTGCGTGCCTCCTCTTTGATTTCCCGCCCGCGCGCGTGCTCATGGGCGATACCGGCGCGATGTTCTTTGGATTGATGATCGGCGTACTGACGATTTTCTCGGGCGGCAAAGTCGCCACCGCGTTCCTGGTACTCGGCGTGCCGCTGGTGGATTTTGTCTTCGTGATCGCGCGGCGTCTGCGCAGAGGTCAGTCAATCATCCGCGGCAATGCGCAGGACCAGCACCTGCACCACCGCCTCCTGCGGCGCGGCTGGAGTCCGCGGCAGGTCATCGTCTTCACCGCAGTCATCGGCTCATCCTTCGGCGTCATCGCGCTGTTCCTCGGCACGCGCGGCAAGATCATCGCGGCACTGTTCTTGCTCGCCCTCATGCTCTACATGTCTTTTTATTCCGCTCCCAAAAAACAATGATGGACGCGACGCTCTACCACATCATCGTCTATGTGCCCATGACGCACGCCGATGCCGTCCGCAAAGCACTGGCCAATGCGGGCGCAGGCAGGATCGGCCTGTACGACAGTTGCTCGTTTAGCAGCCACGGCGTCGGACGGTTCCGTCCGCTGAAGGGCGCGAATCCTGCGGTCGGCACAGAGGGCGAACTGGAGACCGTCGATGAAGAACGCATCGAAGCCGTGATCCCGGAAGACGCCGATCCGAAAAAAGTCCTGATGGCTGTCCGCGCCGTGCACCCATACGAAGAGCCGGCGATTCACCTGCTACCGATGGCGGATGATAAAAAGTTCCTCTGAGCGTGCCTCGTTACTGTCGCGCTCCGCGACGACCTGCTCGGCATGACATAGATACGAAGGGCACCCTCACTTCTGATACCCCATCGGCTGCCCGATCACACCCAGCGGCTGGATCTGCACCACGACGGTCTGTTGCCCAAGCGGAAGCATTTTGACGGTGGCGACGCCGTTCTTGAAGTCGGCGGCGATCAGGGTCGGCGGCGTGAATTCGGCGCGGCCGTAGGCGGTGCGCAGTTGCAGCCCGCGCTCAAGACGGGGGTTCGTGACGGCGCTGCCGTCGACGCCGATCAGCGTGATGCGGACGGTCTTCAGCTCGCGCTCGGCGCTGAAGCTGCGGTCATGCTCGATGCGCGCAGCCACAACCTCGCGCGAGGCTTCCGGCAGGACGGACTCGGCAAGCGCGACGGTCTGTGTGCTGACGATCACGCGTGCCGCGGACGACGCGGAGGCGGACGTGGTGAGAGCGACGGGCGTGCCGGACGTCTGGATTTTGGCCAGGCGGGCCTTGAGGCGGTCGGCCATGCGGCTGGCAAGTGTCGGGGCTTTAGACGACGCGGCGACCGAGGACGAAGACGACGCGCGCGCGACCGTGGTGCCGACGCTGGACGGATGACTCTGGACGTAGAGCAGCGGATTGGTGGTGTAGAGCAGTCCCCTCGCGCGGCCGAGTCCGGAATCGACAGCCTGCGCCATCGTAAGTTTGGCCCGGCGGGCCTCCTCGCCCGAGAAAGGCCAGTATGGATGCCACGGCGCTTCGGCGCGATCCATCTGGAAGTGCAGGTGCGGGCCGCTGGCGAATCCGGTGACGCCGCTGGCGCCGATCTGCTCGCCCTTGTCCACGACGTCTCCTTCTCTGACGAGCATCACGCTGAGGTGGGCATAGATGGAGTAGAGCGTCGTCAGTTTGGCCGGATTGTCCGGATCGGGAGCATTCGGGTGCTTGATCATGATGTAGTTGCCGTAGCCGCCCGAATCGACGGAGGCTTTCATCACAATGCCGTTGGCAACGGACTGCACCGGAGTGCCGACGGGAACGACGATGTCGACGCCCGGATGACTCCCCTCCCCTCTGCCGGTCTTGTACGTGCCAAGCTGGTCAACGATGTACAAATTCTCCATCTCCGGCGTATCGAGCGTGCGCGGATCATATGCAGGCAGTGGGATGAGCAAGTCCATCGGCACCTCGCGGAACGTGTGGTCCCGGGCGCTGCCGCCGAGCTTGCCCCACTTCGCGTAATCGGGAATGGCGGCCATCGGCGGCACCATACCCGTAAACTGGATCGTGCTGTCGTCGTTATTGCCCAGCACCGACGCCCAGAACACCCTCCAGCCATGCTGGCCGAGCATGTTCCCCGTCACGAACGCCAGCACCGAAAACACCGCGACCCAGAATGTCGCCCGTTCCGAGAGGTACTGGAACGCGTGTGGCTCCTTCTTCCGATACACCGGAGAGGACCGAAAACCCGGACGCTTTTTTGATACCATGGTCATAGGTTTGTGTACTTGAATATAATATCATTTTTTGACATTTTGGTCAATGTATGATTCAAGCATAGTATTGGCCTCGGACAGCGCATCCACCCACCTCGCGGGAGCGTCCCTCGCGGCAAGTCTGTACGACCACTCGGTGACCGTTCTGCTGCGGGGCGAGCTGGGTGTCGGGAAGACCACATTTCTGCAGGGATTTCTGGCCGCTCTGGGGGTTCCGGGCCATGTCATCAGCCCGACGTATGCCCTGGAACAGCGCTACGCAACGCCCGCGGGGCAGGTGCTGCACCTGGACCTCTACCGACTGCTTCCAGAACAGGCTGCCGCACTGGTCGACACCAGCAACGACGAACAGATACTGCGCTGCATCGAATGGTCCGAGCGTCTCGATGGCTCCGGCGTCCTCTCGGATCTTCCCGTGATCACCGTCTCGCTGTCCGAGCGCGACCGTGGCCGCGCGATCGTCTGCGCGTTTGAGGACACGCGCCTCCCGTCGGACGACGAGATCGCCGAGTGGCGGAGCTCAACGCTCCTGCCAACGCACATCGTGAATCATTGCGAGACGGTCGCGAACCTGTGCGACCGGCTGTCGCATGACCTGCGGCAGCGCGGCATCATTGTCCGTCAGAAAACCGTCCGCGCCGCTGCACGCGTGCACGATCTGCTGCGTTTCGTCGATTTCCGGCCAGGCGCGAGTCCCAAAGGATTTCGCTACAGCCCGGAAGAACTGGCTCGCTGGGCGGAATGGACCGGACGCTTCCTCGGCATGCGCCACGAGGCGGCGTGCGCAGCGTTTCTCCGGGAACAGGGCTACCCGGCGCTCGGCACGATCGTCAAAACGCACGGCCTGCGCCTCGGGGACAACGCGCACACGACCATCGAACAGAAGCTGCTCTACTACGCCGACAAGCGCGTCATGCTCGACCAGGTTGTCACGCTCGATGAACGCTTCGCGGATTTCGCGCAGCGATATGGTGGCGGCAAGCAGTCGGATCAGGCGAAACTTTGGCACGACGAAGCTCGTGCCATCGAGCGGGAACTCTTTCCGGCGGGCGCGCCGTAAGCGATCAGTGGAACCCCGGCACCAGCAGATCCGCGAGAATGCGGGCAAACGTCACGGCATCGAGATGTAGCACGAACGGCACCAGCGCGGTGAGCGTGAGGCTTCCGAGCGCCACACCGATGCAGACGCGCTCGAAGGGCGTCCACGGCTTATCGAATCCTTTGCTGATCTCCATCAGGTAATCACGTATGTGCGTGAAGATGCCGATCGTGTGCCAGAGAATCTCCAGTCGCGCGAGCAGCAGCGCCAATCCACGCAAGACCGTGGCCTCCGCGCGGAGAATGCCGCCGAGCGCGATGACGCCCGTGAGGTGATGCAGCGTGACGCCGAAGAAAATGGCGATGGAGAGCAGCATGAGATCCACGAGGCTCTCGCGGATCGTGGCGCGGATCACCTGCCGCCAGCGCTTGCGGTGGATCTCGCGGTACTTGATGACATCGAGCGACATGTGCGCGGCGACGAGCAGCACGAAGAAACCGAGATTCAGCATCGCGGCGATGAACAGGGTCAGCACGAGATACGCCGCATGGAACGCGGGGAAATCGTCGTGGGTCAGCGCGAAGATGCGGAAGCGGTAGGAAGCGGTGTGCATGTTTTTTGTATTGTACCATATTTTACTAAAAAATCTACTATGCGTTTTTGCTCTCTCTAATGATCTTTCTGGCCTTTTCCCACCGTGCTCGAATATTGGCCTCGGCACCCCTATCAGTAGGATCGTAGAACTCGCCCGGCGGCATCTTCAGCGGGAAGTAGTTCGCGTGCACCACGCCGCCCGGATGATCGTGCGGATACTGATATCCCTCGCCGTAGCCGTGTTCTTTCATGCCTTTCACGGGCGCGTTGCGCAGATGATTCGGCACCTCCAGCGTCGGAGCCGCGGCAATCGCCCGCTTGGCCGCACCCATCGCGCGCGTCACCGCGTTGCTCTTGGGCGCCTGGCTCAGATACACGCACGCGTGCGCCAGGAAGTACTCGCCTTCCGGCAGTCCGACGAGCTCGAACGCCTGCCATGCCGAGACAACAAACTGCAGCGCGGACGGATCGGCGTTGCCGATGTCTTCGCTGGCGAATATCGCCATGCGGCGGAAGAGGAAGCGCGGATCCTCGCCGCTCTGGATCATCTTGTAGAGCCAGATAAGCGCGGCGTCGACATCGCTGCCCCGCATCGTTTTGATGAACGCCGAGATCGTATCGTAGTGATCCTCGCCCTTCTTGTCGTAGCGCATCGACCGCTCTTTGAAGAGTTCCTGCGCCTCGTTGATGCCGATCTTCTTTCCGGCCGTCATCACCGCCAGTTCGAGCGAATTGAGGGCGATGCGCGCGTCGCCGTTGGCGATATGCGCAAGATGCGTCACGGCCTCGTCGGACATCGAGACATTACCGGCGTAACCGTCCGGACTCTCCAGCGCGCGCTTCAGCACCGTGACGAGATCATCGACGGAATGCGGCTTGAGCAGATAGACGCTCGAGCGCGAGACGAGCGCCTGGTTGACGTCGAAATACGGGTTCTGCGTGGTGGCGCCCACGAGGATGACGGCGCCGTTCTCCACATACGGCAGCAGAACGTCCTGTTGGCTCGTATTGAAGCGATGAATTTCATCGACGAAGAGCACCGTGCGGTGCGCGAGATTCTGCTGCATGCGTTGTGCCTCCTCACAGATGGCTTTGAGTTCTTTGACGCCGCTCGTCACGGCGTTCACCTGGACGAAATCGGCGCTCGTGATGCGCGCGATAATCCGGGCAAGCGTCGTCTTCCCGGTGCCCGGAGGCCCGGCAAGGATAACGGACTGGAGCTTGTCTTTCTGAATAGCGGCCCGCAGCGGCGTCCCCTCCCCCACGATATCCTGCTGCCCGACGAAATCGGCCAACTTGGATGGACGGAGCCGGTGCGCGAGCGGAGCTGTTTGAGTCATGGAAGACGCATCATACCAGCGCGTCCCCAGTGGTGAGGGATACTCTGATCCATTTTCGCCAACACGTCCCGCAGGGCCTTCGCCCCTCTGCCCGCCTTCTCCAGCAAGGCACTTGCACCTTCTTGTTCGAGACTTCGGCGCAGGTCCCACAGCTTGTCCCCGACCGCCACGGGCTCGATTCTTACCGGCACGCCGGCCGCGATGGCCGCCACCGCCCCGTGGTAGCGCTCTGTCAGCACGAAAGACGCCTCAGAAACGCTGTCTCCTAGTTGCCCCAGCGTGGCAAGTTTTCGGATGATTGTCTTATCCGGGGCGATCGCCGCGAGTCGACGACAAACTTCGCCCTCGTGTTCAGGCTGAAGTGACAAAATAATAATTTTGTCGTATGCTGTCTTTTGAAGACAATCGATGAACGCAGGACGGAAGTATGCACCGGTTTTCGCCCGGGGAATAACCATGAATATTTTTTGTGTACTCACTTCTGCTTTTTTGTTAAGAGGCAGCAGAAAAACAGGATCAAAAGATCGAACCAATTTCGTACTCATACCCCATGTCTCGACTCGCTTGGCGCTCTCTTCGTCTCGCACGCAGATCCATGTCGCCCACGTGCATGCCTGACGACCGAGGCGTTCTCCAAGACGCGTCCGAAAGGGGCCGATTCCCTGAAATGCCAGAAACAGCGGGCGTCGATACAGGCGTGCCACGGCCGCATGCAGCCACCACAGAATGCAGGCCCGGATGGATTCTACGTCGGTGAAGAGCGATCCGCCTCCGAAGACCACGGCGTCGCAATCCCGGAACGCTGCAAAACTGCGGAGCCACGAGAACGAGAGAAACGACCGGATGCCAGAGGGCAAGCGGGGGGCCTCCCCTGACTGCGGCCGCGCGGAGACGACGGTCCACTCAATCTCTGAGAAGCATGTCAGGAAATAGGCACGAAGAGCTTCATCGCCCACATTTCCGTCACCGTAGTTTCCGACCAAAAGACAGCGCATGAGTGGAGTATAGACCCAGATGGCGCAGCAGTCCCCTCTTCTTTTCTTTACGCGACGGAGGCGTCGCCAGCCGGAGCGCTGGCCTCTGCGGCAGCGGGCTCGGCGTTCTCGGCGGGGGCCTCGGCGACGGCGATCGCGAACTCATCGGCACCAGTGAAGCGCTCGCTCATGCGGGCGGACTTCCCCTTGCGACCGCGGAGGAACGACAGCTTGGCACGACGAACCTTGGCGATCTTCTTCACCTCGATCTTCTCGATCACCGGGGAATGCAGCGGGAAAACCTTCTCCACGCCGATACCCGAAGCGACGCGACGAACCGTGAAGCTAGCATCCGTGGCGGTGTGACCGTTGTGTAAGGCGATGATCAGCCCCTCGAAGATCTGGACGCGTTCCTTCTCCCCTTCCTTGATCCGCTCATGCACGCGCACCGTATAGCCCGGCTTGAGATCCGGACGCTGCTTGGCGTAAGTGGCTGCCTGGTCATGAAGGGTGCGTGACGTCACTGGGGATGTGCGGGAAAAGAAAGCCCGGAAAGAGTAGAGAGAAGCGGTACCGCTGTAAAGGCCTTTACGGGCCTCTAGCGGCCCTGGGCCTCATCAATCTGCTTCTGGATCGTATTCAGGACGATCAGGTGACGAGGATCGTTGAGAATCTCCTGGATGAAACGGTCCTTGAGACTCAGGCGGTAGAGGAAGTCGGCCTCCGAGAAAATCGAATACTTCACGTTTTTGAGTGACGGATCCTGCAACAACATGGCCTCCAGGAACTCCTTCTGCACCGGGCCGACGACGAGCAGGTCGACTTTGCTCTCGGTTCCGGCGAAGGCGCCCGCGAGCAAAACGAGCTGCACGTTCGGAAGCTTCTTCAGGCTGGAGACGATGGGGCTCTCGGACTGAATCTCTTTGGAGAAGATATTGCGGAGATCGGCGTAGAGCGGGAAGTCGGTGTCGACGTGGTAGTACTTCTTGCGATTACGGTGGCGGGCTTTCACGAGACCGATGCGGCGCAGGTTTTCCAGCTCGCGGCGGATCGAGTTAATCTGTTCGCCGAGAAGACGGGTCAGTTCACGGATGAAATATTCGCTCTCCGGATGAAGCAAAAACGTCGACAAGAGCTTCACTCTTGTCTGTGAACTGAACAGCGCTTTGAGGACGGTCGACGACATGTTCACAAACATTACTCACTAATGCCGGGGTAGTGCAAGAAAATTACTCAGGGGGGAATATAGGGGCAATATTGCTATTTTTTGTTTATATGAAGCCAAATGGCTAAAAGGCCGATTTGCGGCACCACGGACAGGTTGAACACAAAATATACTCACTAAACAAACAAAATGTGCTCTAATCATAGTCAGAGGATTCCGGGGTGCAAACAGAGCATGCGGAGCGGATTTCCCCGACCGGAGACTTTGCCTCTCGGAACTACGGAAAACCCGCTGTCCGGACATTGAAGAAAACACGAAAAAATGCTATGATTATCGGAATGTCCAAATACAAGCAACTCGCCGGCATCGTCGCTCTGATGGTCGTCTCCTGGGGTATCTCGACCCAGGGTCTCGGCGGTGTGATCGGCGTGGAACACGCGCATGCGGTGGCGCCCTTCATCGGCGGCTTTCTGATCACCTCCATGCAGGTGATAACGTCGCTGATCATCAGCTTCGTGAACTTCCTGATGTGGATCCTGTTCATGATCCTGGATGTGGTGATGAATCCCGTCTGGATCTTCGATCTCAGCGCCAACGGCGCGGACGGCAGCCTGGTCAACATGCTGCGCGAGATCTGGCAGCTGTGCCGCGATCTCGTAAACCTGGGCCTCGCGCTGACGCTCATCTTCGGAGCGATCATGATGATCGTCACGACGGACGCCACAAAGCTGAAGGCGATGCTGCCCAAGGTCGTCGCGGCGCTGGTCCTCGTGAACTTCTCGTGGTTCCTGCCGCGAGCGATCTTCGACCTCTCGCAGGTCTTCACCTACACGGTGTATCAGATCCCGTCGCTGCTCTCCGCGGACGGCTGCGTGCTGCCGCCCCGGCCGGGCCAGGCCGTCGGACGCCCGTGCGAAGTGGTCATCAACTACGAATTCTTCAGCCGGACGACTCTCGTGACCGCCAACGGCCAGAACAACAACCCGGGACAGAACTTCGGCACCATCGGCTGGAGCTGCCCGCTGCGCCCGCTCGTCTGCATCCAGAGCGTGCCCATCAACTCCCCCGCCGCGGAAGCCAACGCGCAGATGCACACCAAGGTCATCAACGGCCTGATTGTGAACCACGCGCGCCTGCGCACACTCGTGAACATCAGCGATCCGCGCGCCGGCGGCGGGGGACCGGCGCGTCCCAACGCGGCGCGCGCCACAATGGAAACGACGATCTTCCTCGTCAAGATGGTCGTCGTGCTGCTTCTGCACTTCGCATTGTTCTTCCCGATTCTCGCTCTCACGGTCGCGTTCTTCCTGCGTATTCCCGTGCTCTGGGTGACGATGGCCTTCATGCCGCTGGCCGCGCTCGGCTTCGTCATCGGCGACAAGCTCGGCGACATGGACCCGAAGAAACTCATCATGGATGAATTCCTGAAAGCGGTGTTCCTGCCGGCCCAGGTGGCGATCCCCTTCACGATCGGCTTCATGATGCTCAACGCCGCCGCGGCCGCGACGCCGCCGCCGCAGTTCAACGTATTCGGGCCCATCGCGCTCTTCCAGGGCATCAGCAGCCTGTGGCAGATCGTTTGGATGATCGTGGCGGTGTTCATTATCTGGAAGTACTCGTTCCAGACGCTCAAGAAGGGCCCCGAGATGGTCAACATGTTCACGGACACCATCCAGTCCGTCGGCAAGGCGTCGATCGAATCGACCGTCAAATACCCGCTCAGCGTCCCCTTCATCCCGGTTCCCGGCGCCGGCACGTTCTCGCCGCTACAGCTCGCCCAGGTCACGGACCCGCGCCGCCTCGCCTCGCAGATCAACTCGGGCCAGCGCCCGCAGAGCATCCGCAAACAACTCGCGGAGATCGAGGCTGCGCGCCAGGCGCGCGAAGGCGGAGGCGAGGTGCGCCCCAACGACGTCCGCGTCAACGTGGTCAACAACAACTTCTCGACGCTCGCCGGTCCCGCTCAGGCGAACATTCGCGCCCAACTTGTCAACGTCGGCACCGGCGGCACAGAGGACGCGCGCAGGAAGGCCCTCGAAGAAGCCCTCAAGCTCTACCGCGCGGCGCCGGGCGCGGCCGCGGGCGAGAACGACACGGATACCGTCGAAGGCCTCATCCGCGCGAATCCGACGCTGACCCCCGCCCAGATCAAGGTGATCCGCGAAGCGCTTGCCGCCCGCAGACGCGAGACGGGTCGGCGGTAATCCCCACGCTCTTCTCCCATGCCCCCGGACGCTCTCCGACCACCGGATGCACTCCCCCTCGCAGCCGGTTCGGAGGAGGCGCGACAGGAAGCGCTGCTGCGCGCGCAGGCCGAACAGGTGCGTCTGGCCGGCGGCATCAACCGGCCCAGCATGTTTCCGTTCCTACAGAACGGCATGCGGCAGTTGCACGATATCTGGGGACGCGACGTGCATTTGCGCATCACGAATATGGGGCTCCTCAAAACGGCCCGGGACACGCAGGGCCGCGTCAGCAGATCACGCGCGGATGAGGCGATCAAGCTGGATCTTGGCTCGCGCCTCAACCGGATCATCGGCCAGACCGACCGCACCGCTCAGGCCATCAACCCCACGCAACTGCTGATCATGGTCGAGGACACGAACAAGTACATCGCCGAGACGTCGCAGATCGGCATTCTCAATTCCGAATCGCGCGCCGCGCTCGCCGACGTGAGCGCGCTGATGAGCCAGTACATCGCGGCCATCGGCCGCGCGCCGGGGCATCTCAATCAGCCGTTGGACCTGCGCCCCATCGCCCCGCGCGGCGCGGAGAACCTCCCGCCGTGGTTCGGGCACATGGGACAATCGCGCGAACTGGCCAACCAGCAAATGGACATCGTCCGCCTGGGCGTCGCCGTTGTCGCGCTGCCGGTTTTTGCGTTTATCGTGACGACTGCGCTGTTCACCAAAAAAAAGGAGCGGAGCTTCAAAGGCGCTGCCTTCTGGGGCCTCGCGGCGCTGATCGCCATCATGGGACACAAGTTCTTCGAGTCCCGCACCGACCGCTGGGTCCAGGAGGTCGGCTTCCTCGGAGAGGCACGCTACGACTATTTTCGGACCCAGTACGGGATGGACAACGAGACGACGGCTCCCCATTGGGCGACCTTCTACCGCAAGATCAACGACGGCACCGGCGTCTCGTCCGACGCCTTGCGCCTCTCCCGTGAGCAGCGGACCCTCAACGCCGCCGAAAAGCTCATCGTGCTCAACGCGTTCACCCCCGAGGGTTCGCCCATCCGCGCCTCGATCCGCCAGATGCTCGCCAGTACAGCACCAGGAAAAGAGGAAGGACACGAATTCCACGAGCTCGTGGCGATGTTCCGCCAGCCCCGCACGACCGAAGGCCGTCGCTTCGCGGAGAACTTCCTGCGCATTGGAGCCAGTCCCGCACGGCTCGCCGAACTGCCAGTCGGTCCACCGCGCCCGCCTCCCGCGCCCTGATCACGCCGCGGACTCTTTCTTCTTGAGCTCGCGCAGGTAGGCCTCCAACACGTCACCTTCTTGTACCGGTATAGACGTCTCGACGCGCATGCCACACTCGCTGCCCTCCTTGGCTTCCTTGATGTCCTTGTCCACGTGCTTGAGCGAAAGGATGCGTCCCGTGCCGATCTCCGCGCCGTCGCGCATCAGGCGGAACGGCAGGCGCTTGATGACGCCATCCGTGACTTTGCCTCCGATGATCTGCTCGGACTTCTTGGTAAGGAAGACGCCGCGCACCTCCAGGTGGCCAAGGACGGACTCCTGTTCCTCCGGCTCGACAAGGCCCTTGAGCAAGCCATCGACTTCGTCGAGGAGCTCGTAGAGGATCGTGTACTGGCGGATTTTGACGCCCTCGCGCTCGGCGCTGCGCAGCACGTCCGGAGAAACGGGCGCATGGAACGCGAAGATTACGCCGTCGCTGGCCGCGGCCATCATAACGTCGTTCTCGGAAACCGCGCCGATGGCGCCGTGAATGACCTTGACGCTGATGGCGCCGTTGTCGGCCGTCTGCTTGCGCAGAGCCTCTTCGATCGCCCCGAGCGAGCCCTGGGCATCGGTTTTCAGCACGACCTTGAGCTGCTTGATCTTGCCCGCACTGAGACGCGAGACGAGATCGGCGAAGTTGCGCTTCTGGACGGCTCCCGCAGCCTCCTGCACCCTGGCCTGCAACAGACGGGCCTGACGCTCGTCCGGCACGACCTGGAGGATATCGCCCACCTTCGGCACGCCGTCGAGACCCGAGACACGCGCGGCGCCCGAGGGCATGACGTCGGTCAGGCGTTCGCCCTTAGCGTCGATCATGGCTTTCACCCTGCCGGTCACCTCACCGCACAGAAACACGTCTCCCACGTGGAGCGTTCCGGCGTTGACGATGACCGTCGCCAGCGAGCCGTGCGAGGTGTCCAGATGACTCTCGATCACCGTCGCCACGGCCGAGCGGTCCGGATTGGCTTTGAGTTCGCGGATGTCGGCCAGGAGGATGATGTGATCCAGAAGGTCGGAGACGCCCATCTTGGTGACAGCGGACGTGGGAACCATCGGCGTTGTGCCGCCCCACTCCTCGGGCTGCAGGCCATACTGGGCTAGCTCGCCTTTGACGCGGTCCGGATCGGCGCGTTCTTTATCCATCTTGTTGATAGCGACGATCATGGGGACTTCTGCCTCTTTCGCGTGGTTGAGTGCCTCGATTGTCGTCGGACGCACGCCTTCCTCCGCTGAGACAACGAGGATAACAATATCGGTCACCTGGGCGCCACGGGCGCGCATGGCGGTGAAGGCCTCATGCCCGGGGGTATCGAGGAACGTGATCTTGCGCTGCTCGCCGGAGTATTCGTGCACCACCTGGTACGCGCCGATGTGCTGCGTGATGCCGCCAGCCTCCTGCGAGACGACATCGGTCGAGCGGATGGCGTCGAGCAGCGCGGTCTTGCCATGGTCGACGTGACCCATGACCACGACGATGGGCGGGCGGGGCTTGAGCTTCTCGGGTTCGTCTTTGATGAGCTCCGCGAGGTTGCGACTCATCAGGTCTTCGACACTGGCGCTGCGCTCGTCGCGCTGCACCGTGACGCCGAGCTCCGTCGCGACGATCGCCGCCGTGTCGTAATCGATGGACTGGGTGATGGTCGCCATCACGCCGTTGCGCATGAGGGCCTGGATGATCATCGGCACCTGGATGCCGGTCTTCTCGGCGAGCTCTTTGACGGAGATGAGCTCCGGAAGAATGACGATGCCGTCTTTGCGCTTGATCTGCTTCTGGTCGACGGTCGCGTTTTGGCGGCGGAGGATGAGCTGTGCCTTCTCCTCCCGCTGCTGCTCCAGAAGCTCGGCTTTGTTGGCCTTCTGCAACTGCTCCTGGCGGTGAATGGCTTCGCGCGGGACGTCATCAAGCGAGAGTTTGCGAAGCACGTTGAATCCATCGGCCGACTGCGTGATGCGGCCGGCGCCGGGCTGCTGACGCACGGGAGCGGCGAGCGTCGCGGCGGCGGTCTCAGTCTGTTCGGCGGGCGCGTCTCCGACGGGCTTCTCCTCATCGCTCTCCTCCGCGTCATCCTCCATACCAAGCGTATCAAGGTTCACGACGATGCCTTTCTTCTGCGCGAAGAAGCGCACGATGCCCTTGGCCAGTGCATCCGGAACCTCGCGGTCGGTCGGCTTCACGCCGAAGTTGACCTGCATCAGCTCCTTGCGGAGCTCTTGTCCTGTCATACCCAATGCTTTCGCGACCTGCACAAGGCGCATGTGATTAGAAGAAAAAAGGCCGCTCACAGCCTATCAGAGACGCACCGGATCACAAGCAGGAACCCGGTCAATCAGGCGTTGCCGGCGGTCAAGTCGCGGACGATATCGCGCTGCGTATCGGATGAAGCGCTGTCACCTTCGGTCACGCGTTCGACCACGTCGGTCCGCGGCGCCGAGATCTGCGAAGTCGCAGGAGCGGCGGGTGCCGGAGCAAGAGCGGGTTTGGATTCCGTTCGCAGAGGCGGAAGGGCAGGAGCCGGACCGTCGGTATCCAGACGCTTCTGGCGCTGGATGCCCTCGGTAAGACGGCGAACGCAGTCGAGGACCTGGAGCTGGAAGTTCTCGAAGGCGCGCACGCGGAATCCTGCCG
Organism: uncultured Candidatus Peribacteria bacterium; assembly: GCA_964460365.1. Lineage (GTDB taxonomy): Bacteria > Patescibacteriota > Gracilibacteria > Peribacterales > Peribacteraceae > DAISLF01. The sequence continues at coordinate 187,656 of CAYWPL010000001.1, read as the reverse complement.
CGCGCGGATGACCGCCGCCGCCGTAACACTCGCCCGCGAGGCGGCTGACATCGATGGCCGCGGACGAGCGCATGCTCGCCTTGAGGCCGCCCTCCTCCACCTCGGTGAAGAGCACGTGGACGTCGGCGTTGGGAATCGTGGAGATGAGTTCGTCGAGAATGCCGTGCGTCTCGCGGCTATGCGCTTCCATCTCCTGCAGATCCTCACGACTGATGGCCGACCAGACGATGCCGGCGGTCGCGTCCATCTGGATGCGGTTGAGCGCGCGACCCCAGATCTTGAGCGTGGAGAGAGGCTTGGTCTTGTAGATATGCTGGATAATCTCCTGCTGGCGCGCGCCGCGCTCCAGGAGTTCGGCCGCGATTTCGAGCGAGCGCGGAGTGGTGTTGGGATTCTGGAAACTGCGGGTGTCCGTGATGAGACCCGTGAGCAGCAGCGTGGCCATGTCCCCCGTGATGCGCGTAGCCCAATCCGGGTTCTGAAGGAACCAGCCGTAGAGCACTTCGGTCGCGCTGGCGGCCGTCGGGTCGATCAGGTGGATCTGGCCGTATTTCGTATTGCTGATGTGATGGTCGATATTGAGGATCGGGAGCGACGAGAACAGGTCCACATGGTCCGTGTACAGGCGCCCGAGCAGCGCGAGATCGGCGGTGTCAACCATGACGATCAGGTCGTAGTGCTTCTCCCCTTCCCCGAAGCTGATGTGGTTACTGCGGATGCCACCCTTTTTGGGAACGACGATGATGTTCACTTTGTGATCCTCAACGGTATAGCGGAGCTTGTCGACCTCCACGCCTTCATCGAGATTGATGGTAATGATGAAGTTCTGGCTCTCGGCGATCTCCCCTTCCAGCTTCTCGAAGCCCGGCAGGAATCGCAGGGACTCGGGGGGCGTGTCCGGGCAGATCACGGTGACATCTTTGCCGAGCGACCGGAACATCTCGTAGCACGCGAGAGCGCTGCTGAGGCCATCCGGGTCCACGTTGGCATGGGGGATGACGAGGAGGCGCTGATGCTGCATGATCGCCTGGAATGCTGCCGATGCGGAGGATTGGGGGAGGCTCATCTGGTTATCGTGATATCATAACATAATTTGACAAATTCTACAATAGTTATTCTAGTAACCTATAGCCAATGGCAGTGGCGTTTCGCATAAAAGGGGGACATGGAACCATAGAACCACGTCAAAACCAAGGTCTTCCGGGGTGCGGTGGGGAGGGTCGTCAGCGAGTGAAGCCCTGCACCAGCTTTTCGGTGAGCCCCGTGGCCCGGGCGATCTGCTCCGGCGTGACCGTCAGGAGGTGCGCCTGACGCTCCGGAGCGGCGTACAGCACGCTGTAGATCTCCGGAAGCATGGGATTCATCATCTCACTGAGCGTCACCTGCTCAGAGCGGGCGGCGTATTTCTCAAACTGCGTGCTGCCCTCGTGGAGCACCATGTCGATGCCCGTGGCCGGGACGAAGTCGCCGTTCGGAGTGGGATAGTACGGCAGCACCATGCCGTCGCCGCCGAGTTCCTTGGTCTGGACCGGCTGGACCGCTTCGGCCTCTTTCTCCTCGCCGATCCTGCGCATCAGCGTCGCCCAGGCCTCTTTGGTAACCGTCAGGTCATTGACCTGACAGAAGCCGCCGAGACACTTCATGCCGTAGTAGAGCGAGACCATCAGGTAGCACGGCAGCATGCTTGGGAAGATCTTCTGTTCCGTGAGGGAGGCCTTGATCGACTCGGCGTTCCAATCGAACGAGAAAACGCCGTCCTCGGATTCCAGTTTGCCATTGCGGATCATCAGGCGGACGCGGTGCTTGTGCTCGTCCATCGCCCAGAAGAAGTACGTGCCCCAGCCTTTCTCCAGCGAGAACGCTCCGGGCACGCCGTTAAAGAGTTCCGGGATGTGCTTCATCAACTCCGGATCGAACAGCATGCGATACATGAGCGACGTCTTGTCGTTCAGATGGCGTGCACGGAAGAGATGATCCACAAGCGTCTCGATCTCCAGATAGAGCAGGTCCGGCACACGCGTGTCCGGGACCGTCGGCTGCGCGATCGGCGCATGGAACAATTTCGGCCAGAGACGATGGTTGATGATGGTGATCTGCGCATTGAGATCCGGCGCGGCGAGGACGTCTTTGTCGGCGAAATACGTCTCGAGCAAATCGCGGACTTTGTCCCCGCGACCGGTGGCGATCTCGCCGGCTTTCTCTTTCTTCTGCAGTTCGATCTCGGCCTTGGTGAGATCATCGCGCGTGAAGGCGCGTGTTCCATACACCACGCCCATTTTCAATTTGTCGGGAAGAATCGGGAGGCGGATCAGATTGCCCGAATCCCCCACTCCGCCATGAAACAGGATGCCACGCGGGTACGCCGAGGCGTTATTGACGGAGACGCTCGCAAACGAGAAGACGACCAGGTACTGCAGGTCGGGATCGTTGCGCTCGCGGTACGGGATACCGGAGATGAGGTTGGCGTTGACGAAGAACGGATGGTCGATGGGACCGTGGTGGTCGGTGGTGGAGACCAGCGGGAACTTGGTCAGCTGGCGCGCGACGTCGTCCGCGACTTTGTCGCCCAGGCGCATCGCAGTGAGGGCGCGCACCATGGCGATAAGCTCGGGTTTGCGTTCGTCCAATCCGGGCGTGGGGTTCACATCCATGAAATCCTTGGCGTAGAGGTGCAGGATCTTGTCCCCGTGCTTCCTCATGATCTCACCGAGAATCGGGCGGCGCTTCCAGATGGCCGCTCGAAACTCATCGAGAAGCGCATGAAGGGCCTCTCCGGGGGGTTCCGCTTGTGCGGCTGTGGTGTGGGAGGAATCGTCTTTCGAGGTCTGCGCCATAGGTGACTGCGAAGTGTACCACGCCCGGCCAGGGATTTGCAGGGTGAAAAGAGGCACTTTTCTTTGATGCGCTTTTGGAGCGGTAAAAAGCCAAAAGACGTCATTCCAGCCCATCGGGCATCCTCGGTGGCATCATCACCAAGCAATCTCGGAAGCAGAAAAGGTAACACACGACAAAACAGGATGTATTGCTTCCACTATTTGCTTGGTCGAGTTCTCGCAGCCCAACTCGAACGCCTGCGATTGTACCACCGCGAACACGGCCAAATCGGCAATCGGTACATGCAGATCATCCGTGCGTTCAACCCCGCCTATACCCCGCCCTCCGAGCAGGAGTTGGCTTCGCTGTGCGGTTCTATCCCCGTACTCGCAATAAGCTGACCCCTTCTCACACCTTTCTATGGCACAGGATGTCCCACAGGCGGGTGCGGGCGGCCCGAAGACTGCCGAGGGGAAGGCGGTCGTGCGCCTCAACGCGCTCAAGCACGGCATCCTGTCGCATGAGGCCGTGATCCGGCGCGGCGATCTGCGCGAGAGCGAGGATGAGTATGTGACTCTACGCGATCAACTGTTTGCCGAGCTGCAACCCGTCGGGATGATCGAGACGATGCTTGTGGATAAGCTCTTTGCGCTCTACTGGCGGGAGCGTCGGGTGCTGCGTGTCGAGCGGGCTATCGTCGAAGCCATGACTATCGGCCACATGATGACGGCGGACATCGAACGCAAGAGTGACAAACCCGCGCTGACGGACGTGATACACCGCGCGCGCGTCTGGCGGTCGATCTACGAGGACGCGGAGATGATCTGGGCGCTCGCCGAAGGCAATGAGATTCCGCTACCCGAGGATTTGGAGAAGAAGGCCGCGGCGATGGGACACCTGCCGGAACTGGAGGCAGCGTCGTCGGCGCTCCTGATGAAGAACTACGGCCTCAAGCAGAAGATGAAACAATGCCAGCCCATCGAGCACTCGGAGCGCGTGGCGATCCGCGATCTGGCCGAGAAGCTGCTCGATGCGGTCAAAGCCGTGCTACGGGAACGGGAGCGCGAGGAGCGAGAGGCGGAAGAAGCTCGCGTCGAAATCCAAGCCATCCCCGATCCCGTCCAGTCGCAGCGCGTCCAGCGCTACGAGGCGGCGCTCCACCGTAACTTCCTCCAGACGCTTCACGAGCTGCAACGCGTCCAAGCGACGCGGAAGGGGTATGCAGCACCCTTGGCTGCAGCCCTTGATGTCACCGTGGAGGCCAAGGAGGGGTTTGTTTCGTAAAACAGCCTCTTGCAGTCTTTGAAGTTGTTCTTTATTATGCTATAATAAAATAAGATCATTCACATGTCAAAACAGAGAGGAACCTGTCTTTCGCAGTATGTGGAAGGCAGGTTCACTCTTTGTTCGCAGCTTCTTTCCCTGTTCCAACGGAGGTGTCTGATGAAGGGATTGGATTTGGCCCGCTTCTACTGGGAGCGCGCGTCGGTGTCCGACAAGCAGTCCGCCGCGTACCACGTCCGCGCCATGGACGAGGCCCTGCGGTCGGTCGGCAAGAACCGCTCCGACATCGGCGTGACGGACGACAACGTCCAGAACGCGCTGGTGGAGGGCGGCCTCGCCACGGCCCGCTTCTACTGGGAGCGCGCGTCGGTGTCCGACAAGCAGTCCGCCGCGTACCACGTCCGCGCCATGGACGAGGCCCTGCGGTCGGTCGGCAAGAACCGCTCCGACATCGGCGTGACGGAGGAGCAGGTGTAGGAGGCCCTGCGGACGAAGTAAGACAGTGACAGGAATGTCACTGCCAGAGAGGCCATCCCCTGTGGACTGGCCTCTTTGCTTTGTCTTTCTTTTAACAACTCTGAACAACTTTGGACAACTGGCTTACACAAGCCAAAATCTATTGACCATCCTTTCCGAAAGAGTACGCTCGTCGGTATTCCCCACTACCAAAAACCATGATGTACACACTGTGTTTTGAAGGGTTCTTCCTCCAGCCAACGGCCCACCACAACCGGACACCGCAAGTGTCCGTACAGCTATGAGATCACCGCTGATGGAAGAATGATTGTGGAGGGGGAGGATTTTGGTAATGCCGAGCAGTTCTTCGCCGAGGGAGAGAAGTTGCGTTCACTCGTGCGCCTTTGGGATGATGTGGCACGGGCGTAGCCCGCATAACATGGCTCCGATACAACAATTTCGATACAATTCCTTCATGTTCCTCGACCAACTTCCCGACATTCGTGACGTGCAATTCACCTTCGGAAGACGGACGAAGGAGCAGGGGGCGAAAAACTACGTGATCTACTGCCGGAAATCCGATGAACGCGATGACCGCACGAGCATCCCCGCGCAGATCAAGCAGTGTCTCGATCTGGCGCAACGGGATGGTTTGAATGTGCTTGGCATCATCAAAGAGCAGCAGAGCGCCCGTGTCCACGGGCGACCCAAGTTCAACAATCTCATCGCGGCGATCAAGGGCGAGGAGGAGCTGCGCTACCTCGACCCGCTATGAGGAAGAAGCCGCGCCCCGACGGCATCATTGCATGGCTGCCCGACCGTCTGGCTCGGAACATGCGGGACGCGGGCGAGATCATCGAACTTCTCGATGGCGGGCCGCTTGCCGACCTCAAGTTCCCGATGTACGCGTTCCACAACGATTCCTCCGGTAAGGAGCACTTGGCGATGGAGTTTGCGAGGGCGAAGGCGTACTCCGATCATCTGCAAGACAACGTGCTGCGCGGCCTCATCGAGCAGGAGCTCAAGGGCCGCGGGACGCGCCCGCTTCCGCCCGCCTATACCGTGATCGAGGACGAGGACAGCGATGACTACCTCAAGATCATTCCGTCCGATCTGCACCGTCACTGGCGGGACGCATACCGCTGGAAGCTCGACGAAAAGCTCACGAACGAGAAAATCGCGGATCGCCTCATTGAGAACGGCTACGTTCACCGCTACAAGTACCGCAAGAAGTGGCACACGGCGGCAGTGGACAAGGATTATGTCGGTCGACATCTCAAAAACCCGCTCCACTGCGGCTGGCTCGTGACGGGCGAGGACAGCAAGGAGCCGCGACGGGCCGATCTCAACGAACTGTTCCCGAAGGAGTTTGGCGAGGAGTTCCCTGTCGTCGTGACGCTGGAGGATTTCAAGAAAGTGAACCCACAACTATTCAGCGATACCGTGTCGAGCGCACGGAAGCCGCAGAAGCGCAGTTTGTATGCGCTGGCGGGCAAAGTCTTCTGCCTGCACCTCCATGCACAGGGACAGATTGCGACCCTGACGGGCAACACGCCGAAGGGCGGCTCCGGCCTGCCCTCGCCGCGCTACACCTGCCAGCGCTGCACCCCACAGCACAGCGCAAACATGGAAGCGATCTTCACGGCCGTCGCCGAGAAGCTCAAGGACGTGAAGCTCACGGAGCGCGAACACAAGAAACTCGTGGTCACAGAGTGGGTACGTTTCGAGCGGGAACGCGACGAGGCGGAAGCCAACCGCCGTCAACTCAACGTGCTGAAGGGTACGAACAAGACGGAGCTGGAGGAGGCGGAGGCGATTTTGAACAAGATGAAGTACGGCACACCCCGCGCTGGGGTATCCGAGATCGCCGCACAGGAGCGAACGCTCAAGAAACTGCGCGAGGAACAGCAAAACCTCGTGAAGCGAGAGGAGAAGCTCAACGAGGAGGGCATTGCGCGGTACGACGATCTTGATGCGTTCCTCGAACTCTCGAAAAACGCCTCTGGCTGGTGGAAAAAGGCCAGTCCCGAACAAAAACGCGGAATGGCGGAACTTCTGCTCTCGAACGTGATGATCGAGGGCAACGAAGTGGCTTCCGTGAGCCTTGCAGAGCCATTCGCTACGTGGGCAAAACGGGAGAAAACAGACGATGGTCGGGACGACAGGACTCGAACCTGCGACCTCATGCACCCCATGCATGCGCTCTAGCCAACTGAGCTACGTCCCGACGGAGACGAAAGAAACGGGGACGGGATCATCGCGCAGCGCCTTATTTTTTGACGGCCTGCAGAGCAGGCCTAGGCAACTGAGCTACGTCCCGACGATGATGGAAAGAATCTGATCTCCGAGACGCGCAGCATGCGATTGTTTTTTGACGGCCTGCAAGGCAGGCCTGGGCCAACTGAGCTACGTCCCGGCTGTTTGGGCACTCGCCCAACGATGATGGAAAGAACCAGCACACATAGGCCAGCGACGGCGAGTATAGGGAAGGTTTCCCCTAGGGGAAACGGGAAACAAGCCTCCAGACGACTCAGAACGGCGACGCATACGATGCGTTCTTCCCTGCCTCCTCGCCGATCCGCAGGAGTTCGTTGTACTTGCAGACGCGATCCGTGCGCGAGAGCGATCCGGTCTTGATCTGTCCGGTACCAAGGCCGACCGCCAAGTGCGCGATGAACGTGTCTTCTGTCTCGCCGCTACGATGGCTGACCACGGCACGCCAGCCGTTCTTCTGTGCCAGCTGGATCGCGTCGACCGTCTCAGTGACGGTGCCGATCTGATTCAGCTTGATGAGCACGGCGTTGGCGGCTTTCTTGGTGAGGGCCTGCTTGATGCGCTCGACATTCGTGACCAGCAGGTCGTCGCCCACAAGCTGGATTGTGGCACCGAGCGTCTTCTGCATCAGCACGAATCCGTCCCAGTCGTCCTCGGCGTGGCTGTCTTCGATGCTCACAATCGGATATGTCTTGCAGAGGTCGGCGTAGAACGCGGCGAGGTCGGCGGAGTTGAGCGTCTTGCCATCCACGTTGTAGGCATCTTTTTTGTAGAACTCCGAGGCGGCGGCGTCGATGGCCAGACGGACTTTGCCGTCATAGCCCGCGGCATGGATGGCTTCCTGCAGCAACGTGAAGGCGGCCTTGCTGTCCTCCACGTGAGGCGCGAACCCGCCTTCATCCCCCACCGCCGTGACGTGCCCGGCTTTGGCGAGAATGCCCCGCAGCGCGGCGAAGACCTCGGCCCCGGCGCGGAGTGCGTCCGGGAAACTGCCGAAGCCCGTCGGGACGATCATGCACTCCTGGAACGAGAGCCCGCTGTCGGCGTGCGCGCCGCCGTTGATGACGTTCATCAGCGGCACCGGCATCACGGCCTTGGGCGCGTCGCCGTCGAACTGCGTGGCAAGGGACTTCCAGAGCATCTGCTTCTCGGAGACCGCCCGGGCACGGCACACCGCCATAGACACGCCGAGTATGGCGTTGGCCCCGAGGCGCGATTTGTTCGGGGTACCGTCAAACTTCACCAGTCCGCCGTCGAGCGCGCGCTGGTCGTCGGCTTCCGCGCCGATCAACGCCTTGGCCAGCTCGCCGTTGACGTTGCCAACGGCTTTGAGCACCGACTTCCCACCGTAGACCTTCTTGTCGCCGTCACGCAGTTCCAAGGCTTCGTGGGTGCCCGTGGATGCCCCGGAGGGCACCGCGGCGCGGCCGAAGGATCCGTCGGACAACGTGCAATCCACCTCGACGGTGGGGTTGCCCCGGGAATCGAGAATCTGACGTGCAACAAGAGAAGCGATGGTGGTCATGGCCCCGATCCTACCAGAACACTCAGGCCGACCGCACGCGGCGGCGGGCGCGGGTGTGGAGCACGCCACAGTACGCGGCGGCGAAGAAGCCCGTGAACGCCTCCATGCCGAAACCGGAGGACGGCAGGGTTGTGGGCGGTTTGACGGCGACGATGGCGGGCTTGGGCGACGAGGACTTGTTGGAAGCGACGGACGAACCGCGGGACGACATCTTGACCGACGCCTTGGCGGACGACAGGGCCTGAGCCAACGTCTTGGAAGACAAACTGCGGCGCGAGATGACGGACGAGGCCGAGCTCAGCGAGCGGAGTTTCTGGCGCCACTCTTCCTCTTCCTTGTCGCCGGACACCGAGAGGTTCGCGGAGGACGGGTTCGGATTCTGAACGACCTGCACGGGCTTGGTGGAGCCGGTACCGGCGGTCATCTTGCCTTCCCAAAGCATAGCGGTCAGGCGGCGCGTCCAGTCCCCTCCCGCGGTCTCTGCGGCAGCGGCAACGCCCACGAACACGGCAAGCAGCGCGAGCAGCGTGAAAAGACGCGGAACGCGGCGGCGGATGACGTGCAGGCAGAAGAGTGCCAGCAGCACGAGTGCGATGACGACGGCCGGCATCGTGAATCCCCAGGTGTAGAGACGGTGCAACTTGAGCAGGGCCGGGGCGCGCATCGTCACGGCCTGAATGACCAACCAGAGGAGCGCCATCACGGCGGGCGCAAAATGCAGCGCGCGGAACCAGTAGTCGGCGCGGTTGCGGCGGAGCAGCGAGTAGAGCGCAAGCGGATACGCCAGCGTGAGGCCGAAGACGATCGCCCACGGCAGCAGGCCCTGCGGCAGGAACGGCAGGGACGAGATGAGGACGCCGGTCACGATGATCGCGGACGCGAGCAGCGCGACAAGAATCGTCTCCGTGAGGTGCTTCAGCGGCATAGGATTACCTATCCTCATCGACGGTTGTCATATTGTCAAACCGTTCTTTACGTGCAAAAAGCCAAATTTCGCTGACGCAGACGCACGCGTCTTGACTCAATGCTTCTTCTTGGTAGGAAGATACTTATCTCGCGGATCGTTCACGACGACCTTCGGCAGGATCTCGTAGTGCTTGGCACGGTAAAGACGGACCTGGAGGAACACGTAGCCGAGCACCGCCAGGAACCACGGCAGCCACATGAAACGCATGGCGAGGTACTGGATGTGCTCCACGCGCGAGACGACGAGCACGATGCCGACGACGCCGAACCAGAAGACCGCGGATGGCCAACCGGAACTCAATTTCTTCGTGATCGGGTTTTGCAGCTTCCTGCGCCACTGGCGCAGACCGAAGGACAGCGCGATCAGCCCCAAGGACAGCAGAAGCAGCGCGAGCTGCGTGGGAGTCGTATAGGTGGCGTACCCCGGGTTGGGGTAGAAGACGTACTGGAGGAGAGAGTTCATGGGAACGGGACGGTACCAGAGGGAAAGGCTTCTGCCAACGGCTTAGTTCCTGGCCGAAGCGGCTTTGGGCTTTTTGCGCGTGGAACCGCGCTCGATGCCGAGGCGGTTGGCGATGGTGCGGATGAGGTCCTCGTTCTCGCGCTCGCGCAGCGTCACCGGAGGCCGAAGGAGCAGATAGAGCAGGAAGCCGACACCCGGGAGCAGCGCCGTCACGATCACAGCCGAGAGCTGGAAGACGAACGACTGGCTGCGCAAAAGCACGTCACGCAGCACGTAGAACACCAGAAAGACGGTGATGATCGCCAGCACAATCAGTGCCAACTGGAACAGTCGAAGAACAGGATTGTCCGTGAGAAGAACCAGCCACTGCATGGGGATGACGGTTAGAAGTAGGGATGTTTCCGACGCTGGACCACAACGTACACGACGGTGGCGAGGAGAGCCAGAACCGCAAGCAGCTGGCTGACGCGGAATTCGTAGGTTTCGAGATCCAGGTAGGGGCGCGCGAGCAGGTAGCCGCAGGTGATGACCGCGAGCATCGCCTGGTACAGCAGGAACGCCCTGCGGGTAAGCTTGAGCTCGATCGCGGCGAAGACGCCAAGGCTCACAAACAGCGTGAACAGCAGAATGAAATCGACCTTGGTGGCGTACACCGGGATGGCGAAGTCCCCGCGGAAATTATCCAGGAAGAACGTACCGAGACCCAGACACACGATGCCGCAGAGCGTCTCGGCGCCGACGCGCTTGGACCGCTTGCGGATGATGAGCAGGATGAACGTCAGAAAGAAGCAGAAAATCGCGTAGTAGAGCTGCACCGGATGCACTGGGATCGCGTAGCGGACGTTCACCGCATCGTAGATGACGCCCCAGGGCAGGTCCGTCGGACGCCCGTAGGCATCGCCCGAGAAGAAGTTGCCAAGCCACGAGAACACGAGCCCCAGTGTGGTGGAGGGCACGAGCGCGTCCAGCCACTGGAGGAAAATGGACCGGGAGCCGCGCGTGGTGAAGAAGAGCACGATGCCGATGCCGATCGCGCCGCCAAGGAAGCTGAAGTCTCCGTCCCAGATGATGAGCGTGCGCAGCGGATCGCGCAGGTAGACGTTGTACTCCGCGAGCATGGCAAGCAAACGTCCCATCAGCAGGAAAGAGAGTACGTACCAGATGCCGTGCTCTTTGAAGTGCTGCAGACTGAGATTCGCACTCTCGGCAATGCGCAGGAAGAACTCTGTCGACAACCACACGCCGATAAGCAGGAAGAGGAGTCGCGTCCAGATCATGAACGGGCCGATCTCCAAGACTTGGAACATGGATACCAGCGTAGCACGGAAGGCAGCCGGTCTGGAGGGCAGAAGAGCAGCAGGTCTGGACGCACCCGAGGACCTTCTGCCTTATGCCCTAAGAACCCTCAAACCTCATCCGATCGCCATCTCCAGCTTCCTGTGCTTCACATCCGCGAGCGTCTTCTCCAGGAATTCCGCGATGGACACCGTCACCTGCTGCTTGGTTTTGACGTTCCGGACCGCTACGGATTCCGATGCTACTTCCTTGTCGCCAAGCACGAGCAGATACGGAATCTTCTGGCGCTCGCCCTCGCGGACGCGCTTGCCGAGCGACTCGGCGCTGTCCATGTAGACGGTGCGGATGCCCTCGGCCTTGAGCCGCTTCTGGAGCGCCAGTGCGAACTCCTCGTGCGTACCGGCCACCGGGACAAGGGCGAGCTGCACGGGCGCGCACCAGAGCGGGAACAGGCCCGCGTGGTGCTCGATGAAGATCGACAGGAAGCGCTCGATGGAGCCCATGATCGCAGCATGGATCATGACGATGCGTTCCTTTTCGCCCTTCTCGTTGATGCAGGAGAGATCGAAGCGTTCGGGCATGTTGATATCCAGCTGGATCGTCGCCACCTGCCACTGGCGGCCAATCGCGTCCGTCGCCATAAAATCGACTTTGGGACCGTAGAACGCAGCCTCACCGGGCACTTCCACGTAGGCCGCTCCCCGCCCCTTCGCGATGCGGCGGATGGCGTCCTCGGCGCCCTTCCAGAGTTCGGGCGTGCCGAGGTATTTCTCAAAGTGCTCCGGGTCATGCAGCGACAGACGGACCTTGAGATCGCCGAAGCCTGTCGTCTTGTAGAACGTGTCGATGATCTCCCAGATCTTCAGGAATTCTTCCTCCACCTGGGCCTGACGGCAGAACACGTGCGCATCATCCTGCGTGAAGGCGCGGACGCGCGACAAGCCGTGCAGCTCGCCCGTCTGCTCGTCGCGGTAGCATGTGGTCGTCTCCGCGTAGCGTTGGGGCATGTCGCGGTAGCTGCGACTCTGGGAGGCGTAGATCTGCGTGTGGTGCGGGCAGTTCATCGGCTTCATGCAGAAGTCGTGGCCCTCGCGCGTACGGACGTGAAATAGATCGTTCTGGAACTTCTCCCAGTGACCCGACGTCTCATAGAGCTCCTTCTTGGTGATGTGCGGAATGGTGACGCGCTCGTAGCCCTTGGCGCTGCGCAACTCCCAGACGAAGCCATCGAGAAGGTTGCGGAGCAACGTGCCGCGCGGGGTCCAAAGCGGCAAGCCCGGACCTACCAGTTCGCTGAACGCGAAGAGATCCAGCTCTTTGCCGAGCTTGCGGTGGTCGCGTTTGCGAGCCTCTTCCAATTGGGCCAGATACGCATCGAGTTCGGCTTTGGTGGCGAACGCCGCCACGTACACGCGGGTCAACTGGTCGCGCTTCTCATCGCCGCGCCAGTAGGCACCCGCGAGGTGCGTGATCTTGAAGCAATCGACGGGGATCTCCTTCGTGTTCTCCACGTGGCCGCCGCGGCAGAGGTCCACGTATGTCTCTTTGCCGTCCGGTCCGATGTTCGCGTAGTGCGTCACGGTCTTCACGCCGTCGTTCTTCACCAGATCCTCGACAAGTTCCACTTTGAACTGCTGGCCGCGTTCCTTCCAGTACGCGATGGCGTCTTTCACGGACAACTCGCGGCGCTCGAATGTCTGTGCCTGATGAATATATTTCTTCATGGCCTTTTCCAGCGCCGGGAAATCCTCGGGAGTGATGGGGGTGTCGAAGAGGTAGTCGAAGTAGAGGCCGTTATCCACGGGCGGCCCGATGGTGTACTTGAGATTCGGGCGGATCGTGAACATCGCCTGCGTCAGCAGATGCGCCAGGGAGTGCCGAAGCTTGTGGAGGTCATCGACGGGGGCCTCTGCGGAGGTGGACATGGGGAGGGAGGAAAAGAATGCGAAGAAAGAACCTCGGTGTGTGAAGGAGGCTCGGGGTGATCGTCACGCACGGGAGCCGCCCTCAGGAGAGGGACGTGGTCGTCGTGGCAGTCGTGACAAGAAGGCAACGCACGAGCGAATTCTACACCCAAAGCGATACAGGGCAACCGCTTACGCGGCACCGCGCCGTGCACTGCCGTCCAGCCCACGCAGGACTTCGTTTCTCAGGCCACGCCGACCTCCTGCTCGATGGCACGCATCTCGCGGAGGAGTTGCGGATCGTTCTGGAGCTTCTGTTCGATCTTCTCCACCGCGTTCATGACGGTCGTGTGATCGCGGCCGGAGAACATCTCGCCGAGGCGGACGAAGCTCATGCGCAGGTATTTCTTGCCGAGGAACATCGCGATCTGGCGCGGCACGAGGATTTCGCGCACGCGCGACGAGCCGATCATGTCCTGCACCGAGACGGAGTAATAACGACTGACGGACTCCAGGATGTCCTGGAAGGTCGGGGCACGCTTGGCGGGCGTCTCGAAGCCGACTTTCTCTTCGTCCAGGTAGGGATCTTTGTTCAGTTTGCGCATGATCTCCGCAATGCTCTTGATGGTCGGCATGCGCTGCTCCAGCTCGTAGAGGGCGACCGCCTGCATCAGGATGCCTTCCAGTTCGCGGACGTTCTTGGTGACGTGCTCCGCGATGAACTGCAGCACGCTCATGTCGATGAAGATCTCGAACTCGGCGGCCTTCTCGGCGAGGATGGCGAGGCGTGTCTCGTAGTCGGGCGCGGAGACGTCGGCGATCATGCCGCGCGCGAAACGCGATACGAGGCGGTCCTCCAGATTCAGCTCCTGGGGCGGACGGTCCGACGAGATGATGATCTGTTTGCGCTCTTCGTAGAGGGCGTTGAACGTGTGGAAGAACACTTCCTGCGTGCGGTCCTTGTTGGCGATGAACTGGATGTCGTCGATAATCAGGACGTCGACCGTGCGGTAGCGGCGGTTGAACTGGTCCATTTTCTGGTGCTGGATCGCCTCGACCATCTGGTTCGTGAAGTCCTCGCTCGTCGTGTAGACGATGGTCGCCTTCGGGCTCTGACGAAGGATCGCGTTGCCCGTCGCCTGGAGCAGGTGCGTCTTGCCGAGGCCGACGCCGCCGTACAGGAAGAGCGGATTGTACTTGCCGCCCGGCTGCATCGCAACGGCCTGACACGCGGCGCACGCGAGGCGGTTGCCCGAGCCGACGATGAACTTCTCCAGCGTGTAGCGCGGGTTGAGGATCTTGCTGACAATGCCTTCGGCGAGGCGTACTTCCTGGCGGCCCGGCACCTTGCGGCGCTTGGGCTCGGGAAAGTACTCGAGCAGGTTCACGGACCGCTCGGGATTGTCCTTCAGGCCGACGTCCACCTTGTACACGATCTGGCGGATGGTCGGGTCCAGCGCCTGGGCGATCTCCAGCGTGACGACGCGATAGTGCTCCATGTGCCACGACAAAAACATCGGCAGTGGCAGGCCGATGACGAGCGTCCCCTCCTCATTGCCGAGGGCGGACGTGTCTTTAAACCATGTGATGAACTGACTGCGTTGCAATTTTTCGGCCATTCCTTTGAGTACGCCCACCCACAGGTCCCGGAGCTTGTCGCTCATGGGGAGTTGGGTCACGTCGGCCGACCGGAGATCAGAAGAGGTGGAGGATATCATTGTACGTGATGACGAGGATCAGCCCGATGAGCAGGAAGAAGCCGACGGCGTTGGTGGCCAGTTCCACATTGCGGGGCGCCGGGCGTCCGCACAGCCACTCGAAGAGCACGAAGACGAGGCGGCCGCCGTCGAGCGCCGGGAACGGGAAGATGTTCAGGACGGCGAGACTTAGGCTGAGCACGGCGATGAGACGGAGGTAGTGCATGAATCCCTCGCGCAACGAGTCGTGCGTGAGCACGGCGATGCCGACGATGCCCGTGATGCCCTCGGGCACCTCGGCGCGGCTGACGAGCGACACGGCCAGATGCGCCACGCCGATCGCCGTCTGGACCGTCATCATGTGGGCTTCGCGCAGCGACAGAATCACCGACGTGACCACAGAGCGCGGCGGCGAGTTCACCTGCGGATCGTAGGCCAGATCGACGCCCGTCTTGCCCGCGACGACCGGGAGCGTGACGGTGCGTTCGGTGGCTTCGCCAAGGACGCGCAGCACGTAGGTGACGGTCGTCTTGTCCTTCTGCGCATCGACCACTTCGGTCGGGGCGTACATCGGCCGGCCGTCGATGGAGAGCAGCAGGCTCGGCGTCGGGATCTTGGCGGCCGCAGCGGTACCGCCATCGACGAGCGCCGCGATGCGCACGCCAGGATCGAGACGGATCTCTCCCCGCGCGGCTGCGCCGTTGAGCTGATCCAGCGAGAGGTACGTCGGCGTCCAGCCCCAGAGGGAGAAGCCGAGTGTAAAGATGACCATGGCGAAGATGAAGTTCATCGCAACGCCCGCGACGAGGATGGCAATACGCGCGGGGATGCTGGCGCCGCCAAAGCTGCCGGGAGCGGTGCGGTCGCGCTCATCGATGGCGTTCTCGCCCTTCAGGCGGACGAAGCCGCCGAACGGAATCCAGTTGAAAGAGAAGCGCGTGCCGCCTTTGACGAACAGCGTCTTGACCGGCGGCGGAAGACCGAATCCGAATTCCTCCACTTCCACGCCGCACCAGCGGGCAACGGCGAAATGCCCGAGCTCGTGGATGAGCACGAGAAAGCTGAGCAACAGAAGAAAAGCCAGCGCCGAGATGAGCAAGGTCACAGGTGCGTGATCCTAGCAACGACGTGGAAAACTAAAAAGTTTTCCACACCATTTGGGATTGCGTCTGCGACGCGAAAATACTCCAATCGTCGAATGTGCTGATGACTACTCTTCAGCCTGCCGCAAGCACCAGAGCGGACACCCGCTTTGCCCCTGCGGCCTTCAGTGCTCGGGCGCAATCGTCGAGCGTCGCACCAGTCGTGCACACGTCATCGACGAGTGTGACATGACCCGGAACCGGACAGCTCCGGAGTGCAAACGCGCCGACGACGGCCTGCTTCCTTTCAGTTCGTCCGCGCTTCGCCTGCGCTCCCGTGGGACGAACGCGCGCGAGGAGCATCTGGCACCTCCACCCCCGAAGACGGGCGACACCCAAGGCCAGCAATTCGGCTTGATTGAACCCCCGCGCAAACCGGCGGGTCCAGTGGAGCGGCACAGGGCAGAGCGTAATCCCCTCTTCCGCGTCCGTCACACATGCCGCCAGGATCTCCGCGAGATCGGCGCACAGAGACGGCTGGCGGCTATACTTGCAGCGACGGATAGCGAGGTCGAGTGCGGGTACTGCGCGGTAGGCACGCGCGGCTGTGACAGAATCCAGATACAGGCACCCGCTGCGACGCAGGGCGACCGCCTCCAGACGGATCACGGGGCCACGCAGGATCTCTACGCGTTCCTCCGGGGAGAGGCTGCGCGGGCGGGAAAAAAAGCCATCGAGGAGAAGTGAGAGCATGGCGGACGGATGCGGGAAGGCCCTACACTGTAGAACAAGCCGGATGAGCCGTTTCTCTGCTTGTGATCGCCTCCCGGGCTTGGTACTCTGCGACGGCCTCGGAATCGTCCGATGCGCCGTTCCCCGTGCGGACGGAACCTCGCGGAAGGGATGTGGGCAATTAGCTCAGTTGGCTAGAGCGCCACATTGACATTGTGGAGGTCACTGGTTCAAATCCAGTATTGCCCACCAGTCACATCCCGACGTAAAAACTCAGTTGGGTCGCACCGAGCCCGCGAGGTGCGCCAGAAAAAATCGCCACATCGCGCGAAGCGCGACATGACATTGTGGAGGTCACTGGTTCAAATCCAGTATTGCCCACCATCTCCAAACGATCCAATTCTGGGACGCAGGAAAGCTCTAGTGGCAGTGACAATTTCGCGGTTTCAAATCCGGTTTTCTCATCGTAGACCAACGCATCTTCAAACACGACGCGCAGGATGAAGTGTCGTTCCTCCAAATCGCCGTCTTTCCATTTCTGGAGCGGGTTTTCGATGTAGGCGAAGACGCGATCCACGGCGGTTTCAAAATCGTAGCGCTTCTTCGGCTGCGTGACTGTGCCGCCGAGTCGGAGCTTCTGCGCCTTCAACACTTCCACGCGCTGCCCAAGCTCATGAATGACCGTCGGGCTGTCGGTCAGCTCGATTTTGTCCACGAGGCCTTTGATCTTGCCGTCCAGATCATCAAGCTTCTTTTGGCGATTCTTCCGCACGGCCGCCACCGTGAGAAGCCTGCGGTTGAACTCTTCGAGCAGATCGTCTTTCACGACCGCGAGGATGGCGGGACGCGGTTTGAGCTTGGCCAGATGTTGCTCGAACTTCGCGTGTACCTCCTCTGCCGGGACGCTGTGATTGTACGACGGGCAGCCTTCTTTCATACAGCGGTAGTACGGGTAGTACTCCTTCCTCCCTTTGGAAAGGCTGCTGGTGTAGGGATGATGGCACTGGGGGCAGAGGAGGAACCCGCGAAGTGGGAAATCCTCCCGCGCATCCTTGCGGGGAGCCTTCGCTTTCTCCTCCAATCGCCCCAAGATGCGTTCGTAGGTTTCGGGAGAGATCAAGGCCTAATGGTGTCCCTTGCGTTGCGTAATGCCCCATTTGGGGAACGAGATGAAGCCCGCGTTGAGATCGTCCGTGAGCAGATGCTTCACCTGATCGAAATGCAGGAGTCCTTTGAGCTTCGATGCCCGGAATTTCTTCTTGTGGAGAAATGCCTGCACTTCGAGTTGATTGGAGAGCTTTCCAGCGGCGAATCCTTCCAATGCCTCTCGGACGATGGAGGCTTCAGATTCGTTTGGGACGAGGAGCTTCCCATGCCCGGGGACACGAGCGAAGACGTAGCCCACAGGCGCACGGAAAGACCAGTAGCCCGCTTCGACTCTGGCTTTCATGCAGTTTTCCGTCTTCCGCCTGTTGGAATTTCGCTCCTATTCGGCTCCCGCGGCGAGGACTGTTTCCGTGAATTTGCCCTCCGGGGATTCGTCGAACATATGCACGGGACTCTCGATGGTGGCCCCCAAGGACGTGAGTTGCTTGCGGATATGAAAATGTGCCACCACATCACGGGCAAGGCGCTTGAGATCATCCACGATAACAACGTACTGTCGCCCTTTCTTCCTCTCCCTTTCGAGGAAATTCAACAGTTCCGTCATGCCCGGACGCTCGAAGTCGCCGCCGGAGATGCCTTCATCACGAAATACGCGCTCCACTTCATGCCCCTTGGCAGTAGCAAACTTACGGGAATGACTCTCCTGCCCGTCGAGGCCGTGGCCATCCGTGACTTGGCGATCAGAAGACACCCGGCAGTAGATGAGGGCTTTCATGGAAAAAGGGAGTCAGCGTACATCAACGTCCGTAAACTCTTCAGCAAAAATCTCATCGAGGACTTTGTCTCGGATTTTATGCAGGCCCAAGAAGAATTTCTCGATTTCTTTCTTGCTCATCCCCGCATCGAGCAGCCGCTGGCGGCGCTCCTCAATCGTCATCTTCTCCGATGGAAAGATACAGGCGCTCGCAAAGGAGCTTCAGGTCGTAGTCATAGTCCGCTGCATACTTCTTGATGGCAGAGCGGATGCGCTGGAATTTCTCTCCTCGCGGCAGAGGATTATGGTGTTTCTGATAGCGTTCCAAGGTCATCCGCTCCACTCCCTTTTTCCGCATTTCCCGCTTGATGAACGGAAGGATATCCCAGGAGACATACTTGGTTTTGAGATGGTCGCAGAACAGCGAAAAGAGCCGCTTTGAGTCCAAGCATTGCGGCAACGTGAAATGGTGATCGTCCGTCAGGACCGGACTCTTGAAGACCAGTTCAATTCTCGTCACACGGTCATGCTTGAGGTAATCAAGGTAGAACCGCTCCTTACCCTTCTTCGCCATCTCTTTGAGCTTGTCGTAGATGCGTACGAACCAGCGGTTGTCGCCCTTGCCCCCATACATGATCGTCTCTGGGCGTGATTTGCGAATCCTGCCTTTCCCCTTGTGCGTCGAGAATTCCTTCATCTTCCCTTCGTCGCCCCGTACACCTATGGCGATCTCGATGGGTGAAGTATTCGTGATGTCTGCGCAGAGATCGAGACGGCTCAGCGAGTGCGTAATCCCTCCGGTTGCAATGTCTTCAAGAAACAGGCTCCAATATGGCTCGATCTCCAGTTTTCCGATGCGCTCCAGAGCGAAGAAGACGCCATAGAAGCTGATCCGGTAGAAGTACGGGTAGCCGAGTCGCTTCCGCAATTCGCTCTTGTCCGTGACACGATGGATTGAGAAAAGCTTCTCCTTCCCCTGGAACACAAGCGCGAGTTCGTCGCCTTCTTTGGTGTGGGCGTAATGGATTGCGACGGTCAGGCCGGAGTTTCCCCATTCGAGTTCGGGAATCTCGGCAGCATTCGTATCATTGTGCGGGAACGAGAATATGCTTCCGAGGAAGCGCAGCGAGGGAAGGTTTTTGTCTCCCGGAACGCCCCAATTGAGGACGGCGAAATCCTTCCCAAAAAAGAGCAGATCCTTTTCTATGTCTTTCGGCTTCTGTGTGCTGTTTGTGCCAGATGCTTTCCGTGTAGTTACTGGTGCGGGATTGATTACTTACCCGCACCCCCTCGCGCTCCGCGGCGGTGCTCGCGCCGCGCGAGGGGAGATCGGCAAAAGCGTCCCCGTTATGCGGGGATTTTCGGAAGCTGCCGTCCTGTACGAAAAAAGACACGATGCGAGAGGATGAACTCTCGCTTGCATCGTGGGGTTATCCCTCTACATGTTGGCAGACCACTACCATTGAAGGTGTATTTAGCCATTGAAGGCCGGGTACTGACGATTATGCGGCCCTTTTGATCTCCTTCCCTTTCGGGGTCCGGCGGCCACAAGCGTGATGAAGGTTTGAACGAACTGTGGATAATTTGCCTCGGTGGAGGATTGAAGGCAAGTATTTACTCCATTTTGCACAAGGGAAAGCCGAAAAATAGATACGCGCAAAAATCATTGACATGATGGCAATAATCATATTATATATGCAATGTGACTACTCAAGAAAGTTTCAAGCAAGCCATTGCCGAGGACCCTGCCGATATTACTCGCCAACTCGTCTACTCCGACTGGTTGGAAGAAAATGGCCAAGGAGAAGAAGCGGAAAAGCTCCGATTGAAGATCCTAAACGATGCCGGATTTCAATTGATGCAGACCCTGAATAAAACTCTCTCTGCCACTGGTGTACAAGAAGTGCGAGAAGGTTCTTCAGAGCGCAATTACGATTCCAGTCGCCGTCATTCCTTCAAGATGGGCGATACGGAGTATGCACTTGCGAGCGGCTATTCCGTTGGTGATCGCCGTATCGGATGGGATTGGGCAACATTGAGCGCAACAAAAGGACAGGATGTCGAAACAGTGGGGATGTCTATTGGTGGAGTGTATATAACGCGCAATGACGCCGTGGTTCTGAGTACCACTGATGAAGGTTTCCCAGGACAAGCGGCTACTCCTATTCTTGTAGAGCGGTTGAACGAACTCCAGAACATACTAACGCAATGGATGGAGCAGCGCTCGCAGACAGTTGGCGCTCGCGTCACTGCGGCTGCCGGAGGAGTGCTCTCGTTGCTCAAACGAGCTTTGGGCTTGTAGTAATTTCCTCGGCCCATAGGCAGATCATCGTGTGTAAGCGGTTCCAAGAATTTCGTATAAGCTCCACCATACTTGACCTCAAAAATTGAAATGGCGATTTAGGAAGGAATTTTAGATATTAAGGCGATTCTAGACGAGTTTGAAAATGGAATTCCGGGTTTTTGTGGAAATTGAGTCCATTTCAAAGAATGTGGCTTACAGTTACGATTTTTTGTGGAGTTTGAAAATTGCACTGTGCAATGGAACTGGGCAGCAATGAATGCTCAGCCCAAAAGCCCTTCATTTTTCGCAAATCCACTCATGAGATTCATATTCTGAACTGCCTGAGTGGATGCACCCTTGAGCGTGTTATCGAGAGAACCAATTGCTTTAGCCACTCCGTCTTGAACCCAAACGGCAATCTGGCAGCAGTGAGCACCAACGACATCTTTCGCATCGGGCTCGCTATCAACAACTTTAATCAATGCTTCATCCCGGTACGTCATCTCGTACAGCTTTCCAACTTCTGACGTCGTGAAGGGTTGTGTCAATTGAGCAACTGTATGTGCCTGTAGACCAACTTCAACATCATCATTGATAAATGGCGTGAATGTGACTCGGATTTCTTCGGAGGCATCGGGATCTACAGCACCGAGATAATCTTTCAATGCCTGCCTGATTTCCGGTCGATGTCGATGCTCACCGACTTTGTAGGAACGCAATCCTTTTGTTGGTTTGTATGCTGCTCCAGCTCCTGAATATCCGCTCCAAGCAACGATGACGATTGCCGCCCGAAAATCGATGACTCGCGCTTTTACAAGTGGTGCGAGCGCCAAGATTGAAGCCGTGGGATAGCATCCGGGATTTGCGACGAACCGTGCCTGTCTCACCTGCTCTGCAAAAAGATCGGGTTGACCATAGATAGCCTGAGCAAGATGTTCAGTATCTTCGTTCTGATAAAATTGCTTGGCTTCGTGAGGATCGTGGAGTCTATAGGCTCCACCAAAATCGATGAATTTCTTCCCTCTTTTGAGGAAGGTAGGGACGTACCGTCCCGCGACTTCATCGTGTCCACAGGCGAACGCTACATCTGAGCAGTCTGCAATCTCATCTGGTGTAAGTGATTGATAAGAAACGTCCAACCCCTTAAGAAGATCCGGTGGTACGGTTGGCTGCTCTCTCCCGCTGCTCAGTCCAGTGATGCGAACATGAGGATGCTGTTTGAGAATTCGAAGAAGCCGCTGAGCGGTCACCCCGCTACCTAAGATACTCACCTTCACAGGCTCAGTCCGTTTTTCGCCAATGGACATGTCTGTAATTCGTTCATACATAGTGGCTTATTCTATAGCCACTTCGGAGAATTGAGAAGTTTGAAGCGAATATCCCAGCCCACAGAGCCTTTCCACACGTATGCAAACATCCTCAACGCACTGGTTCAGAAGTTTGAAGTCGGTCCAGAATGGCCCACCATGCTTAACCAAAAATTACAGAATCGCCATTAGACCATTAGACAAATAATTTCATATTTATTGGCAAATCTAGAGCAGATTGAAATTGGGGTTTTCTCCTTTGCGCTAAAATCAGAGACATTACGAAGAAGTTGGCTTGTGGTTGCAGATTCTATGGAGTTTGAAAATTAATTTTCGGTTGGTGAAAGATATATTGCTGCTATTAATCGGGCGGAAGCATGGGGCAGGGACCGAGGGGAATCTCATCTTCTTCCCGATGCTCACCTTCAAGCGCAGCTCCGAAAATATCATCTTCGACAACAACGCTATTTTCTTTCAAAGAAAGACCGAACTCAGCGATTGCCTCCGCAATTACCACCTGCAATTTTTTCTCTAACAAAGCATTTCGATTTGAGTTACCCACTTCTCCCGTAGCCAGTGCTGAGATGAGAAGCTGTTCCTTCGACATGGATGGATCGTAGCATCCTTCCAATAGAGAGACCAAACTTTGAGGCTTGAAAGGTCAAGGATGCTCTCCTATTACAGGATCGTGTCGCCTCTTTTCCTCGATGGCCTATTGAGAACCCTGGTTACCGTTTTAAGCGAATATCCTGGCTCACAGAGCTGATCTACGAGGAACAGGACATCCTCACCACAGAGGTTCGGAAGTTTGAAACCGGTCAAGAATGGCCCACCATTACTAACATTGACGGATTAGTATCAGATACTACCTCACTTATTCCGCAAGTGCCCGTCCCTGTCTAGAATCGTAGTTTTCCGCTAGAATAGAACGATTTACACACCTACACACATGGACACAAACACGCCTCCGGCCGAGGCTCTCCCGACCATAGAGCAGAACGCGCCCACAAGCGGCACGATTCTGGAGTGGACCGCGCACAGCACGCCTGAGCATGACCGGTCGCCACGGTGGTATTTGGTCGGCTCGATGTTGGTGCTCAGCATCGCCGCATACGGCATCGTGACGGCTGACTGGACCATCACCGTTCTGACGCTGCTGCTCGGCGGAACATACTTCCTGGTGCGTCGCACGCCGGCCTCGATGGCGACCATTGCAATCCAGGATAAAGGCTTCCTGTTCAACGGAACATTCGTGAGCTGGGAAGACTGCAGCGGATTTTGGATGATCCACACCCCGGGCTGGACGGAGCTGCACATCCGGTCCGGCCTCGGCGTCATCAAGCGTGACTACATCGTGCAGACCGCCGACATCGACCCCAACGCGATCAGCGCTATTTTGAGCCACTTCCTGCAGCAGCGGTCGGATCAGCGTGAGCGCCTCATTGACCGTATTATTCGCCTCTGTAAACTTTGACATGCTGGGCAACCTGATCACTGCCCGCTTTGCCTCCTACCACTCTCCCCTCCGGGAGCAGCGGGAGCTCTGTTTTGCAAAGAAGAAAGACGCGGGCCGCGGACAGGGTCCGGGCGGCAGTCAGCCTGAAAAGGGCAACGACAGCATCGAGGGGCGCACCGACGGTGTGACGGATCAGGTGGATACCAACCTGTCGGCCATACGCGGCAACTTGCTCTCCGTCTCGGGATTGTCGTTGTCGGAGACAGCCAATTCGCTGGAAACACAGCAGATCCTTCGAGACATGGAACTCCCCGACCGGCGCAGCAACGTGCGCGGTCCGTCCCGTCTGGAGCAGAGCCAGAACCGTCTGACCAAGGCGCGTGACGAAGGCGAACGCCGGGAAGCCGCCGAGGCGCTGCTCCGCGAACCTGAGATGCTCCTGCGCGCCGTGATGGACCTGGAAGCCGCCGCAGACCGTTTCCGCGAGGCCGAGCGCACGCTGAACAGCGCCGCACCGGGCTTGCGCGGAAAAATTGAGAAAATGCTGGATGCCGCGGACGAGAGCCGCGAGGACCTCCAGCAGCAACTGTACCGCGAAATCGAAGCCGAAGCTCCGGAGGTTTTTGCGCAATACATCGACCGCATCGACCGGACCCGCGAGGCCGCCGGCGAAGAGCGCCTTCTGCCCCGCGAACGCGCCGGTGAGCTGCGGCAGTTGTGCCGCCGCTTCGTCCTGAGCATCCAGGCGGACGTGCAGCGCGAGCGCATTGGACGCCTCACCGTACCCACGCTGGAAGCACAGTCGCAGTCGCTACGCGCCGCCCTTGATCTGCAGATTCGCGAGCACGCCAAGCGCCAGGGCGCGCTGGAACTCCGCAAGACGGCCGAAGCCCTCGTGATCCCCGCCGCAGATATCCAGCACTGGGCGCGCGAGGCGGGACTGCGACAGCCGGACGTCGTCGACATGATGCAGGTTTGCTGCAATCCGCTTGGGATGATGAAGCTGCTGGAGAACAACATCACCGTCCGTCAGCGCCTCGGGGACGAGCGCTACAGCCGGCTGCTGGGGCACATAGAACGCGCCACACTCGCCCTGCGGGACTGCAGTTTCACGCTCATGGCCGAGACCCGTCTCGGCCCTGTTCTGGAAGACCTGCGACGCTACTACCGCGACCCATCTGTCAACGACATCCTGGCGCGTCGCGGCATCGACCCGTCCCCCACCCCGGACTCGGCAGCATTCATCGCGTACAGCCGCGAGGCCATCGAACGCCTGCGCGAACTGCGTGAGGACGAGACGACCGAGGCCATCGCCGCCGAGGCGCGCGAACGCCAGCATGACGCAGAGACGTGGGCGTTCCAAACGGCCAATCGCATCCGAACCCTCACATCCACACACCAGGAGCACATCGACCGGCCGACCGTGAAGCGCATGAGCGAAATCATGGAGATCGTTGGTCAGTATGGCAGCAACGAGGACAGTATCCGCCAGCTGCGCGAGGGCCGCGGCAAGGACAACAGTCTCCTCCCGCCACTCGATGAATCTGGCGTGGTGACGCCGTTGACCCTCACGGACGAGGAACGCCAGAAGATTGACACATTCCTCGGCATGCTGGAGAACCCGTCACTGCTCGCGCTCAGCGAACAGCAGCGGACAGAGCTGAAGCGGCGCACCGAACAGGAGAAGCGCAGCCGCGAGACGCCAGAAGGCCGCATCGACCGCATCTGCGAGGAGACGCGCAGTGAGCTGAACAGCGTGCTGGACGCCATCGCGCCCGCCGCGCCCGGCCAGCCGACGGATGATCCGGATAATCTGCCGAAGCGCGGCCTGCGCGCACCGTTCACTCACGAAATCTGCAATTCCGGCGTTGTGCCGCTGCCAGGCATCCTGCGCGACCGCGAGCGTGCGGCGCTCATCACTCTGCGCACCAGTCAGGGCAAGACCGACGACAACACGCTGACGTCGCTGCTCGCCATCCGCGACGATGTCCGCAGTCTCCGCGCCTTCTACGACAAAGTCACGTCCGTGCGCCTCCGCGAGGAAAACGCCGTAGGCGAACGGTGGGACGCGCGCTACGACCGCTCCACGGGCGAGATCGTCATCAACACCGCCTTCCGCGAGAACCGCCAGGGCTCCCATCGCGAGTTCCTCATCAAGCACGAAACCGGGCATCTGATCCTGCACGCCCTGGAGGAATCCGGTGTTCTGCCCTTCCGTCTCGCCGAATTCCATGAGTCCCGACGGGAAATGACAGGTGAATCCGGCCGGACGTTCCCCGCACTCCTCGTGGATCTGCAGGATGAGATGGACCAATACCGTCCGTATGTGAAGGACGTCACGCCCGCCGGAAAGAACCAGCGGTTCTCCACCCGCGACGGACTCCGCGCCAAGAGAGGCAACAAAGAGCTCGACGTAGACGCCATGAATGACGAACTGCTCAACCGCCACGCCGATTGGATGCGCGAGGGCAGGCCAGTGAACTCCCCGCGCTTCAACAACGCCACCGAACTGGAGCTCTTCCGCATTCTGGATCGCGAAGGCGGCCAGCGTGCCGTGTCCGAACCGGAAGTGGACATCGCCGAGGGCGGCGACGTGCCGCGCGAAGGCCGCGAGACGCGCCCGCGCCGGAAGGATCAGCGCTACGCGACGCACGCCGACGAGGGGCCTGCGGAGACGCCCAGCAACACGGCAAGCGACGGCTTCGACATGAAGCAGACGCTCACGGAGATCGAGCGCAATATCTACACGACCAAGACGTTCATTAAAGCGTACCAAGCCGAGATGCCCGAGGTGACTGCAAAACTGCAGGTGCTCGTGGATGAAGCCACTGCCTCGCACAAGGAATTCAAACAACTGTTCAACGACGGAGGCCCCGCGGGCACCACGCCCGAGGAAAACGGCCAGATCCAGCGCCTGGCTTCGGAGCTGCGGCAGTTCACGGAGAAGGAGATGCGCGACAAAGTCCGCGAGATCGACGCTGGCAAGCTCGATACCACGGGCGCCAAGCCCAAGGCGCTCACGGGCCTCGGCGCACTGCTCCAGGGCATCAAATTCGTGAGCATCAACGACGTGGTAAAGCTCTGGAACGACACGCTCGAGGACATCAAGAGCATCCACAAGCGCCGCCAGGACCGCACGCTCAAGGAGGTCGGCGGCGTCATCACCAAGGGCCTCTCCGGCCTGCCGCTCCCGGGCGTGCTGGGCGCCTACACGCGCGGCCTCAACGCGTACCACGAACGCCGCTACTCGGGTGCCGAAGTGGAAGCAGCCGATAAGTGGAAGGATGGCATGAAGAACCTCGACACGCACGAACTGCTGCACTTCCTTCATGGCACCCGCAACAAGGACGCCGTGCGCGGCATCATCACGCTCCTCACCGAACGCGGCGAAATGGACTGGAACGACGATGACGTCTGGAGGACGCTCAATGCGCTGCCAGGCGGCAAATTCAAAATGCCGATCGGACCCTGCAAGCGCGACGACGTGCTACGCGACACATGGCTCCGCAAGATGGTCAGCGACATCTGGCAGGACAAGGAACTCTACTACCACTGGCGCACCCACAACGACAGCTCGACCGACAGCGGCAAGAAGGGCTTCACCACCAGCGCCGACCAGCTGATGAACATCGCCGGCGGCGCCGAGAACGAGCTCGCCAAGCAACTCCGAATGCAGGAACGCAGCGTCGCGACGCACACATCTCCGCCCGAGGACGTCAAGCCGCACTTCTACGAAGAGATCATCGAGTACGCCATCCGCAACGGAAAGCTCACGATGGAGGCGAAGATGTATTACCTCGTGCGCGGCGTCGCCTCGGGCATCCTGAGCATCGACCGTCTGCGCGCCCTGGCCGGTGAGAAGGGGGACATCCTCAGCCAATTCCCCTTCCTCGATTACTTCTACAAGAAGAACAACACCCTTGCGGAGATCCAGGCGCTCGCCAACCACCTCACGGAGCGCGACCACGGGCACGACACCTACAAGCCGGGCGTGAAAACCACGCTCTGGCTTCACCTGGAGGTCGCCCGCGAGGAGAGCGTCCAGATGCGTATCAGCAAGGGCACCTCCCGCGGAGGTGGCCAAAAGATCGACCACGAAGACGTGCCGTTCTTCATCCCGCAGCTAGATATCGAAGCCCGGCGCAGCATGCTCACCCACATCAGCGGCGGGCAGCAGAAAATGTCGCCGGAAGCGCTGAAGAACCTCTACGTCGGAGACAGCTCCAGCCTGAAGGTGGCCGGCCTGCTCGCCAAGATGGACGAGGAAGGCAAGGCGCGATTCACGAAGATCGACGCACGCAAGTTCGTGCAGAACCTCGTGTCGTATGTCGACTTCGACAACATCGTCACCCGCAACGGGTACGATAGCGATACCCGAGCGGTCCTCGGCAGCTACCTGTACGACACGCAGGCACCCTCCGGCGATGAGGTGCACACTGTGCGTCAGTACCGCGAACAGCTCAACAAGCTTGTCCGCGATGTCTTCGACCGCTACCGGGAGCAGATCACCACCCATCCGGATTTCAAACGCGCGGTGGACGGCACTCCGCCCCTGACGCTCGACCAGATCCTGCCCCAATCAGGAGGTCCGCGTCAGCACCCAAAGGCAATAGCTGAGCACGTATTCAAGGTCATGCCCACCGTCCTCGAACTTCTGGAAAACGCCGTCAAAGCAGACATGAACCCATTCAAGGAAGTCCTGAAGGAATACGGCACCGGCGCTCACGGCAAGGTGCTGTACGACGAAAGCGGCAGCGCTGGCAAGATGACGGTGCGCAAGGTCCGCGAAGCGATCAAAGCCCGCGAGAACGCGGACGTACACACTGGCAACGGCCACGGGCACGACGGAGGGCACGGTCACTGAGATTGCCAGAGAATGAACGTCCCGGCATGCTGAGGGCATGAAGGTTTCTATTCAGCGCGTCGATGCCACGCTCCCCCTCCCCGCCTACGCCTCCGCGGGCGCGGTCGGGTTCGATCTGGTGACACGCGAGACGACCGTCATCGCCCCCGACGAAATCGCGCTCGTGCCCGGCAACGTGATCGTGAAGGTGCCCGCGGGCTATGCCCTGCTCATCGTTCCGCGCTCCTCGCTGCCTCGCAAAAAAGGCCTCATTTGCCCGCACTCGGTGGGTGTGATTGATCAGGATTACCACGGTGATGGCGACGAGGTACTGGTACAAGTGAAGAACACTACTGAAAAATCTGTGACTGTGGAGCGCGGCGAGCGCATTGCCCAGGGTTTGTTTGTGAAGGTCGATATCGCAGAATGGGACGAAGTCGATGGTCACGGTAAAGAGGCCCGGGGAGGGTTCGGGAGTACGGGGACGCATGTGTGATTTCCTCCTAACCCCAACCCTTTCCTCCTCCGGAGGAAAGGGGCTTCTCGCACTGAGTCGAATGTCGTTCCCCCTCCTCCTCTGGAGGAGGGGCAAGGGGTGGAGGATTACTTGCTGAGGGGCTTGCGCATGAACGCCGGAACTTCGAGCTCTTCTACGTTGAGATCCATGGCGGTCGATTTCATTTCGGGCTGACTGCTGCTGCTGAGCAAGCGCGCGTCCTGCTGCCTGGAAACGGCCGGGGCCTGCGAGCGGCTGAAGTTGCTCTGCAGGATGCGCTGCGCCGGAGTGCCCATGGCCTGCATCGGTCCCATGTCTTTCTCCACGAAGCCGGTCGCAATGACCGTCACCTTCACCTGGCCCGTGTACGCGTCGTCGATGACGGCGCCGAAGATGATGTTGGCCTCCGGGGCGGATGCTTCGGTGATGATGCGGGCGGCCTCGTCGACCTCGAACATGGAGAGGTCCGTGCCGCCGGTGATGTTGAACAGAATACCCTGCGCGCCGTGGATGCTCGTCTCGAGGAGCGGGCTGTCGATCGCGGCGCGGGCGGCTTCGGCGGCGCGGCTGTCGCCGGTGCCGTACCCGATGCCCATGAGGGCGGTGCCAGCGTCCTGCATGATCGTCTTCACGTCAGCGAAGTCGACGTTCACGAGACCGTGGACCGTGATGAGGCTGGAGATGCCCTCGATGGCGTGCTTGAGCACTTCATCAACGACCTGGAAGGCCTCGGTGAGCGGCGTGGTCTTATCGATGAGCGAGAGGATCTTGTCGTTCGGGATCGTGATGAGCGTGTCGACCTTGCCCTTGAGCGACTCGAGTGCTTCTTCCGCCTGTTTCTTGCGCTTGAAGCCCTCAAAACTGAACGGCTTGGTGACGACGGCAACCGTCAGGATACCCATGCTGCGGGCGGCCTCGGCGATGACCGGGGCGCTGCCCGTGCCCGTGCCGCCTCCCAGGCCGGCGGTGATGAAGAGCATGTCCGTGCCTTCCAGCGCGGCTTTGATCTCCTCCAGAGCCTCCTCGGCGGCCTTCTTGCCGATGTCCGGGTTGGCGCCGGCGCCGAGTCCGCGGGTCGTGCCGCGGCCGATCGTGATCTTCTTGGGAGCCGCGTTGTGGTAGAGCGCCTGCGAGTCCGTGTTCACCGCGATGAACTCCACGCCGTGAAGCTTCTCGTGGATCATCCTGGCGATGGCGTTGTTGCCCGCCCCACCCGCGCCAAGGACGCGGATCACCGCTCCTGGGAGCATATCGGGACGCACTTCGCGGGAGGTGAAAGCGCTGGTGTCATCCTGCTTCTGGCCCGCACCGGAGGAGCTGGAACCGGCCGAGGACTTGGAGCCGGAGAAGAGGGAGCGGAACGTGTCGGACATTGGTGGGAGGGGAATTGGGGAACGAAGCGGTTAAGAAGTAATGCGAGTGGTAGAGGGCAGATGGAGGATGGCAGAGGCCAGCGTATTTTCTGCTATCTGATTTCTGATATCTGCCTTCTTACGGGAAGAGAGACTTGAGCCAGGAGCTGACCTGCTTCACGGCGCGCTTCATCTCGAACGGATTGCGGCCGCCGTAGGAATGTTCGTCCTCGCGCATGCCCCAGACGAGGGTGCCGAGGGCCGTGGCGTAGGCGGGATCATCGACCTTCTCGATCACGCCGCCGATGTCGACGGGGAAGCCCATCTGGACGGGGAGCCCGAGGACATCGCGGGCGAGGTCCAGCACGCCCGGAGCCTTGGCGGCGCCTCCGGTGAGAACCGCTCCCGCCGGGAGCATGCCGCTGCGGCCGATACGTTGCAGTTCGGCCTTGATGAGGGAGAAGATCTCGTAGTAACGGGCCTGCATGATCTCTGCCATGTATTTCTTGCTGACGGTCTGCGTGTCGACCTTGCTGACCGACGACAGGTCGATCATCTCGCGCTCGTTCATCTCGGCCGGGAGGACCGAGCCGTACTCGATCTTGATCTTCTCCGCGGTGTCGATGGAGGTGCGCAGGCCGATGGCAACGTCGCTCGTCACGCTCTCGCCGCCAATGGGAAGACAGACCGAATGCAGGATGGTGCCTTCCTCGAAGACGGCGATGGACGTGCAGCCCGCGCCGATATCGATCGTGACGACGCCAAGTTCTTTTTGACGCTTGGTGAGAGTCGACTCCCCCGCCGCGATTGTCGCGGGCACGAGAGCGTCGATGTCGACTCCGGCCTGGTCGATGCACTTCTCCAGATTCTTCACGTGCTGGATATGACCCGTGATGATGTGGGCCTCGACCTCCAGGCGGATGCCGGTCATGCCCAAAGGATTTTTAATCCCCCGCTGCTCATCAACCGCATACGCCTTCGGTTCGATATGCAGGATGCGGCGGTTCTGAGGGATGCTCACCGCCTGAGCCGCCTCGAGGACGCGTCCGATGTCCTCGACCGTGATCTCGGAACCCGAGATGGCGATAACGCCCCGGCTGTCGAACGCCTCGATGTGCGAGCCGCTCATGCCGACGAAGACGTGGTTCACGGGCACGCCGGCCATGCGCTCGGCGTCCTCCAGGGAGGAGATGATGTTGTGGATGAGTTCTTCCACGTCGATGACGTGGCCCTTGCGCATACCAAGGGACGGCGAGAGACCGACACCGATGATGTTCGGCGTGCGGTGCTCGTCTCCGGCGCCGTCGACGACGGCGATGACGGTACGGATTTTTGCGCTGCCGATATCCAGGCTGGCGACGACTCGTTCCTTGGGCATGAGAGGGACTGGGAAAGGCGACGACGGGCTCGTTCCGGACGGAACACCCGCGAAGTGAAAACAACAGCGAGTCTAATCTGGCGTGTCAGAGCCGTGCAAGCGGCTCCTGTATACGAAAGGTAGTCGTTCCGCTGATGTTTGATCAAAAAATGTACCCCGAATTTTTGGCTTCAATCAGGGATGTTATAAATAGTTTGATCAATCTGTTTAGGAGTCAAAATGCGCTGAACACACTTTGTGCGCATTTTTATGAGCTCATTCGTGACAGGAACATCACACAAAAATCCTGCAATGACGCAAGACGCGTGATGACTCGCGGAGTCCTGATGGAAGCTCAGAACAATGTGAGCTGCGATTCCGGAGATGTTTGCGTGGTTTTCTTCGCGAGTGCCACGACAGCACCGCCATGGAAATGTGTCTGACCGTACGGCAATTTTATGAGTGAATTGAGGCGCGAAAGGAGTGACCCAAACTCCATATCGCGGAAGAATGTCGTGACGCTCTCGGAGCGGAGGCCTGTGAGCGCGAGCGCGGAGAGCGGGTAGTCCATCTTCACATCGCAGACGAGCTGCGCCATGTGCTCGCAGAAGAACGCCTGATCTTTATCGCGCTCCAGCTTGGCACGGACGATCGGCTTGATCTCGTCCAGATGCTCGTAGATACCCTGGAGCGTGCCGTACTGCTGGAGCAGCGCAGCAGCCCCCTTAGGACCGATGCCTTTGACGCCCGGAAGATTATCCGACGCATCGCCGCAGAGTCCTTTATAAGAGGGAACTTGATCCGGACGGATGCCGTACTTGGCGAAAATCTCCTGTGGTCCTAGGTACTCGGGCTGCTGGTATCCCTTGTGGGGGATGGCGATTTTCGTCGTCTCCGAGGCGAGCTGGAATGCGTCGCGATCACCCGTGACGATGGTCACTTTCATCCCCTCTTTCTCTCCCGCCCGAGCATAGGTGCACAATAGGTCATCGGCCTCGAATCCGGCATCCGAGACGCGCCGGATGGGGAATGTGTCCAACAACTCCATGATACGGGGGATCTGAGCGTAGAAGTCGTCCGGCGTCTCTGCGCGGCCCTCTTTATAGGTGGCGTTCTCTTGGTGGCGAAAGGTGTCCTCCCCCTCATCAAAACAGAACAGAAGACGATCCGGCTGCTCGACCCGCAGGAGTGTCAGAAGCATCGCGGCCACGCCATAGACCGCATTGGTCTGTTCCCCGGCGGCCGTCCGGAGCGTTTTGGGGATCGCATAATAAGCCCGGTACATCAGATGGTGCCCATCAACGAGAACGAGATGCTCCATGTAGGCAGAGTACAGAAGAGAGAAGGCAGATGGCAGAAAATCTTTCCATCACACCTTCTGCCATCTGCCTTCTATTATCTGCCATCTCTTCATAGGATTCGTCAATGATCAGCGTCTTCCATCATTCCCTCTTTTTCGCTATACTATAAGGATTTCAGACACACCCATGCCCACTCCCTCCGCCTCCGGCTCCATCGCGCGCAAGTACGGCGTTGGTTCGCTGGATCAGAAAGTGCAGAACAAAACCGCGCTTCAGGAGTCACTCGGATGGCCGAGCGAGCCGAAGCGTCCGGTGCTCTGTTTTCCGGCCGGCATGACGGACGCCCTCGGCGGCGCACTCCTCCAGGACGTGCTCCCCGGTATCCTCTCGCTCCCCGTGGAAGTGCTCGTCCTCGGACGCGGTTCGTCCACCTACGGCGCGCTCTTCACCAAGCTCGCCAAGGAGAACCGTCACCGCCTCCACATCGTGACCGACAAAGAAGACGACGTGCAGACGATGTACGCCGCCGCGGACATGGCGCTATTCCTCAGCAACACGCTCCCTGCCAAAGAGATCGCCCAGTGCCTGCAGTACGGCGTCATCCCGGTCTCCCCTGCCCAGAACCTCCTCGAAGATTACGACCCGGTGCAGGAGGCCGGCAACGCGTTCATCTACGGACCGGTCGGCAAGTGGCAATGCTTCGCCGCGCTGGTACGCGCCTGCGAGACGCATAAGTTCCCGTTCGACTGGCGCACGATCCAGCGCCACGCGATGGAGAGCGTGCGGGAGAAGTGAACGGAGAGAGCGGCGGGCAGGACCGTGACACGCACCTGACGCTTCACCTCGATGTCTTTTTTGAGCGACTCCAGTTTGTCGACGCTGCGCGCGGCGAAGAGTTCGGCGAATTCCCCGCCAAGTCCTCCCGACGCCCCGGTGATGAGTACGGTTCCAGTCATGCCCCCCCAGCCTAGATGAAGACGACCCCGGGGTAAGCTGGGGTCGAGTGGACGCGCGCGGAGTTGACCCCCCCACGGCACGCCCGTCTTTTTCCCGAAGGAAAAAGGGTGCGATTATGTCGAATACCCACTCAAAATCAAGCTTTTGCAGTGTAATTCCTCACCGGACAATCCCCACAAATGGCCTCTCCGCGAGGGACAGACGAATCGTCTTCCCGACACACTTGAGTTCGACAACGGTCCATTCGCGCTTCTGCAATCGCCACACGCTCTCGTTCACGCACTCCACCCAGTGACGGGCGGCGTTCGCGGTGAAGCCTTCCAACGACACGAGCATCACGCGGGGCGCGTCGGCAGTCTCAATGGTCGTTGTGTTTGTCGATGTTGATGTGAGCACGAGGGACATCATAGCAAAAAATTGCGCGATGCGCGACGGACGCGCGTCTCCGATTATTGTGAGACAGACGAATGTTGTGTGACGAGCACGGGAGGGGTTGGGAGGTTCTCCTCCCAATCGAAAGGAATTCCACCACTCGGCTCTCAAGAAAATGAGAGTGACCAAACAGTGTGGAAGGATTTGTAACGAATGGTAAGTGGAGTGGGCAAGGTTACTACCTGTTCAGGTTTGAGATACCTCTTGCCTATCGTAGCTGCAATGCCAAAGATTTTCGGCTCACCAAAGAAACGTATGCAATGAAAGCGGTGGCCTACCACCGTTGATTCCATTGTGTTTGGGCTATGGGCTGGCACAATGTCATTGCTATGTCCGCGTTCCTGACCGTTGCTTTCGTTCATCTATTGGCTGTCGCCAGTCCTGGTCCTGATTTTGCCATTGTCGTGAAGCAGAGCGTCACACAATCGCGCAAGATCGTCCTATGGACTGCGTTCGGCGTTGCATTGGGCATCCTTGTGCATGTCGCATACTCGCTTCTGGGCATCGGTTTCATTATCTCCCAATCCATATTGCTTTTTACGACGATCAAGCTGCTCGGTGCAGCATATCTGCTCTTCATCGGCTGGAAGGCACTCACGGCGAAGAAACCGCATCAAAGCCTTTCACCTTCTGACGCACCACCACGCCAAA
The DNA here is from genome assembly GCA_964460365.1 of uncultured Candidatus Peribacteria bacterium. Lineage (GTDB taxonomy): Bacteria > Patescibacteriota > Gracilibacteria > Peribacterales > Peribacteraceae > DAISLF01. The sequence continues at coordinate 152,866 of CAYWPL010000001.1, read as the reverse complement.
TGTCAGCATGGAACGCCGTGAAAGTCGGCTTCCTCTGCAATGCACTCAACCCGAAGGCGACGCTGTTCTTCGTTGCACTCTTCACACAAGTGATCGCCCCGACGACACCGATTGCACTTCAGCTTTTCTATGGGCTGTACATGTCCGTTGCGACATTCGTGTGGTTCTCCATGCTCGGCTCGGTTCTGACAATGCAAATCATCCGTCGGCACATTGATGTGTTTCACCTATGGGCTGAAAGGATGATGGGCGCGGTCCTGATCGCATTGGGCTTGAAAGTTGCTTTTGCAACAAGAGAGTGATTGTGCAACAATAGGCGCATGAGCAACGCAGAGCAGAAAAAGCAGGACTTTATGGAGTTGCAGAATCAGGCTATCCGCCTATGCGACGAAGACGCATTTCGCAAGATGGTTGAGGCATGGAGGGATGGACAAGCAGACGTATGGCAAAGAACTTTCGCCAGTATTGATGAGGTACGTGGCAAGGCTCTTGCGCTGTTCAAAACCTTCCCGCCGAGAGCTTTGTTACCTTTCCACATGAAGGAGGATGATGCCATGCTGGCTGCATACAATCAGGAATTGAGACAGAACGACCTACGATACGTTCAGATTTTTGTTGAAGTGATGGGCAGACAGCCAAACATCATGGAAGTTGAAGCGCTCATCAAGAGATCGTCACAATACTTCATGGCGACAAACAAGGTTTCGTCGAGGGTACAAGCAATGGATTTGGAAGAAGAAAGATAGGGCATCCAGTTTTTCCGTACCCCCGTAGAACATGAACCACAAGCTCAATCTCGCTGTAGTAGAAGGCTCGTATGCCGTTGCCAAGCTACCTCCAACGGCAGCAGTGCCTTCTTGGGCGCAATAAGGGGCGCATTCACTCTGGTGAATATGTTGGTGGAAAGAGTGGAGATCAGTGAAACAGAGGACGGCGTTCGCAAGGCAACCGTTCTCGTCCGTTTTGAACCAACTGTTATATCGTCCACCATTCCCGCAGTTACAACCAAAGTTGTTGATACCAAAGCCAACAACTCCAACTCTGATGATAAAAACAATGGTGATGGTGGGCCGGGTGGGATTTGAACCCACGGCCAATTGCTTAAGAGGCAACTGCTCTACCAGACTGAGCTACCGACCCACGAACACACTTGGAGAAAGGAACACGGAGACGGACCGAGCCCGCTTGATTTTCTACGCCTTTGCTCCGCAAAGGCTAAGCAGACTGAGCTACCGACCCACGAAGAGGACTGCTTGCCCGGCGTAGTTCCGAAGGAACGAAGACGGGAGCTAGCGACCCATGCGTGCGCTGACGCGCGAGGGGGTGCCACCATTCACGACAGACCCAAAGAACGCGGAGGAACGGTCGGCCCCTCCTGGAGCGCTACGGTAGCAAAAAATGCTTTGGAAGAACAAGCCCGAATAGCTGTTTAACGCCCCTCGTTACGAAACCCGTTCCACGGGTTTCTATTCGGGATGACAACGTTGGGCATTTGCGAGGGTTTTATTCTGTCATGCCGAGTAGGCGGTCGCGCAGCGCGGCCGTAACGAGGCACGCCTCAAAACACCTTCTTCGCATGCGCCGTCCCGTCACCGGCAGGCACCAGCAACGCCACGGGAAGATCCTGATGCCAAGCCACAGTGAGCGGTTGCACCTCGGCTTCAATGTTTCGGCCGAAGCCGATCTCTTCCCAGTCGCTGTCCGTCAGATTGTAACGCGGATAGCGGGCGAGGATGTCTTTGAGCGGGATGACGCCAGTCCAGGAAACTTGTTCGGGAGCCATCGAACCATTGAGTGTCCACTCCCCTACTTTCGTCCGGCGCAGCGCGGCAAGATAGCCGCCGCAGTGCAGCAAATGTCCGAGATCGTGCGCGAGCGACCGGATGTACGTGCCCGAGCCGCACTCCACGCGCAGCTTCAGGTCGGGGTACTCGTATTTGAGAACTTCGCACACGCCGATATCCACCTCGCGCGCCGCGATCTCGACGGCCTTCCCTTCGCGCGCCAGATCATACGAGCGCTTCCCGCCGATGCTGATGGCCGAGTACGCGGGCGGCACCTGACGGATGTTGCCGGTGAACCGGTCCGCGATGAGGCGCTGGATCGTTCCCTGCTCGGGCGCGTCCCAGCCCATGGGAATCTCGTACTGCCGGATGACGCCCTCGCGGTCGTAGGTCGTGCTGACCCAGCCGAGCTTCACGTCGGCGACGTACTCTTTGCGCAGTTCACTAAAGAGGTGCACCACCTTGAGCGCCTTCTTGCCGACGGCGAGCATCAGGAGACCGGTCGCGGCGGGATCGAGCGTTCCGAGATGGCCGATGGAGCGTTCCGACAGGCGCCGCCGCGCAATGGCCACCACGTCGTGGCTAGTCATGCCGTCGGGCTTGTCGACCGGAAGGAAACCGTGACGCATACAAGGTTGTAGGGTGTAGACAATAGATTGTAGAAACATCTCGCCTACCACTAACAACCTACCACCTACAACCTCTCGCCTGCCAGCAAGCGCCAACAGTGGTACAGACTCTCTTCAGGGCGTAAGATTTAGTCCATGAACCTGAACTTGACCTGGGACCTGTTCATCGTCGTCTTCTTCGCCATCGTCGTCACGTACACGTTCATCATCGGGAAGAAGGAGTCCGTGAAGATCATCGTCAGCAGCTACATCGGCATCGTCGCGGTGCAGGGGTTCACGAACGTACTCGCCCGCATCGCGAGCTACACCGGACCGCTGCTCGGCGGCTTCGGCCTGCCTGTCACCCCGACCGTGATCTCCATGGGCAAGTTGGCGCTGTTCATCGCCATCATCATCTTCCTGGCACTCCGGTCGGGTTTTGAGGCGACGTATCCCAAGGAGCCCAACGCGGTGGTGAATGCGCTGATCACGGCGCTCTTCGGCTTCGCCACCGCAGGCCTGCTCCTCTCCACGCTGCTTACCTACGTTGCGGGCGTGCCGCTCCTGGACATGTCGCTCGCCAATGCCGCCGCACTCTCACCCGTCATCCAGCAAAGCCAGTTCATGCAGATCATGATCCTGCATCAGGACCTCTGGTTCTCGCTGCCGGCAGTCGTTTTGATCGCCGTCGGGTTCCTGCACCACAAGGAATAGCGACGTACCAGTACGGGTGGCGGGTCAAGTGCATTCATTGCCCCAGAGACTGGCCGTTCTTGCACCTACGCTCATTCGTGGGTAAAACTACAACAATTTCCCCATCCTTCTTCATGTCCACACTCCAGCGCATCACGTACAAAGCATGGTTCGCCACAACCGGCCTCCTCGCTTTGTCCCCTGTGGCCTTTGCGGCCCAGAGCGGCGAGTTCGGCGGTCAGATCCCCGCCATTCCGGGTACGCCCAGCGCTGCGAGCGAAGGGGACATCCGCGGCATCATTCTCCGCGCACTGCTCTTCGTCCTCAACTTCCTGGCCCTCGCCGCGGTGATCTTCATCATCGTCGCCGGTATCCGCCTCATCGTCTCGCAGGGTGAGGATGAAGCGAAGAACAAGGCGAAAAAGACCATCCTCTACGTCATCATCGGTCTCCTCGTCGTCCTGTTCGCCCGCGTCATTGTCGGCTTCTTCACGGACACGATCTCGCAGACCTTCTGAGATCCGATTCATCGCACGACTTCCAAAGCGCCCTCTCCGGAGGGCGTTTTGCTGTGACGATGATCTCTCAGGCGGCCTCGGGCATCTCCAGCACCGGCAGCTCGACTTTTTTGAGCGCGGACTGGGTGGCGGGCAGCGCGGGGTCTTTGACGACAATGCCGTCCTTGCGGACTTCGAGGATCTGCGAGATGGGCAGCGCGGTCCCCCAGCGCCACAGGCTCTTGGGAAAGATCCACTCGATCAGGAAGCTGTGCGTGTCGAACTGCACGTCGGCGCAGCGTCCGAGCGTGCGTCCGGATTCGGTGCGGATGGACTGACCGAGAACAGGACGCTGCTCCTCCACCAATGACTGCAGACGCACCAGGTCGCCGAGGTCTGAGAGCGCGTCCGCGTGACGGACGTAGACTTTGGTTCCCCAGCGGATGATATCCATGCTGGAAAGGAAGAGCGTCTGCGTCACCAGGAATCCCGAGATGCGCACGAAAAAGCCCTCCACCTTGCCAGTGTCCGGGTGGAGCAGAATGCCGCTGAGAGCCCCCAGCGTTTCGGCCGTATCCTCGTTGTAGACGGTCATGCCGAGCGACGTAGTGAATCGGGCCTGCATCTGCTACAATAGTAGCGGCTTACACAACATCCATGCACCTCTTCACGGGATCCTCCCATCCGGCCCTGGCTCACGCGCTCGCGCGGGAACTAGGAGTCAAGTTGGGCGGCATGTCGCTGAAGAAGTTCAGCTCGGGCGAGAACTACGTGAAATTCGAGGAGTCGGTGCGCGGCCGCGACGTGTACATCCTGCAGACCGGCACGCGCAATCCCAACGAGGACATCATCGAGCTCTGCCTGATGTGTCAGGCCGCCAAGCTCAGCTTCGCGCGCACGCTGCATGTCGTCGTGCCGCACTTTCCGTACTCGCGGCAGGACCGCGTGACGGAGCCGCGTGAGCCGATCTCGGCCAAGCTCATGGCCGACCTGCTGGAGAAAGCCGGCGCGGATCACGTGATCACGCTCGACATGCACTCGGATCAGATCCAGGGATTCTTCTCGATCCCGGCGGACGCCCTCGTGGCCCGCTCGATCTTCGTGGACTACTTCCAGCAGAAGAAACTGGCGCAACCCATCGTCATCGCTCCGGACGTGGGAGGCGCAAAGCGCGCCAAGAAGTTCGCGGACATGATGGGCGCCGAGCTCGCCATCCTCCATAAGGGGCGTCCCAAGCATCAGCACGTCGAGATCCATCAGGTCGTCGGCGACATCGAAGGACGCACCTGCATCCTGTTCGATGACATTATCGACACCGCCGGCACACTGCTCTCCGCCAAGGAGGCATTGCTGGAAAAGGGCGCAAGGAAGGAAATCTATGCCGCCGCGACGCACGGCGTCTTCTCCGGTCCGGCCCTGGAACGCCTCCGCGCAGCGCAGTTTACCGAGATCGTCGTCACCGACAGCATCCCCAACGATCCGGCCTCGATTCCGGGCCTGACGATCCTGCCGATTGCGCCTCTGTTGGCCAAAGTCATCAAAAATATCGAGAGCGGCCAAAGCGTGACAGAGATATACCAGAGATAAATTCAGTAAAGAGGCACTTTCCTCCGCTTGTGCCTTACGGTAGGATCTTCGGGCATTTCTACCCCGTCCCACTATTTTTCTATGAAGAAAGTTCTGTCCCTCCTCGCGGCAGGATCCGTCTTGCTCTCCACGGCGGCCGTGTCGTTTGCTGCCGAGACCGGCGGTTCCTCCTCTTCCGCGACTTCGACCTCGTCCTCGGTCAGCAGCCGTCCGGACATGAGCGATTGCACTTGGATGCGTGGCGTCCAACGCTCGCGCTGCGAACTGAAGAAGAAGACTCTCGACATCGAGAACCGCAGAATCGACCACGATGATGCCATGATGCATCACGGTCAGATGAAGAAAATGATGAAGGGCGATGACGGCACCGTCCTCCAAAAAGGCCGCACGCTCATTTTCAAGCGCGTCTCCAAGCGCGAAGTCAACAATGCGGGCCGCATGCAGATGCGCAAGAAGAAAGTGCTTATCGTCCCGTACAAGAGCCTGAGCAGGCCTTCCTCTTCCAGCAGCAAATCTTCCAGCTCCACGTCCAGCACATCCAGCGCTGCATCGAGTGTTTCCAGCACGTCGAGCTCTGTCTCGTCGACCTCTAGCTCTTCGTCCTCGGTCTCGAGCGGTAATTGAGCCCCTCTCTACGGCTTTCAAAACGGAGCGTCCTGCGCTCCGTTTTTTTGTGAGGTATGGCCTATAGAAGCCGTTCCCGCGCTTGACCCTGCTAGCGTTCCTCCGTACTCTTTGCCCCACGGGCGATGAGCTCAGTTGACCCAGGCCTGCCCCGCAGGCCGTCAGAAAAGAAGGTGCACTGCGCGATGCCCGTTCGATCATTCTTCCCCTCGTGGGCGATGAGCTCAGTTGGCCTAGGCCTGCCTGCAGGCCGTCAGAAAAAGGCGCGCTGCGCGATGGTCGTCCAATAGATACTCCCACTCCGTGGGCGATTAGCTCAGTTGGTTAGAGCGCGACACTGATAATGTCGAGGTCGGCTGTTCAAATCAGCCATCGCCCACCATCACCTACCAAGTTCGCATTCTCAAGGGCCTTGTACGCTTCTTTGCATCTGTACGAAGCCAATTTCCCATTTTTGATCTTCAGTTCTATGAAGATGGATTTGGCGATTCGCTTCTTTTGATCAAGACCGGCTATCTGGCCGATGATCTGGTCATTTTCGTTGACGACATCAAGAAGTTCCTGCATGGAGCAAGAATACCAAAATTCCAGCAACAGCCTAGGCCGTTTTGCCATGCCCTCAATTGAGCAGGGAGCGCTTTTTCGCACTGAGGCATGGTCTGGTCCAGCAAGTATGCACTACGACGGAAAGCTAAAGCGTTATGTCCAAAGAAAGAGCGCTGAGACAGACCCGCTCGTCGCAAACATTCCTGACAAGATGCAATTCATTTGCCTGAACGGAGCATCTTCACCGGCTAAGCCGTCGTTGCCTTTGTTCGATCAGGATCAGCTTGATGAGTAATGATCCCTCCCCGGTAACAACAAATCCTTCTGACATTCGATGCATATCGGTTTCCCGAATCCTCTCTGCTCCAGGCGCGAGCGAATTTCATCCGCGATCCGTTGATAGTTTTTCTCAAAAATATTCCAAGTCCATTCATTACTGGCTGTGTCTACGACTGAAAGGAGTCGCAGTCGGAAGATCATGGTCATCCTTGCTGTGCGCTTACCCTCACACACCTCGCAGGATTTGGCCGTTCTCTCTTCGCCAATTGATAGTTTCACATTGAATGGCCCTGATTCTGTCTCGATGATGCGTGTGTAGGGCTCCAAATGGCATTTGAGTAAATACACTATATATGTTATACTATCTACGGTATTCTTCCACACAAGAACATATGACACAAGCACGAGAGACAGACTGGTTTTCGGACAGTGACAAGCAGGAAATCCTCGGCTTGCTGCCTCAATTTCATGGGGAATTGACGGCCTCTGAGCAACAGCGACTTCGGCGGCTTGAAGAACATGAGGGGCGAGAAAGCGACTCGTACCTCAAAGAGGTCATGTGTCTCTACAAAGCACACATGCTTGGAGTGTTCGAGAAATCTGATGGTCCGAAACGGGAGCGCGGAGCGGGCAGGAGAAAAATTGGTGGCCACAGCGAGGGAAAACATCGGTAAAGCAAGACTCTATCGTAATGGGTCCAATGAACTCCGCAGCAAGCTAACGGGGTATCACCCGCTTCACGAGAACAAAGCGAGTTGCTCAACAAGATCATAACGACCGCAAAAATCTGGGAAAAGACGGGATCAGGAACCGCTCGTATCGCCGTTCACCCACTTGAGGAAAGCGTCGAGTGGCAGGTTGTACGGGAGTGCCACCCCGTCGCGGCGGATATCCTGCAATTCGGTGCGCGCGACGTCAAACGTGAAGTCGTAGGAATGATCGCCCGCAGCGGTCGAGAACAGGATGCCCTCCACGGCCGCAGCGTCGTCCGTGACGGCGCGGATGGCGGTCTGGGTGGTGAAGAGCGCTCCAGCGGTGCGCAGCGCCTCGTAGACGGCGGCGCGGGTCTGGTCGGGACGCTCGGGCGGACGAGCCTCGGAGGAGACGGAGGAAGCGGAGACGACGGTCTCGGGCTCGGGGAAATCCGGCTCGGTGGCCGGAGGCGGGGCGACGATCTCGGACCATGAGGCTACTTCAATATTCGCCACATCCGTGAGGAGATCGCGCAGATCACGACTAAGCAGATCGATGTCGGCACCGTAGCGACGGAGGCGTTCGGGATACTCGCGGCGCACCAGGCGAGCACGAAAGGAAGCCATAGAACGCAGGAATGCGGACAGTTCGGCCTCGGGCGCCGGAGATGCGGCGAGGAATGCCTGCAGATGACCGAACCAGCGATCATGGACGAGGCCACTGAGCGGTTCGGCCTGCAGATCGGACGACGGCACTTGATACAAGCAAGTCTGCAATGCGGGCGGCGACAATGTGAGTGCGGCATCGGCAGTCCAGAAAGCCTCTCGTAGTGCGGGATGCACGCAGCCGAGCAGTAGCAGGTCTGGATCGTTCACGAACGGCAACAGATCGAGCAGAACGCTCGGGGAAGACACGGACGTGGTGAGTAGACGGGCAAGCGCGTCAACGCCAGCCTGACGCAGAGCGAGGCGAACGGCCTCATCACTCAGGAATCTACGTGCTGCGGCTCCGTCACCGGCAACGATGGCGGCAGCCAGCCTGCGGACTTTCCCCTCGCCGTCCCGCTCCAGCGCGCGCTTCTGCGCTGCCGGAAAGAGCAAGGCGGACGGCATGGGGGGTACCAGTGTGGCACCGGGAGTGACGGATGTGTCTTCTGCGGGCAAACCGCGCAGCAGTGACACCTGTTCGCGGAGGAATTCAGACGGAAGTGCGAGCAGGAAGTGAATCTGATCGGCCAGACCCTCGGCGCCTTCCATGGCGGGGGCGTCGGTTTCCCAGCGACGCTGCATGCCCGCCGGGATGATGATCACGCGCTCACCAAAGGACACCACGACCGGTGTATCGATCGCGGCGACCGTGAGTGCGCCCGCATCGGCACCGGCGCGCAGCGCGCCGCCAAGCGCGGTCAGTACGGCGGAACCGGCCCGCAGACGCACCAGACCGTCGCCCGTGAGGAGAACGGACCCGCGCGAGAGGAACAGGTTGCCGCCGTCACCGTCGAGCCGGCCGCCGGCAAACAGCACGCCGCGCGTCCCGTTGCCGGGTGCGACCGGGCGGTCCGTCGCGGTTTCGGTACTCTGGACGAGCGCGGACGCGGCGGCATGGCGTCCGTCGCCCGAGAGCAACGGCAGGACCAGAAGGAGGGCGAAGAGCGGCACCGCGACGAAGTGGCGGTGGCGCAGCCGGGGCTGTGTGTCTGTGTGCATTTTTCCTCTCAGGATAGCAGAAATTTGACTTTTTTTCAACACGGATGGACCGCCCCGCCCCGCAGCGGAGGTTCATGAACCTCTGCGGATGCTATGCTGAACAGCATGCGGATTCTCGGCATCGATCCCGGCCTGGCAACCATCGGCCTCGGTTACGTGGATTCGCTGTCAGCGCATGATATCCGGCCCTGCGAATGGCTCACCATCGAGACGGCTTCCAGTCAATCCGCCGGTGACCGCCTCAAGGAGATTCGGACGGATTTCTCGGCGTTCCTGGTCGAAGTCAAACCGGAGCTGGCAGTGGTCGAAAAGCTTTTCTTCGCCGCCAACCGCACCAACGCGTTTGATGTCGCGCAGGCGCGCGGCGTGCTGCTGCTCTGTCTGGCCGAGGCGGGTATCCCCTACCTCGAGGCCACGCCGCTCCAGATGAAAGCGGCGATCACGGGCGACGGCAGTGCCACCAAGCGCAACGTGCAGGACATGCTGAAACTGATGCTGCACCTGGAGGCGATCCCGACGCCGGACGATGCCGCTGACGCGCTGGCGCTCGCGGTCTACGGCGCCTTACGCCGCGACGTGGCCCTCATCGGTTGAGACATCGCGCTTGCCTCGCGGCTTGGCGACGAACGGCCGCATCGCGGTCGGGTCGTTCTTGCGGACCGCGCTGTCGATCTTATCCAGATAGTGCTTGAGATCCTGACCGTACCGCAGCGACGGGAACGAGGCCTCATTCTGCGCGTCGGCGGTGCCGTAGCGGATGCCGATCGGACGCGAGAAGAACAGATAATCGAACATCGTGCGGTGCCCGACGTGGCTCTCCTGATACTGCGACCACTTGATGGTCTTGAGCGGCGGGTGGAAGAGTGATTCGGGAGCCTGCAGCAGAATGCGCTCGCTGGTGATGCGGAACGCCGAGTGCGCCCACACGTTCCAGCGCAGCCAGAACACAATGCCGTAGGCGATCAAGAAAATGGCAACGTACACGAAGACCGACACCGACGTCTCGAATACAAAGCTCAGCAGGGCCAGGAGGATAAGCGAAAGGACGATGCCCGCGATCAGCGCGTCTACCAGGCCCCGCAACGCGCTGGAAACCAGCACCGCCGGACTGGAGCGCTGGCTGCAAAGCAGCAGTTCGTTGTCATGAAGAAAAGCGCGATCGTTCATCGCGGATGAGTATACGCCGTCGGAGCGCACGGGAACATCGTCAATCCCGCGCCACATCGCCGCTCCGGACGCGCCAGATCGCAGCGGCGGGCAGCTCGCCCTCGGGCGGCAGATGCGTGGACGTCATGAAGACCTGATGATCGGAAAACGCGTTCATGATACGCAGGCGGTGATGATCGTCGAGCTCCGAGAAGATGTCGTCGAGGAGCACCAGCGGCTTCTCGCCCCGGCGCAGTTCCAGATAGGACGCCTCGAGGAACAGGAGCGCCAGCACGGCGACGCGCTGCTGTCCGCGGGACGCGAACGCCTGCAGCGGACGACCCTCGACGAGGATCTCCCAATCGTCGCGGTGCGGGCCCACGCACGTGGTGAGCACCTGCAGATCGCGGTCGAGACCGGCCGCCAGCGCCTCCTCGAACTCCGCGCGCAGCGCCTCATGGTCGCGCGCCGTCCCGGAACGCCTGTAGGCGATGCGCACATCCGTCCACTCTTCGCCCAACGCCATCACTTCCTCCGCCAGCGTCAGGCCGAAGGTTTCCATCAATTCCAGACGCAACAGCGTCACCCGGGCGCCCGTATCCGCCAGCTGCGTATCCCACGGCGCCAGATCCGTCCGCTTGGCCCGGCCATCCGCGATGGCGCGCAGCAGGGCGTTTCGCTGCTTCAGCAGCTTCTGATACTCGCCCAAATGCGCGAAATACTCCGGCGACACCTGATAGAGAATCTGATCCAGAAAGCGGCGGCGGTCGGAGGGTGAGCCGGTGAAGAGCGACAGATCCTGCGGCAGGAACACGACGATCGGCAGGCGTCCGACCATGGCCGACTGCGTCACGCGCACGCCGTTCACGAAGCATGCCTTCTGGCGGCGTGGCGTAATCTGACTGACGACCTCCAGTTCGATGTCCTCGCCCGCATCGGTGCGCGCGGCGGCGGTCACGCGGAAAAATTCCGTCCCCCATCGCCGCAGGTCTTCCTCCTCCACGGGCAGGAACGACTTGGTGAGCGACAGCACCGCGAGCGATTCCAGGATGTTGGTCTTGCCACTCCCGTTGGAACCGACAAAGAGCTGCACGGCCGCCTCCGGCAGGGACACCTGCAGGCGGTCATAGCTGCGGAACTGTTCAAGAGAAAGGGACTGGAGGCGCACGGCAGGGCAAAAAAGCTCCTCCCGAGGATACACCGGCGGGAGCGGGAAAGAAGGCTCAGAGCGGGTGTTTTTCCAGCAGCGGAAGGGCCTCGGCGTAGAGCTGCTCCACGAGACGACGGTACTCCGCGCGGCGGATGTAATCGGCTAGACGCGGAAGGGCGATCCAGACGTGGTCGTCGACCTCTTTGGCATCGACCGTCACGGCTGCATCCGCAGACGCGAGGGCGAACACGAACCCGATCTTCTGTCCGCGGACGTTGTCCGGACGGAAGTCACGAAAGGATTGCGGGAAATCGTACTGATAAAACTTCGGACTCTCACCGAGTACTGCACAACCGTCGATGGACGCCTCCTCGCGCAATTCGCGCATCGCCGCCTGCACGAGGGTTTCGCCTGCCTCCACGCCGCCTTGGGGCAACTGCCAGGCATCGTTCTTACGTGGCTTGTGCAAAAGCAAAAACTCGGTTTCTCCGTCCGGCTTCCGCCGAAACACCAGGACCGACGCGGCCAGACGATAGACTTCTTCCGGATGGGACATGGACGACACTATACGGAGAAGACCGGCCCCCGGGCCAGCGGTTCGCATGCGGACGCAGCGATCACTTGGAGTGACGCTCTTCTTTCAGCTTCGTCGGCTGGCGCTTGCGGCAGGTCGAGCAGAACTTCTGAATCTTGAAGTCCTTCCAGGATACGCCATCCTTCTGCTTATGCAGACGGACGCTGCCGATTCTCTGGCTGCATTCGGTGCAGGACACCGTAAAGACTGTGCGCTTTCCACGTGGCATAGTTGCCCTACTGTACTGATAGAGCGCCACTAGCGCAAGTCCCGAAACCGCGCCTTTCTGCGCCCAAAACGGGGTCGGATCAGGCCCCGTCGTCCATGTGCCCGCTTCCGGCTTTGTTGGCGACGGTGCTGATGTAGTTAAACACGCTGTTGGCGGCGATAGCGCCTTCGCCCGCGGCTGTCGTGAACTGCGCGAAGTAGTTGCTGCCGTTGGTCACGTCTCCGGCGCCAAACAAACCCGGAACGGTCGTGGCCATACCCGCGTTCACTCTAAGGTACTTCTTCTCATCCACCTCTGCGCCAAGCGCGGTCGCGAGCGCGGTCGCGGGCGTCGAGCCGATCTCGATGAAGACACCGTCCAGCGTAAGCGTGTCTGTTCCGTTGTACGGCTTATCCAGCTTCAGGCCGGTCACCTTCTGCTCGCCGATGACGGCGACGGCGTTGCGCTCCAGGACCATCTCGATGTTGGACAGGCTTTTGACTCGCTCGATCCAGAACGGCTCAGCGCGGAACTCGGTGCGGCGGTGAATCAGATAGACTTTCTTGGCAACCTGCGCGGCGATGGCGGCGCCCTCGACGGCACTGTCCCCTCCTCCGAGCACGGCCACGGTCTTATTGCGATAGAAGAACGCGTCGCAGGTGGCGCAGTACGTGACGCCCTTGCCGGAGAACTCTTCTTCGCCCGGGATACCCAGATGCCGCTTGTTGGAGCCCGTTGCGAGAATGACGGTCTTGCCCTCGGCGGTCTCGCCGCTCTGGTACGTCAGACGGAAACCGTTGGCGGTCTTCTCGATCTTCTCCGCACGGGCGATTTTGTGCGTGACTTCCTCAAAACTCTTCGCGTGCTTCTGGAAGCGCTCCATCAGGTCCGGCCCTTTGACGTCGATATCGCCCGGCCAGTTGCCGACCTCGGCGGCGGTGATGCCCATGCCCCCTTCGACTCCCCCGACGAGCAGCGTTTTGAGCTTGTAGCGGGCGGTGTAGATGGCGGCCGTGTATCCGGCGCAGCCGAGACCGATGATGATGACGTCGAACATGGCGAAACGAAGGGGAAGGACCGAAGTTTACGGCCCGTCTCACTTCGCGTCCACCCAACCGCGCACGCGCATGGCGGCGAGGATGCGGCGCACGCCCACGAGGAACGCGGCCTGGCGGTACGACACCTTGCGGCGGTGCACCTCGCGGCGGACGGATTTATAGGCCTCAAGAATCACGCTCTTGAGCTCGCTGTCCACCTGAGCGTCGGTCCACTGTTCGCCCGAACGGCCCTGCGTCCACTCGAAGTAACTGACGGTGACGCCGCCGGCGTTGGCCAGCACGTCCGGAATGACGCGGATGCCCTTCTTATCCAAGATCGCATCGGCTTCGGGAGTCGTCGGACCGTTGGCCAGTTCGAGGATGTATTTGGCTTTGATGCGATCGGCATTCTCGCCGGTGATGACGTTATCCAGCGCGGCTGGAATCAGGATGTCGCACGGCAGTTCCAGCAGTTCCTCGTTGGTCATGTGCCGCACGCCGTCCATCTTCATTTTGTCGATGTCGCACACAGAGCCTTTGCAGTACTCACCCGCGACGGACCCTGTCTTCTGCTTGTACTTCTGGATACGCACCGGATCGAGGCCTTCTTCGGAATAGATGCCGCCCTGGGAATCTGACACGCCGACGATCGTGAAACCCGCATCATGGAGAAAGTGCGCCATTTCTCCGCCAGCGTTGCCGAAGCCCTGCACCACAACCCGGGTGTTGGCGGCATCGAGCGCTTCGCCTTCCATCAGCTCCTGTAAAATGAAGAATCCACCGCGCGCCGTTGCCCGGTCGCGTCCGCGGGAACCGCCGTAGGACAGCGGCTTGCCCGTGATCATCGCGGGGGCGTAGCTGCGAGTGCGTCGCTCATACTCGTCGCGCATCCACGCCATGATGTCCGGGCTCGTGTTCACATCCGGCGCGGGACAGTCGATGTCCGGACCCAAGTGTTCCAGGAACGCCTGCACATAGGCACGAGACACCTGTTGCACTTCACGCTTGCTGAGCTTCTTCGGGTCCACCTGCACGCCGCCCTTGGCTCCGCCGAAGGGAATGTCCACGACGGCGGTCTTGATCGCCATGAGCGCGGCAAGTGCCTTCACTTCGTCCTCGTCCGCCAGCGGATGGAAGCGGATACCGCCTTTGTACGGGCCGCGGGCGTTGTTGTACTGCACGCGGAACGCCGGAAGCACGGCCTTGGAACCGTCGTCTTTGACATACTGGATATCTTTCCTATGAACATGCTGCGGCTCTTCGAAGAGCTGGCGCTCCGCGGGGGTGAGCGCGAGCAGTTCCATAGTCTCGAGCAGGTTCTTGCGAAAGCGCCCGTAGGGCGTGTCGGTCTTGACGGCTGTAGGCATGGCGGCAGTCTTGCTCATAACGACGGGAAGGAAGAAATCAGCAGTCCGTCGAAATGCCACACGCTTCGCAGACGGCATCCAGCACCTGATTTTGCGCGGTGAGTGAAGCGTCGGCCGCAGTCATCGCGTCTCCCGAGAGCGGCTGCGACCGCCAGACCTTGATGTGCTTCTCTTCGAGCAGATGTTCGTCGAAGTAGACATGCGCGTCGGCGCTGGTCAGACCGTAGAACGCGGTGAGACCGTCCTTCTTGGTCTGGGCGACCTTCGGCAGTTCGGACTCGAAGGCATACATGGCGACCATGCCGTCCTGGAGGTTTCGCTCCGCGATCGTCTCCAGTGAGCGGATGGCGGCCTCGGTCTTGGGTGCGGCAACGTGTGCCGCGAGATCGGCATCGGTCAGACCAAGGCTGTACGAGAAGCGCTTCCAGAGGTCCACGTGCTCCTGCTCTTCGACGACGTTGCGGGCAACCTGGGCCTGCAACGCGCCGTCTGTCACGCGATCACGGACGCGCGAGACGATGCCCGGAATGCGCTCGACGAGGCGGAAGTACTCCTTGGCGTAGGCGCGCAGATCGCTGAGCGTCAGCTCTCCCTTGGACCACTTCACGTAGAACGGATGCTTGAGCAGGCTCTTTTCGGCGACGAGAACGTCGATATCCTGGAAGGTGGTCATGGGGGTGGGGGGAGGAGAGAGATCAATGCAACAATACGAGGCGCGGATGAGAGACGCAAGAATGCAGCGATTATGCCGAACTGGTCAACACAGACGATCTGCTCACCGCAGCCCAAAGCGAAAAGTATCTCGGTGGCTGCCGGCGACAACGACGCAATGTGCACGCGCCGAGCCTAGCTTCTCAGGGCTTGATCAGCGAGTAGAGCTGATCCTCCATGTCGAAGAACTCCTCCGAGCGCTTCTCGCGCGGACGCGGGAGGTTATTCACGATGATCTTCTCCAGACGTCCGGGGCGCGAACTCATCACCGCGATGCGCGACCCGAGCTCGATGGCCTCCGGCACGATGTGCGAGACCATGACGACCGTCAGTTTGCGCTCCTTCCAGATCTCCAGCAGATCGCGGCGCAGCGCCGTGGCGACGAAGGAATCGAGCTCGGAGAAGGGCTCATCGAGAAAGAGAATCTTCGGATTCATCACGAGCGCGCGGGCGATGCCGACGCGCTGGCGCATGCCGCCCGAGAGCTCGCGCGGATACGCCGTGGCGAACTGCTCCAGTCCAAAGCGCCGCAACTCTGCCGCAACGGCGGGCTTGCGCTCGTCTTCGGGAATCTTGCGGGCGAGCAAGCTCATCTCCACATTCTGCTCCACGGTCATCCACGGCAGCAGCGCGAACTGCTGGAAGACGAAGCCGATGTCTTTATGAAAGAATCCCTCATGGAACTTCACCGTGCCCGAATAGTCCTTGTCGAGACCGCTCATGATCCGCAGCAGCGTGGATTTGCCGCAGCCCGACGGTCCGACCATCAGGAAGAATTCGCCTTCGTGGATCTCGAACGAGACATTGTCGAGCGCGAGGATGTGGGCATGGCTTCCGCCCCCGAAGGTCTTCGAGACATGCGAGACGGTGATGGCCGGAGGATGGATCATTCTTCGATGGTGCGGTGGCTCCAGTCGAGGAGCGGAATCCAGAGGAGCTTGTTGATGCTGAAGATGAGTATGAGGAACCCGAGAATGCCGAACATCGTGATGCCCGGGTTGGTCGAGTAGAGCTCGAAGAACGGCCCGAGGCCGGTCTTCATGCCGACGATGATCTCGGTGGCGACGAGCGCCTCCCACGCCTCGCCGAGCCCGACGATGGAGCCGGTGATGAGGCCCGGGATGCTCACCGGGATCAGGAAGTGCCGGAGGTAATCCCAGCCGGTCAGTCCGTAGACCTGCGCCGCTTCATCCCACTCGTGCTTGATCAGCTTCAGCGAACTGAGGATAGAAAAGAAGATCGGCCAGATGATGGTGAAGATCAGGAAGAAAATCGTGGTGACGTTGGACGGGCCCCACGCCGCGATAGCGAGCGGCAGCGCCGCAAAGGTCGGGAAACTCTGGAGCACGTCGAAGGCCGGCAACGCGATGAGTGCCCGCCTGCCGCGGAAGAACGCCACCGCCATCACCCACGCGCAGACCGCAGAGATCAGGTACGCGATTGCGAGACGCCACATCGACACGCCGATGTCATAAAAGAGCGTCAACGCGGCGATCTTGGCGAACTGCGAAAAGAGCAGCAGGTAGAGGAACGGGACCACGACCGTCAGCAGCGTGACGTAGAGGTGTTTGCGCGACCGGTAGATCTTGATCCGGTGTTTCTTCACTCTCACCAGTATACCAGATTTTCAGGCAGCCCGCAGCCCTTTCCGGGGCCTCAGCGCCGCTGTTTCCGGCACTCCGCGCGGGCCGCGATGCGGGCCCTGGCAGCGGTCAGATCGTGGGCCTGGCGCAGGCATTCGCGTCCCGTATGGGGTGGGCCGTTCACCTGGAAGCTCCGTCCCCGCAGCGGGAAGAGGCCGCCCGCGTCGGTATCGTCGCCCAGCACGTCCGTCTGGAATTCCAGCAGGAATCCGTGCATGCCGCCGACTGACGCAGTCGGGGAGACATCTGCAATCACGTCCATCTGGACGGTGCCGCACGACGCAATGGTCAGTGCGGGCGAGAACGTGAGTGTGGCAGTGCGGCTGCGCGGATTGATGACGGCGGTGTTGGAGAGCGACTGTCCGCCAGACACCAGGGTGAGACCGGCGATATCGCTGGTATCGCCGTCGCCCTCATGGACGAGCGTGATGGATTTGACGGTCGATACCGCGCCGCAACTCGCCCGGAAACGCAGGGGCATCATGCTCACGGACGAGCCGCGCATGACGAAGTGGCTGAGCGCGCGCGACGGCGCCAGCTCCACGCGGACGCTCGCGGCGAAGGCGGACGGCGCGAAGAACAGAGATGCGGCGGCGAGAAACGGGAGGAGGCGCTTCATGGTCAGAGCAGGGAGAATACGGACCACTCTACCCGAAGACGCGCTGGGATGGCTATTCTCGCGCGACACCTTGGAGCAATTCGTGCAATCTCGGCCGGATCTCGCAACAAACGACACGAATCGGGAGAAACTGATCGACCTCTTCGTGCTCTCGCTGCCGCTCACGTTCGTCTCGCTGCGCAAGATGTTCAAATCGGTAAGCACTTTCACGATCGCGCACAGCGACACGCTGATCCTCGCAGGTCTCAGTATCGTCACGCTCAACACGCAGGTCGTGGAATCGATGATTGCCTTGTCCATTGCCGTCGCACTCTACCGGTTCGTGGAACGGGCATTCGGACTGTAACGGATCAATGCAGGTACAGCGTCCAAAGAATCACACCCGCAACACACACGACTCCCGTGACGGCGATAAGAGTACCGACAATCTTCATCCAATTTTTTCGCGGTTCCGATCCCTGCGTGAACGGGGTCAGCAGGATATCGAACAGCATGGCGATGGCATCAAGAAGGTCGTGCATAGTGGAAAAGTGACGTACGAGCTACAGGTTAACCCTCAATCTCGTTTGTGGTGCCGAGGGAGGGACTCGAACCCTCACATCTTGCGATACACGATTTTGAGTCGTGCGCGTCTACCAGTTCCGCCACCCCGGCAGGTGATGGATGAATGAGCAACCGACCGCAAGTATACGGCATTTTGCTCTGTGATACCCGCTAAGTCCGCTACACTCTGGCCGATGCCCAAGAGCATGCTCATCGTGCAGAACTCCACGCTGGAAGGCCCGGGCGCCTTCGAGCTGGTGCTGCGTGCGTGCAACGTGGAATACACGACCGTCGACCTGCAGAAAGGCGAGGCGTTCCCCGCGCCCGTGGACTACGGGGCGGTGCTGGTCATGGGCGGACCTGCGAGCGCCTACGACGACACGCCGGTGATGCACACCGAGCTCGACCGCATCCGCGAAGCCCTCGATGCCGATATCCCCTACCTCGGCGTATGTCTCGGCATGCAGTGCCTGGTGAAAGCCGCGGGCGGAAGCGTGCGCAAGATGAAGGAACCGGAGATCGGCTTCCGTGATGTGGATGACGCGCAATTCACCATCGAACTGACCCCGGACGGCAAAGACGATCCTCTGCTGCGCGGATGCACCACGACGCTGCCAGTGTTTCATCTGCACGGCGACGCCGCGGAGTTGGGAGAGGACATGCGCCTGCTCGGCGCCGGACGCCGCTGCACCAACCAGATCGTGCGCGTGGGCCCCCGGGCCTACGGCATTCAGGGGCATTTCGACCTGGATGAGAAGCTGCTGCGCGCCTGGCTGGAGAGCATCCCCGAGCTGCAGAACATAACACAGCAAACGATTATCGATGACTGGGCCCGCCTCCAGCCCGAGTACGCGCGTCTCAGCGAGACGATCCTGCGTAATTTTCTGATGATCGCGGGATACATTCCCCTCGACGCATGAAGCAGTACCAGACATTCATCTTCGATTCATACGAATGGGACGAACTGCGCGGCACGATCGAGCTGCGGTACTCGCTGGACGGCGAGGTGAACTTCACGGAGACGATCACGCTCCCGCATCGCGATGCCTTTCCGCGCAACGGCCATCCGGACCCGGCCGAACTGGATGCGGCACTTGCGGCACTCCACATGATCGGCGGCATCAGCTACTACAAAACATGCCTCCCGAAGAAGATCGATATCCTCTCCTGCACGCTGACCAAAGAAGAGACGGAGTTCTGGAAGATGGTCTACGAGAACGGCCTCGGGGAGTTCTTCTACAAGAACAATGTCGAGTTCGAGAACCTCATCAGCTTCCCCGCGGACGCCATGAGCCGCATGCCGCCCGATGAGGCGCCCAAGTCGAAGCGGCCCCGCGTGCTGACACCCATCGGCGGAGGGAAAGACTCGATGGTGACGATCGAGCTGCTGCGCGCCGGGCGCATCGACCAGACGCTGTTCCGCCTGGGGGCGCACAAGTTCATCGACGAACTGAGCGACATCGCCGGACTGCCGCTCCTCACCGTGAAGCGCGGACTCTCCAAGGAGCTGTTTGAACTGAACGAACAAGGCGCGCTGAACGGCCATGTGCCGATCACCGCGTATCTCTCCTGCGTCTGTATCGTCCTCGCGCTCCTCTATGATTTCGACACCGTGGCGCTCAGCAGCGAACGCAGCGCGGACGAAGGCAACGTGGAATATCGCGGGAAGATGATCAACCACCAGTGGAGCAAGTCACTGGAGTTCGAACGCGCGTTCCAGGCGTACCTCAGGCGGTACGTCACGCAGAAGGTGGAGTACTTCAGCATGTTGCGACCGTTTAGCGAACTGAAGATCGGCGAACTGTTCACGCAGAAGCCCGAATATCTCAAGCACTTCACCAGCTGCAACGCCAACTGGAAGATCGCCGGCGCCAAGCCCGAGACGCGCTGGTGCGGCGTCTGCTCCAAATGCGCGTTCGCCTACGCGTTGATCGCTGCGTTCCTGCCCAAGGAAAAACTGATCGAGATCTTCGGCTCGGATTTCTTTGCCCGTCCGGAACTGCAGGTCTTCTACAGGCAATTGCTCGGCCTGGAGGGATTCAAGCCCTTCGAGTGCGTCGGCACGACGGAGGAGACTGCAGCCGCGTTCCTGCTGGCGCATCGCCGCGGGGATCTGGAGGACACGCCAGCAATGAAGACATTTGTGACCGAGGTTCTGCCGGGCCTCACGGACCCGAACGGCCTCATCAAGCGCACATTGGCCTTCGGCAAGGACCACGCGGTGCCGGAGCCGTATCGTTCGATGCTCCCCTGAGCGCATGCGCATCCAGGACCTGACGGGCAAAAAGATCCTGATGCTCGGCTATGGCAAGGAGGGCCATTCCGTCGTACTCGCATTAAAGGCGGCAGGGATTGACGTGCCCGTGAGCGTGACCGACCGCTATCCGGACGAGCCCGTGATGGTGCGCGAGATCCGCGGCGAGAAAGAGAGCAAGCCGAAGGCACTCACGTCGCTCAGTGATTATGACATCATCATTAAATCTCCCGGCATCCCGCCGAATGACGAACTCACGGCGCTCGGGACGAAGGTGACGTCGGCCACGCAATTATTCTTCGACACCGTCGCGGAGACGGGTGCCGTGATCGTCGGCGTGACCGGCTCCAAGGGCAAGAGCACCACCTCCACGCTGATCCACGATATACTGAAAGCGGCAGGAAAGGATGTCTATCTGGTCGGCAACATCGGCAAGCCCTCCCTGGACTACCTGCCCCACGCCAAGCCCGGCGCGATCTTCGTGCATGAACTGAGCAGCTATCAGCTTCTGAGCCTGAGTGTCAGCCCACCAGTGGCAGTCGTCACAAGCTTCTTTCCCGAGCATCTGGATTATCACGGCTCGCTGGAGGCCTACCGGGACGCCAAGGCGCATGTGGCGCGCTTCCAGAAGCCGGAGGATATCATCTTCTACTGCGGCGAATCCGAGGGCGCCACATGGATCGCCAATCAGGGCCCGGCGAAGAAAGTCCCGTTCTCCGCAACTGACTGTCCCGTGACGATTGAAGAAACCCATCTGCTGGGGCGTCATAACCTCAGCAACATGGGCGGCGCAGCCAAAGCAGCCGCGCACTTTGGCATAGGCCCGGACGTCTGCGCGGGCGTGTTCCGCGAGTTCCGCGGCCTGCCGCACCGCCTCCAGTCGCTCGGCGTGCAGGACGGCATCGAGTGGGTGGATGACGCCATCTCGACGACGCCGGAATCCGCCATTGCGGCGCTCGACTCGCTGGGCGACAGAGTCGTCACGATGATCCTCGGGGGACAGGACCGCGGGAACGACTTCACGGGCCTCGCAAAGCGCATCAAGGACTCGTCCGTCCGCACGGTGATCGTCTTCCCCGGCAGCGGCCCGCGCATCCGGGAGGCCATCGGCGACGCGCAGGCGGACGTGTGTTTTCACAATGCCCCCACGATGGAAGACGCTGTGAGCTGGGCGCGCAGAAGCACGATGGAAGGCAAGATCTGCCTGCTCTCCACGGCCTCCCCGAGCTACAACATGTTCAAGAACTTCGAGGAGAAGGGGGACGTATTCAGGAAGTGCATCTTCGGCGCTGCGGCATGATCGCGACCGTGCGCTCCTATCCGAGGCTGTCCGCGTTCGTTTTTTTTCGAGATTCCTCAGCGCTTTCCGTGGGGTCACGACTCGGCAGATGCGCAAATTCTCTGGATAACCGCTCCGAGTAGGTCGTCGCGAAGCGCGACCGTAACGAGGCACGCGATCATCAAGCCCCTCCCACTTTCACCTTCGCCGGGCGGAGCACTTTGCCGTTCAATTCGTAGCCGTCTTCAAAGATTTCGATGACCTCGCCTTCTTTCCCGGGTCCCACCGTGAGCACTTCGTGGCGCGCGGTATCGACCTGTTGGCCAAGCACGTCCATTTTCTTCAGTCCCAGATCCCCGAGCTCTTTCAGCAGCGACTGCTCGATGGCGATGACGCCCTTCACCCACTCGTTGCCCTGCAGTTCCGCGGGCAGGTGGCCGAATGCGCGCTGGAAGTTGTCCACGACGGGCAGGAGGCGCCGGATGACGGGCTCGGCAGCGTAACGACGCAGTTCGTCCGCATCCTTCTGCATGCGGACCTTGGCGTTCTGCAGGTCGGCCTGCGCACGCGCGGCGAGATCGGTCAGCTTCGCCACCTGGGCGGCGAGCTCGGTGATCTGCGCCTGGAGGGCTGCGCCGTCGTCGTCCTGCGGGGGGTTCTGTGCGGGGTCCATCGCCACCATGCTACAAAAAAACAGGACCGGACGCGACGGGTTTTTGGGCCGTCTCAGCCCAGACTGCGGCGGATAACCGCGGCGTCGACGAGATCGCGGCGCGTCCGCTCCATGTCACCCTTGGACCGCGTGCGCTGGAGGATGGATGACGTGAGGTTGCGATGGATGAGATGATGCGGCTTGGCAGGCCCGAGCGTGATGCCGAGCGTCTCTTCGATGGCCGTAACGTCGTCTTTGACCCCGGCGAAGGCGGGCAGGTCGCGGGAAAGAATCTCGAGGTTTTCGCGATTGAAGTACTTACCCGCATGGTGCAGGTCCGCGCGCAGCGCCGGGTAGTAGGTTTCGATCAGATCGAACGATCCATCAGCATGAGCGGCGCGGAGTCCCCGGCCCGTGGCGATCAGCTCCGGCGGGACGCCGATGGAGTACAGCGCAGCCGTGAACCCGATGGCACGCGGGAGTTTGACCGCGCCGATGCCCCGGCTGTAGCCGAAGAGGCCGATATGCTGCAGGCGCTCGCGGCGCGGCGGAACGAGCGCGGCCACGTCGTTGATGACGCCGGCCATCGCCTCGATCGCGGGCTGCCAGATCTTCTGGAAGGACGCACACAGCGCGCGCAGGCGCGCGAGGTCACTCTCCGGAATGCGCAGCGTCTCGCGCCCCGGCGCTTTTTTCTTAATACGCTCCAATGCCTTCGCGACGTCCTCCAGCGGATAATCGTAGCGGAAGGCGGACTGGATGGAATACGTGCGCACGCCCGCGTACTGTTCCAGGAAGGAATCGATATACGTGGGATTTACACTGCCGCGGAACGGCAGGCTTCCCGTGCCGATGACGGGGTAGACGGGCATGCCGAGCGAGTCGCCAAGACCCGCAACGATACTCAGCGCCGCTTTGACAGCAAGCACCGCAGGCACGATGCCGGAGTTGAGAGCGGGATCGGACCGTGCAAGGAACACACGCTGACCGTGCTCTCGGGTGGATGGACGCTCCCTGAGCAGCTCCTCCCAGTAGGGCTTCACGATCCGATCAATGCCCAGAAGCGAATCGACGTCTTCCACGAGGGGCGTCACTTCGAACTGCCCGAGAATCTCATTCTCCTGTTCCTGCGACTGATGAAATACCGCGCGGTGATAGCCGGCCACGTCACGGAACGCTTTGCGCACCTGCATGGGCTGGTCGGCGGACGTCGTGAGCGGCAGGAACATCTCGGTGACGGGCGGCGCGGGCAGCTGGATGTCGCGGGCGAAGTCCGCAAGCGAGAGCACGTTCATGAACGCCCGGGCCATGCGGTGCATCTTCTTTCCCTCGAACGCCGGGATGCGATACGTCAGACGCAGGTCCGATCCGAGCGGCCGCTTGGCGAAGAACGCGTTGGCGCGTCCGAAGAGCTTTTCCCCGACGGCCTCATCCACGTATTTTCCCTCCCAGTCCCACATGTACTCGTCAACCGGTAGACGCTGGAACAATTCCAGCAGTTCGTCAATTTCCTGCTGCGTCGAAATAAACGGCTCTTGCCCCCACCATGGCGATGAGGCGTTATCCGGATGCTGGGTCGCCATCGTCACGGGTACGTTCTCCATAAGGCGTAGCCTACAGAAAAAAGGCGTTTCGCCAAGAACTCGGCAAACCGCTCGTAGATGAGCAGAAACAGTGATATACTGGATTCCTCAGCTCCCATGCCGTCCTCGCCTCCGACGCCGGGTTCCCGCCAGCGCACGTTCGCCGTCTCCGGCATAACGTGCCGCTCCTGCGAAACACTGCTCGAAAGCACCCTGCGCAGTGTGCCGGGGGTGACCAGCGCGTCCGCTTCGCTGCGCAACAGCACCATTCAGGTGCACTTCGACGGAACCGCACCGACCCTCAAAGCCCTCAATGCGGCACTCGCCGATACCGCATACACGCTCTCGACGCGCAAGACGCAGACCATTGCGGCACCGGCGCCGGTTGCGGGTCAGCCGGCGACCTCCCGCCGCTGGCTGGAAGCGCTCGGCATGCTGGCGTTCGTCGTCGTGGCCTATCTGGTCCTTCGTCAGACGGGGCTCTTCTCGCTCTCGACATCCGTGGAAATCTCCATGAGCCTCAGCGCGGTATTCCTGGTGGGCCTGGTCGCCGCCACGTCGACCTGTCTTGCAGTCGTGGGCGGACTGCTGCTCTCGGTCTCGGCCACATGGTCGGACGCGCACGGCGCGGAGACACGCTGGCAGAAACTGCGTCCCCTGCTCCTCTTCAACGCCGGACGCCTGATCGGGTATTTCCTCCTCGGCGGCCTCATCGGCCTGCTCGGACAGGCCATCACGCTCTCGCCGCACGCACAGGGCTACCTGACGATGCTTCTTGCCGCCGTGATGATCGTGCTCGGCCTGAACGTCCTGCACATCCTTCCCAAGAAGTACTGCACGATCCCGCTGCCCCGCGCGTTCACGCGCCGCATCGCGGGCCTGACGAACTCGCAAAGCTCTTTTGCGCCACTGCTGCTCGGTGGTCTCACGTTCTTCCTGCCCTGCGGCTTCACGCAGTCCATGCAACTACTGGCACTCGCCTCCGGCAGCTTCCTCGCCGGCGGAACGATCATGCTCGTCTTCGCGCTCGGCACACTGCCGTCGCTGCTCGGTATCAGCCTCCTCAGCTCGTTGCTGGAAGGACGCCTGTCCCGCGCGTTCGTGCTCTTCTCGGGCGCAACAGTGCTCCTGCTCGGCTTCACCAATCTCCAAAGCGGATTGGTACTCACGGGGCTGGATACGCGGTCGATCCTGGACAAGCTTCTGCCCGGCACGCAGCAGGCCATCGGCAAGGCCGCGGACGACCCGTATGTGAGCATCGACCCGCAGGGCCGCCAGATCGTAACCGTGTACGTCTCGGACGCGGGCTACAAGCCGGATTCCTTCACCATCGAGGCTGGCCGCGAGACGTGGTTCTACGCCATCGCCAAGAACGGCATCAGCGGCTGTGCGAGCTTCCTCGTCGCGCCGGACTTCAACGTGAGCGTGCCGGTGCGACAGGGCACCAACTGGCTTGGCCCCATCCGCAACCCGCAGAAAGATTTCCTGATCACCTGCTCGATGGGCATGTTGCGGGCGGGCGTGCACGTCAAACCGTCCTGACCTGTCTGATTCGTCAAGCGTCCCCCGGGTTCACGCTCCTGCGATCTTTTTGATGAGGGCAGGCCCGTGGACGTGCTCGATGAGCTCATCGTCACCCACAACTTCCAAAGCGGCGGAGAAGGCCGCAGCGCATAAAGAGGGCACGGCAAGAAAGGAGCCGCTCCGCACGGGGCGGCTTTTTCTTTACGGGACAATCCGGCAGGGTACCGTGGGATCGGCGATGCAGCTCTCGGTGGGCGGATCCCCGCGGCCCGGGCACGTGCGCGAATACCGGCAGGCGTCATCCGTGACCTCGCGGATCTCGCGTGCAATTTCCA
This sequence comes from uncultured Candidatus Peribacteria bacterium, assembly GCA_964460365.1. GTDB lineage: Bacteria > Patescibacteriota > Gracilibacteria > Peribacterales > Peribacteraceae > DAISLF01. Next base: position 127,224 of record CAYWPL010000001.1, on the reverse strand, counting down.
CGTCATCCGCGCCGTAACTCCAAAGCAACCGGTCGCCATCCTCGAAAATGTACTCCGGGTCCATCGGACGCTCGACGCCGTTCACGAAGAATCGCCAGGTTTTGCCGTCGGTATCGCAGACCTTCCTGCCGTCGTCGGTCGCCAGGCAGTCCGCCATCAGCGTGAATCCGAGTGACGCGAAGAACTGGCCGATGGGCAGACCGGGCTTGTGGCGGTGCAGGACATTGCCGTTGCCATCGTGCAGGTGAAAGTATTTGTGCTTCTCCTGTTCCTCCGTGTGCGTCTCTGATCCGCCGGATATGTACTTGGCCTGCGAGAAATCGACGCGCTCGCTGTCGATCCAGACGGAGAAGTCGGCGTGCGTGTGATTGGGATCCGGATTCTCCGCACGCATATTGACGCGATAGAGGTGCACGGTGGCGGGCACCAGCACGAGCAGGATCCAGGCGAACCACATGCCCTTGCGGCCAACGCGCTGCCAGCGGCCCGTGAAGAGCGCGAGCAGGATGAGCACCTGCGCGGTAACGGCGAGGAGGAGCGGATGGCCGGTGGCGAGTATGACCACGAGGAGCGCGACGCCGCCGGCGACGAAGAGGAGGTTTACTTTGCGCATGGCAGCCCGAGTATACGCTTCCGACAGATCTCCGGCAGGCATCCCGGGAGATTTCTCCGGATATTCGGTATCTGGCAGCCGAACACCCGTGTAGCATCTGCAGTTATGAAACGGTCACTCTCCCTTTGGATGCTCATCGCCGCGTTCGTGCTGGTGTTCGGGTGTTTCGGCATTGATAAGTTCCTCAATCCCCTCCTCTGGATGGGTTTTCTTCCTGTCTGGATGAACGGATTGCTAAACCAACCGCTGGACGTGTGGATCAAGATCATCGGCACGATGGAGATCGCACTGGCCGTTCTCCTGCTGATTCCCTACTGGCGGGTACGTCAGGTGGCGGGCATCCTCATCGCCCTGCATCTGGTGGCCGTTTTGGCTCAGGTGGGCTGGAATGACATCGGCGTGCGGGATCTGGGCCTGCTCCTCGCCAGCACTGCCATGGTCCGCCTGATCGAGAACCCGGCGGACCGCAAAATGGCTTCATAATCCGCTTCAGGTATTGCATAATCCCTACGCGAATCCTTCGCCACGGTAGCTCAGCTGCGAGGCTTCGCTTGCGAAGCCGAAGAAAAAAACTAAGCTCGGTTGGCTTCCCGTCCTTTCCACCCATCTCAGACCCCTGCCACGGTAGCTCAGCTGCTCCGTCCGCTTGCGGACGACAAGAAATACTGAGCTCGGTTGGCAATCGTTCTTTCCATCGTCATTCCCCCTGCCACGGTAGCTCAGCTGGTAGAGCACAGGACTCATAAGCCTGGGGTCGCCGGTTCAAGCCCGGCCCGTGGCACCACACAAATTTTTCGACTTAGTTAACTCGTCCTGCATAACCTTCGGGAATCGCAGGACGACTTTTATGTCCCCGTCGTTTATTAGCACATGGTCAACAATTGCCTGTAGAACTCCGCGTTTATCCTCATATCTTAGGCGGTGCAAAGTTGAGATTGCCACTGATCGTACCCCCCTGCCGCGGATTACACGACGAAGAACGCGAGGACCAGGCCGAGCGCGAGCGCGCCTTCCTTCCACGTGCAGTACGACACGGGACCATTGAGTTCGATTGTCTGGTTGGGATAGAACGGCCAGTAGCGCGAGCCATCGAGCGCATCGAAAAGCAGGTGCAGGAAGTACGCTGCGGTCACGGTGACGCCGATCGCGGGCATGAGCCATGCGGCGAGCACGCAGATCGCGGCCGCAACAAAGACGTTATGGAAAATGCCACGCTGGTCGCCGAGCATATCCTTGGGCTCGGTCATGTGCTTGAACATCTGCAGGGGCTTGAAGAGCACGCCGCCCCGGCGGTAGGCAAGCAGGTGATCCAGATCCATGATGTTGGACGCGATAATCGCCGCGGCGTAGTGGCCGGTCATCTTGCCGATCACGAGGCCGGCGAGGATGTGCGTGGGAGTGGTCATGAGCCGCAGCGGAGTATATCGCCACGGCGCCCGTAGAGAAACCGGCGACCGTGAGACTGGCGTTCGCCATCGCCTTGGGGACTGACCCGTTGTTTAGAACGGGATTGGCGCTGCTGGCAGCGTGGGAGTGTAGGTCCCCCCGTGGCCTCGGCGCAGGCCTTCTCGGCCTCGTTGCCGAGGATGATGCGCGCGTCGAGGTTGGGTGCCCGAAGCAGTTGTCCGGCGTACAATGCCCGTGTCATATGCAAACCGTGCTCCTGTGCATCCACGGCTGGGGAGGCTCCCGCAAGTCCTTCACGCAGCTCCGCGCGGCCCTCGACGAACGCGCGATCAAGATCCTCACCCCGGACCTTCCGGGCTTCGGCGACGAGCCCGAACCGGCGCGCCCATGGTCGGTGGATGACTACGCCGATTGGGTGGAGACGTGGACGAAGGACCGTATGCCCGCGGACGCACGGCTACTCTTGCTGGGCCATTCGCACGGCGGACGCATTGCCATCAAGCTCGCGCTGCGCGGCACGCTGAAGATCGATCATCTGTACCTCTGCGCCGCAGCAGGCATCCGGCGCCCCCGGCACTTCAAGCGGATTGTCGGTCTGACGCTCGCCAAGACCGGAAAGTTTTTCCTGTCGATCCCGGGCTTCAAGGCGCTGGCGCCGCTCGGGAAAACACTCCTCTACAAGCTCGTGCGCGTCCACGACTACGAACAGGCCAGCCCGCTGATGCGCCAGACGATGATCAAGGTGACGGCAGAAGATCTGCATCCGATCCTGCCGGAGCTCGCCCTTCCCGTGGATCTCTTCTGGGGAAAAGACGACCGCATGACGCCCTTCGGCGACGCACTCATCATGCAGAAACTCATCTCCGGCAGCCAGCTCCACGCCTACGAGCGCGTGCGCCACGCAGTGCACCGTGACCGGGCCGTCGAGATCGCTGCGGTGATCCGGAAGAATCTCCACGGGAAGGCCTAAAACGCTATACTGGCACCCATCGAACGCCTGCTCTTCCTCGTCGGCCTGACGCTCATCGCGAGCCTCTCCCCTCTCCTCACGTTTTGCGCGCTGTGGCAGGTGAAGGAATGGCGTCCGGACAGACTGCGCGAACATCTGGGACGCGAGGGTGCGGCGCGCCAGCTCTTCGGCAAACTGCGTCCAGCGCTGTTGTTGCTCTGTGTCGGCCTGGACCTCGTGGTGACAGGCATGACGGGCGCTGCATCGACGACAGTTTTCGTCTGGGGCACGCTCGGGCTCTTCGCCGCACTGAGCGGCGTGCAGACAGCGCTGCATCGTCAGAAGCTTCCCGTGTGGACGCAGAAGGCCAAAACACTCGCGGGCAGCGCGTTCCTGCTAACGATCGCCTTGTCGCTGCTCGCCGTCATGCTCCCACGCGGCGAGCTGCTGCTGCCGGTCATTCCCCTGCTCCAGCCGCTGATGGTGGGTATCGCCTGGGCGCTCTTCCTACCGCTTGATCGCTTCCTGAAAACCCGCGTGATGGAGCAGGCACGCGCGATTCGGCTGCTCAACCCCGACCTCGTCGTCATCGGCATCACCGGCAGCGTAGGCAAGACGACAACCAAAGAACTCCTGGCGTGCGCGCTGAAGGATCTGGAACCGCTTGTGACGCCGGCGCACGTGAACACCGAACTCGGGGTGGCCCAGTGGCTCATCCGCGAACTGCCGACCTACGTCGCCCGGCGCGCGGGAAAGCCCGGCGTCCTTGTGGTGGAAATGGGCGCGTACCGCAAGGGCGAGATCGCACTGATGAGCAGCTATGTGCGCCAGGCCATCGGCGTCATCACGCACATCGGCACGCAGCACCTCGCGCTCTTCGGCTCGCAGGAAGCGCTGCGGGACGCCAAGGCCGAGATCATCACGCACTTGCCGAAAGACGGCCACGCGTTCCTCAACGGCGACAACGACCTCTGTCGCGGCATCGCGTCACTCGCGCCCTGCCCGGTCACGATCGTCGGCACAGGGGGCAAGGCCGACCTGGAAGCATTTGATGTGGAGGAGACGACGCAGGGCATACGCTTCACGGTCGACGGCACCGCCTACGACGTGCCGGTGCATGGGACGCACAACGTGACCAACGTCCTGCTCACCATCGCTATTGCGCGGCATCTGGGCGTCGCGCAGGCGGCGATGCAGCGTCATCTGCGGTCGTTCTCCGCGCCGGACAAGACCTTCACCGTGCGCGAGACCGGCGGCGTGAAGGTGCTGGATGACACGCACAACTCCAGTGCGGCGAGCTTCAAGGCGGCGATCGCCTGGGCGAAGACGCAGCCATATGAACGGAAGACCTTGCTGGCGAGCGGACTCATTGAGCTTGGTGATGAGCAGGAGCGCACCGAGCGGGAGCTGGGCGAACTCGCGGAGCCGGTGTTTGATCAGGTTGTGTTTCTAGATGCTCGCAGCGCCAGGATTTTCGCTCAGGGATACGGCAAACCCGTCCGTATCTATCCCGAAGGAACGATGTGTGCACCGGGCACGCTGCTGGTCTGCATCGGGCGCATGCCCGCGTCGGTCGTCCACAGATTCCTTCCCGCCGCATGAGGCCGATTCACCACACCTTCGCGCCGCTGGGTGACTGGCGACAGATCCGACTGGCGCTCTCGCTGCTGGCCCGTCCGGGTCGCTGGCTGAACGGTCTCGCGACCGGCGAGCTGCGCGCGGAACTCGGCCGCGGGCTGGGGGGCGACGCGTTTCTGTTCGGCTCGGGACGCGAGGCGCTACTGGCTTTACTGCGCGCACTCGGCATCGGCGCGGGACACGAGGTGATTGTCCAGTGCTACACCTGTGTCGTCGTGCCGAACGCGATCCGCGCCGCGGGCGCGACACCCGTCTACGCCGATATCGAACAGGACACGCTCAACATGGAACTCGACGAGGTCGAGAAGCTCATCACGACAAAGACGAAGGCGATCATCTGCCAGCACACGTTCGGCATTCCGGCGCCGCTGCTGGACCTCAAAAACCTCTGTGCAAAGCGCGGAATCGCACTTATCGAAGACTGCGCCCATGTGCTGCCGGACAGGACAGGACCGCTCGGTCTCGCCACAACGGGCGATGCCGCGATCCTCAGCTTCGGACGCGACAAGGCGATCTCGGGCGTGCTCGGCGGCGCCGTCATCTGTCATCGGCCGAACCTCCGCGACGCCCTATCGGCCGAGGAGAAGAAAGCCGCGCCGATGAGTCCGTTGACCGTCGCGATCTCGCTGCTCTATCCCCTCCTCTACGCCAAAGGAAAATTGCTGTACGCGGTCGGCCTCGGCAAAGCATACTTGTATCTCTGCGCCCGGCTCGGACTGCTGCTGCCGATTGTGACGCGCGAGGAAAAACACGGACGACAACCCGCGACGCTGAACCGTTTCGCCGCCGCGAACGCCGCACTCGCACTGGATCAGTGGCGCCGCCTGACGGAAGTCAACGATCACCGCCGCATGCTCACAGCCCTCTATCTGCGCGAGAGCAAAGCACGGAACTGGCCCGCAGCCGCAGGCGCCATAGAGGGCTTGCCTCTGCAGAAATTCCCGCTCTTCGTCCGGAACGCCGATGTCATCCGCGCACAACTGAAGGCGCAGAATATCCACCTGCAGGACGGCTGGACGGGATGTGTGATCTGTCCCGACTCTGCGGATGCCAACGCCTCCGGGTACGTCGCCGGATGCGACCCGACTGCCGAGGCCGTCTCGACGTCCATCCTCTCGCTCCCCACGCACCCGACCATGTCCGAACGCCAGGCGATGCGCCTTGTCGCGGCTCTTGATCCCCTGCTCCGCAACTCCCGCTAGACTCCCGATGATGCACGTCTCCCCCGCCACCGATCCCGCAGCCTGGGACGCGTTCCTCGCGTCGCAGCGCTACGCGCCGTTCCTCCAGAGCTGGACAATGGGTGATGTGTACAACGACATCGGCCAGGCGCCCGTGCGCCTGCAGGTTACGCAGGACGGCAAAATCGTGGGTGTCTGCTTCGCACACCTCGTCCCTGCGCGTCGCGGCCGACATCTAAGCGTGCCCTACGGCCCGGTGTTCGCCGAATCTCTTCGCCCGGAGGACTTTGCCGCCATTGCCACGCCCCTTATGGCTGCCCTGAAACAAGCCGCAAAAGAGCATTCCTGCGCATTTCTGCGGCTGAGTCCGTTCCTGCGCAACATCGACCAGAAAGCATTCGAGAACATGTGTACATCAGCGGGTACACGCGTGCGTTCTTCTCCGTTGCACCTGCTCGCCGAGCACGTGTGGTACCTGCCGCTCACGACACCGGATAGTTGGGGTGAAGCGACAGGAAAACCCACGCTCGTGCCGCGCGATCCGGACGAGATCTTCAAAAATTTCCGCGCGACGACACGCAACCTCGTGCGCCGGGCGGAGAAGGACGGCGTCACGATCCGCGCGTCGGCGGACCCCGCGCGCGACACCGACGAACACTTCATCCGTCTGCATGACGAGACGCGTAAGCGCCACGCCTTCACGCCCTACAGTAACGCGTTTTTCCGCAGCCAAGTGCGAAGATTCGCCCCTCGAAAAGAATGCACTGTGTACCTCGCGGAGTATCAGAATCAGATCATCGCCGCATCCATCCACATGCACGCGTGCGGCGAGACGAGCTATCACCATGGCGCCAGCGCGGATGCCTTCAAGAAAATCCCCTCCAGTTATCTGCTTCAGTGGACGGCGATCCGCGACGCGCTCGTCCGCGGCGACCGCGTGTACAATTTCTGGGGCATCGCGCCGACGACGGAACAGGACGGCATCGTACGTCCCCAGAAGAACCATCCGTTCGCGGGCGTGACGCTCTTCAAGACCGGATTCGGCGGGTCGCTTCTGCCACTGATGCACTGTGTCGATATTCCTCTTTCCGGCATGTATACCATCACGCGCGGATTTGAGTATCTCCGCAAGTGGAAGCGCGGATTTTGAGATGCGTCTAGGTCTATACTTTTGACGTGATGGACAAGGAGAGCCCCATGTCGGCTGAGAGTGTTGGAGAGAAGCTCGATCGCATCGCGATGCATGTGGAGCGCCTGGACCGGCGGGACCGCCTGCGTACTTGGATGGGCATGCTGCGCGGCTTCGTCTGGATCGCCATGGCGCTGTTCTTCGTCTGGAGCTCGATCTTCTTCGCGCAGAACTTCGACGACATCATGACCAAGATCATCACGATCTCCACTGAACAGACGATGAAATACACGCAGGACCAGTCCGCGGAGATGATGAAGGCGTTTCAGAACATGATTCCGAAGCGGTAAAAACGTCTCTCGTTACGAAATCCGCTCCTTGCCCTTCGTTACGAAACTGCTCCGCAGTTTCTACTCAGGGTGACAATGTTTTTTCTATGTCATGCCGAGTAGATCGTGCGGAGCACGATCGTAACGAGGCACGCCCACCTCTCACTTCACAAACTGCACCACGTCATCCGCAGTCATCGTCGACGTGACGGCGACACTCGGGAGACGCAGGAACTGATCACGGGTGAAGCTGCGGTCCGGCATGCTGCCGACACCGAACAGGTAGCCCGCATCGACGGCCTTCTGCATCACGCGCTCGTTGACGCCGCCCTGCGGGTAGAAGACCGCGAAGACGGTCTTGCCGGTCATTTCTTCCAGGAGCATGCGGCTCTGCTGGAGCTCCAGCATCATCTGAGCGTTGGTCAGCGCGCGCAGATCATCGCCTGTGTGGCCCTCCGACTGGATGTCGAAGCCGTTGGCCTGCAGCGTCAGGATGGTCTTCTCGCTGATACCGCTCACGCCGACGTCTTTGGTCTGCAGGAAGAGTGTCGCGGGAACGGCTGCGGCGTAGAGTGCATCCGAGACCTGTTTGACGTTGGCAGGCGTCAGGCCGGTGACCCCGAGCAGCACGCTCTTGGGCGCCAGGCGCACGTCGCGCAACTCCTGCGTGAGGACGAGGTCGAAGAACGACCGGAAGGTCATCAGCTTCGCTCCCCCCTCGCGCAGCTTGGTCGCATGGGCGACCATGGCCTCAAGCATGCCAGGCTGGCTCACGTCGTAACGCAGGATCGGCAGAGTGAAGGTGTCCTGGCGCACGAGGAACGTGGGACGGAACGGCGCGAGGAATTGTGTGGAAACGTAGCCTTCCTTGCCCTGGAACGGCACGCGCGCCCAGAGCTTGTCGACGCTGATCGGTCGCACGAACGCCTGACCCGGGATCTCCCCGAGCTTCTCGCTCTGCTGGTCCGGCGACTTGCGCACGTTCACGAACGTGTAATCGACGAAATAGAGACCCTCGAAGTTCTTCTCCTCGTCCTTCAGTCTGCTCTCGCTGACCAGTTTGGCGATGTAGCGCGAAGCCACGAAGCCCTGCGTGCCGTTCGCCATCTGGATCTTCGCCCAACCGGCGTTCACGAATTCCACGAGCGTCATCAGCTCGCCCTGGTTCAGGCGTCCCACGGACGCGGCCTTCACGTTCGCTTCGGCGCGGACATTGAGGAATTCATTGGTCACGCGGTAGACGTTGGTCGCGCCGGTGTCCGGCATGGCGCGGACAGCCAGATATTTGCTGGCCAGAGCCGGATCGATCGTCGGACCGGCCACGGTGCCGCTGGAGGAATCCGCGATGTCCAGACGGGCGATGTCGCCTTCGCTCGACCCGCTACCCGTCACCACGCCGCTCTCAGAGCCATCCGCCAGCTCCTGAAACCGCGCCAGGTCCTCCGCCGTGAACGTCGTGTCCTCCAGCACGGCGCTCTCGGGATCGTTGGGTCCGCGGACGGTGCGGTTGCATCCCGCGAACAGAATGCCGAATGACGCGATCAGCAGGAACGCCACGATGGGCGCCGAGGTGGATCCACCGCGCGTGCGGATGCGGCGGTTGCGGATACGGGTGCGGCGGCTGCTGTACATGGGACGGGAAGGAAAAGAGGGATAGAGAAAGGGAAACGGCTCACATGCGTTCGGGCACGCGGAGCGTGAGCAGCTCCGCGCCGGTCTTGAGAACCCCCGCGACGAGGGACGTGAGGAAGAGACGCAGAGACCGCTGCGGCTCCTCGGCTTTGACGATGGTTTCGGCGTTGTAGAAGGCGTTGAAGTCCTGGCAGAGTTCGTACAGGAAGTTCGCAAGCTTGTGCGGCATGTGCGTCGCGCTCGCCTGCTCCAGCGCGTCCGGGAACTGCAGCAGCGTGCGCAGGAGCATCTGCTCCGTCGGGGCGAGAGCCTTCACGTCCTTCGGCGTGGCGGGCGTTGCGGCTTCGGCCTTGCGCAGAACCGAGCGGGCGCGGGCGTGGGTGTACTGGATGTACGGCGCGCTGTTGCCCTCGAAGCTGAGCATCTTGTCCCAGTCGAAGACGATGTCCATCTTGCGGTTCTGGCTGACAATGCCGTACACGATGGCACCGCAGCCCATCATCTCCGCCAGCTCATCGACGTTGTCTGTCTGGATGGACTCGCCGCGCTCCTTGATGATTTCGGCGGCCCGGGCCACGGCCTCGTCGAGGACGTGTTCCAGTTTGAGGATGTTTCCTTTGCGCGTGCTCATGCTCTTATCAGCGAAGCGCATGCGCCCGAAGAGTACGTTCTCGAATACAGGCAATTTCCATCCGAGCATGCGGCACGTCTCGGTGAGCTGCTCAAAATGGAGTTTCTGGGCGATGTCCGTGAAGATGTAGATCGCGGCGGGGCTGTAGGTGTCGATGCGGTAGCGCATCTGCGCGAGATCGCGCGTGGAGTAGAGCGTGGCCCCATCGCCCTTGCGGATCAGATATGGCGGCAAGGCCTTGTCCTCGGGGAACTCGACGATCAGCGCTCCTTCTTTACCCTCGGTGAAAACCTTCTTCTTGATGCCCTCAGCGATGAGCGGCTCCATCTTGTCCTCGTAGAAGCTCTCGCCCAGATCGAGATCGAACGAGACATGCAGGCGGTCGTAGATCGCCCCAAGGGAACTCTTGGTGACATCCACCACGTCCTTCCAGAACTTTCGCAGGTCCTTGTCCCCTTTTTCCAGCTTCGCAAACGCGGCTCGGCCGCGATCTTCCAGCGTGGCATCTTTCGCCAGTTCCTCATGGAAGCGGACGTACAGCACCAGCAGATCATCGAGCGTGCAATCCTTGGCCGGCTTGTCGCCCCACAGCTCAAACGCGACGGCGAGCTTGCCGAACTGCGTGCCCCAGTCGCCGATGTAGTTCCAGGCGATGACACTGTGCCCCAGATGACGATGAATGTTGGACAGCGCCTGACCCAGGACGGTCCCGATGATGTGGTGTGCGCCAAGCGGCTTGGCGATGTTGGGCTGCGAGTACTCGACGATGACGGGTTTGTCCTTGGGTTTCTGCTTGGTGGGCTTCCCGGCAGACACAACATGCGCCAGTTCCCGGATGAACGCATCCGGCGTCAGCCAGACGTTCACGTATCCCGGCGCGACCGCCTCGACCTTGGCGACGCCCTCTACACCTTTAATGCCGTCGCGGATGATCTCGGCGATCTCCAGCGGCTTGCTGCCGAGCTGCTTGCCCAATTGCATCGCGACGCTCGTCGCCAGATCCCCCCGGTCCGCCTCGCGGGAAATATGCCAAACCGGGCCCTCCGACGCGTCCGGAACGAGTGTCCGAATCGTCGCGAGAGCCTGCGTTGTCAGTCGATCAAACATTGTTGAAAATTAGACCCCTCTGAACAAAAGTCCTGCTCAGGAGATTAGGCCGACTGTAGCAGTCGAGTACTCCTCTTCCATATGAAATAATAATTTGATCTTGCACACATAAAGTCATCGTTCTTTGAACACAATTTGTGTGCACGATCGTTCACCGTTGACGAATAACTTTTGTCGTCGCGCAGTGACGAAAATTCGTACTCATTTTCGATGCAATTCCGTGATCAGAGTTTTTACCTGCCTGAAGCCGTTATTGTTAGAAAGTGCACTTCATGATATAATACTCTGTAATCATCACATCACGAGATGACTTCTCTGCGTTTCCGCCGGCTCGCGTTTGTCCTCACCTCCGTGATGATAGCGTCGTTGCTCGCGTCCTGCGGCGGTTCGACTGCCGATGAAAAAACGACAGCCGCACCGAACGTAACGGGCGCAGTCAGTGCAACACGCACCGTGTATTTGCGCGCGATCAAAACGGTGACCCGCGCCTCTCCGCTGATGGGCATCTTCACGAATCTCTACATGGCCAACGGCGGCTACGTTCCCGTAGTGGCTGCGAAAGACGGCGTGCTTGCGCAGGTGAAGTTCGCGTCAGCCTCGAACACGAATCTCGATAACACGTTCCAGCTGCTCCAGGAGTTCGCGGGCATCCTGCAAGTGGACGTGCCCGACCTGCTCAACCGCAGCGATAACCGCGCCTCGACGCTCGACGAGTATCTGACGGGTTTACAAAACATCACGGAACGCGCACGCCGCCGTCTTGCTGAACTGGAGCAGGGCCTGGATAACCTGCGCACGCAGCAGCGCGACCAGCGCCGCGCCAACGATGACATCGAGCGCAACATCCGCCGCGCCTCGCAGGCCAACGACTACGTGACGGCTGGCGCGCTTCAGCAGGAACTGGGACCGTCGGAGGCCGCCCTCGCACAGACCGACGCGAACGTGAAGCAGCAGACCGACGTCATCCAGACTTACGAAGATCTGATCGAACTCTCGGATGAGCGCCTGCAGGCTATCCGGCAGAACCGCGAAGTGATGATCGCGGGCCTCAAAGTCGTGAACGTCCCCGGAACCGAGGATTTGGGCGTTCTGGAAGGCCAGAACTCCATCCGGAGCCGCCTGGGCTTCTGAGCTTCGGCTAGCGGTCGCTAATCCCGCGCGTTGCCCGTCCTGTTGCGGAAAAACGGGTTTTTTGCTACAATGTCTGGATTCACTGAACCTGTATCGCAACCACACCCACACCCTCCCCGGCACCCAAGCCCAAGGCGATGAACCCGCTTCTGGAGGCGATTGATGACCTGCTCGGGCTCCACAAGAGCGTCGAGCTCGTACTGACGCCGTCCGGCGACGAAGCGCCGATGACGGACGAGGACCGCGCGACGATCCGCCAGTATCAGGAAGGCCTGCAGAAGATTCTCGATCTCATCGCGCCCGCGGCGATGGAAGTGAAGACGACGGAAGTGATCCTGAACGATCGCCACTCCAAGACGCTCTACGCCTACAACTGGCCGAACTACATCTATCCGAACTGGATGTCGCAGCTCGTGAACATGGACGCCGAGATGGACATCGCGCAGTACATTTACCCAACGACGAACAACGCCATCATGCGCATGCTCCGCCGGAAGGTCACGGAACTGCGCGCCAGCATCCGCATGCTTGAGCAGCGCGGCATTGTCCGCGACCCGTCGCTGGAAGCCGCCCTGCAGGATGCCGAGGAACTGCGCGACCTGCTCGCCCGCGGCCGCGAGAAGCTGTTCCAGCTGGGCATGTACATCACGATCTACGCCGAGGACGCCGAGAAGCTCAAGAAACTCCAGACCAACGTGGAATCGCTGCTGGGAGGCAAGCTCGTGCTGACGAAGCCCGCGCTCTTCCAGATGGAACACGCCTGGACCAGCGGTCTCCCACTCTGCCTGGATGAACTGGAGATCAATCGCAATATGAACACCTCGCCGCTCGCGACGAGCTTCCCATTCTCCAGCTCCGACCTCACCGATGACCACGGCATCCTGTACGGCATCAACCGCCACAACGACTCGCTGGTGATCTTCGACCGCTTCGACCTGCCCAATGCCAACGCCAACGTGTTCGCCACTTCCGGTGCGGGTAAATCGTTCACGGTGAAGCTCGAAATCCTCCGCGCACTGATGCTCGGCACCGAGGTGCTCGTGATCGATCCGGAAAACGAATACGTCGAGCTGTGCAAGACAGTCGGCGGCTCGTTCATCCCCATGTCTCTCCAGAGCAGCTTTCATATCAACCCGTTCGACCTGCCGGTCGCCATTCGCGGCGACGAGGCCGAAGTCGGCGAGACGCTGCGCGCGTCCGTCATCAACCTGCACGGTCTCTTCAAGCTGATGCTCGGCACGCTGACGCCGACCGAGGACGGCATCCTCGACAAGGCGATCCTCGACACCTACGCGCTCCGGGGCATCACGCTCCAGACGCCGGACCCGTCCAAAATGGAACCGCCGACGCTGCACGACCTCGTCGACGTGCTCCTCACCACCCAGGGCGGCGAGAACATGGCCAAAGTCCTGCAGAAGTACACGGAAGGCAGCTACGCCGGCCTGTTCAACAAAGCGACCAACGTGGAACTGAAGAAGCAGATGATCGTCTTCCAGATCCGCGATCTGGAGGAGCAGCTCCGCCCGATCGCGATCTACGTCGTGCTCAACTACCTGTGGACCAAGGTGCGCGCACAGCTCAAGAAGCGCTTCCTCGTGATTGATGAAGCGTGGAACCTGATGCAGTACGAGGACTCCGCGCGGTTCCTGTTCGGCATCGTAAAGCGCGCCCGCAAATACTTCCTCGGCATCACGACGATCACGCAGGACGTGGACGATTTCGTGAACTCGCCCTACGGAAAACCCATCATCACGAACTCGGCGCTGCAGGTGCTGCTCAAGCAGTCCCCCACCGCCGTCGATAACCTGCAAAAACTCTTCTATCTGACCGACGGTGAGAAATACGTGCTGCTCAATTCCGCAGTCGGACAAGGAATCTTCTTCGCTGGCGGCAAGCACGTCGCCATCCAGATCATTGCGAGCCCCGACGAAGCGGCGGTGATCACGACCAAGCCTGAGGAAATCCTCGCCAAGCAGCAGCTCACGACACTCCCCGCCGATGAGGCGCCGCTCGATGCGTCACAGGCCATGGCACAGCAGGCCGGCACCGCTCCCACACCGGCTCCCGTGCCCGATACGGTCGCAACAAACGACAAAGGTATCACACTCGTCGAAACACCCCCGACCGATTCGCCGGAGACACCCGCTAAAGGCACGCAGACCGCGACGGAGGAAACGCCGCCCAGGGCCTGAAATCAGAGCATCTGGGCCTGCTGTTCTTCTTCGTTTTCCACCACCTTCCAGCGAATCTCCGGCTTCAGCTTGCCCGCGAGCGCGAAGCCCGCGGCTTTGCGGTGTCCGCCACCGCTGAATTTGCCGGCCATCTGCGACACGTCGACGTCATCGCGCAGCGTGCGCAGCGAACCTTTCACTTTGCCGCCCTTCTCCGAGAGAACGAGCGAGAAGCGCATGCCCGGCACGGCGTTCACGTAGTCGATGGCACCCGTCAGTTCGCTATAGTCGGCGCCCGTCGCGCGGAAATCGCCCTCGGTGACGGCCGAGATCGCGCCGCCTTCCTCCGTGAGCGTGATCTTCTCCAACACGCGTCCCCACAGGCGCAGCGTGCTCAGCTTGGCCGTGCGGAACACCGCCCCGACGACCTCGGACTTGCGCGCGCCGCCGCGCAGCAGGGTCGCCACGCAACGATAGACCGCAGGCGAGGTGTTGCTGTGGAGCAGGCCGCCGGTGTCGGTGTAGATGCCCGTCAGCAGGCAGGTGGCGATGTCGGTGTCCAGCTGCCAGTTGAGGCGCCCGGCAAACTCGGTGATGACCTGGCACGCGGAGCTGGCATCCGGATAGACGAAGTTCGCCGTGCCCCAGCACGGATTGCGCGGATGATGGTCGAAAACGATGGAGCGGTACGTACCGTCGAAGAGTTGTGGATGCGTCTCATGAAGCTCGGTGAGTTTTGGCTCGGCACAATCGACGAAGATAAAGAGCTCGTCCGTGGACGGTGCCGGGAGAACGGGCGCGCCCTGCAGACGGGCCGCGGACGGCAGGAACGTGAACGTCTCGGGCATGGTGTCCACACAGTGGAACGTGACCTCGGCATCCGGGAAGACGCTCTCCACGAGCAAACCTATGCCAAGCACGGAGCCGATGGCATCGCCGTCGGGACCGCGGTGGCAGATACAGCGCACGCGCTTGGCCGTCCGGAGGAGATCGGCTGCCAGTGAGAGTTCGCTGTCGGGGATATTCATGTGGGCGCGTCGAAAGGACGGAAGTCTAGGAGCGCGATTCCTCACCCGGCAATCCCGTTACTCTTGCGGTTCGTCGGAAGTATCTTGTGGCAACTGTTTGGCAGCTTTCTCTAACAATTCGTCGAGGCGCACTCCCCGCTCCAGCTCCTTGTCCTGACGGAAACGCAGCAGCGGAATCTTTTTGCGGGGCAAATCGGATAGACGGCGCTGCAGGTCCGGTGTCCGGGTGCGCAGGTATTCCAGCGCCACGTCGGGTTTGCTGAGAGACGAGATATACATCGTCGCATACGAGCAATCGGGCGAAATATCGACGCGGACGATGGACACGATGCCGCACTCGCGGGGACACTCCCGCAAAACGGGGGCGACGATCTCGCGGATGGTGGAGACGAGCATGGAAGCGCGGCGACCAGTCATGCAACGAGTGTACACTAGGCTCATGTCCCCGCTGTCGGTCATCTTCTGCGGCACGTCAGACTTCGCGGTTCCCACCCTGCACTCGCTCGCGGGCGACAAGCGGTTTACCGTCACGCACGTCATCACGCAGCCGGACCGGCCGACGGGACGCAAGCAGCTCCTGACGCCGCCTCCGGTGAAAACCGCGGCTCTGAAAGCGGGTATTCCCGTACTCCAGCCCGAGAACATCAACCGCGGATTCGATCTCGCAGCGCTTCCCCGCCCGGACTTTCTGGTCGTGGTCGCCTTCGGGCAGATCCTCGGACAGGCGGTGCTGGATTTTGCCAAAGAGCTCCCGGTGAACGTCCATGGATCGCTGCTGCCGCGCTGGCGAGGCGCCTCGCCCATCCAGCACGCCATCCTGGCGGGAGACACTGAGTCGGGCGTCACCGTGCAGCGGATGGTCAAAGCACTCGATGCCGGGGCAATCCTGAGCCAGCAGGCCACTCCTCTCGAGCCCCGTGAGACATTCCAGACCCTGCATGACAGGCTGGCCATGATGGGCGCGAAGCTGCTGCCCCAGACGCTGGCCAACACGCTAAGCCCGAAAGAACAGAACGAGAGCGAGGTGACGGTCTGCCGCAAGCTCAGCCGCGAAGACGGCGTCGCCGACCCCAACACCAAGAGCGCGATCGAGATCGACCGCCGCGTGCGCGGACTGAACCCCTGGCCGGGCGTCAGGATGACGATCAAGGCGCAGACCATCAAAGTGCTGGCATCGTCGCTGGAGCCTGTCCCCGGCTCGTGGCCGGTGGATTGCGTCAGCGGTACGACGCTGCACCTCGTCACCGTGCAGCCGCCGGGCAAGAAGCCCATGGAAGCGATTGTGTGGGCAAGGGGGTTGAGATGAGTAATCACATCGCGGGCTCGTCCGTCGGAGCGGCCGGGGCCATCGGGGCCGCAGGAGGCATTGCGGGGAGCTTGCCTTTCATCTCGTTAAGAGCGGCGATGAACTTGTCGAGATCCTCGACGTCAAACATGATCGTCGTCTTCTGGCCGCCGCGGGACTTCTCGGAGATCTTGAAGAACTTGCCGTTCCCCGACTCCTTGAGATCGATGTAGAACGTGCGCTGGCGTGCGTGAATCGTGACCGAGTGAATGTCCTGCGCGAAGCCTCCGCCTCCGCCGCCCCCACCACCGCCCCTGCCACCACCGTACCCACCCCCTCCGCGATTGCCACCATGACCGCGTCCCCCACCGGACGACCTCGAAGAACCGCCTCCGCCGCCTGCGCCCATACCGAATTCATCGCGCTGGGGAGGACTTGTCAGTTCTGACATAGGATCAAACATAATGATAATTGGGGAAAAAATACGCTGCTCCCTTACGCCACTTCTTTGCGACACGCGCGGACGAGTATCGGTGAGCACGTCCAGGATACGCGCCTGCCCTCCAATTTCAACCATGCACCCATGAAATAGGAGACGTACACCGGGAGGGATTGGCATACGTCTCCGTCACCTTACTCACTTTCGTCAGCAGGGTGCGGACCGCGTAAACGACCTTCGCAGGCGCGTCATAAAGAATGCGGACACTATTGAGCGGAAGCGACTTCAGGCACCTGTTTCTACCGGCACAAAAAGGATCGACGGCTGACCGACGGTCGTCCAATTGCGGATACCGCCCCAGGCCTTGTGTGCGTCGGCGATGACGAACGAATTCTGGAGCATGTCATCTGCGTAAGGCACGCCCAGTTGTCGCGCGATCTTCTGTGCGGCCTCGGGCATGACGGGCAGGAGCATCAGCGAGAGATGCCGCAGGAATTCCGCGAACTGACTGAGTGTGCCGAGCTGCAACGCCGGTTCCATTTTCCACGGCTGGGCGTCGTTGAATTTCTGATTGCCGACTTTTGCCATGCCGACCACGTGCTGAACAGCCTTGTGCACATCGAAGCCGTTGAGCGCCTGCGTGTACGTATTCCAGTCATCCTCTACTGTCCACGACTGATCGGCAGCAAGCGCGATCTGCCCACCGCTCTTCTGCAGCATCACCAGCACGCGATTCAGGAGATTGCCAATCGTGTTGCGCAGCGCGGAGTCGTACAACTCGCCGAAACGCTTCCAGCTGAAATCGCCGTCGTTACCGACCGGGATCTCGTGGCTCAGGTAGAAGCGCAGCGCGTCGACGCCGTACTTGCCGATGGCCTCATCCGGCGCCACGACGTTCCCGAGCGACTTGCTCATCTTCTCGCCTTCGCTTGTCAGGAAGCCATGAATCAGCAGCCGGTCCGGGCAGCGGACCTTGGCGTGATGCAGCATGCAGGGCCAGATCAGCGCGTGGAACCGGGCGATATCTTTGCCGATCACGTGTGTCACCTCGGCATCGTCCCACCATTCGACTCGGCCCCCCGGGGCCTCGCTCATGGTCCTCGCGCTCTGGCGCTCGGGCCACGTCTTTGCCGAGTCGAAGGGCCCTGTGCCAAGTCCGAAGTAGTCTATGCCCGAGATGTAATTGGTCAGCGCGTCGCACCACACGTACATCGTCTGCTTCTCATCGTGCGGGACGGGAATGCCCCACGAGAGGCTGGTCACCGGGCGGGAGAACGACACATCCTCCAGGCCCTGCTCAATCAATGAGAGTGTTTCGTTTTCGCGGAAGGAAGGAATGATGCGGTACTTCTCGCCATCCCAGTCGGACGTCAGGAGCTTTTTCAGATTGTCGCTGTCCTTGCTCATGCGGAAAAACCAGTTCTCCTCTTTCACCTCCTGCGGCGCCTTCTTGTGGATGTCACAGAGGCCATCGACCAGATCTTTCTTGGTGATGAACCGTTCACAGCCCGCGCAATAGAGCCCCACATAGGTGCGCTTCTCCAGCATTTCGGCCTTCTTCAGGCGGTTCCAGAGTTCGACGACGGTCGGCCAGTGTTTCTGCTGATCGGTTGTGCGCAGGTAGACGTCGGCGGAGACGTGCAGGCGCTTGTAGAGATCCTGGAACAGCGGGACGTTGCGATCGACCAGCTCGCGGGGCGTCATTTTTTCTTTGTCGGCGGTCTGCTGGATCTTGATGCCGTGCTCATCGGAGCCGATCTGGAAACGCACTTCATCGCCGCGCAATCTGAACCAGCGCACGACGACATCGGCGAGAACTTTCTCCAGCACATGCCCCATGTGCGGGGGTGCGTTGGGATAATCGATGGCGGTGGTGACGTACTGGCGCTTCTTCACCCAGACAGCGTACCGCAAAAAGCGCTGCCGCACGACACAATCCGGGGATCAGGCACCCGCTGCCGCCCCGACGATGGACATCGTGTAGAGCACGACCGCGTCGGCGCACAGCGCGCCGATGAGCCCGATGATGCAGTACATGATGACCTTCTTGGCTTCGCCCAAGCCCTCGTCATTGCCGATCACCATGCGGATGCCGGCATAGATCATCACCAGCACCGCGGCGCCCGCGATCAGCTGAAGCATGATGTTGGTCACCTGCAGGAGGATGAACGTGAGGCCGCCCGAGCCCTTGTCGGTGTGCGGGAAGACGCTCTTGATCATGCCCCACATGGCATCGATGCCAGGCGTGCCGGAACCCAGCTGTTCGATGGAGCTGGCGAACACGGTCGGGACGAGGCCGTCGGCGAGGGAGTCGAACAGGTTCATATGTTCAGGCCGAGGAAAGCCTGGACGATGGCACGCGCGAGATTGACGATCACGGCTCCGACGATGGCCCACTTGATCATCGTGCCGCCCTTCTTAAATTCGTCGGCTTTGCCGGACGAGAGCGTCATCTGGATGCCGGCGTAGAGGATCACGATGATGAACGCGACGTTGAAGAGCGTCATGATGATGCGGATCGCGGATTCCATCAGGCCGCCGGTGCCGAAAAGGAAGTCGCCCGGGTTCGCCTGTCCGTAGTTCTCGGTGGTCACGAACGACACAATCGTGCCCGCGGCGAGCGCGAGGCCGAGGCCGCCGAGCGCGAGCATGATGGATTTCTTGGCGGCGGACGCCTTCTCGTCGTTGCCGCCGATGAGCATCCTGACGCCCGCGACGACGATGAAGATCACCGCGCCGCCCGCCACCAGGCGGATCATCAGCGCGCCAGCCGTCGGCAGGGTGCTGGTGAGCAGGACGTTCTCGGCACCCGCCCCGCAGCCCGCGAGGCCCGTGCAGATCACGGGGATCTGAGCGAACGCCGGAAGCGCGGCCAGCGCGGCACCCGCGACGATCGCGACAGCGGACAGCCGGCGGAGGAGCAGATCGTGGCGCATCATATGAAGAACGTCGGATTGAGCACATTGAGGATCGTGGACGAGAAGAGAATGAGCAGCAGGCCGCCCATGGAAATGAGCAGGCGGTTGATGCCGTTGCTGCGCTTGGTGCTGTCGTTTCCTGCGGTCATCATCTGCAGGCCGCCGATGAGTCCCATAAGAACAGAGATCGCGGCGCCCATACCGATGATCCACGGGTAGAGCAGGTTGAAGTAAAACCCAAAAACACCAAGACCGGTCGCGCCAGCGGTCGGGATCACGGCGACGCCGCCGATAGGTTCCAACAGGCGGATACCACCGGCCTGCGCCAGACAGCGCGGGACGAACGACAGAAAGCCCAGAAAGACTGCAGCCAGACGGGCGGTTTTTGTGTGTGAGATCATCAAAATAGTATACCACAAACCCATCCACTGCGTAAGGAGCTGGAAACGGCCTTGGCATGAGCGGAACGGCGGTTGTCTTGGGCTTGTTCTGCTTGTAGGATGCCCCTCGCATCCAGATCCTTCGCTTCGCCGTTTCCCGTGTGCGCACGTAGCTCAGTTGGTAGAGCGTCGCCTTGCCAAGGCGAAGGTCGCGAGTTCGAGCCTCGTCGTGCGCTCCATTCTTCCATTCCTGCTTCAGAGACAGAACTGTTGCGCCTTTTTCCCTTGCTCGGGAAACCTCCGATTTCCCTGCGCATTCTCGCCCCAGCGCGCTCCCCTCCCCCTGTCTCATTCTTTGCAGTACTCTTCTGCGCACGCGGGATTAGTACAGTGGTAGTATGCGAGCTTCCCAAGCTTGAGACGCGGGTTCGATTCCCGTATCCCGCTCCATATGATTTCTGCTCGTTCAGCCGAGCATGTTTCGCCAGTCACGCACTGGCTTCGCAGCGGTTCGAACGTAGCGTTTTGGAGATGGAACTGTTCTTTCGCTTTTCTAATGGCTATAGGAATCAGGTTCGGTTCATAGTGCAAAGATTTGTCGAGGATGCGCCAGTTCGATCCGAGGGAGAGGACAAGCTGCCGTCGTTCTTTGATTGTCCCGTTTTTCAAAATAGCCCAAGCGTTTCGGATGAGTTGGAGATTGTCGCGGATTTGTTCATTTTTCGTCATGCGCTCGCGCAAAGCTCTCTGCAATTCCTGCTGTAGTCCTTGTTCCCGAACCTGGGAGGCTTTGATCTCGGCGGCAATGATTTCTTGAATGTCTGGATTCGGTGTGCGAGCGAGGTTACGTCGCATGGTCTGGATCGTCCGCCGGAGATCATACAGCTCATGGGAAAGCGACCGCTCCGTCAGGGTAGGTTCCGTCTGCTGCTTTTCCTCGGCAAGCTTTCTCAGACCGAGCTCGATAACTTCTGGCGGTAGAGACACAGAACCAATTTCTTGCTTGATGAACTGTAACACCGCTTTCTCTGACATCGGCTTCTCGCGGCAGGGTTTCTCGGATTTCTTACGATGGACGCAACGCAGATAGCCATACTCTTCCGTGGTGCCGCGACTTTTGACGAACTTTCTTTTCTTTTCCGGCGTGATCCAGGCGGTACAGCCGCTGCAGTGCATGAGCCCCTTGAATGGTGATTCATACTTTCGGGCGCGACTCACGAATGTTCCAGCGAGGATTGTCTGCACTTCTGTAAATTCTTCCTGGGTGACCATGGGCTGATGGGAGCCTGGATGCAAAACACCTTTGATGGAGAAAACACCGTAGTAGAAAGGACAGCGGAAAATGCGGCAGAATGTGGAGAATGGAAGAAGCTGCCCCTTCACAAACACCTGACATTGCTCTGACATGTAACGATGGAGTTCCGCGAGAGAGCAGCGGTGATAATAGAGATGCTTCCACAAATTCTGGACAGCTTCGAAGCTCGCAGGATCGGGCAGGATGCGCTTCTTCCCTTTGTCGGCCTCTTTCTCGTTGCGATAGCCGATGGGTGCTCTGCTGGGCATCCAGCCTTGTTTTACCTTGCTCTGCATCCCGCGCCGCACGTCGGTACTGAGCTTTCGCACATAGTCGGTAGATCTGCCTGTCTCGACGCTCAGGAGGATAGAACTGTCCTCCGGCAGATACGTCCGTTCCGGCGTGATGATGGAACGCAGAACTCCTTGCTGAAGCAGCCACATGATCTCGCCGCCGTCTTTAGGATTGCGCGTCAGGCGGTCCATGGACCAGCAGAGGATGCTATCAGCTTCGCCT
Organism: uncultured Candidatus Peribacteria bacterium; assembly: GCA_964460365.1. GTDB lineage: Bacteria > Patescibacteriota > Gracilibacteria > Peribacterales > Peribacteraceae > DAISLF01. The sequence goes on along the minus strand of CAYWPL010000001.1, from coordinate 105,446 downwards.
CTCTTGATACGTCCGATCATGTCATTGAATCCGACTCTACCAGGCTCCTTCGCGGACTTGCTGTCTTGGATGATATCGTCAATCTCCAATGCTCGTTGAGCGGCAAGATCGCTCAGGACGCGAATCTGATCGGGAATGGATTGCACTTGCCGCGCTTTGTCGTCCGTGGACTTCCGAGCGTAGAGGATGCAGCGCATAGGGGAGTATGGTAGTGCGAACTTCTCCTGGATGCCTCCTAATCCCATTCGATCCATTCTCGGAAGGTGTTTTTGGATCTCTGTCTATTTATCCGCATACCCCTGCAGAAAAACGTGTGGAGACAATAAGAAAGATAATAAGTCGGTAGAGGGGTTACTGCCCCTCTACCGACAGATTTGCCGTATTATGTTCCTGTATCTCTGCTGCCGCCTGGCGCGATGCGCCCGCGGCGCAGGTGCGGAGAAGCGCAGTATGCGCGGAAAACAGCCGCAGCGTCTCATCAAGATCAATCGGTTTCCCGTAATGGTTCGCATAGCGTTCTCTCGTCTCTATCAACTCACGGAAGGAAAGGCCGATGTGTTCATCAGGCATCCGGAATTGCGGGACTGCTTCGCGATACACAAATCCATTCTCCGGAAAAATCATCACAGCAAAGAGTCTTCCATCATCCAGAGTGAAATGAAAGGCCGCATTACTCCGCACACATCGTTGTATGGTGCGGGTGAAGGGGGCTGACAGTCGGATAAGTTCTTGTAATTCCATAGCGATGGATATTCCGCCCCTGCTTCACTTCTCGCAAGCGGGATGCCGCTCTTCCAGTTCGATCCGTGCGAGTGGGAGTGATTCCTCGGACGAACCGCGCTATCCCACGTCACGCCAAGGTCGCGGCTGCGGCCGCTCCCTTGCCGCGCCGTGGCTGAAGGCGATTCTGTATTTATGCGTTTCTAGGCTATTTCTAGATTGTGGTATCCTTTTCTCATGCAAGAACTTCTTGATGTCGTCAATGAGGACGATCACGTCATCGGCCAGATAGCCAGAAAGGAATTATCGAGAGACTCAAACGCAATTGTGCGCCTAGTTGGTGTACAGGTATTTCGGCAGGGCAAGGCACTCTTTCAACTGCGCCAAAGCAGCAAGCAACTCTATCCGAGCCATTGGACGCTTTCAGCTACGGGACATGTATCGGCAGGTGAAGGATACGATGATGCCGCGAAGAGGGAATTGGTGGAAGAAGTCGGTATCCATGATCCCATCACTCGCATCGACAAGCGATTGCTCTCCTACGATGGTGTGCGGAGGATGTGGGCGTTCTTCCATTGCGATTCAGAGGCGGAACCCGTGATACAGCACAGCGAAGTGGAAAGAGCCGAGTACGTCGCACTGAACACTGACGGCCCTGGCCCCCTTCCATCAACTATGGATAAAATAACGCCGAGCTTGCGCTTCTATCTGCAAGTGCTCATGGCGATTCGCAATCCGAAGTAAAGAGCCGAACTATCGCCCTCTCAATTCCTTTACCAATTCGTGAAGCGTAGGGAAGAGGCCATCAAATGGAACATCGTGTCGGGTGAGAGTGTCTCTGGTGAGTACGCCCGTGAGGACTGCGAACGCTCGGAGCCGCGTGCCGTATGTTCGATTGAACGTCGCAACTCCCGAAATATCCTCGCGGATGTTGTCTCCAACGAGTGCGATTTGATCTGGAGGAAGCCCAAGGCGTTTGACTGCCTCATCCAACATCGGGGCATGAGGCTTGCCCATGACCACGGGCTGCTTGCCAGTACTGCCAACGATTCCTGACACCACGAATCCATTAGCGGGCAGCAACGTGCCTGATCCCGATCTGTACACAGCATCATCATTCGTAGCGTAGAAATCTGCGGGATGCTCTGGGTCTAATATGGCACTAACCGCTGGGTAGCCATCTTCTTGCAGGACAAAAGCGGGCTTGAACCCGACAACCACATGTGTCGGCTCTGTTCCTGTTTCCCAGTGATCTTTCTGCCATCCTTCTCTGGCGATTGCGATGCCATTTTCTTCCAAGGCCGTATACAGACCACCCTCCATCGCGCCAGTCGCTCCGATGACATATGCACGTAGTGTTTTTCCGGTTCCTGACTGCAAAGAAGCAAGCCGCGCGGCCGTGACAATCGAAGACGTGATGAACTGCTCCGGTTGAGATGGGATACCGAGCTTGCGGAAGCGATCGACGTGTTGCTCCGGTGTCATGCGGGAATTGTTCGTCGCATACACAACGCGGATACCTGAATCCGCAAGTATTCGTAAAGCTGTATCAGATTGTTCTATGAGACGCTCCTTGTTGAGAACAACACCGTCAATATCGACGATAAGCCCTGCGGGAGCGCCAATTTCGGATTCCATCATGTTGTATTAATGCAAATATTTGCATAGCCGTCAACTGGCGCAATTTCAGTTCCTGATAAGCTCCCATAAGGAGCTCCACACTAAACGCACTTTCTCAAAGGTACCCTTTTGAAGCTCTGCAAGGGGTATATCGAGCGTTTCATCCAGTTGTAGTGGGCTGATCGCGGCGGCCATCATCTGCTTTCCCATCACAAGCGCTTTAAACTTCTCCGTGAAGCCAAATGAAAAATCCCATGACAAAATCCTTGCACAGAATCCCACCCACACGCCCTCCCCCTCCTCCACCCCTCCTTGCCTCATCACACTTCTCTCGTCTCATCTTCTTTCAGAACATCAAAAAGACACCTGAAATGGAACGCTTAGCCCGCGCCGTAGTCGGCATCGCGATTGTCCGGATTGTTCCTGTACAAGTTCGCCTGGCGGTTCCTCGGATTCCAGTTGCCGCTCGGCACGTTGCGGGAGGTTTTCCATCGACGCCGCCTCGGAGACGGAGAACGCGGGCGCACCCGTATTTCCTGCATAGGCTTGCGTTTTCATCCCAGCGAGAGCGGAGAAAGAGCGGCGCTCGAACGTGAGGGTTTCAGGGGGAAATCGTCTGCGGCAGCCCGCCTCGACGCGGGTGGCTCCTCGACGCAGACGCGTGGAAGTATAGTGCCGAGCGCAAAGAAAAAGAACGAAGAAGAGCCAAGGCTCAAAGTTCAAGCGACCCTCACCGCCACCCGCGCGCCACAGCCGGAATCGCGATAGGCCGGACCGTCCACGCCCAAGCGCGCCCGGCGGTACCCCGGATTCCAGCCGCCGTCCAGCACGTCGCGGGAGGCGGGGAAGTATGCACCGGGGAGATACGACACGCGATAGAGATCCCCGTCCTGGTCGAGCGGGAGACCTGAGCGATCGAGAGAAGCCATGTTCGCCACACAGTACTGCTGCGGCGTCCAGCCGACGAGTCCTTGGTAGTGCGCGGGGTCGAGCTTGCGGGATGCGATTTGGTCGTTGCTGCGGCCATGGAGGAGGTCGAGGTAATCAGTGGGCCGGAGGTGTCTGCCCAAGGACCGGTACCCGGCCGTGACGGGCTCTTTCTTCGCCTCGGGAAGAACACGCATGTCTTCCGTGAGCGTGATGTCGTAGCCGCCTTGGAGAGCCTGCCCATTATGCTGTGCATCGAACTGCGTGGGGTGGTAGACCAGTGCGTTGGCCGGATCGTAGTTTTCGGATGCGGGATCGTACTGGTTCCACATCCAGATCGGTTCCTGTTCACGAAGACCACCGGGGATGCGGGCGGCATTGGCACGGAGGCGGGCAGCGAGTGCATCGCGCATCGGCGGCACGGGACGGCGGGGGGTGATGTGCAATTGGTCGAAGCCCTGCAAACCTCTCTGGAAGAGCGCTGTGCGGTGCTCCTGGGACGCGGAATGGAGGTGACGGAGCAGAGAGAAGACCGCCGGATTCCCGGATTCGGCATGCGTCGGGAGCGGATGCCAGATGCCTTGGCTCCCCGGTTGGTTGCCTCCGGGGAGTTCCTCCCAGAATCCCTCCTGCCCGGCGTCGTTGCGGGTGATGAGCTGGGAGCGGCGGAGGAGTGCATGGCAGTCGGCAAACTGCTCGGGGAGGCGAAGGAGCGCGGATAGGATTTCCACTTGCGCGGGGACGGGACGCTCCGCGAAGGCGGCGATGGCGGCCTCGGGGAGGGAGGGACCAACTCGATGTAACCGCCCCTCCTGTTGCCAGTCCGAAGACCAGAGCGCGGCGTCGGGGAAGAAGCGGCCGAGCGTGTGGAGAGCATGGGAACGCTTGGCCGTCTCACGAGCGGCGGAGAGCGCATGGGCCTGTGTGAAATCCCGGTTCTGCCGTAGAGCAAGTTCGGCACGGATGAGGTCCGCACGCGGTTCGCCCCGCTCCTCCAGCCAGTCGGCGTAGACGAGGCGGGTAGTATCGTCCTCGGGTGTCTCCAGCATCGCACGATGAAAAGTGGACTGCTCGTTTGTGCCCAGAAGGTCGTCGGGGATCATCGGATTGTCATGCTCCTCGGAGCGGGTGTCCGTTTCCCGATCCGCTGCCCCCAGCAATGCTGCCAATGCTTGACGCACATCGAGGCGTTTCTTCCAGCCCGGATACAGGCTATCACTGATCGCATCGGCCAGTTCTCTTCCTGGGCGACCAGGCAAGACTTCCTTCAACATACGGCGCACAGAGTCCATCATCACGCCAAAGTCGTCGTTGCGTTCCCGCGCGCGTACGATCACCTCGGACAGATGAGCGGCATGACGGGAATCGAGAGACCTAGTCATGGACAAAAATGGAATTCACATTCCTATTATACCATTCTTCTGGGAACCCCCATTTTGTTGCACAAATCAGCATTTTGGTGCATAATAACAACATGAAATTTAAGCTTCGGGAAGGGGCTCAACATCATGGGGATTTGGCTGATAATCTAGTCCCAGAGGCTATTAAGGGGCAATTATCAGCGACAATTGAAAAACACCTCTTGGAAAACAGGGGAAGAGCAGTCAATACGATGTGCATAGATAGCATTGGTACGCTCAATCGTTCACATTACGTTGAACCTGCTCTTTTCCAATTAGCTTTCCATAAACAACTTCAAGGTGTCGCAAACTTAAATGATGCGTCCATTTCTATCCCGCCAGAGGAAGTACATCAAGAAGCTCGACTGATTTTTGCAAAGGAGAGAAAGGGGCAATTATCAGAAATTGAAAGGCAAGAAATTGAAGATGCAGCACGGAGAAATGCGGCTAGCCTCATCCATTTAGAAGACCCAAAGGGAATAATACTCGGACGAAACACGACAGAAGTCATTGGACTGACCTATTACCTTGCCAACGTAAAAGACGGGGAAATAGTTATTTCTGATGCAGAAAACGCATCGGTTTATCAAGCACTGCAATACAACAGAGATAATGGGAATCCGTATCGCACTGATAGATTTGCTTCTTTTCCAACGTGGTATTCAAGCAAGGGCGCGAATTATCCTCCTCTGCAAGAACAAAAGCGTGAGAACACGATTGCAAAATTCGGCTTGGAAACAACCGATAACCTGCGAGATATACGCAAACACTTGGATGCAGTTATCACAGGAAAAACCAAGCTTTTGCTATTTAGCCACGTTGTACGCTCAACAGGAAAAGAAGTGCCTGTGAAACAAATATGCGAATGGGCACGCGAAGCAAAAAAGAGAAAGAGTCCTGCCGACCCCGATATTTTTATTGTTGTGGACGGCGCACAGGCGGTGGGCAATTTGGAGTCTGTTAATTTTCATGAAGTCGGTGCTGATGCCTATGCATATAGCACCTACAAAACATTGGGTAGCTCTCCTATCGGAATCCTTGCAGTAGACCCCAAAAATGAAAAAATACAGGAACATCTGCGTGCCTTGAACACACTCGATCCAGCAAATGAACAGGTGATTTTACGGGGAATGGTAGATAGACGAATTGCTAGTGGAAGCAACGTGGATGATGCACTTTCCTATGCCGACTTACATGCATTCAATTCTTCAATGAGGAGCCTACCCGAAGCGGCAAGAGAAGGTAATTTCACTGAAATTGCTGCCCATCGTTGGAAGCTGCGAAAATACTTCGCACAAAAACTTGAAGCACTCAATGGAGAATTGAGTCGGCGCAATATGTTTATTGATCACAGCAATCCGCGATTTGGCAGCCCAGGTGATGTTGAGGTGAAATATCGCTTCCCAAAGAATATTTGGAAGTGGGTTCAGCACTGGGCTCTTTCGGGCGATCCGCAAGCAAATGAAGATGATATTTTGAAAGAGCTTCATCGTGATGCCATAGTTGGAGAGGTTGATGTTGCCCGTCCCACAAGCTTTATCCTTTCTTTCTTTTTCCGAGGCGCATTGACTTGGGGACGAGAGGATCAGATTTGGCAGAAATTAACGGAAGCAGGTGCTTTCTGTTCTTGCATAGCATTCGACAGATTTAGCGATCAGCCATCTGTTTTCCGCGTATCTTTTGGAGCTGAAACAACGACAGACGATATAGACAAATTCATGTCGGCACTTCATGGAATATTGTTCAATGAATCAGAACAAGAGGGTGGGAGCAGGGAGCAAAAAGAACGTAACGGTACGATTGCCAGACTGACACCCGATGAAAGAGATTGGCGTTTATACCCAGGAGATGGGGGCAATCCTTGTGAGATTTCAGAAGCAGCTCGATTGAGAGAATCCAACGTTCATAGGAAAGCCGGTGAACTTCTCGCTGATATGTACGATTATAGGAACGGGCTGCTTGATTATCGGAGCTATTGGGGACGAGCCGAGGCAGAGAAGGCGGCATACGAAATGGTGAAGTATTTCCCTGTTCTTTGGGTCAGTGCTCCCCATATTGAACTGAAGGCAAATGCTTCTTTCCCTGGTGAACCAACGCCTTTGCTATATGCAACGGCATTGCTGGACAGGCATCTCCGCATTGATGAATTTCCAAGCAAACTTCGAGTCCCGAAGATAACGGCAGTGATGAACCCACCGATATACAACGAGCAATTTGAACAAAACCTGATCGAACATCTGCGTCAGCATCAACCTCGAATCGTTGGTATCAGCAATATCGCAGAAGGCCATCATTTCGCGTTAAAAATCGCTCAGTTGGTGAAGGCACATTCCTCACAAAGCATTGTGGTATTTGGAGGTTCCCATGAGGACAATATTCATCCTGCGGGATACCGCAAAGCGGCAGAACGGGCGAGGGCAGGAAAAAGGCAGGGTGAAAGCCCAGAAGTATTCCTTCTTGAAGAGGATGAATTAAGAAAAATGGATGAACTGCGAACATTAGCCGATCCAGCGGAACATCAGTGGATTGATTTTGTGATTAGCGGTGATGCGCCGTTCGCACTTATAGATTTTGTTGCTGTCGTTGCTGACAATCCTGGCGCTGATATTGCCACTATTAAACGAATTCTCACCGAGAGAAAAGATGAGATTGCTGCAATTCCAGGCAGCGGTTACTTGTCATTCTACAATGAGAAAGATGCGCAAATTGTTGATCTTGCTTTCAGTGGAAAGCCGATTGAGCGAGATAAACTACCATTCATAGATCGCAGGAGATTGAGCCATGAAAATCGCTTCCCTGTTTTTGACTACAAGAAGACTGCCCAAGTGATGGCAAGTGTCGGTTGCAAATATGCATGTGAATTTTGCTGCGAATCTGCCGACTCCATATTGCAGGATGTTCCCAATCTTCAACCGCGAGAGCCAGAAAACGTTTTCAAAGAGCTAAAAGTTCTCAAAGAACAAGGATATGAAGCTGTGTTCTTCGACGATAGCACTTTCACTCAAATACCCTCACTCACAAAAAAACTGCTCGATCTGATGATAGAAAATCATATGGGACTCGAATGGGGATGCCAGACGACGATCAATGACGTTGATGAAGAAATGCTTACCAAGATGGCACAAGCTGGTTGCACCTACGTTTATTTCGGCTTCGAGCAAGCTTCCGCACATGAACAGAACGTTCAGAAAGCTCGGAAAACAAAGCCAGTTACATCGAGCACAACTCTTCCCATACTTGATTCACATGATCTTCAACCGCAAGTGCCTTGGATCACAAGGTTTCAACAGGTAGCTGCGCTCTCCAAGCAAAAAAATATTCGGGTCGGAACTTCCCTGCAATTTGGCTTAGGTGAATCAGAGGCAGACAGGCGATACACCATTGATGTTGTTGCAGACCTAGTGGAGAAAGGCATGATCCCCGAAGGCTCCGTTGCCCTGAATATCAATGCTCTTTACCCAGGGACGGTGCAATGGCTAAGAGCGATGAAAGAAAGAGGGACATTACCTGACTATCGTGAAAGATTACAACGCGATCCTCGTTTTGAGACAGCGCATCAGTTTGGAAGCTTAGAGGCACACGAAATTGAAGCAATCTACCAATATGCGCACGAGAAGCTGGGGAAGGCGTTGGTTCAGTGACACAAACTCGTGTTCGGATTCCAACTTTGAATACTTGACAATGTAATAAAAATACTTATAATGGTTCACTTTGCTTGCACTCACTATGCGCCTTGTCGCGGTTGCACTACTTCTGTTTCAGGCGGTATCTCCTATTGTAGGCTATGCGCAGCAATATGATACCTCTTACGCTGAGGCTATTCGTTACGTGCAGGAGCATGGTATCGCGCAGGGATACGCGGACGGGACTTTTGGCGAAAAAAATACCATCAATCGGGCCGAACTGCTGAAAATCCTCATGGAAGCCACCAATGCCGCCCAGGGCGGATCGTATTGTTTTCAAGATGTGGCAAACGAGTGGTACGCGCCATACGTGTGTGCTGCCCGCACAGACGGGATGGTAACGGGCTACCAAGACGGCACCTTTCATCCAGAGCGTCCTGTGACGTTCGCGGAAGCGGCGGCGATTACCTACCGCGCGTACGAGCATACGGCATTCACGTCACAAGGACCTGATTGGTACATGCCCTACTACATGCGCTTGGCGGAGTGGAATGCCGTTCCACAGACCATGCAGACAATGCATTCTCCGCTGAGACGCGGCGAGATGGCCTACATGGTTATGATGGCGGATCGTGCGCATGACGGATCAGCGGGTGACACGGACGGAAACGGCAGCGACGTGCGTTTGCATGTCGACGCATCCGATGATGACATTTCCCCCGGCCAAGAATTCACGGTTCGCATACGGCTGGAGAACGATGGGGCGGTCGACGCGGAGACAACTGTGACGATAGAGTTTGATGAGGGATTGGAATTGGTAGATGCGGAAGACGCCGATACCGAACGCCGTGATCTAGCGCGCTGGAACAGCGTGGAAGTAGAGAATGACGATGTGAAGGAGCTGGAGATGGTCGCCATCGTTCGGCGCTCCGCACGACCGGGCGACCGCCTGATCATCCGCGCCGAAACCGATGAAAAAGTCGATGCTGTCTCGGTGACGGTCGGTCCGGAGAGATACGAAACAGATCTTGGCGATCCCGTGCTGTGGTGGAATACCATCGCGTTGGACGCAAACGCAACCGACCACACAGGCACCTATGGAACACCTGAGCAGGGAGGCCCCGGATCGTCGTCACGCGCATTGGCGATCGTGCAAAGCGCCGTGTACGACGCAGTGAATTCGATCATGAAAACGCACGAGCCGTATATCGCAGCGATTCCGCTTGATGCCCATGCCGACGTATCGGTGGACGCCGCAGTCGCACACGCCGCGCACAGCACGCTCGTATCTCTCTATCCCAAGCAGCGACATGTCTTTGACGCAGCATTGATCAATCATCAGGTACGCATTCCCGACGGGAGTGCCAAATCACTGGGCACTGCCATTGGCCAACGCGCTGCCGCGCAGATGCTCGCCGCGCGGAACAACGACAACTCCGTCACGGATTACGTCCATGCGCCCAGCCCTCTCGCGGGCCGTCATCGCCAGGATCCCATCAACCCCACGCAACCGTTCATGGGAGCGAAGTGGGGAAACGTCACTCCGTTCGTGATCCAAAACAGCACACAGTTCCGCTCAGTGCCGCCTCCAGCGCTGGCAAGCCCCGAATACGCGGCTGCATTTAGCGAACTAATTCTGTTCGGCGGCGATGGCATCACGTCTCCGACCATCCGTACTCAAGATCAAACCCACATTGGGATCTATTGGGCCTATGACGGAGTGAAGAAGCTCGGCACTCCGCCGCGCCTCTATAACCAGATCACCCAAGTGATTGCCCGCCAAAGACGCAACACGGTTGCGGAGAACGCCCGGCTCTTCGCCCTTATCAATATCGCACAGGCGGACGGCGGCATCGCCGCCTGGGAATCCAAGTACTACTATGACTTATGGCGACCCATCATCGGCATCCGCGAGGCCAACGGCACTAACTTGCACCAAGGCGATGGCAATCCGCTGACGACGGGCGATGCGCTGTGGACTCCACTCGGCGCACCGATGAGCAACATGACCATGAACAATTTCACCCCGCCATTCCCAGCGTATCCGTCGGGCCACGCCACATTCGGCACGGCAGTGTTCCGCGTCATCGAGCGGTTCTACGGCACACAGGAAATTCCGTTCACATTCGTCTCCGAGGAACTTAATGGTGTGACCACGAACAACAAGGGCGTCGTGCGTCCGTATGCGCCGCGCAGTTTCCAGAATTTGCGGCAAGCCGTTCTGGAGAACGCACAGAGCCGCATTTATCTGGGCGTTCACTGGCGGTTCGATCAGCAGGCGGGCATGACCATGGGCCGCGAAGTCGCAGACTACGTCTTTGACCATTCGCTGGAAGAGATTGATGAGTAGTTTTTGCTGTTCAACTTGCCAGAAACGAACTTACTCCGGACCGGACACACACGACAGAAGACCTGCTGCTGCTTTTCGCCATGCACAGGTGTTAGGATGTTAGCGTCCACCCCCACCCCACCCCACCACCACATCACGACCCCTCTCAAAGCCATCACTGTCAGCGTCACGCCATGCACCCATCGAAAAAGCGTGGAAGTGCTGGACGCAGCCCGAGGACATCATGCAATGGAACCACGCATCGGATGACTGGCATTCGCCACGCGTGAGCAATGATGTGAAGGTGGGCGGCACATACAACGCACGTATGGAGGCGAAGGACGGGAGCATGGGATTCGATTTCAAGTGCGTCTACACCGAGGTGGAGCCCATGCAGAACCTGGCGTACACAATGGAGGACGGACGCAAAGTCTCTGTGACATTTGAACAGAAGGGTGATGAGACACTCGTGACCGAGACGTTCGATCCCGAGAGCGAGAACTCCGAGGAACTGCAGCGCGGCGGATGGCAGGCCATCATGGATAACTACAAGAAGCATACGGAGATGAAGAAGGCCTGAGACACGCGCCGATCGACGCCGCGTTGCCGCCCTGCTATGCTGAGCGCCTATGAAGCTCCGCACTCCCGTTCCCGTTCTCGCCGGCCTGGCGCAGGCCGCAGCTGTCACCGTGTACGTGCTGTTGTTTTCGTTGCTCGCGTCCATTCTGGGCCCAATGATCGGCATGCGTCTGGACAACGGGGTTGTCGCCGCGTGCCTGTTCCTCATGACCCTGTCGCTGTCGGTCTTCGTCTGCAGCGCGTGTGTCGCCGCTTATCCGGTCTACCTGCTCGTAGGACAGAAAAACGTCCGCAACGCCGCCATGACGGTCGTGTGGACGGGCATCTGGATGGCCCTGATCCTGGCCTTCGTCCTCCTGGTCACGATCACGATGTAAAAAAAATCCCGGGATTCCGGTAAGACTTTCACCGTCTCCCCCGTCATAGCCAATACCCCCCATACGGGGCGGTCCGGCTTTGCCGTTTTCGGATTCTTTTCCGGTTCCCATGCAGACGGTCGTCTTTTCCACTTCGCCCCTGCCCCCCGGTCAACCGGACGCCCGCGACGAAATTCTCGTGGCGCAGCTACTGCTGCGAGATTCGCGCTTGCGGCAGTTGGAACACGACAGCCGCGTATCTGAACGGCAAAGACCTCAACAAAGCCCTGTGCCGCCAGCTGGAACTCTGCCGGAAGATCGATGCGGCCTGGGAATCACTGTCCACGCCTGTGCGCACCCGCCCGGACAGCTGGGCGGCCTTCCGCGAGCGGGTCGCGGGTTTGCGCGATTCGCTCATAAGATCACTGCGGTACGACTGAGCCTTCTGTACAATCTGCAGGTGAGCATCCGCCCCCGCATCGTCGTCAAAGTCGGCACTAACGTCATCACGACGGAGGCGGGCCTGCTGGATGAAACCGTGCTGCGGTCCCTGACCGACCAGATCACGGAGATTGCGGATGCCGGGACGGACCTGATCCTGGTCTCATCGGGCGCCATGGCCGCGGGACGGGCCGCCATCACACTCTCCCCGTCGCTCGGCAACGTCGCGCGCCGTCAGGTGCTGGCCTCGGTGGGGCAGGCTCGACTGATGGAGGTCTACGGCAGGCTCTTCGCCGGACACACACGTGTCTGCGCCCAGGTGCTGGCCACCAAGGAAGACTTCCGCGACCGCCAGCACTACCTGAACATGCGCGACTGTTTCACGTCGCTCTTGAGCGAGCACGTCATCCCCGTGGTGAACGAAAACGACGCGATCTCGGTGAGTGAGCTGATGTTCACGGACAACGATGAGCTGGCCGGATTGATCGCGTCGATGATGGATGCCGACGCATTGATTCTGCTCACGAGCGTCGACGGCATCTACACCGGCAAGCCGGGCGAGCCGGGATCGGAACTGATCGGCACCATCGACGGCACGCAAGAGTGGAAAAGCTATCTGCGGGCCGAAAAGTCGTCCTTCGGGCGCGGTGGCATGCACACCAAATGCCGCACGGCCGAGAAACTTGCGGACCTCGGCATCCGCACGCACATCGCCAACGGCAAAGCGCCGGACGTGCTGCGCCGCCTGATGAAGGGCGAAACCATGGGCACGACGTTCACGGCGAAGCGCGGGGCATCCAGCGTCAAGCGCTGGGTGGCCGGAAGCGAAGGACAGGAGAAGGGTGCGGTCGTCATCAATATCTGCGCGGAAGAGAAGCTGAAGGACCGCAGCAAAGTGATGAGCCTGCTGCCTGTCGGCGTGACAGGCATTGAGGGCGAGTTCGAGAAAGGCGACGTCGTGCGCATCCGCGGCGAGAGCGGAAAAGACATCGGCCTCGGCATCGCGCAGATGTCCTCGGGCGCCGCGCGCGACTGCATGGGCAAGAAAAACCAGAAGGCGCTGATACACTACGACTATCTCTTTTTGACCTCATGAACGAACGCATCGCGATCATCGGCGGCGGACACATGGGCGCGGCGTTCTTCGCGGGTCTGCAATCGGCGTTCCCCGCCGAAGCGCTCTCGATCTGTGACCGCAATCCCGACAAACTCGCGGCCATCGGCAAAGCCAGAACCGCAGCGGACCCCATGGCATTGCTGCCGGACGCGGATATCGTGCTCTTGGCCGTCAAGCCCCAGGGCGCCGTGACATTGCTGAACACCCTCTGCCCCACGCTGCAGCGCAAATTCGTGATTTCGATCATGGCAGGCATCAGCCTCACGTCGCTGCGGGAACTGACCGGCAGCCGTCAGCTCGTGCGCGCGATGCCGAACCTCGGCGTGCGCGTCCTGCGCGGCGTGACGGGCTGGATCGGCAGCGAGGAATTGACGCCGGAAAACCGCGCGCTCACGCAGCGCATCTTCGCGTCCGTCGGAACAGACGTGGAAGTGAGCGACGAAGCGATGATCGATTCCGTCACGGCTCTCAGCGGCTCGGGCCCGGCGTATTACTTCCGCCTCTGCGAGATCTGGGAGAAACGCGCGCTGGATGAAGGCTTCACGCCCGCCCAGGCGAAGCTCATTGCTGAAGAGACGTTTCTCGGAACAGCGGAGCTGATGGCCCAAGGCACGCTGTCCGCGGCCGAATGGCGCGCGGCCGTGACCTCCAGGGGCGGCACGACCGAAGCCGCGTTCCGTTCGCTCGAGAGCGATAAGCTCGATGAGGTCTTCGGACGTGCCATGGACGCAGGCAAGCGCCGTTCCACGGAGCTCAACGCATGACCGCATCGCTCGCTCCCGCACTGGCGAAGACGCGCAAAGCCAGCCGCGTGCTGGCCACGCTCTCGGGCAAAGTGATTGATGACGTGCTCGTCGCGTGCGCCGACGCGCTGGAAGCGTCCGCCAAAAAGATCCTCGCCGCGAACGCCAAAGACCTGAAGAAAATGGACCCAAAGCATCCGAACTACGACCGTCTGCAACTGACGGACAAACGCCTGCGCGATATCGCACACGACATGCGCACCGTCGCCGCACTCCCCTCCCCGCTCCACCGCGTCCTGGAACAGCGCACACTGCCAAACGGCCTGCGGGTACGCAAAGTCAGCGTGCCGCTGGGCGTCGTCGGCATCATCTACGAGGCGCGTCCCAACGTGACGGCCGACGCCTTCTCGCTCTGTTTCAAGTCCGGAAACGCATGCGTGCTCAAAGGCGGCAGCGACGCCGCAGAGAGCAGCAAGGCCATCATCAGCGTCATCGTCGGCGTCCTCAAAAAGCACCGCGTCGATCCGGCCGCCGTCCTGCTGCTGCCTCCGGAGAGATCAGCCGTGCAGGCGCTGCTCAAAGCCACGGATGCCGTCGATGTGCTGATCCCGCGCGGCGGACAGGGGCTCATCCGCTTCGTGCGCGAGAACGCGCGCGTCCCGGTGATCGAAACGGGTGCGGGCATCGTGCATGTCTACGTGGATGCCAGCGCGGACATCGCCAAGGCAGCGAAGATCGTCGACAACTCCAAGACCCGCCGCGTGAGCGTCTGCAATGCGCTCGATACGCTCATCGTCCACAAAGCGCGCCTGAAAGATCTCAAGACCGTCGTCGCCGATCTGGCCGGGAAGAAGGTTGAACTTTTCGCCGATCCTGCCGCATTCCTGGCGCTCAAGGAGCACTATCCGACAGCGCTCCTGAAAAAAGCCAAGCCCACGCACTTCGGGACGGAGTTTCTGTCGCTGAAGATGTCTATCAAGACTGTTGCAAATATAGACGCGGCGCTCGCGCACGTCGCCCGGTACGGCTCCAAGCACAGCGAGACGATCGTTGCCGAGGACGCCGAGACGATCCGGAGATACCTGGATGAAACAGACGCCGCGGCTGTCTACGCCAATGCCTCCACGGCCTTCACGGATGGCGCGCAGTTCGGCATGGGCGCCGAGATCGGCATCAGCACCCAGAAGCTCCATGCCCGAGGTCCTATGGGCCTGCAGGAGCTCACATCGGTAAAGTGGCTGGTGGAAGGCAGCGGGCACGTGCGGCCCTGATTTACGACCCGAAGGTGAACGCATAGGCGGACACGCCTTTGCCCTTCAGCGTCAGCGTGAGCTCGTGTTCGCCGTAGTCACCGGTGAAGAGATTGTAGAGATCGTTCTCTTTGACGGTGATGGTCTTCAGTAGCTTGCCGTCGACGGTGATCGTCCCTTCGACGGGCGTCATGCCGTCTTCCAGACCGAGCACGAGATTTGCTTCGGTCCCGGTGAAGCGCAGGCGGATCTCGCCGCTCTCGCCGCGCAGCACGGTGCGCTCGGTGCCCTGCGCGCGGTCCTGCGTGTCGCCGGTAAGCTGCCACATGCCCGTGAGCGCGTAGGTATTGGGCGTCACGGCTGAGGGCGTCGTATACGTCACGGCATCGTAGGAGGACGCCAACGGCGCGTTGATGAAGCTGCCCCAGCTGCGGCGGCCCAGGTAGA
Source organism: uncultured Candidatus Peribacteria bacterium (assembly GCA_964460365.1). Taxonomy (GTDB): domain Bacteria; phylum Patescibacteriota; class Gracilibacteria; order Peribacterales; family Peribacteraceae; genus DAISLF01. The sequence goes on along the minus strand of CAYWPL010000001.1, from coordinate 89,894 downwards.
TCTCGGGGGTGCGCGGGCGATTGGTGAGCGTGCTGCGGTCGACGATTGCAGCGCCCGAGGCGGTGACGCCGATTTCCTTCAGCAGGCTGGCGACCGCGGCGTCCGTCTCCTCGTAGTCCCCTTCTCCGAAGTGGATGTAGCGGATACGGCCCTCGGCATCGATCAGGTACTTGGCGGGCCAGTACTGGTTGCTGAACGCGTTCCAGGTGCCGAACGCGTTATCCTGGACAACCGGGTACGTCAGGCGGTGCTTCCTGATGGCATCGGCGACGTTTTTGTCGACGCGCTCGAACGTGAACTCCGGCGTGTGGACGCCCACGAGGGTGAAGGGCGCGTCCTCGTACTTCTCCCACAGAGCCTGGATGTACGGCAGCGTGCGGATGCAGTTGATGCAGCTGTAGGTCCAGAAGTCGATGAGCACGACGCGCCCCTTGAGCCCGGCCATCGTCAGCGGCTGGCTATTGTGCCACGTGCCGGTCTTCTGGAATTCCGCCGCGGTGCCGAGCACGGGCAGCTTGCCGTCGGCCGCGGGTTTCATGTCCCCCGTCATCGGTTTGCCTTTCTGGAAGAGCGATTCCTCGATCTTCGTCGCAAACGTGCCGTAGTCGGTGTACTGCACCAGCACGGTCTGGAGCGACGTGAAGAGATCGAAGCGGAACGCGACGGCGGAGAGGATCAGGATAGCGCCCGCGACCTGCTTGATGCGGCCGCTGTACTTGCTCAACGCGCGCACGGACTGGACGGCCCACTGTCCGCCGTAACCGATGAGGAGCAGCGGCAATGCGGCGCCGACACCGTAGGCACCAAGGAGGATGAACGCCTCAAAGCCCGGCTTATCGCGCACGAGCGTGAGCGCAAAGCTGAGCGCCGGACCGGCACACGGCACCCACACGAGGCCCATCGTGAGACCGACGATGAAGGCCGTGACGAGTTCGTGCGAGCCGAGGCCCTGGCGCGTCTTCTGCTGCACGTCCGCGCCGAACTGCTGGATGGTACTGGCGACGCGGCCACCGACTTCCATGGCGATAACGCCAAGCACGGCGGCGATAACCGCAGCGGGCCAGCCCTTGTCGATGAAGATGAGCGAGCCGATAACGGCACCCGCAATGTGAACGACCTTATTGTGCGTCAGGAATCCGAGACCGAAGAGCAGCAACAGGTAGTAGGTGCCGAGGCGAACAACATCCGCGAGCTCGACGAAGCTGGAGAGCACCACTTGCAGCAGGAACGTGAATCCGACGAAGCTCACGAGCATGCCCATGATCGTCACCAGCGGACGCAGGCGGTTCTTGCCCGCGATGCTCACGCCGAGCACGATCGGGATGAGCGGAAGAATGCAGGGCAGCAGAATCGTAAGCAGTCCCGCAAGGAACAGAGTGACGGCCATGGAGAGCATCGGACGGAGAGGAAGGAAATCAGGCACCGAGCATGGCGCGGAGCTGCGATTCGGACGGACCCTGGATCTTTTCGATCAGGGTGCCCTGGCCGTCCACTTTCACGAACGTGTGCTGGTAGGTGACACCGTAGGTCGAACGGAGTTCTTTATGGGAATCGTAGTCGACGCTGTAGACCGTCCCAGGAATGCCGACTGCGGCGTACCACTCGCGGAGCTGCTGGTCCTGGATCTTGCAGATCGGGCACCAGCTGGCATTGAAGAAGAGCACTTTGGTCCGACCGTCCTTGAGCACGGAGGCGTTGTACGTCGTGTAGACGCCAGCCTGCGCCTGGACGGGCTGCTGCGCGGCAACGGACGATGCGGGCGTGGACGACGAACTGAGCGTCGAGATGTCCGGCAGGACGCGCGTGCCTTCGGTCGACGACTGCTGCTGAGAAGCGACGGAGGCGGCCTCGCTGGATACAACCTCGACCTCAACGCCACTGTCTGCCTGCTCGTCCACCGTCACCTCCTGCTGTGGCGTACCGTCGTTCAACCCGTCATCGGTGATATCGGGAGTTGCGGGCGTGCAGGCTGCAAGAAGAAGCAGGACGGACACGGCTGCGAGGGGGGTGCGGATGCGCATGGAAGCGGAGGAAAAATGCACGGACAGTCTGCCTGCGCTACGCGCTTTCGAAAAGAGGGTTTTGGCGTTTCTCAGCGAATCTTTGCGTGAAAGGCGAAAAGGACCGAAGCTGCTTGCAGCAAAGAACTATCGCAATGATCGCAACCGTCTGGCGCAGGTGAGATGAAAAAAGAAGGCAGGTATCACTGCGAATGAGGCGATGATAGCCATCGAATAGAAGGCCGACACAATGCCCCATTGGTCTGACATGTAACCGAGAAATACCGGGGAAATAGTCAGTGCGATCGCATTGATGAATCCACTGACTGCAAATGACCGCTCGAAGTGCCCGTGGTGGTCTGACGCCAGTGCGATCATGGTCTGAATCACGGGAACAGTCCCTTTGGTGAACATACCAGCAACGATGGAACTAAGAATGATGATTGCTACTGACGTTGAACTGGCAAGTAACACGATGCATAGAGCCATCAACAACTCCGAAACGATGACGACGCTCGCGTTGCTGAATCGATCCGAGAATCTGCCGAGCACGGACTTTCCGAGAAGGTTCCCTACGAAGAACACAGCCGAGAATGGACCAAGGAGTGCTACGTCAATGCCGCGCGAAAGTAAGAGAAATGGCAGGAAGATGAATAGTGAAGCACTGGAGAACACATCAAAGAATGACGTGAGTACTGCCAAGAGGAACGGAGGCCGTGACAAGATCATCTGCATGCGAAGATCGGTGCCCTGAGTGGGAGCTCTTGGCTCATGTTCGTGTCTCCGATAAAGCCAGAGAAAGACGAAACCGGCACTGATTGCAACCATTCCGTACAGCAAAGCAGTAGAGCGCCACCCCATGTACACAACAATGAACGTGAGCGCAGAGGAAATGCCGATCTTTCCGACGTCACCTACTGCAGTAAAATTTCCCATGTTCTTCCCCCTTTCCTCTGGCGGAGAGATCCGTGTGACGAGCGCAAAAGCAACTGGGTGGAATAGGGCAAATCCAATGCCAGCTGCAATAAAGCTTGGAAACAGCCACAGATATGAATGTGCGAATCCCATAACTGCATATCCCACTCCGTACAGAATTGCTGAAAGGAGCAGGAGCCTCATTCCTCCAATCCGCATGGCAAGGTATCCTGAGGGAAGAGCGCAAAGCATGCCAAGAGAATTCACGATCGTTCCCAGCAGGCCTGCTTGTGTGAGATTCATGTCGAAATCAGCCGTGAGGAACGGCAAGAACAACAGAAAACTGGTGTAGAACCCGTCATTCAGGATATGCAGAATATTGAGCGACTGACGTGTTACGGTATTGGTCATGCTGAGCTGGAGAGTGCGTGCAGTCTACTCGTTCCATGTGACGATGATAACAACCGATGATTGTGATAAAAAATGAGATTGAGAGACGCGGGGATGGTGGGTCAGGGGGTAATAGTTACTTCCTGTTTCACTTCCCCATTGAACTACGGGAAACAATGTATATCAGAGGTTCGGGACCCACTAGACGCTGCATCAAAGAAGTTACGATAGTGGAGAGAAATAGCCCTACAGGTCGAGTTTGCGTGAGTGCATGAATAGAGACAGGGATTGGTTAGAAGTCAGCAAAAGGGCATTTTTCAGTATCCTATGCGCTCAAAATTCAATTGCTCTAAAACACTATTTTGCTAGAATAGAAGCACATGTTTAGTAATCACTTCGGTTGGCGTAGCTATCAATTCCGCACTGCGGAAGGGAACGCTTGCGCCTAAAGTGATCTGATCTAAACAGAATCATGGCGCATAAAGCACCCTTCCGTCCGAAGGGTTTTCTTTTTGCTCCATGACTTCCATTTTCTTCTCTAACGGCTACTGGTGGTACTCCCTCGGCGACGGGAAGGGGTTGTATTATCTGCGCTGCTAGAAAGAACTGACGCAGAACCAACGCCTTCCTGATCGCCCGATTAGGAGGGCGTTTTTTGTATTTATTCATCCCCCAACCATGCAATCCCTTACTCTCCACCAACGAACCAATGAGCGTCCTAAACGGGCGCACCACGGTCATACCCTGATGCTCGGAACGTCCGCAGGCATCCGCGATGTCCACAATCCTCGCGCATTGCCCTTTGATGTGGTCACCTACCTCCTCCGCGCAAATGCAGCGCGACAACGCATCGGTGATGCCACTGGCCTCTTCTTCGCCTTCGACAGGCGCTTGAACGGCGATACAACAGACCAGGCAGCGATTCAAGAACGAACGGAGCGCCTACGCCAAATTATTGGCGTACTCCTGCCTCATTTTGTAATGACTACGCACAGTGAGCTGGAAGAGCGAGGGTTGGCCGCCACTGTCGAACGGGTCCAGCCCTGCGCTGAAATCGAAAATGAAGAACTGCGGCAATACACCCGCATTCAGACAGCCCAAGTACTCCACATGCATGCAGAATCTCGCAATGGTTCCGCGCATCGCTTTGCAAAATTCGGTTGGATTCTGTCTCGTCGCGGCAATGGCATGCCTGTCGGCGGTGAAGTGAATTTCGATCAATTGCTTCCAAGCGACATCGACATTGAGCGTGTCTACACAGCGCCAGCGTTTCCACTGGATTCCACAAACGGCAAAGCGCCGTACTTGCTCAATGAATCAGACAGAGCAGTGCGTGTATGCCTCGCTGACCATGAAGCTGATATAGGCGGTGAGGTGATGAAAGTGCAATGCGGCATCAGCCGTGTGATGCACGACACTCTGCGAGCCACATCCGAGACCGTGCTTAGCCTTCGATCAGAGGTGCATTCGCCTGACGATGAACTTATCACGCTACCTCTCACAAAAGTCATGAAACAGCGAATCAGCGATGAATCGAGATTGGCTGATCTACGCGACCTTCTATCTGCCTCCCTTCGCAAACTCCTACCATGAGTACCAATCCTCCCATCATCGGCATCATTGGCGGCTTCGGCGCGGATACGAGCGCAACATTCTGCGTTCGCCTCGTCGAACACGCTCACGCGATCAAGCCATCGCATCCACCAGCCTTTGCCGTGGATTTCGTATCAGTCCCACCCGAATTGTCGGGCAAGGCTATCAACGGCTCACGCGAGGCAGGTGCAATTCTTGCGGGAGAAGTGAGTGACAGCATTGCCCGTTTGCACAGCATAGGCGTGAAGACCGTGGCATTGCCCTGCAACACGCTGCACTTGTTCGCAGACGCATTTACTATTCCTTCACCACTTCGGTTGCTTCATATTGTTGATGCAGTACTGCACGAACTGAAAAGCGAAGGGATTACTCGCATAGGTCTTTTGGCAACCCAGCTCACTGTTTCGTCTCGGCTCTATGCTGATCGCTTAGCTGCATCGGGTGTCCACTGCATCACGCCTTCGGCATCGTTGCAGCAAGAATTGAGCGAGGACATCGGACACTTTGTTGAGACAGGCGGCATTTCTGCCCGTATCGCGCAGACATTCAGAGGCGCATTCGATGAGTTTCAGCGTGAAGGTGTTACGGCGGTTATCCTTGGCTGCACGGATTTGAGCGGAATGTTGGAACGTTGCGGATTGAAGGCACCCATCAAGTGCATTGATTCGATGGATGTTCTCGCCAAAGCGTGCGCTCGTTTTTGTGTGTAACGTGGACAAAATATGGGGGCAGGAAACTGCCCCTATATTGGTAATTTTCTGTGTCCCTAGGTCCGAAATGGCTAGGCTTTGAGCAGCCTGAGGGGCGCAGGGCCAACGGGTACTGCTTGTCGAATGAGTTCGTAAAACCGCTTTCCTCTCGAGCGTGCTCGGCGTCGGCTGAAGCGGAATGCGAACTCATCGAGGTAGTAACGCAGGTGGCTCGCTTCGACGCGACCATGGTGTGTGCCCATGAGGATAATCTACGTGTGGAAAAGGTAAATACTGAATTGGCAATTGAACGAATCGAAGCGCGATACGAGCGCGGGAATTATTCCGAAGAAAAAACCAATGAAAAAGTCGCCCGAGAAGAGCGTAGACCTACTGAAATTGAAACTAAAATTCAAAGTATCGAAGATGAAATTTCGCTAATGAGTTCTGTTGATATCGAAGTTCAGAAGCTCAAAGAAGCTTCGAAGCAAGTTCGCTATCGAGTTGAGAAACTTGATCGCAGGCAGCAAAGAGTTCTTTGCAACTTGTTTGTCGATAAGATCGAGATGAGGCGAGTTCGTGATGGAAAGAGGTGGAAAGTACAACCAGATATCTATTTCCGCTTCAATCCTGAGAAGCTCAAAGAGTCAGTAGAGAAGAGTAGAAGCCAAACATGGCTTACCAAAGCAGAAAGAGGTTCATTGAAGGAAAAAAAGTCTTGAATGGTGTGCCCGGCGGGATTTGAACCCACAACCTTCGGCTTCGGAGGCCGACGCTCTATCCAGTTGAGCTACGGGCACAGGAGGGAATGTCGATGCAATGAACGATAGTCGACCGAGCTCTTCCAATTTTCTGCGTTCCGCTCCGCGGAACGGGGCCAGTTGAGCTACGGGCACAGACGCAGTCGCTTACGCCGACAACTTGTAGAACTGTACCGTATTTTCTGCGGTGATGGCATCCACTTCAGCGAGACTCATGCCCTTCAGTTCCGCGATCAGCTTGGCCACTTCCACGACAAACGCCGGTTCGCATCGTTTGCCCCGGTGCGGAACGGGGGCAAGGTAGGGCGCGTCCGTCTCGATCAGCATCTGCGTCATCGGCGTGCGCTTGATGGTGTCGCGTATCGCGTCGGCGGTCTTGTATGTAGCTATGCCCGTGAACCCGAGCAGGTATCCCCTCTCCAGCGCCCACGCGACATCGTCGTACTTCTCGGTACAACAGTGGATGACGAGGCTCGGCGGCGCGAGCTCCTCGATGATCGCGCGCAGATCCGCGACGGCCTCGCGGCAATGCACCACGCAGGACAGTGCGAGTTCTTTGCCAAGAGCGAGCTGGGCACGGAACACGGCGCGCTGCGTCTCGCGCGGAGAGAAATCGTAGTGATAATCCAGACCGATCTCCCCGATGGCGCGCACTTTGAGCGACGACGCAACGAGACCTTTGAGCATCGCCTCGTCACCGTCTTTCCAGTCTTTGGCCTTATGCGGATGGACACCGACCGTGCAGAAGAGCCCCTCGTGTGCATCGGCCAGATTGACGCACGCGGCACTCTCGGCAAGATCGTCCCCGATCGTGACCATGCGGCTGATGCCAGCGGCTCTGGCTCGCGCAATAACCTCTTTGAGGTCATCATTGAAGCTCTTGTCCGCCAAATGGCAATGGGAATCAATCATCGGATGCAGAATACGCGTTTGGCCCTCTCCGCGCGATGTTCTATAGTCTGCTGGCTGTCTTCGGGCAACATGCTCTTTATTCTGGTACAGTTCGCCATCCGCTCTCCTGTTCTTTTTCCCTCCAGTTCATTCGTGGGTCGGTAGCTCAGTTGGTAGAGCAGTGCCCTTTTAAGGCATTGGCCGAGGGTTCGAGTCCCTCCCGACCCACCAACATCATATGACGCACTGTACTTCACTCCCTCATAATGCATGCTTCTAGGCATTATTTCTGACACGCACGACCACATCGAAAATATCGAAAAAGCGAAGAGGGTTTTCGAGAAACGCGGTGCATCTCCCGTCATTCATCTCGGTGATTATTGCGCGGGGCCTTCGGTTCGGGCGATGGAAGGCATGAAGGTCATCGGTATTTGCGGAAATAATGACGGTGACCTGCCGCGCATCATGGGCAACTTTCAGAAGATCGGTGGCGACTTTCGCGGCGAGTTTTGCGTGCTCAATTTCGATCATCTCAACATCGCCTGCTACCACGGAACCGTTCCCGACATCGTCGAGGCGCTCATCGACTGCAAGAAATACGATGTCGTTCTCTACGGTCACACGCATAAAGTCCGCCAGGAAACACGAGACACTACTCTCGTACTGAATCCCGGCAGCGCCCATGGATTCGACGGAGATCCGGCGACGATTGCTCTTTTTGATACGCAGGCCAAAACAGCGGAGATCGTGGAGCTACACTAGGTATACTCCGGACATGCATCGTACCACTCTTCTCCTCATCATCGGCATCACCGTGGTCGTCAATGTCGCAGCTGTCGACTACTGGCATGAGTACTTCCGCACGCTCGGACATCCCGAGCGCTGAGATGGCATCAGCTTCACGGAATGGGACTCTTTCTACAACGACTGCAAGACCGTGAACTCGGGACCGCTGGCACCCTAAAAACCTCCGCAGTGCTACGTCCCCAAAGCGCGCAGGCAGGTCATCCCCCGTCTCTTCATCATCAGCCACTGCGTGAGCGCGTCGAGGAATTTCTTGCGCGCGAGCTGGCGGTCTTCCGGCAGCGCAAGGAGCAGGCGCATCTTGTGCTCGTCCATCGGCCTCTCCGCCGGGAACATCTCGATGCTCTTCACGGGCAGAGGCATATCCGAGGCACCGTCCCAATCCCGCACCGTGAATCCAAGTGACTGCATCCAGAGGTCAAAGATCGCGTCGACGGTCAGCCACTTGCCGTCGATCTTCACTTTGAGGAAATCGTGATAGTCGGGCAGTGCCTTCCCGCGAAATTCCCTCAGCTCTTCCGGCCACGGATCTATGGGAAACGCGCTGAAGTCGTGTTTGGCGAACCAGCTCTGCACTTCGTATCCCAGTGCTTCCAGAATCAGCTTGAGCAGCGCGTGCTTGCCGCTGCACGTACCCATGTTTGCCAGCAGAACGTCATAGGGGCTGCGCGACCCGATATTGCCGTAGGGAATATCGCGCACGAAATGAAACGCACGGATGCGCCGGTCCGGCTCAGTTTCGGGTAGGAGCTCCTGCACCACGGCGTCGAAGATGACCTTGGTATCGTCCGTCATGCAGGCAAGTGTACAGAAAAAACGACCGTCGCGTCCTCCCACGCAACGGTCGTCCTGAAGCTGAAGTCTTAGCTCGCGTTCCCGAACTCGACATCCCATTGCATCGGCGAGAGTTTGCGCATCATGTCCCCATGGGGCGTTCGAATGATGCGGTGGCGGACATAGAAGGGATAGAGAGAGATGAAAAGAAATGAAGATGACCGCAGCATACGAGCCCCAACGGACCCGTATCACGGGGCAGGAACAACGAAAGACGTCAATGTCCGCAACGAAAAGACTGTCCGTGCAAAAGACGGTCACGCAGAAAAGATCCTGTCCCGGCCGTCGGGCTCTGCCGTATGCTCCGGCCATGATCAAGCGCACGCGTCTGCTCCCGCCCGGTACGCCCTTCATGACAACGCTCATCAGAAAGGTGGCGAAGCGCATGGGTGCTCGCGTCCTGGTGGAACCCGAGTTCCAGTACGTCGGGATGATCGAGTTCAAGAACGGGCGGCGAACGTACTACCGCAACACGAACATGAGCATCAACACGCTCGGCCCGGTGGAGATTGCGCGCGACAAGGCGTATGCGTCGTTCTTCCTGAAGAAGTTCGGCTATCGCGTCCCGGCGGAGAAGACATTCTTCTCCGACAAGTGGTGCCTGAATTTGCGCAGCCGCCGCAATGCCGCAGCAGCCTGCGCGTTCGCCAGGCGCTTGGGGTTTCCCGTGATCGTGAAGCCCAATAACCTCAGCCAAGGCACGCTCGTCATCAAGGCGCATTCCATCGGCGAAGTGCGCGCCGCCGCCGAAAAGATCTTCGGCATTACCAACGTACTCGTGGTGCAGGAGTTCCTGACGGGACGCGATTACCGTCTGGTCGTGGTGGATGACGAGGTGATCTCGGCATACGAGCGCACGCCGCTTGTGGTCATGGGCGACGGGAAGAGCACGGTGAAAAAACTGCTCCTCAGAAAGCAGCAGGATTTCATCAACGACGGACGCGACACGCAGCTCAACCTGGATGACTTCCGCATCGGCTGGAAACTCAAGCGCGCGGGAATGACGATACGATCAGTGCTCCCGCGCGGCCGGGTGTTCCGCCTGCTGGATAACGCCAACCTCTCCACCGGCGGCGACTCGCGCGACGTGACAGAGAGTCTCCATCGTGACTACAAAAAGCTCGCCGTGAGCGTGACCAAAGACATGGGCCTGCGCCTGTGCGGCGTGGACATCATGACCTCGGATGCGACCAAACCGCTCGATCCCCACTACGTGATCCTGGAGATCAACGCGGCCCCCGGCCTGGACCACTACGCCTCCACGGGCCGCAAGCAGCAGCGGATTGTCGAGTATCTGTACGAAAAAGTGCTCCGGGCCATTGAGCGCGGACGCTGAGAACAGATGACAGGAGAGCTAAAAAGAGCTATAATGATCGGAATGCCTGAAGTACTGCCTCCCGATACCCGGTTCCCCGAGCGCATCCAGAAGGAAACGCGCGAGGCGCTTGCCGCGCTCAACGAGGGCGTAGCGTATCAGGAACTGAACTACGGATCCAACATCCCGCTGACGGAACGCCAGGCCGAGGTGCAGAACCGCCCGGCCAACCGTTTGACGTTCCGGCAAATGCGCGACTACATCCGCCAGAACAACTGGTCGCCGGTCATCCGCCAGCTGATCGCTTTCGCGCTCGGCAGCAGCAACGATGTGGAGGGCCTCGGCATCCAGCGCATCACGCGCGATAACCAGATCCCGCTGCACCAGACCGTCGGCGTGCTGGCACAGATCGACCAGCGCGATCCGAACCGCCCGCACAACTTCCAGGAGGATTTCCGCCTCGGCTATCTGCGCCACGAGTTTGCCAAGACGATGACGCAACGCGGCTACACCGAGAGCACCGAGGCCAATGACGGCCGCGCCGCCACAAACATCGAGGTGACTGCCGCCCGCGGCACCAGCCTGCAGGGCTACGTCGCCCCCGCCGTGTGGAACCAGATGCAGGGAGACAACCCCGAACTGATCACGTCGCTGCGCCCCAATACCGTGCTGCCCGCGGGCTCCTTCGTGCACATCAGCGCCACCGGCATTCCGCTGTGCGTCACGCCGCGCAACGTCCCCGCCAGCACGCTTCCGGCCTTCCCCGTCTACCGCAAGCGCACGGGCCCCGACGCCGCCAATCGCCCCAACGACCGCGAGGCCGGCGTGGAATATCTCCGCCGCAATCTCCGTCCCGGTGACCTGCTCATCACCAGCCGCTCGCGCGCCAACCGCACGATCATGGCCGCCGCGTTCACGGGCATCAACCGCCGCTTCTTCGGCGACGGCAACGCTGGCACGGGATTCCACGGCACGCACGTCATCGTCTGCCACACGCCGGGCCGCCTGCTCCACAGCACCGAGGGCCGCGGCAAAGAGGACAAGTCGATCGAAGAGATGTTCCGCGAGAATGATTTCGACGCCGTCACCGTCGTGCGTCCCAACGGCAGCGATGCGCGGCGCCAGGAATTCGTCGAACAGGTGAACAAGTTCGCCGCCAACATCCAGGGGTACAGTAAAACGCGGGTCGTCGGCCTCGCGGCCAGCCGCATCGCCGGCTCCGTCGGCGGACGCGGAACACAGGCGGCGCAAACCATCGGCGGCGTCGCCGGATCGCTCCAGAGCGACCGCGAGTGCATCTGCACGGACATGGTCCGCGTTCCCGCCAGCCGCATGTCGCCGCCCTATGCGAACCTCGGCACGGCCGAAGGGCCCGCGTCCATCGCCGCCTCCAGCGACGTCCGCGTCCAGTACGCCATCGACCTCGGACCCGCGACCCCGCCTCCGCCTCCAACGCCCCGGCGTTGAGACATGGTAATCTGAGCGGGTGAACGATCGTCATTATGTCTATCTCGCCCGCTGTCGGGACGGTTCGCTCTACACGGGCACCTGTCTCGATCTCGCCGCGCGCGAGAACGCGCATAACGACGGGACCGGCGCCAAGTACACCCGCAGCCGCAGGCCGGTGCGTTTCGTGTATCACGAGACATACGCGACCCTCTCGGAAGCGCGCAAACGCGAGGCTGAGATCAAACGTCTGACGCGCGAACGCAAGATCCTGCTGCTACCCAAAAAAATGAGGCGCGACCTGTTATGATGCGCGCATGAAGGTCGCGATCGTCCATGAATTACTGACCGTCCGCGGCGGCGCCGAACGCGTCGCCAAAATCTTCGCGGACCTGTTCCCCGAAGCGCCGGTCTACACGCTGCTCTACAACGAGAAGCTCCTTGGCGACTGGTTTCCGCGGAGCCGCGTGCGCTCAAGCCGGCTGCAACGCTGGGCCGGCCTCAGCACGAACCATCACTGGTACCTGCCGTTCTTCCCCGGCGCCGTCGAGGCGTGGGATTTCTGCGAATTTGATGTCGTGCTCTCGTCGTCCTCCGCCTTCGCGCACGGCATCCTGACCAACTCCCGTCCGCGGCACGTGTGCTACGTGCACTCGCCCGCGCGCTACCTGTGGGACCGCACGCACGACGTGCTCGGCCGCTCCCCTCTCCTGCTGCATCGCGCGCTCTCGAAGACCTTCCACGATCTGCGCCGCTGGGATGCCGATGCGGGCGACCGCCCCGACACGCTCCTCGCGGCGTCAAAAACGGTGCAACGGCGCATCGAGCTCTATTGGCGCCGCCAGAGCGCGGTTGTCACACCGCCGATTGATGACTTCTGGCTGCATCAGCCGGCCCGCTCCGGGCCGGGTGCATACGACCTGGTCGTCTCCACCCTCGCTACCTATAAGAGAATCGACATCGCCATCGAAGCGGCGAACCGCCTGAAGCGGACGCTGGTGATCGTGGGCCGGGGGCCGGCGGAAGCGCGTCTGCGCGCGATCGCGGGGCCGACCGTGCGCTTTGCAGGACATGTGGAAGGCATCGCGCTGCGCGACCTGTACGCGGGCGCGACAGCGCTGCTGGTGCCGGGCGAAGAGGATTTCGGACTGGCACCGCTGGAGGCGATGGCCTGCGGCACACCGGTCATCGCCTACGGGCGCGGCGGCGCGACCGAGACGGTGAAGCACGGCGTGGCGGGCCTCCTGTACGCCGACCAGACGCCGGACGCACTCGCCGACGCAATCGGCAGCTTCGGTTCGATGGCACTGGACCCGGAGACGTGCCGTGCCGCAGCGGCTGCGCACGGACGTCCGGCATTCGAGCGCGCGATCCGGGAAGCGGTTGAACACGCGGCAGGAGAACGCTAGTCCTTTTACTTGTGCGCATAGGTCTCTGCTCTACACTCCCTGCACTATGAAGCGCCGCCTGATCGTCCTCTCCGCCGTCGTCCCCGCCTTGCTGCTGGCTCCGCTCGCGGAAGCCCGGGTGGTAGTTGCCCCCAGCTCCGCCAACGAAGGCGGAACCGTCGTTACGCCTACGCGCGTTTCGTCGCGCACGCTGCGCAAGTCCATCTACGAGGCAGCTGCCGCCCGCAAAGCCAAACTGGTGAAAAGCTCTGCCACGCTTGATGCCACGTACAAGAACGACACCTACGGTGTGCAGGTCAGTGTGCCGTCCACATGGGACAAGCGCGAACTCAATCAGGAAGAGGAGAGCCTCACGCTCGTCGTGATGTTCCTGTCCCCGTCCGTGAAGGCCGGACTGATCCGTCAGAACATCAACCTCGTGGTCGAGGAACTGGCGAACAAGAAGATGACGCTCAACGAGTACACGGAGATGGGCATTGAGAAAGAGAAGGGCTTCTTCGATTCATTCGTCCTCGAGTCGTCGGTCCGCACCATCGTCGCGGGCAAAGCCGCCCAGCGCGTGATCTTCAGCGCCGACCTGAACGGCCAGGAGATGAAGTTCGAGCAGATCTGGTTCTTCACCGCTCCCGGAAAGGTCCACGTCTGGACGTTCGCGGATTCGCAGGAGAACTTCGCCGCGCACGTGACGCTCTTCGAGCACATGATGGCATCGATGACCGTGAAGTGAGCCTTACGCTCCGGACACCAGCACGCCTCCGAGCACGATGAACGCCGCCCCGACGAGCAGGCGGACGATCTGCAGACCGTGCCACTCGCCGAAGATCCACAGCGCGAGCAGCACCGCGATCAGCGTGTTCATGTTGTAGAGCGGGACCAGAATCGCCAGCGGCGTTTTGTAGTGCAGCAGCGCGTATGCCACGCCCCCGACGCCGGCACCCCATGTGAGCCCCATCAGGACCGACCAGCCGACGCCCGACCACGAGACGTCCGCGCCCGGATGGATGACGGCGAGGATCACGCCCGCTCCGGCCACGCCAAGTCCTGCCAGCATCAGGTACGGGCCGATGCCGATGCCCGTCTGGACGGCCAGCTTACTCATCACGCCGTTCACGCCGAAGAAGAGCGCCGGGACGATGCCGCCGATCAGGATGCCCGCCATCTCGGGAGACATGCGCTTCAGGGGAAAAGAGTGAGGGCGACACCCTGCGGAGCACTACGGCCCAGCTTCTCGTAGGCTTTCTTCGTGGCAACTCGGCCTTTGGGCGTGCGCTGCAGATAGCCCTGCTGCATCAGGTACGGCTCGTACACGTCCTCGATCGTCTCTTCTTCATCCGCGAGCACGGCCGCGATGGTCGAGAGCCCGACCGGCCCGCCTGCGAACATGTCCACGATCGTCTCTAGGATGCGGCGATCGACGGCGTCCAGGCCTTCGTCATCGATCTCCAGCGATTCCAGCGTGCGCTCGACGCCCGTCAGGTCCACCGAGCCGTTGCCGCCGACCTCGGCAAAATCGCGCACGGCGCGCAGCAGGCGGTTGGCGATGCGCGGCGTGGCACGGCTGCACGCGGCCAGACGGTGCACCGCACGCGGAGCGAGGGAGACGTTGAGGAGTGAAGCGCTGCGCGTCACGATCTGCTCCATCTCGGGCACCTCGTAGAACGCCAGGCGGTACTGGTTATGGAACCGGTCGCGGAGCGGCGCGCTCATCGCGCCCTGCTTGGTCGTCGCGCCGAGCAGCGTAAACGGCTTGAGGTTGATGCGCATCGAGCGCGCAGACGGGCCCTTGCCTATGACGAGGTCGAGCGCGTAGTCCTCCATCGCGGCGTAGAGCATTTCTTCGACCACGGGACGCAGGCGGTGGATCTCGTCGATGAAGAGCGCGTCACCTTCCTGCAGATTGCTGAGAATCGATGCCAGATCGCCGGGCTTCTCCAGCGCCGGACCGCTGGTGATGCGGATCTGCGCGTTCATTTCGCGGGCGAGGATGTGCGCGAGCGTCGTCTTCCCGAGGCCGGGCGGCCCGTGCAGCAGCGTGTGGCCGAGCGGCTCTTTGCGGGAGCGCGCGGCCTGGATGTGCATGAGGAGATGCTTCTTGATCTTGCCCTGTCCGACGTACTCGCCCAAGGACGACGGCCGCAGCGACTGTTCAAACGCCGGCTGGTCGCGCCCGGTGGCGACGGGCTGCGCGGGAGAGGGTGCCGGTGACCGCCGTTTCAGCGTCATGGGCGGATGATACCAGACCGGCAATCTTGTGATAGCGATTGGCAAACG
The DNA here is from genome assembly GCA_964460365.1 of uncultured Candidatus Peribacteria bacterium. GTDB lineage: Bacteria > Patescibacteriota > Gracilibacteria > Peribacterales > Peribacteraceae > DAISLF01. The sequence continues at coordinate 74,576 of CAYWPL010000001.1, read as the reverse complement.
AACTGTCCCCTGTCTTCTGCCATCTGTTCTCTGCCTTCTGCCTTCTTTGCCTGCTACACTCCCGGCGATGAACTCGTCCTCCAAGGCGACGGCAACCGCAGTCTTCGTTCTGGTCCTCCTCGGACTCGGCGTGACGGACGCCGTGGTGAACCGCGCGTCGCTCCCGACGGTCTGGACCGCCTCGAATACCGCGAACTCGGCATCGTCGCGCACGGGCGTGGTGCGCAGCAACGGACCGGATGTGTTCGACGTACTCAATCAACAGACCGTGGTGACGGAATCCACGCAGGAGACGAGCCTGCTGCGCCGCGTCATCCCCGACTCCGTCGCCGTCGAATCGCGCGTGCTGCTGAAGGGTAACGACCGCATCGCGTTCTTTTCGTGGGTGGAGTCACCCGACGTTAAGGAGTACTTCACGGCACTCAAGGAAGCCCTGCACGCGTCGTTCTCCAAGGACGTCCGCGACCTGATCGACGAGACGCAGGAACAGGAGGGCAAGCCGATCCGCAACGTGCTGAGCTTCTACGACCCCGCGATTCACGAGGATCGCCTGCTCTTCGTCCGCGTCCGCCAGCGGATGTACGAGTTCCACGTGGCCGCTGACAAGGAACCCCAGGTCCAGGAGCTGATGGATGCGCTCACGGATTAGGAAAACGGCCTCCAAGCAGGCATTGACCGACTCCGCGGATACACGTAAACTGCCGCGGCTATGGCAAAAACCGTCAAGAAAGTCGTCAAAGTGAAGGCCAAAGGAGGGCAGGCGAATCCCGCCCCGCCCCTTGGTCCCGCGCTCGGCCAGGCTGGCGTGGACATCAATGCGTTCTGCACCAAATTCAACGCGCAGACCAAGGGCCAGATGGGACAGGAGCTGCCCGTCGTCATCACTGTGTACGATGACCGCAGCTTCAGCTTCGTCGTGAAGCAGCCGGCTGCCTCCACGCTCATCAAGATGGAAGCGGGCATGGATCCGGCCAAGGGCTCGGGCAGCGGCGAGCCGAACAAGAAGAAAGTCGGCAAACTCACGCGCGCGCAGCTGCGCAAGATCGCCGAACGCAAGATGCCGGACCTCAACGCGGTCGACATCGAAGCCGCCGAGAAGATCATCGCAGGCACCGCGCGCAGTATGGGAGTCACGATTGAGTGAGCGCCTGTAAGATCATCGCAATATGATCGTCGCAATGGCATTCGCGTGCCTGCTTTTGCGAAGACGCGTAAGCTCTGCAAAACGTTTCCCCGTTTTGAACATGTTCTCCATCAACACCCTCAGTTTCACGGGCGTGCTTGTATCTGCGCTCGCCACGATGGCCGTGTTGCAGTTCTTCGCGCTCCTCTTCATCCCCAGCATGATGACGCCCGGGGCCCGCCCCCGCGCCGTCGGACGCGCGATCTACTGCTACATGCTGCAATTGGTCGGCATCATCCTGATGACGCTCGGCGGCCTGCCCGCGTTCTACTCGGTACTCGAGAAGTTCGTCTTCCCCGAGAACAGCCTGACGACCGAGACGTACATCGCGCTGCTGCTCATCTTCACGGCCGGCGGCCTGCTGTTCCTCTGGCACGAGCACATCGTGCAGTTCGTGGACGAGCCGTCCCGCCGCGTGAGCGAGGCGATCTATTGGTACACGCTCAAGATCGTCGGCGTGGGCCTCGCGCTCTTCTCGGCACTCTCGTTCTTCCTGACGATGCTTATGGCCCCGCAGAGCATCCCGACCTGGTGGATCTCGCCGTTCCTGCTCTTCCTCTACGGCGCGCTCCTGGTCTGGTGCACGCGCACCCCGGGCGGCTCTGCCAAAAGCTTCCACTCGCAGCCGGGCACGAATTCGTCATCCGCCCAGGCGATGAAGAAAAAGCCCCGCGCGAGGTAATCGGCCGCTTGCGCTGATATCTGTTTCCTGACACAATCGCCGCACTTTTGCGTGGGAGCCCTTCGGCTACGTTCAGGGCGCCCATACCCTTCGACTCCTTCGAGTCACAGGGTAAACCACGTTCCCCCCATTCACATGACCACCAAGCGGTCCCCGCTGGCCCGGCGCAAGGGCAAGAAGTACGCTGAGCGAAAGGCGCTCGTCACCAAGCCCAGCTATCCCATCGCCGAGGCGATGGAGCTTCTGCCGAAGCTCAGCACGACGGATTTTGACGGTTCGGCCGAGGTGCACATCCGCATCAACGCCGACACGACGCAGGCTGACCAGCTCGTCCGTACGACGGTCGCATTGCCCCACGGTACCGGCAAGCTGATCAAGATCGCCGCGTTCGTTCCCGATGATCTCATCGACGACGCGAAGAAGGCCGGCGCCCACCTGGCCGGCAACGAGGATCTCATCAAGCAGATCGAGAGCGGCGTCATCGACTTCGATATCGCCGTCGCCGTCCCCCGCCTCATGAAAGACCTCGGCAAGATCGCCAAGACTCTCGGTCAGAAAGGTCTCATGCCCTCGCCCAAGTCCGGCACCGTCACGGAGAAGCCGGCAAAGATCATCGAGGAGCTCAAGAAAGGCCGCATCGAGTGCAAGATGGACAAGCAGGGCATCATCCACACGGTCTTCGGCAAGATCTCCTTCGGTAGCAAGAAGCTCCAGGAGAACCTCGAGGCCATCATGGTCGCCCTCAAGGACGCCAAGCCGTCCGGCATCAAGGGCGAGTACATCATGAGCGTCGGCGTCTCCCCCACCATGGGCCCCGGCATCAAGGTGCAGTTCTGATCCCACGCTGAATCTACAAAGAGCTCCGCGGGGGGCTCTTTTTTTGTGCTGACCCGACACGATGTCGCTCTTCGACTACGCCCACAGTGGCATAGCTTTATCAGCGTCCCTCGTTACGAAATCCGCTCCGCGGATTTCTACTCGGGATGACAATATTTTTACCTATGTCATCCCGAGTAAGCCGTCGCGAAGCGCGGCCGTAACGAGGGACGTCAAAACTTCAGTATCTCCGTCACCTGCTGCAGCGTCTCCACGCGCACGAGTTTGCTGCGCAGATCGGCCGCGCCGTCGAAGCCTTTCACGTAGCTCGCCAGATGGCGGCGCATCTCGAGCATCCCGCGCGTCTCGCCTTTGGTTTTCACCGCGAGTTCGCAATGCTCCAGGATCATCGGGATCTTCTGCTCGAAGCTGAGACTGAGTACGGAGGGCGACCGGATCGCGGCAGTCGGATCGGTCTTGCGGGCGCGCAGCGCGTCGCAGATATCGCGCATCACCCACGGATTGCCGAACGTCCCGCGTCCGACCATGACGCCGTCGAGGTTCTGGATCTTCTCCAGCGCGTCCGCAGCCGAGGCGATGTCGCCGTTGCCGATCACGGGGACCGAGACCTGGCGCTTGAGCTCGTAGATCGGCTCCCAATTGGCTTTGCCCGAGAACTTGTCGTGATAGCGACGCCCATGGATGGCCAGCGCCTGCGCCCCGGCGTCGACCAGGCGCTTGCAGAACGGAATCAGCGTATCGATCGTCTCCCAGCCCAGGCGCGTTTTGACGCTGACGGGAATCTTCACGGCCTTCACCGTCGCCTCCACCAGCCTCGCGGCGAGATCGGGATTGCGGATGAGCGCCGAACCGTGGCACGACGAGACGACTTTGGCGGCGGGACAGCCCATGTTGATATCGATGCCGTCGGCACCCAGCTCTTCAATCACTTTTGCTGCGGAGAGAAAATGCTCGGGATCTTTGCCAAACACCTGCACGACGAACGGCCGCTCGAGCTCGGCGTCGAAGCTGAGCATTTGCATCGTCTTCCTGCCGCCGTAATGGATGGCGTCGGTGGAAAGGAACTCGGTGTACACGACCGTCTCGGGCGCAAGCCGCTTGATGAGCTGGCGGTACGACGCATCCGTCACGCCGGCCATCGGGGCGAGGGCGACGATAGGGCGGGAGGTCGATGACCAGGAGAAGGCGGACACGGGTAAAAGATGCGGAAAGCGAAAACGGTGTTATTTTGGGAGAAACAGGTCCTCTCCGCAAGCATTCCGGACCACACTATTGCTCAATAATAAGACGTTTACACAATGCCACACTCCCCGTCCATGACGCAGAATGCACGCGCTATGAAGCACATGCACTTCCCCATCGTCCTCGCGGTCGCGCTTGCCGTGTGGGCGCCGTCCGTCGGGGCCCAGCTGGTCCCAAGCGTGATTCCGGCCTCCGGCATGATCGGCCGGTGCAGCTTCATCACAGGCGACTTCCACTTTGACTGCATCCCGCTCTATTTGGGCTATCTCATCCAACTCGTCTTCGGGCTGCTCGGCACCGTCTGTCTCATCGAGATCATCTGGGCGGGTTACGAGTGGGCGTTCTCCGGCCTCACGGGTGACAACCAGAAAGCCAAAGGCCGCCTGACCAACGCGATCCTCGGTCTTATTTTCTCGCTGCTCGCCTTCCTGATCGTCGACACGGTGGTGAGCGCGATCTTTGCCGGACCCGCCTCATGAGCAAGAAGAAGAAAGCCCAGACCGGCGGCAGCTTCACCTCGCTGCGTATCCTCGGAGAGAAAGCGCAGAAACTGCTGAGCCAGGGCACGAAGAAAGAGGCGCCTCGGCACTCCCCGGAGCCGCCTCCGCCGCACGACCGTGCGCCCGAAGTGGAGGTGGATATTTCTGTGTCCAGCGTGGCCAAGGCGACGCTGGTAGTGCTTGCCGTCGCGCTCGGCGTGGTACTGCTCTACATACTCAAAGACAAGCTCGTCATCGTTTTGCTCGCAATCTTCATTGCAGCCATCATTGATCCGGGCGTCGGCATGCTGCGCCGCTACGGCATCCCGCGTCCGCTCGGCATCGTGTTGCATTACTTCATCGCGCTGTTCCTGCTCGTGTTCCTCTTCGTGTCGCTCATCCCGGTGCTTGCGAGCCAGATCCAGCAGATCGGCGAGTACCTCGGCACGCAGGTCAATAATTTTCTTGCGGACCCGATGGTCTCGCTGCCGTTCTTCTCACCGGAAGCCAACCTGCGCATGTCCGTCTTCATGCAGAATACACTGCGCAGCCTCTCGATCACCGACTACACCGCCGCACTGACAAAGCTCGGCGAGAGCGTGCTCTCCACACCACAGGGATCGCTGCAGCTGATCACACAACTCGCCGGCTCCGTGGTGGATTTCGTCCTGAACCTGATGCTGATCCTGGTGCTCGCGTTCTTCTTCCAGCTGGAAAAGAACAAGATCGTGCCCTGGATGCGCGGCTTCCTGCCGTGGAACTACCGCACGTACGTCGCCGACAAGTCCGAGGCGATCCAGTGGAAGCTGGCGCAGTGGATCCGCGGCCAGCTGCTGCTCTGCTTGAGCGTCAGCGCCATGGTGTTCCTCGCGCTCAATATCCTGCGGATGCCATATGCGCTGACGCTGGCGATCCTCGCAGGCTTCACGGAATTCATTCCGGTCGTCGGACCGCTCCTCGCTGCCATCCCCGCCATCATCATCGGCTCCACGCAGCAGGGACCGGTGTGGGGACTCGTCATCCTGGCCGTCTACTACGTGGTGCAGTGGTGCGAGAACAACCTGCTCGTTCCGCTGATCATGAAGCGCACGATCGGCCTCTCGCCCGTTGCGGTGATGTTCGCGATGCTCGCGGGCATGAGCTTCCCCGATGTCGTGAACCCCGTGCTCGGCCTGATCCTCGCGATTCCCATGACCGCCATCGTCTCGCTCTTCCTGGAAGACTGGCGTCTCCACCGCACGCACAAGCACGGCACCACGCTTCCCCACCCCGCGGCGCCGCAGAAATGAGTGTGCAAAGATTAGTGGTCATTCTGAAGCAAGAACATTCATCGCAACGCACCGCATCTCCTTTCGCGATGTGTAGTTTGTCATTAGCTGATCAATCTTTTTTCGTGTTTGGGCTCTAGAGCAAGAGGAAAACTCTGTTCACATTTCGTATACAAAGTAGACTGTGAGCGTTGTGTGATGCCCTCATCTCCCCGTGTGTTTTCCCGCCTCTTCGACTAAAATGTCCTGATCTTTCTGGACACCTGGCACTCGCGGAAATAGAGTGCTAAATCCATGGATCGCTTTCCCTTCCCACTACCCATGCATCCGTTTGATCGTTTCACACCCAACGCCAAGCTCGCCCTACAGATCGCCGAGCAGGAGGCGAAGAACATGAAGAGCCCCTACATCGGCACCGAGCACCTGCTGCTCGGCCTCCTCAGCATCCCCAAGTCGCTGGGCTTCTCGATCTTCACGGGAGCCGGCGTCACGCAGGAGAACGTCCGCATTCTCCTGAAGGCCATGACCACGCCGAACGCCGAGGGCCAGCATGTGAAGCACGGCCTCTCCACATTCCTGCACACTGTCATCGAGCAGAGCGTCATGACCGCGCACAAATTCCGCCACGCCAACGTCGGCACGGAGCACCTGCTCCACTCGCTCGTCTCCACGGGCAAGAACGCCGCGACGCTCCTACTGGAGAACATGCAGGTCGATCCGGAGGATCTGAAGAGCCGCGTCGAGGAGATGTTCGGCCAGATCAACACGTTCAAGCAGCAGAACCGCAACCTCGAGCAGTCGCTTGAGGCCTTCTTCCACGGCCTCCAGGGCGTGATCGTGGGCATGCAGCCCGGCCAGGACCGTCCCGGCGGAGAATCCGGCGGAGCCCCGGGCGGCGCGCCCGGCGAGCCCATGAAGCGCCGCGCAGGCGGAGCCAAGAGCGAGGGCAAGAGCAAGACACCCGTCCTCGACTACTTCACCGACGACCTCATCGCCAAGGTGAGAGAGAAGAAGATCGACCCGATCATCGGACGCGATTCCGAGATCGAGCGCCTCGTGCGCATCCTCAACCGCAAGACGAAGAACAACCCGGTCCTCATCGGCGAACCCGGCGTCGGCAAGACGGCGATCGTCGAGGGTCTCGCCCAGCGCATCGCCGCGGGCACCGTTCCTCCGGCTCTCCAGAACAAGCGCCTGCTGGTCCTCAACATGGGCTCGCTCGTCGCCGGCACCAAGTATCGCGGCGAGTTCGAACAGCGCTTCGATGATATCATCAAGGAGGCCGCCAAGAGCGAGAACAGCATCATTCTGTTCATCGACGAGATCCACACCGTCGTGGGAGCCGGCGCCGCCGAAGGCTCTCTGGACGCCGCGAATATCCTCAAGCCCGCCCTCAGCCGCGGCACGCTCCGCGTGATCGGCGCGACGACCGTGGACGAGTTCCGCACCGTGGAGAAGGACCGCGCTCTCGAGCGCCGGTTCCAGTCGATCATGGTCAACGAGCCCTCCGCCGAAGACGCAGTGAAGATCCTGCACGGCGTGAAGGAGAGCTTCGAGCAATTCCACCGCCTCAACATCACCGACGGCGCCATCGAGGCCGCCGTTCAGCTCAGCAAGCGCTACATCACGGAGCGCTACCTGCCCGACAAGGCCATCGACGTGCTCGACGAGGCCGCCGCCGGCAAGAGCCTGCAGAACACCACGGCCGCCCCGGACATCAAGAAGACCGAGGAGAAGCTTGAGCAGCTGCTCCAGAAGCAGCAGACCGCCGTGCGCGAGCAGAAGTACCACCTGGCCCTCCGCATGAAGCAGGAACAGCAGCAGCTCCGCGAAAAGCTCGACGACATGCGCAGCGCCGAGGACGGCGACCGCCGCACGCCGATGCAGATCACCGAGGACGACATCGCCCAGGTGGTCGGCCGCATGACGGGCATCCCCGTGACCAAGCTGATGAAGAACGAAGCCAAGCGCCTGACGAACCTGGAGCTCGTGCTCCGCAAGTCCATTGTCGGTCAGGACGAGGCGATCAAGAAGGTCGCCCGCGCCATCCGCCGCAGCCGCGTCGGCATCAGCGACGAGAAGCGCCCCATCGGTTCGTTCCTGTTCCTCGGCCCCACGGGCGTCGGCAAAACGGAGCTCGTGCGCACCATCGCCAAAGAGGTCTTCAACCGCGAGGACGCGCTGATCAAGATCGACATGTCCGAGTTCATGGAGCGCCACAACGTCTCCCGCCTCGTCGGCGCCACCGCCGGCTACGTGGGCTACGAGGAGGGCGGCCAGCTCACGGAAGCGGTCCGCCGCAAGCCCTACTCGGTCATTCTATTTGATGAGATCGAGAAAGCGCACCCCGAGTTCTTCAACATCCTCCTCCAGATTCTAGAGGACGGCATGCTCACGGACGCCACGGGCAAGCAGGTCGACTTCACGAACACCGTGATCGTCATGACCAGCAACATCGGCGCTGAGAAGCTCACGAAGCAGGCCGCCCGCATCGGCTTCAAGCTCGAAGAGGAAGCCAAGGGCGAGAAGGCCGCCTACGAGGAGAAATGCAAAGAGGTTGTCGGCGAACTCAAGGAGCACCTGCGTCCGGAGTTCCTGAACCGCGTCGATCACATCATCGTCTTCAACGCGCTCAACCAGCAGCACATTCGCAAGATCGTCCGCATGCATATCGACCAGCTGACCGCACGCCTCAAAGAGCAGGAGTACGCGCTGGACGTGGACAGCAAAGTCGTCGCGCTGCTCGCAGAGGAAGGTTTTGACCCGGAATACGGCGCCCGCCCGGTCCGCCGCGTCATCCAGGAGCGCCTGGAAGCGGAGATCGCGGAGCATATACTCAAAGAAATCTATAGCCCCGGCGACACGATCAACGTCGTCCTCAAGGGCAAAGACCAACTCGAGTTCCTGCATGGGGAAGGCGAAAAACAGGCTGTCTCGCAGAAAGAGAAAGCCATGGCCTGACCCTGAAAACGACTTCGGAACGGCGACACTCACCTGTTGCCGTTTTTGCGGTACTCCCGATTCTTACAACCAGCCCCGCATGGACTCCGCCGGGTGTTTTATGGTATACTGATCCGATGTCTCCGAACCCAAAAACACATGTCGATTGACCCCGTCAAAATCCCGCAGAACGTCTACATCGAGGACCGCATCGTCGGTCCCCTCACCCTGCGCCAGACCATCATCATGACACTGGGCGGCGGTTTCAGTTACGCTATCTACGCCACGATGCAGAAGGCCACGGGCCACGTCGATCTCGTTTCCACGATCATCGCCTGGACGCCCGCCGCGATCACGGCGCTCTTCGCGCTCATCAAGGTCAATGACCTGACGCTGATGAAGATCTGCTTCTTACTGATCGAGAAAATGAACAAAGCGCCCATCCGTACCTTCGGCCCGCGCCGCGGCATCACCATCAACATCCGCACGTCCGCCGCGCCCAAGGAGGAGGACCCGGCCAAGGTCGAGCAGCGCAACCGCGAGGCGGAGAAGAACCGCACGAGCATCCGCGAACTGAGTTCCATCGTCGACCGCACGATGCCCGAAGGCATATCTGCCGCACAGGCGGAGGAACAGACCGCACCCGTCGCCGAGACCGATACCGAAGCCGCCGTGCCTGTGCGCGAAGCACCCCGCGCCGTGGACCCCGGCAAGATCGCCGTGGACGGCACCCCCCCGCGCGTACAGGGCGGCCCCGCAACGTTCTCCGATCTCTCCGTGTTCCGTGATGTCTTCTCCCCCAAGGCCCAGTGAGTCCCCTCAGCCCCGCCCGCACCGTCCGGCAGCGCAAGAAGTCCTCGCTCGTCTCCACGCAGAGGTTCCTGCCCATTGCCGAGATCCGCAACGATGCCGTCATCCTCAAGAACGGCGGCCTGCGCGCGGTGCTGCTCGTCGAGGCGCTCAACTTCAACCTGAAGAGTGAGACGGAACAGAAAGGCATCATCGCCGGGTACGAGGCGTTCGTGAACACGCTGAGCTTCCCACTGCAGATCGTCGTCCGGTCGACGAAGATGAACATCGATCCGTACCTGGCGCAGCTCCGCAAGATCGCCGACTCCCAGAAGAACGAGCTGCTCAAGAACCAGACGTTCTCCTATGCGGAGTTCATTGAGAAGCTTATCGACGTCGCGGACATCATGCAGAAACGCTTCTACGTGATCGTGCCGCTAGACATGAGCCCGCATCACAAGACGCTCATCGAGCAGTTTTTCGGCTGGCTCTCTCCTGATGATTCGGCTTCCCGCGCCAGCCAGCGCAACCACGAGTTCGCGCGTAGCAGCCGCGCGCTGCAGGAACGCGTGACACTTGTGCAAAGCGGCCTGGAGAACATCGGACTCACGAGCCGCCGCATGAGCACGCACGAGCTGATCGAGCTCTATTACCAGATCTACAACCCGCAGACGAGCCAGGAGCAGAAGCTGCCGGGTGACGAGAACCTGAAGGTGGACCGGACGGTGCTATAAAAGAGGTCTGGAGTGCGGAAGGGCAAAAAGGCAGTGAGGTCTGTACTTGTGAAATCACCAAACCTGCTGCCCTGCTGACGTTCACACCTTCACACTTTCTGCCCTTCGAACCTCGTCCGTCCTCTTTTGACAATCTCTCCCATTCGCGTACAATCCTCCTGACTCGCTGTTGCTCGTGCAGGGACAGTCGCGTCTCCCCTATTTCTCCCTCCTGCACCCAATCTTTTTTATGGCAAAATCCAAGGTCGCAATCAAGAAACAGCAGAACGAACTGATGGAGCAACTGCTCCGCGAATCCCCCGATGTCCTGCGCGTCAAACCCGGTGAGCTCGTCGAGGGCGCCGTTGTTTTCCGCGGCAAGAACAAGCTTCTTCTCGATATCGGCGGCGTGGCCACCGGCATCGTCTCGGGCCGCGAGCTCCGCGACTCGTTCAACACGTTCAAGGAACTCAAGGTCGGCGATGACGTCTCGGCTCTCGTGCTCGAAGAGGAGAACGACGAAGGCATGATCGTGCTGAGTCTCCGCATGGCCAGCCAGCAGAAGGCCTGGGACCGCTTCCACCGCCAGGTGGAGACCGACGCCACCATGAAGTTCGTGGCCCAGGAGGCCAACAAGGGCGGACTCCTCGCCAACATCGACGGCATCCGCACCTTCCTCCCCGTCTCCCAGCTCGCGCCGGTCAATTACCCGCGCGTTAACAACGCCGACGCCTCCGAGATCATCAACCGCCTCCAGAAGTTCGTGGGTCACACCTTCACGGTGAAGATCATCACGATGGACGAAGACGCCGGAAAGATCGTCGTCTCCGAGCGCGAGGCCATGGCCGAGGAGCGCGCCAAGGCGCTCGAGGGGCTGCACATCGGCGATGAGAAGGAGGGTATGGTCAGCGGCATCGTCAAATTCGGACTCTTCGTCGCCTTCGAGGGACTGGAGGGCCTCGTCCACATCTCCGAGATCGCCTGGGGCCACGTCAAGAATCCCGCCGAGTACGCAGAGGTCGGCGACAGGGTGAAGGTGAAGGTCATCGGAGTCGACGGCGAGAAGCTCAGCCTCTCGATCAAGCAGATGACCAAGGATCCGTGGGAGGAGATCGCCGAGCGCTACCCGGTCGGCAAGAAAGTGCAGGGCACGGTCGTGCGCTTCGCCGACTATGGCGCCTTCCTCAAGCTCGAGAAGGACATCAACGGTCTGGTCCACCTGACGGAGCTCGCACACCACAAGGTGACGGATCCGGGCGAGGTGCTCACGATCGGCATGAAAGTCGATGCGCAGGTCATCAACATCGACGTCGACGAACGCCGCATCGGCCTCTCTGTGAAGGCTCTCAAGCCGATCGACAAGGAGACGATGGAGCGCCTCAAAAAGGAGCGCGAGGAAGAGGAGGCCCGCAAAGCGGCCGGCGAAGAGGAGACTCCAGACGACGCCAAGGACACAGAAGCCGCAGACAACGACGCCACGGGCTTCGTCGCCTCCAAGACCGGCAAGAAGTACTACCCGGCCTCCAGCGCCGCCGCCAAGAAGATCAAAGACGACAACCGCGTCGAATTCGCCACCGCCGAGGAGGCGGAAAAGGCGGGCTACGAGGCGTGAGTTTCTCCGCAGCAGTTAAACTAAAAGCCGGCTCCCCCGTGGTCCGGCTTTTGCGATGAGGCGCGACCTCTCTTCTTCGTGTGAGAGGTCGGGTTCAGCATGTCTTCAGGAGGGCAATGTCTGCTCCGTCATGAAATGCAGATGCAGATACGGCACCTCCTGCCCGCCTTCTTTGCCGACATGAAACGTGAGTTTGTATCCGCGGATCCCCTTCTTTTCCGCGAACGCCTGGGCCTTGAGTATGAGCATGCCCGGCAGGTGCGCGGTCGCGGGCTCGACGTCAGCGATAGACGCGACGAAATGTTTGGGGATGAACAGCAGGTGCGTCGTCGCCTTGGGATGGATGTCTTTGAACGCGAGCACGTCGTCATCCTCGTAGACGACGGTCGCGGGAATCTCTTTGTCCAAAATTTTATGGAAGATGGTGCGGTCAGACATAGTGCAAAAACTGAATGGAATCGGAGCGACAATCCACCCTGAGCGTAGTCGAAGGGCGGAAGATGGTGCGGTCGCTCATGGGCGCAACGATAGGGCGCCGGGCTCGCCGTGTACAGCATCGCCCGGACCCTCTAAACAACCTCCAATCGGCTTTTTATTGACTTTTGAGCCAAAAAGAGAGACAATAGTCCTGTCATGACAACCGCACTCGCTTCACCGGAAAAGGGCCTGACGACCGTGTCGTCGGTCGAGACGCAGAAGCTCGTGGTCAAGCAGCCGGCCAAGCTGGCCGAATTGAGCAAGCTCCTTGAGACATTTGAGAACCTCAATGCGCGCGTCAGCGAACGCACGGGCGAAGACGCTTCGGGGGATCTCGGCGGCGCGGGCGGAGCGGCGGGCGGCCAGGGATCGGCTGCGGCCAAGGCGGCATCGGCGCGACAACAGGCCATCGACAGCATGCCCGGCGAGGTCGTCATCAAGAAGCGCCTGGAGGAACACATCATCAAAGAAGTGAAGAAGCTCAACCGTCAGGCCAAAGTCGCTGCACGGTCGAGCCGTCCTGGTTGCGCCTACCGCATGAACAACTTCTACGCGCAGATCCGCCGACTGAACGCCTTGCTGCTCCATATCCTCGAATCGTCGGTGGAGGTCGTGCAGCGCATCTTCATCCGCGTGTTCATCGACCGTCAGCCGATCCTCTGAGAATCGTCGTCGGGGGGTTTTCAGCGTATCCGCGTCTCTTCGACGCGTACCAGAACGTCCTGTACGAAATTCCCGAGGAGCGGCACCCACTGGATCTGCTGGAGGATCGCGACGAGCAGCGGAATGACGATGGCCACTGCCGTGATGGCGCCGAGGCCGTAGACGATGCCGCGCAGATACGTGAAGAGCAGGTTGCGACCGGGGTTGAACACCATCGGATACTCTCCCGATAGCCGGTCGATGCTCGCCTGCAAACATTCGAGCGACGTGCAAATGGGCTCCCGATTGGAGGAGTGTGCCGCCCTGGTCCTGGATTTACTCCGCGTCAACGACCTTGTCATCGCGTTTGCGGTGATGATGTTTGGCGGGGCGGTTCTTGTGCCAGTGTTCGACGTAGTCCATCAGCCACTGGAACGCCTGATCAGCAATGGCAAGGGGCTTGAGCATCACGGTCTCCACCTGCGAGGTCATGTCCTCAAACCGGCGGACGATCTTGCGGGCGTCCACCACGATGAAGAGGATGTGATACAGCACAATGATCAGCATTACTCCGACCAATGCGTAGAGGATGGCGGTAAACGTGCCGAGATCGATGGTCATTTCCATTTGGGCAGAAGAACTCTTCATCTCTAGGATACCGGGGGGTATACTCAAGAGCAATTTTGTTGTTCACGGTTTGATGGTAAAGCATGCGATTCCCCTCCTCCGGCTGCCACGCGCGCTCCTGATCGGCCTAGTGCGGGTCTACCAGGCGACCCTGTCGCCCGACCATGGCCCCCTGAAGAACCTGTATCCGCACGGGTACTGCCGCCACGAACCGACATGTTCGATGCATGCGATCAAGGTTCTGGACAAACGTGGCGCAATCGTCGGATCGGCGCTAACCATCCGCCGGGTGCTGTCCTGCAATCCGTGGAACAAGCCGTCGGACGCGAAGATCAGGAAGACGCTGGGCGTGGGTTGACGATCCTTCCGCATCCATCTGCCGCATGATACGATTTGGCGGTCCGCGGGTATCGTACAATGGTAGTACATCAGCCTTCCAAGCTGAGGACACGGGTTCGATTCCCGTTACCCGCTCCACCCGGCTTCGCCTGCGGGCTACGCCGAGGTTTCGCTGACTCAACAGAATAGGACAACGCCGGGTGTGTCGGCGTAGTTCGCAAACGGAGCCGCGCGAAGCCGGGCGTTCTAGATAGAGATAGAACCATATTCTTCCTTACTCAAAGCCAAAATATAGATCCAATATTCCAGAATTATTTCTGACTGGAGATTCCATTTTGAATGTGGAGTATCAGTAATACATGCACATTGCTTATCTTCTTGAATCGATGAGAACTCCTCATTGGTATGTAGGTGTTACCAATAACATGAAACGTCGATTGGCCGAACACAATGCAGGAAAGAGTACTCATACGAATAAATTCAGACCCTGGAGGTTACGCATGTGCGCTTCTTTCAAGAGTCGTTGTCAGGCGGAGGAATTTGAAAGATATCTCAAATCACATTCCGGCCGTGCATTTGTATCGAAACATTTGGCAGAGTCTGATCGCAGTTCCGAATAAGCTCCCATAGTGAGCGATCTCGTTGCATTTATTTGACCAAAAACACATATGATGTAAATTATCATTTACCAGGCACGGCTCATGATGAGCAACACTGCTTGGATGTTCATTCACAGGAACGAGACAACACTCAAGACACTCATTCGAAAGGAGCTGACTATGACGATCATGCCACCAAGGGACTGGCGTCTGAGCGACGAGGAATTCCAGGCGATCAAGGAAGCCTTCGACCGCAAGGATCCTTCGGCGCGGACGACCGAATGGATCCGTGCCGAGATCGCGAATCTCGACCGCGAAATCGAGAGAATCCTGCCCGAGCGGCAGGAAACCTGGCGCGAGGCAATCCTCATCCTCCTCCAGGGCAGGAACTTCCTCGCCCGCTACATCGGCGAGCAGGAGCGCCTCATCCCGGAGGAGTGCTACGAGGGCGGAGAGCAGGAAGCGCCTGCTCCTGACCCAATCGAGGGAAAGCACGTCGCGCTCTACTCGCCCATGCCCCGCGTCGTGGCGGCTCTGGTTCAGAGCCTCGGCGTGAGCAATAACCCGGCCCCGCGCTACAGGGGCTACGAGCGGATTTCCAATCTGCTCCAGGCCATCTTCAGCGGTCAGGTGTGCGGCGTGATCGCGCTGCATGGCCGGGAGTCGCACTCCGCGCTCGGCACGCTCCGCCACGACATGAAGAACTTACGCGGCCAGGACTATGCCGCCGCCCAGCGCTACCTCTTCCCGCCGTGCATCGATCTCGCCGCTCCCCATAACCTCATCGAGATCATCCATCTCATCTGGGAGCTGCAGAACGGCACGTACCAGGCGGAGACGAGGCACTTCGACCTCGCGGGTGCGCTCCCGATACTCGGCGTGCACATGCTCCTGCCGAAGCGGAACCTCCTCGTCGCCATCGTGGATGATGAGCCGACGATGATGGACGGCATGAAGCGCATCCTGGACGTGTGGCCCGGTGTCTCAGTCGAGGCCGTCCTCCAGGAGAAGGGTATGCCTGTGATTCCGCTCCATGCCAATGTCATTCTCCTCGATGAGATGATGGCCGAGGGCATGACGGGCACAACCGTGTACGAATGGCTCGAAAGCCGCAGGTTCCAGGGGATCATCGCATCCACAACCGGCGGCTCGCGGCCTCCCTACGTCCGCCATCACTTCCAGCAGAAAGGCATTGTGGCGACGAACAGGCAGGCTGCCGAGGCGTTCGTGCGGTTCATGAATGGCCTCTTGCAACTCACGTAACAACAGATCGTTCCTGTGAAAAACCCCGTGGCATGGATAGCTGCGGGGTTTACCGTGCAAGCAAGATCATGCACCGCGCGCATCGAGGACGGGTTGAACCCTGCTCGTTATCACCTCTCCTCCCGTCATAACCCGCAGGGAGGGCATGCATCCACGCTGCAACATGCCGATCAGTTCATCAATGAACGGCAGCTGGCTCGGATCCAGGCAGCCGCGAATGTTCAGGTGCACAAGGCGAGGAAAATTTTCCGAACGCATGAGTGCACGCACTCCATCAGCAGTCATGTCGCAATGACTCAGATCAAGAGAGATCAGATTCCTGAATGCAGTTGAAGCTGCGAGCGCAGATACCCCTTCATTCTTGAAATTTGTCTGGGAGAGATTGAGGTGCCGAAGATTTTGCAGATGAGGAGATGAGCCGAAAACTTGCAGCTGAGGAGCCTGCCAAGAACTCGCGTGCAGATGTAAATTTACAAGATTCTGCAGATGCTCTGCTTCCGCAAACAAATGTTCCGACCCCTGTTCAACCCAAAGATCATTCAGGCTGAGCGTGCGAATCTGTCGCAGACGCGGAGAATGCAAAAGCGTACGGAGACCGTCCATGCGCAGATCGCGCCCACGCAACGCGAGAGAAACCAATGATTCCGGGATGCCGATCTCCAGCATCGTTCGCACCGCTTCCGGGTCAATGCCGCAACAGTCGAGGCTCAACGATGTCAGCTTCCGGAGATGTGGAGATTCCAACAGCGCCCGTATGCCATCCGTCCCTACACCGACATGTCCCAGATCCAGCTTTGTCATATTCTTGACCTTCTCTGATTGCGCCAGTGCCCGCACGCCTTCGATCGAGAAAGTCCCATATCCGTGTGAACGGAACGATTGCAGATCGTGGATCGGAGAATCCGCGAATGCCCGCATGAACTCGTCTCCGTACAGGCAATGCAGATCGAGAGATCGCAGATTGCCCGCGTGCGGAGATCGGATCAGTGCAGGCAGTGCTTCCCTGACATTGCTACGCCACAGATCGAGAGCATGGACCCGTTCAAGATGAGGTGCTGTGGCGAGCAGATGGAGATCGGTTTCCTGCGCATAGAGCTTTGCAATCCGAGGTAATTGGGAACTCAGAAATTCTGCCTCCTGCACGAATTGCCTGTTGCTCAGATGAATGTCGTCGAGAAATCCTCTGCGGAACACGAACCATCGGTCTTCACCTGGGAATCCTTCTGGTATCCATTTCCTTTGCCATTTCTGCTGCAAGCGGTCAGCACATCGTTGTAATACAGGCTTCGGAGCGTCGCCCGGTCCAACGCGCGCCAACTCAATCTGCGCTCGAATGAAGGTCGCCTTATCTATTTGATCCTGACCTCCTTGTTCTTCCAGCCAATCCGCATATATCAAACGCGGAGTATCATCGTCGAAATCTTCATCGATGGCGGAGAGAAATGCTTCTTCGGGTGACATCCGCTCCGTTTCCGTATATTCCACTATCTCCTCCTCTTGCGGCTTCTCGACATCCTCTTCGGAAAGAAAAAGCTGCAATATCGCGGTACGAATAGTTTCCTGTTGATCCAGCGAAAAAGATTCGGACTGTTGGTCTCCTTCTTGCTGCTCAATGATTCGATAGATCTCTGTCATCGAGCCATCTACTTCAGCGCTTATCGGTCGATGCCGCGAGATGCGTCCCAGTGCAAGCCGGAGTCGGTGCAACACATCCGATCGCTTACCTTGCAGCAGGTTTGGAAGTTGAGCAGCAAATTCCTGACGAGCTTCTTCGGTCAGCAAGTCGCGTAGGCCTTTCGACGGTTTCTCGACGGTATTCATCTTGACAAGAATATTTATATATTGAATTATGTCAATACTATTGCACTATGAACAATTTGGAGCATCTCATTCAGCGAATGACAAATCCTCCTCGCTCTGCCGAGGAACAATCGTATGAAGTCGAGGGCATTCGCTTCGCGGAAGGAATTCCGCAGGAATATGCTCGGCAATTTGCAGCAGAAGTCTTGGCTGACGAACAAAATGATTTTTTCTCGCTGGATACGAGGCCTTTCCTGGATCATAACGGACATTTCTCGACAGCCCCTCTGACGCGGAAACCGCTGCTGCCGTATATCGTCCATTCAGGAAAACAGTCCCCTGCGGATTTCCTGAGAGAACATGCTTCGGAAAAAAGAGCGCGCCTGCGCTGGCCACTTTGGAACCCGAACGTCCAGCAACCCAAATCCGTTATCCTGCAGGTTCGAGACGAGGCGAGGACGGCATTTGAAGCCGTCTTACGGGATGTTCTCTCCAAAGCGTCTGACCAAAGTCGCATCTACGGCCAATTTCATGCCTCTTACCAGCCGCAGACGGCTGAATTGGAAATGCCACTGCTGACGAAAATAGAGGGGACGGATCTTGCCCAGGACTGGAAGGAATCCGTGCGCATTGTCGAAGTGAGAATCCTCCATGGCCTTCGCGATATCCGTGTCACCGCAACCCTTTGCCTCTCGGAAAACGGGATCATGGTGTCACGCATGGAACCGATACCGCCAGCGGAGGAAGAAAAGCGGTTGTAATAACCTCTAATATCGAGCTCCAGAATTTGCATGCTGGAAAGAACGAAGAACAACCACACTGGTTGTTGTTCTTTTACGAAGGGCAAATTCTGGAGCGGCGCTCGCTACGCGAGCGAACCGCACTTTTTACATTGGGAGAAGGATCTCCCAACCCCTCTCGTGCAAGAATTCATCTGACGTGCGGAGTACGGAGGAGAAAAGAAAAATGAAGCGCGAAGCGTCTCCCAACCCCTCCCACTAAGGGGTGTCAGCAAATACTATGGGAAGACTTATTTGGCCTGGGCAGGAAGGCTCTCGCAAGCAATGCCATCATCGTCTCCGTCGAGACGATGTGGATCATTCGACTTTCCGAATTTGCAGTATTCGTACACGTCCTGAGCCTCTGCCTGTGTTGTAAAATCGTCACAGTTATAGACTGCATCACCGCACATGGTTCCCATGACAAGATTGCCTTCTTCATCCCGCTTGATGCGGGACTCCGAGACCGACCCCGTTTTGATCATCTTCCCCAGATCATAATCCGTATCCTTCATCTCAAGCCCCAGTGCAACAAGAAGCATCACAATGACGCCGATCATGAGCACACGGACTTTCTGCACGAAAATCGCCAACATCAACGCAATGAAGAGAAGCACACCGATAATGACCAGCCGGACCTTCTTACTGCGGCGCCAGTTGCTGATTTCTTTGACCATGGAATGCGGGAGAAGAAATACTCAGAGCACGACTCAAAGATCACTTCTTGAGAATGTCACGAATTTCCGTCAGTAGCTTCACGTCCGCGGAGATTTCAGGGGCAGCGGCAGGGGCTTCCTTCTTCTTGAATCGCTGAAGCTGTTTAATGGCAATGAAGATACAGAAAGCAACGATGACAAAGTCGATAACAGACTGAATGAACATTCCATATTTGATACTGGAGCTGCCAACCGTGATCGCAAGGCCGGAAAAATCCACTTTGCCGAAGAGCAGTCCGATTGCCGGCATAAGAACGTCTCCCACAAGGGAAGAAACAATCTTGCCGAACGCACTTCCAATGATGACACCCACCGCCAGATCAATAACATTTCCCTTCATGGCGAAGTCCCTGAAGTCTTGTAGCATGCGTATTGGGGGGGAAGAATCGGATCATAACATTTGCACACACGAACTCCTAGAAGCACCTGCCTTGGTTGTACTGGATTCCAGTAACCCGCTAAAGGCAATTCCTAACTGCACATCGCTCTCCTCAGCTCCTCCTAAATATTGACAAATAGGCTTTTTAATCTATTTTGCATTCATGCTCATACGTCCTGCGATAGAGAGTGATGCAGAAGGAATCGCGACGTTGCGGCGCGAAACCATTATCGCGGTCAATGCGAGAGATTACCCGCCGGATGTAATCGACAACTGGGCGAACAGAGTCGATGCAGAACGCATCCGGAAGACCGCGGCCGAAGTGAAACGATGGGTGGCCGTCACCAGAGAACGCATGGATGAATTGCTGCTGGGTTTCTGCGATCACACACTGGACGACAATGAGCTGTCCCGGTTGTACACGCACAAGGACTATCAGGGGGAAGGCGTCGGCTCGCGCCTGCTGGAAGTCGCCGAAGCATCGATGCTCGAACAGGGCCGCGAGGAGGTGTATCTGTACTCCACGATCACGGCGCGGGATTTTTACCTGAGGCACGGATACGTCGTCGTCGAAGAAACCGTCGATGCGCACAATCCGAAGATCACGGTCATCAAGATGGCCAAGAAATTGTCGAATCCGGTATCCTCAGCACAATGAACGACTTTGAATCGCGTCTCGCCGCCGTCACGGAACTTGCAAGCCAGACCGCTGAGGCGATGGACAGCATCCGGCCGCCGAACGCCCTCACTCCAATTGAGCAACTGCAAGGCAAAGAACGCGAAGCCGTCGAGGGCTGGCTGAACGACGCACAACTGCTCCTGAGGCATGCGGATTTTATCGGTCACGCCAGCAATGCCGAACTGCCTACTGAGCAACGGGAACGGTATCTGGCCCATGCCGAAGGCGGGCTGATGGTGCTTCACGCTCTTGTTATGGAATTCAAAAGAACCGGCAAAACGCTGCTGGAGCGTATGCCGCCACAGGCGTAAACGCCCGTTCCGGAGAACAGGCGCCAACGCGTGCGAGCCTATTTGCCCTCCACGTACTCCGCCAGCCGCCCGAGCGTCTGCTTGCCGCCCTCGATGGCGTTGTGTTCTTTGACGACATGCTGGAGCGCCTCGGCGGTCGGGAAGACTGAGCGCATGGTCAGCAGCGTCTTGCCGCCCTGATCCTCGAACGTGATGACGGCCCGGAAGTGGACCGTATCGTCATCGGCGCCGTGATCGTGCGCGATGCGCTCGGGCCTGGTGAGTTCCGTGAACCTGATCCAATTGGGATAATCGCGGCCGTCCGGGCCGTGCATCATGAAGCGCCAGATGCCGCCCACCCGCACGTCGATCTCGTGCGTGGTGATGGAGAAGCCGTCCGGACCCCACCACTGCTCCAGCTGATCCGGCTCCGTGGACACCGACCAGACGCGGTCGCGCGGGGCGTTGATGAGGCGGCTCAGGACGACTTCCCGGTCCGCGGTGTTCTCGGCGCTCATGATGCTAAGAAAGAGAAAAGAATTACTTCTTGCGGGCGAGGAGGGCATCCACGGACCAGTTTCCGCCGCCGTAGACTGCGAGCACCAGCGACGTCACCATCAGCAGAACGTTGTAGTCCATACCAGTGCCCGTCTGGCCCGTGAAGAACGGAGCCTTGAACATGAAGTACACGAAGAAGAGCGAACCGAACATGATGAGCGTCAGGCCCGCGCCCGCCCAGCGGGTGAGGTAGCCGGCAAGAAGCGCAACGGCGCCAAGGGGCTCGACAATAGACAGCAACTTGGTGAGCCACACCATGGCTTCGGGCATGCCCTCGACCGGGCCGCCCCAGACGAAGAACTTTGCCACGCCGGCGTAGATAAAGATCGCCGCTGTGGCCAGACGGGTGAGCAGCAGCGTGATGTCCTGGAGTGTTGCCTGCTTGATCATGGGAAGGGAGAAAAGAGAAATAGAAAGCAGAGTGTATCAGAGGATCGCCTCGAACTTGTCGAGCGACTGGTTCCAGCCGGCGGTGGCCATGTCAGCCATGTCGGCGGAGTGTCCGGTGTGCAACAGAGTGAGCTTTGTTTTGCCGGGACCGGCATCCTCGAAGGTCACCGTGACGATCATCTCCTCCGGCCATTCGCCGGGCATGCCATAGTCCTTGGGAGACACCTCGTTACCCTGTTCATCGGCGAAGTGATCGGTGGCGACGATTTTCTCCATCGGAATGATCTCCTTTATAGACGCCGGTGCTCCACAGATCTTTATCGAATTCGGAACCGGCAGGACCGTGCATGGCGTTGAGATACCTGCCGCCGACGCGCAGGTCCTGCTTGATGACCGGGGCGGTGAAATCCTTCGGGCCCCACCATTTCTTCATCTGTTCAGGTTCGGTCCAGGCTTTCCAGACCTGCTCACGCGGGGCGTTGAGGATGCGGGTGATGACGATGCCATGGTGTCCGTCATGGCGACGGGCTGGGACGGTGCACAGGCGGACAGCAACGTGAGCAAGGGCGGGACGGCGAAGAGCTTGGAGCGCATGGCGGGAGGAGAAAAAGTGACGCGGATCACGACGCCTTGCGCACAAGCGCGGCAAGAGCGTGATACGCGGAGAAGATGCAGAAGAACACGTTGAGCCAAAAGAATACCCACGTGCCGGTGATAAAGCTGAAAAGCGCGATCAGCCCGCTCCCCAAACAGAGCGCCAACTCCCGGCGGAAGCTGCCTGCATCGGCGACATAGCCGATGGCCACCCCCGTGAGTCCCGCGATGAAGACCAGGGTGTCGTAGCCCGCGAAGAGCGTCAGCGACCACGCGACGAGCAGCGCGCTGACAATAAGAATGATTGCATCGGCCACGGACTCGCGCACATTCAGCATCAGCAGAGCGCTGGCAACCACCACGAGCAATTCGAGCAGAACGAAAAACACCGGCGCGCCGGACTGGTAGTTGAGGATGGAATAGACGAACATGATCGCCGCGCCCACGCTGAGGAACCAGTTCTTGGCCGAGCGTGTCGGGTGGCTGGGGCGGCCCCCGGGCAACGCCGCGCCAATGACGAGAATAAGCGATCCGACAATGCCGGTGAGAAAGGCGGGGGTCATCAGGCGGACTCTAGCGTATTCCGGGGTTCCTGCCATTCCCCCGGCCCGGCCGGATGCGTAAGATCGGGTACCCATGCAACCCCCTGACACCGCCGGCCCGGACAACCTGAACAATTTCCACGGGCACTGTCCCGGCGGCTATCTGCGTTCTCTCGCGGACGAACCGACGACGCTGGCCGAACACATCGCTGAAGCGCTGCTTCGGCAGCCGCCTCCAGACCGGTTCCGCGTTCGTGCAATACCTGGCGACGCTCGAAGCTCAGGCGCTCGCATTGACCGAAGCAGACCCGCGCTACCGTGCCGTCGCGGCGGCGGTGCGCAAGAACCTGGACGAAGAAGAGGGACGCCGTGGCGACGAAGCTCTGGAACTGCTCATTGCGCTGTGCGACACCCCGGACGCGGTTGCTCGCGCGGTTCGCTGCGAGTGGCGTGAACGTGTGTCCGTGAATTACGCCACCTCCATCGGAAGCTCAAGACGGGCCGTGCGCGAATGGATTTCCTCCAAGACGAGCGCGAGCTGGCGGAGAGCAAGCTCCATGTTCTCCGTTCCCTGGGTAGCACCGAGGTACCGCATCTTGGCGTCGTGCAAACGTTCATGCACGGGATCGCGTGCATCCAAAGCGGAAGCACGGCGCTCCATGTCGCCGACATGATCAGTGATGTTATGACTCGTGTTCATGGCGAAACAAAAAGGAAATATCCCGGAGCGGGAGCGAGATTATGGCAGTAACGGACGTCTTTGCAAGCACCGCCAGAGCATGAATGTCAAACCCGGCTGTATCCGAAAATCTCTTCAGAAAGCCATAAAAGACGCACTTTGGGGCTGGTGCGGGAAAAAAGACAGTTGTAGAATATCCGTCGCGCCAGTGAGTCACATGCGGGTTTCGTTCAGTGCTAGGACATCGGCGTTCCACGCCGGAGACACATGGTTCAACTCCTGTAACCCGCTCCACGTAAAATCGCGCGCAGCCAAGCCGCGATTCTTTTTCATTGGGAGGTTCTCCTCCCAACCCCTCTCTCGCAATCCATCCTCCGACTGCCGGAGGCCGGAAGAGGTAAAAAATCGAAAGCGATGCGCAGCACACCAACACCTAACGTTGAACGCTCATCCGCAAGGTGATACCGTGCGCACCATGGACGATCGCATACAGGTACAGCCCGCCTCGGAGCCGCCGGTGAATATGCAGATCAAAAACTACCGTGCGTATCGCATGGTGTATTTTATCCTCGGATTCGTGGAGGTCCTGCTGATGCTCCGATTCTTCCTCAAAATCCTCGGTGCCAACGCCAAGAATTTCTTTGCAATTATCGTCTACGGACTGTCGTCGGTGCTGCTCCTGCCCTTCGACGGTCTGTTCCCCCGCCCCATCGTGGCAGGCCCCACGGCAGAGCCCAACACGCTCATGGCCATGGTCGTCTACGCGCTGATCGCCTGGGGCATCGCCAAACTGATCATGATCATGCGCAGCAAGCCGGCTAAAGAGGCCTGAGCGTCAGACGAGCAGATTGCCGTCCCGGATGATCGGGCGGTCGTCGACGGTGACGAGCGTTCCCGGGAAGCGCAGGTCTTTCACCAGATCCCAGTGGATGCTGCCCTTGTTCTTGCCGCCGCCGCGCTCTTCATCATAGGAACGGCCCAGCGCCATGTGCACCGTCCCGGCGATCTTTTCGTCGAACAGCGTACAGCGCATGTACCGACTAATCATTCGGTTCATACCGATGCCCAACTCGCCGAAGCTGCGGTTGCCAGGATGGTCATCGAGCACTCGCATCAAATAGTTCTCCCCTTTCTCGGCCGACGCAGAGACGATTCGGCCTTTTTCAAACGTCAGGCGGATGCCCGAGACCTCGTTGCCCTCGCGCACCTGGGGCAACTCGTAGGTGATGTGGCCTTCGGTGACATGTTCTTCCGGTCCCACAAAGCACTCACCGTCCGGAATGTTGCGACGTCCCAGATTGGTACCCGCGGCCAGGCGGCCCTCAATGCCGAGCGTGAGATCGGTACCCGGCGCGGTGATGTGCACGCGTCGTCCGGCGTCGAGGACGTCCTGCAATCCCTGCAGGCGCTTCGCCTCCTCCGGGTAATCGATGAGACAGGCGTCGTAGTAGAAATCGATGCAGTCCTGGAGCGGCATGCCCGCGGACGCGGCGGTCGCGGCCGTGGGGAACTGGGTCAGCACCCAGGTTTTGCCGAGGATGCGCTCGAGGAGCGTGAAACGCGTGCTGCGCCACAGGCCGAGACGGATCGGATCGATCTCCGAGAGAAACAGCTCATCGTGAATGACGACCATGAAGAGAAACTTGTCGGCCCACTCCAGTTTGCGGAGCGCCAGCTCGGGCACCGTGCCGAGATGCTCGTCGGTCGCGCCCTCCAGGAAGAGTTTCAAAAAACCGCCCGCGTCGCTGCGGCCTCGGTGCAGTTGCAGACCGAGGATATCCAGCTCGACGTGGGCGCCGCGGGCCACCGCCAGACGGTACGCCTCCTGCAGGATCTCCATTGGGGTCAGGTCCGACGTGCAAATCAACAGCTTCTCCTTAGGTTTAAGCTTCAGGGAGTGATCGATGAGCACTTCGGCGAGACGGGTGGCGCGGATGTCCATGCACCGCAGTATAGACAGGCCTCGTCTCCCGGTGCGAGTGGGAGAATATTTCTCCGGCCTCTCTTGGAAATTTGCAACAGGCGGTACAGAATGCCCACAACACGGGCCCGGAGCGGCCCCGTCTTCCGGCGGACCGCGGAAGACTTCTCCATTTCTCGTAGCCCCCATGCCGACCACGGATCTCGTCGAGCAGATAGACGGCCTGCTCTCGCGGAAAGACGATCAGCGGCTGAAAAGTGCGCTTGCACGGCTGAGCCCGCAGGAGATCGCTCAGACCATCAACTCGCTCCCCCACGGCAAGCGGAAAGTCTTCGCGCACCTGCCACCCGAGCGCCAGTCCGAGGTAGCCGTGGTCCTCACCGAAGCCGACAAGGATTACATCTTTCCCCGCCTGACGGAACTGTCGCTCTCGCGGTTCCTGCACTTCAACGAAGAAGATGACGCGACCGACATCCTGCAGCATCTTGCAGAGAAACAGCGCCCCAAAGTGCTACGCCACATGAAGGATGACAAGCGCCGCAAGATCGAGAAGCTGCTGATATTCGGCGCGGAAACGGCAGGAGGTTTGATGGACCTCAGCTTCCTCTCGGTTCAGCCTTCGATGACGATGCAGGAGGTGCGAGCGGCCGTGCAGGAGTACGGCCGTGTCCATAAGCAGATCCCGATTGTCGTTGTGGTCGACGCGACCAAGGGCGTAGTCGGAACCATTTCGCCGCGCGATCTGCTCGTCACCCCAGGCACCCAGCAGGCATCGCATGTGACCAAGCCCGTCGTGGCGACGCTGCACAGCACCGACCGCGAGCAGGTGCTCTCGCTCATCACCAAAGCCCAGAGCGAAGTGATCTGTGTGCTCGGCGACCACGGGCAGATGCTGGGCGTCATCCAGATCCGCGATCTGCTGCGCGTCGCCGAAGCCGAGGCCACCGAGGACGCCTACCGCATGGCCGCCGTGTTCCCCATCGAAACCGACTATCTGCGCGGGAATTTTGCCACCGTCTGGCGCAACCGCGCCGTGTGGCTCTCGGTCCTGTTCATCGCTGAACTCTTCACATTCACCGCACTCGCGTCGTTCGAGAGCTCCATCGCCACCGTCACGGCCCTCGCGCTCTTCGTCCCGCTCTGCATCTCCACGGGCGGTAACAGCGGCTCGCAGGCCGCCACGCTCATCACGCGCGCGATGGCGCTGGGTCAGGTGACACCACGTGACTGGTGGCGCGTGCTCCGCCACGAACTGAAGATGGGCCTCGCGCTCGGCGCCACGCTCGGAGCGGTCGGCTTCGTCCGCGCCTTCCTGACGCCGGCGGACATCATCGGCAAGGCGGAGCGCTGGGATCTGGCCTGGGTCATCGGCGGTTCCGTGGCGCTCATCTGTCTCTGGGGCACAATGGTCGGCTCGCTGTTGCCGCTCGCGTTCCGCCGCCTCGGCCTCGACCCCGCCTACGCCTCCAGTCCGTTCGTGGCCACGTTCGTGGACGTCACGGGCATCATCATCTATTTCTCGATGGCCAACGTCCTGATACTGCACTGAGAGCCTTGCCACGGGAACACGCGTCCTCCATTCTGACACCGCATGTCGCGCAC
Organism: uncultured Candidatus Peribacteria bacterium; assembly: GCA_964460365.1. GTDB lineage: Bacteria > Patescibacteriota > Gracilibacteria > Peribacterales > Peribacteraceae > DAISLF01. The sequence continues at coordinate 47,955 of CAYWPL010000001.1, read as the reverse complement.
CGTCACCCTCGTCAACGAGCTCGGCGACCCTATCGGACGCTGCGAGATCGTGGAGGCGCACAGCGGCGAGGGCAGGCTGCATAAGGCTTTTTCGGTCTATGTCCTGCGAAAGAACGGCACGGAGATCCTCATCCAGAAACGCAGTGACAAGAAGATGCTCTGGCCGTTGATCTGGGCCAACACCTGCTGCAGTCATCCGCTCGAGAACGAGGCACCCAAAGCCGCGGGCGAACGCCGCCTGCGCGAGGAGCTGGGCTTTTCGTGCGCACTGCGCCCTGTCACGGAGTTCGTCTACCGCGCGCTGGATCCCTACGGCAAGGGCGTCGAGCACGAGCACGTCACAATCCTCCGGGGCGACGCCGATGGCGCGGTTGTGCAGGCCGACCCGGCGGAGGTGGCGGAGTGGAAGTGGGTCAACGTGAAAGACCTGCAAAAAGAGGTGAAAGAAAACCCCAGCCGGTATGCCCCGTGGTTCCACCAGGGACTGGATCTGCTGCTGTCCTTCCCCGCCTAATCCCATGACACTCAATCCCCTCCTCCATGTGGCAATCATCCCCGACGGCAACCGCCGCTGGGCGAAAGCACAGGGATTGGCGGCCTGGAGAGGCCATGAGGCATCGACCGAGAATTTCCGCACGCTGCTGGATTGCGCCGAGCAGGACGGGCGCGTCGGCGTGCTGACCTTTTGGTGCTTCTCAACGGAGAATTGGAAACGCGATCGCGGCGAGGTGAATAAATTGATGGCGATGCTGGAGAAATACCTGCGCACCGAACGCGCGGAAATGAAGAAGAAAAGCATCCGCGTGGCGCATTCCGGCCGCACCGACCGCCTGCCACCGGCGCTGACAACAATGCTGGAAGAGATACAGCAGGATACGCCCGTCGGCGCCCGTTTCACGCTGCACCTGGCCATCGACTACGGTGGGCGCGACGAGGTGACGCGCGCCGTCACGCGCCTGAACGGCGCCGAGCCGACCGAAGAGGCCATCCGCGCGCACCTGGATCATCCGGAACTGCCGGACATCGACCTGATCATCCGCACCTCGGGCGAGCGGCGGACCAGCAACTTCTGTCTGTGGCAGAGCACATACGCGGAGTGGATCTTCTCCCCCAAGCTCTTTCCGGAGTTCGGCACGGGAGATCTGAAAGATGCCCTGGACGCCTTTGGCGACCGTAAACGCCGCTTTGGGGCATGATCACATCGGTCTTCGCCCCCGGCAAGATCATCCTCGCGGGCGAGTACGCCGTCACGGAGGGATACCCCGGCCTCGCCATTCCGGCCCACGGCGGCGTGCGTGTCCGGCTTGAGCCGGGTGATGCGTCGCCCGTGCAGATCATCTGGAAGGGACCCGGCGGACATCCGGCATGGCACGACTATGTGCGACAGGTCGTCATGCTGTGCGAAAAACAATCCGGCATGACGTATCCCGGCACGCTGGAAATCGAGATGGGCATCCCGGCAGGCAAAGGCATGGGCTCGTCGACGGCGGTCGTGATCGGCGTAACACGCGCGCTGCTTGGGGAGAACTGCGAAGTGCAGGCGCGGCGGAATGAAGACATACTCAACCCCGGTCACAGCGGGCTGGATTTCGCCGTCGTCTGGTCGGGGGCGCCGATCGTGTTCCGCAAAGGTGACGGTGTGCGCAACGCCGAGTTCAGCGTGTCGTCGCTCGGGCCCGCGCTGCTGATCGACACCGGTGAGCCGGGCGAGACGACTCCAGCCCTCGTCGCCTGGCTGAAGACCCGCCTGGAAGAGCCCTCAGCGCGCGAGGCGCTGGTAATAATCGGCGGCTGTACGGAGCGCTTACTCCGCCACGAATCCCCGATAACCGTGTTCCGGGACCATCACCGGGCACAGGTCGCATTGGGCGTGGTGCCGCCCGACACGCAGCATCTGATCACGGCAATCGAGCAGGCCGGGGGTGCGGCCAAAGTGATCGGCGCGGGAGGGCGCACCGGTGGAGGCGGAGGCATGGTGCTGGCGCTGCACTCTGATGTGGAAGTGCTGAAGACGATCGCGGGAAATTTTCCCGTACACACACTGTGAACCTCTCGCATACCTCGTCATCCGTAGCGGAGAGCTCGAGCCCTCCGCTACGGATTCTCGCCTACCGGACGATGATCAAAACAAATGCTTCTCCGACAGCCTCGCTCCCGGCGCCGGCCTGTTCACGATGACTTCACGCACCTCGGGCAGTTCTTTGAGCTTCGCCTGGAGAGCGTGAACGGTACCGGGTTCGCAGAACAGGTGCACGTCCTGGCCGGTATTGAGCGTGAAATAGACCTGCAGACCCTCGGCACGCCACTTCGGGCAGAGTTTCATCAGCAGGATCGTCGCGGGCTCCAGATGGATAATGCCCGCCGTGAGGAAGATCGCATGCAGATCGAGCGCTTCCTCCTCGAGGAATGCTCCGAGGGCCGGAAAGTCCTTTGCGACCAGGATTTTGCGGCACCGCTTGATCTTCTCGGGCATGCGGCCGATGCGCGTGGCGTAGTAGGGGCCTTTGGTCACACGCACATGGCTCTCGCTGGATTTCACTTCCTTGCGGCCTTTGTTCACCACGGCGACCACATCGCGGATATCCCAGTACTCGGGAGAGAAAATACTTTCTGCGTACGATGTTTCGCTCGTGTCGCCGTCCTTCCACTCCACGAATCCGTCCGGGATAGACCGGCATGACGAGCCCGATCCCTGCCGCGCGAGGATGGAGAGCTCCTTCGGCGAGAGACGGAGCCCGGCGGCGGCGGTCGCGGCCGTGGTGAGTGCGGCGAAGCCAGAGGAAGAGGACGACAGGCCCGTGCCACTTGGGAAATTATTCATACTTTTCATACATGCATGCATTTTCGTACCGGCCAACTGACGGATGCGATCGAGATGTTTGACCGCGTGGGAGTGCTCACCTTCTTCCACCTCGCCGTCAATCTCCACGATGTCGGCCTTGAGCCACGGATCAAACTCGACGGTCGTGGTGGTGAGCAGGTCACTGAGATTCATCGAAATGCTGCCGTTCTCCGGCAGGCGCAGGACTTCGTCTTTGCGTCCCATGTACTTCACGAGCGCAACGTTGGACGGCGCGATGGCGGTGGCCTTGGACATGGCTGCAGATTACGCCTCCAGACGCACGCCGTCGACGCCCAGGGCGACCTCGATCACGTGCCCTCCGGCCTTGGCGATGGCACCCTCTACGGCATGCTTCTTTGTCGCGGCAAGTGCCAACATACAGTCGCCCCGCCCCGCTCCCGAGAGCTTGGCTCCCGTGGCACCGGCACCGCGCGCGGCTGCGATAAGTGCATCCAGAACCGCGCTGCTGACGCCAAGCGTTTCCAGCAGCGCCTGGTTGTGGTTCATCACCTCGCCAAGCGCCTTCCAGTCCTTTTTCTTGATCGCCGCGATCCCCTGCTCCACGAGTGCTTCGATGCCGATGTAGATCGCCTCGACCGATTCGGGTTCGCGCTCGGCCCTTGCGGCCACTTCTTTGAGCAACGTAACGGTATCGGCCTTGATGCCGGTGTAACCGACGACCAGCGGCGGGGTGACGGGCAGCGCCTCCAGCCTGCGTCCTTCCATCTCGTACACCAGCGTGCCGCCGTAGACCGCGGCTGCGACGTCCACCCCGGATCCCGTCTTCTGGATATCCCGCACGGTGCGGAAGGACAGATCAAAGACTTCGCGGGGAGGCATGGCGAGCCCGATCAGTCCCCCGAGTGCCCGGATGGCGCACACCGCCGACGCCGAGGACGAGCCGAACCCGTACTGCGACGAGAATTCGCTGCGTGTCTCCAGCCGGACACCGCCGCGCAGCGGATGATGCTGAAGAAACGTCTTGAGAGCGCCCTCCACGAAGGCGGCCGCCTTGGGAACCTCACCCGTGCCGAGCTTCGCGAACGGCTTGCTGTAGGCCTCCAGACCGACATCGGGGGCGGACAGCTCCAGAACGGGCTTATCGATGGGCGTTGCAGTCACAAACAACCGCTGTCCGACGGCTGTGACGATGCACGGACGTCCGTAGACCACGGCATGCTCACCAAGGATAACGAGCTTGCCCGGCGCCGATGCGGTGACTTTGTGCGCGATACCGGACAGCATAGAACGCGTGCAAAGCCGTCACAATGGCTCTACGCTTTGCGCGATGGATCTGCGCACACTTCCGGACGGCCTCGACGCGGCGGGACGCTGCGATGAGCGCAGAACGCGCGTCGAGCGCGAACTCGGCGTGGACTTATCGATGCTGCATGTCGGAACCGACGCCATCGCCCACGCCGACGAGCGCAACTGCGAACAGATGCTCGGCAGCATTCCCCTGCCCGTCGGCTATGCCGGTCCCCTGCACATCACATTCAGCTCGAACGAATCCGCTGACCTGCACCTGCCGCTCGCGACGACCGAAGGTGCGCTGGTCGCGAGTGTGAACCGGGGCTGCAAGACCGCGTCGGCATCCGGCGTGACACTGAGTGCGATCCACCACGGCATCAGCCGGTCGATTGCCTGGAAAGCGAAACAGGACTTTCTGACAATGCTTAAGACACGCGAGACCGAGTGGAAAGCGATCGCCGAGGGCACGAGCCAGCACCTGAAGATCTTGAGCTACGACCTGGAAGAAAGCGCCGGACACGTGTTTCTGACGCTTAAAGCCGATACCGACGAGGCCATGGGCATGAACATGATTACGATTGCCGCGCAGGCCGTGGGCGACTGGGCGCAGGAGCAGTCCGACGGAACCGCACAACTCATCACCGTCGCCGCCAACGTCGACAGCGATAAGAAGCCGAGCCTGCGCACATCCGAATCCGGACGCGGCTACGAAGTGACGGCGACATGCGTACTGAGCGACGAGACGATCACGGCGATCCTGAAGACGACGCCGGAGAAAATGCTCGCGGTCGCGAAAGCCAAGCTGGAGATCGGCTCGGAACTCGCAGGCGCGATCGGACGCAACCTCCACGCGGCCAACATCATCGCGGCACTGTATCTGGCGACCGGCCAGGACACGGCGCACGTGGTGGAGGGTTCGCTGACCGACACCTACATCGGCGAGACGGAAAAAGGCCTGGAAGTGACGGTGCGTCTTCCGGCGGTGATCGTCGGCGTGCGCGGCGGCGGCACGACGCTTCCTGCGCAGGCACAGTGTCTCAACATGCTTCTGAAGCCGGCGACAAAGCTGCATCGCAAACAGCAGCTGGCCGAGAGTATCGGCGCGGCGGTGCTCGCGGGTGAGATCTCGCTTTTGGCCGCCCAAGCGGGTCAGGATCTGGCGAAGGCACATAAGGGGCTCGCAAGATCTAAGAAAGTATGAGGAATAGAGATAAATGGCTTATTACTGCTGAAATTATCTCTATTTGACATGAGTGCAAAGCATTGCTTAATGCAGATATAAGGGTATAGTCTTTGTGCTCTTTTCTCCATCGGCTTACAACCGTGGAGAGTGAAGAGTCACGTGTATGTGACAAGATTTCTCTGACAACGAGGTGAGTGATGAGCAACCCGCAACAGTGGGTCAAGACCCCGATCCGTCGGCAGATCAACCCGGTGACGAAGATGATCGAGGGCGACGACAAGGGCTACCGCGGCGTGAAGACGTTGCCGCGCAACCCCTCCCCGCTCGTCGTGCCCAACGTCCTGATCCGTGCCTCCTACGACGGCGTGGACGAGTACGGGCGCAAGCGCAGCGAGATCGCCTTGCCGGGCGGCCTGCGCGACGGCGTGCTGGTCGTCCGCGAGCAGGTCGCGCGCGAGCTGGAGCTGGCCAACGAGTGCCTCCGGTCCGTGTTCGGCGGCGAGCTGCAGATCTGCGCGCAGGACGGCTTCCGCTCGTACATCCGGCAGAAGGAGGGCTTCAAGCGCATGCTCCTGCGCTGGCTGTCGCGGCTCGGCCTCCCGACGCACGAGGTGGACAACGACGTCCTCCGCTTCCTCGAGGCCGGGAACGCCGCTGACGGCACCTTCTCGTGGGTCAACGCGAAGGTGAAGTCGTCGGTGTACGAGGAGCTGGTCGAGGAGCTGCAGCGCGACGACAAGTTCATGACCCAGATCCGCGCCTACGCCGCCATCCTGGCCAAGGGCGGCCCCGTCACCAAGGACCACATGGACGAGGCGCTCTACACCTACATCACGGTGAGCAGCAACTCGGGCCTCGGCCGGGCCACGCGCAGCGCCATGGACTTCGAGGGCAACGCGCACGCGGGCGGCGGGGCGGTGGACTTGATGCTGGTGGACCGGCAGGGCCGGCTGATCAGCATCGTCCCGTTCGACTATCCCGGCGACGAGGCCGGGATCGACTTCACCGAGTCGGACGAGAACTACGACCTCTACATCGCGCGCGCGTCCGAGGAGTCCGACGCGGGCACGATGCTCCGTAACCACCTGAACGCGCTGGGCTTCGCGACCCCCGCCGCGTTCACCCGCAACCACTGGAACCACCACCGCAACATCAACCGCGTCGGCTACTGGCTCGCCAAGGGCCGCGGCTGGACGTACTACTCGAGCGCCCACGGGGGCGAGCGGTGGCACTTCGAGCCGGGCAACATCGGCCGCAGCGCGCTGACCGGTGAGGTGGAGACCATGGAGAAGCTCACCGCCGAGCTGCTGCCGGACGCGGGGAACCCGGGCCACACGCTGCAGATGGTCGGGGCGGACGGCATCGCGGTGTGGGGCGGGGCGAGCGGCCACCTGGCCGCCGTGCCGTGGGGCTTGGAGGCGTGACTCTCTAACAACTATCACAACTAACCACGGTCGTAAGCCGTAGAAAGGAGTCCGGGGGCTGTCGTACTTGTACGATAGCCCCCAACTTTGCATGCCCAAAAACCGGAAACCGGCGTTGTTGCAGAAAGGGTGAAAATGTCCTATTTTAAGAGCTTTCGGGGCTTCCCTCTGCTACTCTGTCGCGGATGTCTTTGAGCGCCATCGTCGGGTTCGGCAGGTACCTGCCGCGTCTCCGCCTCCCCACTTCCGCCATCGCGGAACACTGGAAGCAGGATGCCGCGACCATCGCCTCCACCCTCGGCATCAAGGAGAAGACCGTACCTGATCGCGGAGAGGACAGTTTCACGATGGCCTTCGAGGCCGGACGACAGGCCATCGACATGGCGGGCATTCAGTCGTCCGAAATCTCCGCCGTCTTCGTTGGATCCGAGAGCCATCCCTACGCCGTCAAACCCACCAGCGCAATGCTCGCGTCCGCGCTGGAACTGCATCCGTTCTCACACTGCGCGGACCTGGAGTTCGCGTGCAAGGCGGGCACGGCCGGCTTGCAGATCGTCGATGCGTTCGTGCGCTGCGGACAGGTGCACTACGGCATGGCCGTCGGCACGGACACCGCGCAGTCCCGCCCCGGCGACGCGCTGGAGTACACCGCCGCCGCTGGAGCCGCCGCGCTGATCGTGGGACCCGCGAATGCTAAGAACGCGCTCTGCCGGATTGATAAGACACTGTCCTTCACCACCGACACGCCGGATTTCTGGCGTGCCTCGGATGAGCGCTATCCGCGCCACGCGGGACGCTTCACCGGCGAACCCGGCTACTTCCGTCACGTGCGCGAGACGCTCCAGGGGATGCTCGCGCTGGGGAATCTGAAACCCACGGACCCGACGCACGTCATCCTCCACATGCCGAACGCCAAATTCCCGACGCAGATCGCCAAGAAGTTCGGCTTCACCAAAGAACAGATGAAGCACGGTTTCGTGGTTCCCAAGATCGGCAATACTTACAGCGCCTGCTCCCCTCTCGGCCTCACAGAAGTTCTGCAGCACGCCAAGAAAGACGAGACGATCCTGCTCGTCTCTTACGGATCCGGCGCGGGCTGCGACGCGTTCCTGATGACAATGCTCAAAGACGGCATTGCGCTCCCCAAAGACGAACGCCCGCTGACGCGCCTCTCTTACGCCCAGTATCTGGAACATTCCGGCTCTCTCGCCGCATAACCCATGCAAGTTCCTATTCATCTCATCGGCTCGGGACAGACGCGCTTCGGCGAATGGTGGGACAAAGGCGTGCGCGAACTGATGGAGGAATCTGTCGATGCCGCGATTGCGTCTTCGCCCTGCACAGCGCTGGATATCGACCTGATCGTTGTGGCGAATATGCTGGCCGAAGTGACCAACGGACAGGCGCATCTGGGCTCAATGGCCTCGACTCTCTTGCCGCATCATCCGCCCGCGCTGCGCGTCGAATCCGCCTGCGGCTCGGGGGCGTTCGCGCTCCACACCGCCTGCGCGATGCTGGAGAGCGGCCGCGCGCGCAACGTGCTCGTGATCGGCGTGGAAAAGATGACCGACGTGTCGGTGGATGACGTGGCCTCCGGCCTGATGGGCGCGGGCGACGCGGAAGAAGACCGCCCCGCTGGTCTCACCTTCCCCGGCATCTTCGGCCTGATCGCGCGCCGCTACATGCACGAGTACGGACTGAAGCGCGAGGACCTGAGCCTCGTGAGCGCGGTGCACCATAAGCACGGCACCGAGAATCCGTTCGCGCAGTTCCGCACCGCCATCCCCGCCGAAACGATTTCCAAGAGTCCGATGATCGCCGATCCGCTGCGCCTGCTGGACTGCTCGCCGATCAGCGACGGCGCCGCGGCGTGCATTCTCTCCACGGAGCACGTCAGCCCGCTTCGCCTCGCCGCCTCGCAGATCGCCACGGACACGTTGAGCATCGCCAAGCGCGCGTCGCTCACGTCGTTTTCGGCCACCAAGGACGCGGCCACACATGCGCTGCAGGAAGCCGATATCGGTATCCAGGACATCCGGTTCCTGGAGACGCACGACTGCTTCTCCATCGCCGCGCTCATCAACCTGGAAGACCTCGGATTCGCCGAGCCAGGACAGGGCATCCGCATCTACAAAGACCTTCATGATAACCCCGCGATGGCTCCCGTGTCCGTGAACCGCTCGGGCGGGCTGAAGGCATGCGGCCACCCGGTCGCCGCGACGGGCATCAAGCAGCTCGTCGACCTCGGCAAGCAACTCACGGCCTCGGGCCAGACGTGGGGCATGACCCACAACTTCGGCGGCGCCTGCGCCACGTGCGGCGTCCACATTCTCGAACACCTCCCCGCCTGACTGCATGATCGACTCTTCTCCCATCGCCGCCCGCGCCCAGGCACGACAGCACGCCCGCATGCAGGAAGGCACCGTCGTGTCCTACACGACGCTCACGCATCCGCCCGCGGAGTTCGGTCCGTTCCCGCGTCAGATCGCACTGATCGAACTGCGCGACGGCAGCCGCGTGCTGGCTGCGCTCCTCAGTGACGCGCCGGCCATCGGCATGCACGTCCGCCCCCGCATGCGCCTATCGGCGATCAATAGCCAGTCGCTGCGTCTGTACGATGTCGCTTACGAGGAAGCTGTGCCCGTTCGCCTTCCCGAAGCCACGTTTCCGGGCTTCATCCTCGCGCTTACCGGCCCCTCCGGCGTCGGCAAATCGACGGTCTCGCGCCTGCTGATCCGCATGGTCGCCGACTACGCCGAGAACGTCCCGATGACGACCACTGCACCCCGCTCGGAGCGCGAGCACGGCGAAGAACGCCACGTGAGCAAAGAGAAATTCCAGAGCGCGATCGAGTCCGGCGACATGGTAGCGATGACTCAGCGCATCGACGAGTCCGGCGACAAGCACTGGTACGGCTATCGCGCCGCGGACATGGAAGCGATCCGCGCCAAGGGTAGGTTGCCGGTCGTCACGACGGACATGCCTCTGCTCCGGCAGCTCTCGGAGAAGTTCGGACGCAAAGCGATTTTGTCCTTCGGCCTGCTGCCGCCGGGCAAGGGCAAGCGCGCGATGCTCAGCTATCTGCTGCGCAGGCTCCGCGAAACCGGGCGCGGCACCGAGGAGTGGATCGCACAGCGTATCAACGGCGCGGCGAAAGACCTGCAACTGCTCCGCACACACGCCGAAATGTTCGACCGCATCCTGGTGAACGACGATACGGATGCCGTAGTCGAGATTCTGCGGAAGCAGGTCCCGGGCACCAATCAGGCCTGATTTTTTGGCTCTCTCTCCTTCTATTCCCGCTATGACCACCCGTCTCCGTCTCGTCGCCGCAGCGTGCGCTTTGGCAATGATCTGCCCCGCCCTGGCCGCCGCCGCGGACCCGGCGGCCGTGAAGACAATCAACATCCGCCCGATCCTCGACAAGAACGGCATCTACGAATTGGCGTCTGATCTCCGCGCGATGGTCGCCGACGAAAGCGGCAAGCACACGGCGTTCTACTTCGTGGACAGCTTGGGCCAGTACACGCTTTACAAGGACGGCAAGAAGTTGGGTTCCAACCGCGGCGAGCAGCGCTTCAGGGTTCCGTATAATGTCCCGCCGATCTTCTTCTTCACAAAGAATGGCAGATTGGTGTACAGCCTGAACGGGCGCGATCTCTGGGTTGACGGTCGCCGGATCTCGACGGTGAGCACTCAAAATCCGTACCTCTTCAGTGTCGAGGCGGCGGTCGAGCATGATGGTGCGCTCTATTACCCCACCAACCAAGCGATCATGCGCTACGACCTGAAGAGCGGGAAGCGTCAGCAGCTCTACAATCATCCGGGTAAGCAGATCATCTCGATGCGGATGCGCAATGGCCACGCGTATTACACACTGAAGGAAAACATAGGCATTCATCTCTACAAGGACGGAAAGCCCGTCGTAACCACAGAGATCGATAATCCCTGGAACTTCCTGATCACGGCTCCGGGTGACGTGTACACGTTCGGGCGGACGTCCGATGACCGCTACACGGTGCTCAAGAACGGCGCGGTGACGTTCACCGGCAAAGGCCTCGGCGGCTTCCTGTTCGAGGAGCCCGGCGCGCCTCCCGCCGTCTGGCATGTCGGCTACGTGCCGCTGCCAATGGGAGATGCAGACGTGAGCCTGTATCGCAACGGAACGCTCGTCAACACGTCGTCACTTGGCAACATTGAAGGGTTCATGGCGTTCCAGAACGGACACTACGCCGCGCGTGCGGTGTCGCGCGGATCAAGCCCGGAGAACATGGGCTTCCTTTACGACGGGAAGTTCAGCGGCGAGCTCTTCCCCTTCCTCGATAAAAAAGATTTTCAGGGCGTGCAGTTCGCTTCGGATAACTCCGCCTACATGCGCAACTGGAAAGACGGCCGGTGGCTGCTATACCGGAATGGCACGCCGATCCTCAAGGACACATTCCAGAACGTCTGGTACTTCCGCGTGGTGAACGGCACCGTGCGCGCCTATGGCGCCGGCCTCTGATTCAGAGACCCGGACAGACTCCTCTGAGAGCCTCCAATGCCGGATCTGCCTGATGCTTGAGGTAGTGCGCGGCGAAGAGTGACGCCAGCTTCTGGGCGGCCTCAGCGTGCTTCGCCGGATCGGCCCACGTCGACGCGGGATCGAGCAGAGCGGGATCGACACCCGGACAGGTCTTGGGGATGAGAAGATGGAATAACGGATCTTCGCGGTACGTCACATCTTTGAGAGCACCCGAAAGCGCGGCGTCGACGATGGCCCGCGTCACGTCGATGTCCATGCGCTTCCCCACTCCGACCGGGCCGCCGGTCCAGCCGGTGTTGATGAGATACACGTCCGCACCGCTCTCGCGCACGCGCTCACCGAAGAGCGACAGATAGTCGGCGGAGCCGCGCGTCATGAACGGTCCACCGAAAAAGCGCGAGAAGGTTGGCACCGGCGACTGCACTCCGGCCTCCGTGCCGGCGAGTTTGCTGGTGTACCCGAGGAAGAACCACAGCATCGCCTGCGACATCGGCAGACGCGCGACGGGAGGCAGTACGCCCGAGGCATCCGCCGTGAGAAAGACGACCGTACGCGGTTGCCCGGCTTGTGCCGAGTTTTTGGCCTTGCGAAGAGCCGAAAGCCGGTACACGGCGCGCGAGTTCTCGGTCAGGCGCGCGTCGTCTAGATCGATATCGCCGTCGGGAAAGACGAGCGCGTTTTCGATGATCACGCCATTCTCGGCGACGGGCTTCCGGGCGAAGACCGCGGCGTGAATATCAGGCTCTTTGCGCGGCGAAAGGTGGATGAGTTTCGCGTAGCATCCGTTCTCCATGTTGGCGACGCCGTCGCGCGTCCAGAGATGCTCGTCATCGCCGATGAGCGAGCGGTTCGGATCGGCGGAGAGCGTCGTCTTCCCGGTGCCCGAGAGTCCGAGGAACAGGTGGACATCGCCCCGGGCGTCCTCCGTCGCCGAACAGTGAAGCGGCAGGACGCCCTCGGGCGGGAGCAGATGATTCATCACGGTGAAGGCGAGTTTTTTCACCGCGCCACAGTACGATGTTCCGTAGACGATGCCGAGGCGGCGGCGCATGTCCATCGCGATCGCCATGTCGACGGTGCGGCCATTCTCGCTGCGCAGCACGCCCTCATACTTGCGGGTGTCGATATGGTCATACGGCAAAACCAGCAGCGTGAAGCCACGATCCGCGAAGACACTCTCCTCCAGATTTTCGGGCAACGGACGGAAAAGCGTGTCCGTGAAGAGCGCCGTGAGTGCGCGGTTGGTGACGGTCCGCGCAGGCAGCGTGTACCGTGGATCGGCGCCGACGCAGCGGTCGGTGATATACAGGCGTCCGCGAATGCGCAGCGTGTCAAGCGCGTCGCGGAACAGATCGTCGAACGTCTCGGGCGTCATCGGATTATTGTTCGCCTGGGTCCAATCGAGTCCCTCGTCCTCCTCATGCCGCACCACGTAGGTGTCCCTGGGGATGCGACCGGTGCATCCGCTGCGGTGCCACACTGCGAGCGCCCCGGTGCGGGTTTCCAGGGCTTCACGGTACCGCAGAATGTCCTCGATCAGCACCGATCGCACGGGATTGAAACGCAGGCGGCGGTGCGACCGGAGGCGGCGGTCAAGCAAGTCGGTGAAGGGACTCATGCAGTGGAGATGGGAAACAAAACTGTCCGCAGCCTAGAGAGCAAACGCAGGCTCAGGATCCGGGAAAGGCAACGAAGCCGGGACGTCCGGGATAGCGCCTGTGCCCAAACGGCAAAACCTGAGGCCCCGGAAGTGCGGGCAACGTGACCGGGGAAATATTGACACTAAAATTTTCTATGTTTCTGTATACCCCCATAGGATGGCCCGGAGCGGCTTTTTGCGCTATAATCAGAAGATTCTTTTACGAGGAGTCGTACACAAAAACCCACACTCATGTCTCTGCACACACTCATGTTCGGATGGGAGTACCCCCCGAAGCACTCGGGAGGACTTGGAGTGGCATGCCAGGGCCTCGTCCGGGGACTGCTCGCAAACGGTGTCCGCGTGACGCTCGTATTGCCGAGTGCGGACGTGGAATCGGAGGGAAATCTGGATGTGCGCTTCCCCACGCATGACATGATCGCGACAGTCCGGGTGCCGAGCGACATCCAGCCATACGAAGGCTTCCAGATGTACGCCGCGCGCACGCTGACCGCATCTTCGCCCGACGGCGTCCGCGATCTGTACGGTCCGGATCTGGGCCACTCCGTCGAGCGCTTCACCGCACTCGCCGTCCAAATGACCAAAGACGTCTGTCCGGACGTGGTGCACTGCCACGACTGGATGACCTACGAAGCCGGTATCCGCGCTGCGACGCACCACGATAGGCCGCTCGTCGCGCACATCCACGCCACCGAGCTGGATCGCACGGATTTCCACCCCAACGAGTGGATCGCCGGACGCGAACGCATGGGACTGCTCCGTGCCGACAAGATCGTCGCGGTGAGCAACTACACCAAGAATCTCCTGACGGCCCACTACGGCATCCCCGCCGATAAGATCGCCGTCGTCCACAACGGCCACGACCGATCGGCAATCGCACAGCAACCGACGCTCCTCTCGCAGTACGGCTCTTCCAAGCGCCCGCTCGTGCTGTTCCTCGGCCGCCTCACGACGCAGAAGAACCCCTGGCAGTTCCTGGAGATCGCAGCGAAGGTGCACACGCACCGTCCCGACGCGCAGTTCGTCATGGCCGGCGAGGGTCCGTTGCTCCCGGAACTGATCGAACACGCCTGCGACCTGAACCTGCAGGACTCCGTGATCTTCACGGGAAAAGTCAGCCGCAAGGAAGCCGAGTCGCTCTACCGCGAAGCCGATTGCTTCGTGATGCCGTCGCTCAGCGAGCCGTTCGGACTCGTGGCTCTGGAGGCGATCTCGCACGGCACGCCGGTGATTCTCTCGCGCCAGTCCGGCGTCGCCGAAGTCGTCGACCACGCGTTCAAAGTCGATTCCTGGGACGGCGACAAGATGGCTGACTGCATCGTCACCGTGCTGCGCGATCCGGCCCTCGCCGAACAGCTCACCGCCGAAGCCCCCCGCGTCCTCCAGCGCCTCACCTGGGCGAACCAGGCGGGGCACATCGAATCCGTCTACCGCGATTTGCTCTCCTGCTGATTTTTTCACCAAACGTATGCACTACCAAACAAGCAAACAGATGGCAGATGTGAGATGGCAGATTTCAGAAAAATGGCGCTCTGCCATCTGCCCTCTGACTTCTGCCCTCTCCAATACTTCTTCCCGCATTTCCCTCTAAGCGTATGTCTCCTCTGATTTCTCTCTACTTCCAGGTCCACCAGCCGTACCGCCTGCGCGATCTGCGCGTGACGGAGATCGGACGCGGCGACGAGCCGTTGTACTTCGATGACGAGCGCAACCGCTCGATCTTCCGCAAGGTCGCCGAGAAGTGCTATCTGCCCGCCAACGCGCTGATGCTGGAACTGCTCGGACGCCACCCGGAGTTCGCCATCAGCTACTCGCTGTCCGGAGTCTTTTTGAATCAGTGCCGCGAGTGGGGCCCGGACGTGCTGGAGTCCTTTCGCAAGCTCGCCACGACCGGACGCGTGGAGTTCCTCGCTGAAACATACTACCACTCGCTCTCCAGTCTGAAGTCGCTCCCCGAGTTCTGCGCGCAAGTCAGCAAGCACGTGACGACAATCGACGAACTCTTCGGCGTCACGCCCACGACATTTCGCAACACCGAGCTGATCTATCGCAACGAGATCGCGCATATCGCCCGCTTGATGGGCTTCACGGGCATCCTCGCCGAAGGTGCAGACCGACTGCTCCAGGGCCGCAGTCCCAACGAGCCGTTCGTGCCGCCGACGTTCCGCCTCTCCCGCGGCGACGAGCGCACCATCGCCGCTCTGCGCCCGCTCTCCAAGCGCGCGAACAACATCCACGTTCTCCTCAAGAACTACCGCCTGAGCGACGACGTCGCTTTTCGCTTCTCGGACAAATCCTGGCTCGGCTTCCCGCTCCACGCGGACACCTTCACGGACTGGCTCACCGGCAGCGGCGGCCACTGCGTAAACCTCTTCATGGACTACGAGACGTTCGGCGAGCACCAGTGGGCCGACACCGGCATTTTTGACTTCCTCCGTGCCCTCCCGTCCCTCTGGCAGCAGCGCGGCATCCGCTGCGCGACGCCCTCGCAAGTGATCGACGCCTGGGAGCGCGAGGTCACGCAGCAGTACGACGCGCATCACTATCTGTCTTGGGCCGACTCCGAGCGCGATCTCTCCGCCTGGCTCGGCAACCGTATCCAGAACTCCTCGCTCGACGCGCTCTACGCACTGGAAGCCGACGTGAAGGCCACGGGCGACGCGAATCTGCTCGAGACGTGGCGCAAGCTCCAGACGTCCGATCATTTCTATTACATGTCGACGAAGTTCTGGAGCGACGGCGACGTCCACAAGTACTTCAGCCCCTACGATTCACCGTATGAGGCGTACCGGAGGTTCAGCCATGCAATACACGATCTGCGTGGAAGAATCCAAAAGACAGAAGGCAGAGATCAGATGGCAGATGGCAGAAAGCTCTCTACATCGTCTCTTCCATCATCTGCCATCTCTTAATCTGCCTTCTGATCTCTAATCATATGCCCCGCTCTCTCGTCTTCGGCAACGGACGGATGCTCGCGACCTTCGATGAGCATCTCCAGCTCCGCGACTTCTATTACCCCTACGTGGGCATGGAAGACCAGACGACCTACGGCCACGTGCACCGCGTTGGCATGATGGTGATGGGCAAAGGCTTCTCGTGGTGGGGCGACGGTAGCTGGACGGCGACCGCACGGTACGAGACGGACTCGCTCACGGGCGACTCGCTGATGCAGAACGACAATTTGAACATCTCCATCCGCGTGCGCGACTACGTGCATCCCGTTCACAACGTGCTCATGCGCCACTTCTTCGTGCGCAGTCTGGACGGCCAGCGCAAAGAGGTGCGACTGTTCTTCAACCACGACTTTCATATCTACGGCGACAAGCAGAAGGATACGGCGTTCTACGAGCCATACACGAACAGCATGATCCACTACCGCCAGAACCGGTACTTCCTTATCGGCGGCGAGACCGACCGACCGACGGAGTGCTACAACGGCGCCGCCGCGGGCCGCTACGCCTCGGTGCTGCGCAGCCGCGAGAACCTCAAGACTTGCGGCATCTCGTCGTATTCCACGGGCAAATCCGACTACCGCGGCCTGGAGGGCACGTGGAGGGACGCAGAGGACGGCGAGCTCTCGCGCCACCCGATCGAGCAGGGCTCCGTGGACTCCACGGTTGCACTGCACTGCATCGCCGAAGGCGAGAAAGAGACCGAAGTGGTGCTCTGGACGTGCGTGGGCAAGAACCTGGATGAAGTGCTACATCTGCAGCAGACCGTGTTACAGGAAACGCCCGAGCGCCTGCACCGCAACTGCAAGAATTACTGGAAGAGCTGGGTCCACAAGATCCCTCGCAGCTTCGGCACGCTCGGACCCGAGCTGGTAGACCTCTTCCACAGAAGTCTCCTGACGATTCGCACGCACGTCGACGCTCGTGGCGGCATCGTTGCCGCGGCCGACGCAGACATTATGGCCTTCAACCGCGATACCTACACCTACGTGTGGCCCCGCGACGGCGCCTTCGTGTCGCTCGCGCTGGATAAAGCCGGCTATGGCGAAGTGACGCGCAACTTCTTCCAGTTCTGCGCCCGCATCCAGATGCCGGACGGCTATCTCCTGCACAAATACAATCCGGACGGCTCGCCCGGTTCCTCGTGGCACGCCTGGTTCCGCGACGGCGAGGCGCAATTGCCAATCCAAGAGGATGAGACGGCAATGGTCGTCTACGCGATCTGGAAACACTTCGAGGTGCAGCAGGACTTCGAAATGCTGCAGGATTTGTTCGAGAATTTCGTGAAGAAAGCGGCACAGTTCATGGTGGAATTCCGCGAAGAGAAAACGGGACTGCCGCTCCCCAGCTATGACCCATGGGAGGAGCATCGCGGAATTTTCACCTACACCACCTGCGCAACGATCGCCGGCCTCCATGCCGCTGCGCGCATCGCCCACATCCTCGGCCATCATCGCCATTCCGAGCAGTACCAGGGTGTCGCGGACGCGATGCGCCAGGCGCTGCTCTTCCATTTGTATGACGAGAACGAGAAGCGGTTCGTGAAGTGCATCCGCCGCAAGGACGGCGAGACGGTCGAACGCGACTTGACGCCGGACGCGAGCATTTCCGTGATCTGGACGCTCGACGTGCTGCCCCCGGACGACCCCCGCGTCGTCTCGACAATGACGCAGCTCGGCAAGCGACTCGCAGTGAAGACCGCCATCGGGGGCCTCGCGCGCTATCCGGACGACCACTACCAGGAAGTCGTCCCCGTGTCGGCGGACATCCCGGGCAATCCGTGGATCATCACGACGCTCTGGTACGCCCAGTGGAAAATCGCGCTCGCGCAGACGCCCGTGGATCTGGAGGAGGCACGCAAAATGCTCGAATGGGCGCATCGCTATGCGACGCCGGCCGGTCTGCTGCCCGAGCAGCTGCATCCGCTGACGGGCGCTCCCCTCTCCGTGGCGCCGCTCACGTGGAGCCACGCTACCTACGTGGACACGATCCTGCGCTACCTCGACAAAGAGAAAGAGATCATCGGACAACAGATGTACAAAATGGTCAGCGGCCAATGAAGACGGCGGGGCGGCGGATGCTATACTGACCCCCGATGCGTCTTCTGCTGCGCGCAACGGCTGTCTCCGCGGGTCTGCTCTGCCTCACTCCGCTGTGTTTCGCGGCGTCAGGTGACTCGACCGGAACGGGAACCGTGATGACCGGAAGTGGATCGAGTTCGTCGGCTCTGAAGGGCCCGGAGGAGGACAAATCTCTGATTTCCGAACGCGTGGCGCGCCTCAAAGGCTTCCCCGAAGCCGTCAAAGCCTGGACGACACCCGATACGCAATTCCGAGAAAAAGCCGCAACATATGCCCGCAAGCGCGCGGAGTTGCGCATGGAATGCCGCGATGACCTGCGCCGCGCCAACCGCGATACGCTCGTGACGGTGCTGCTGCGCTGCTACAAAAATGATCTCGTTTTGGAGCGGGAGTATCTGGAGAAGCGCCGCACCTGGCTGGAAGCGCTTCCGGGCGTCGCCAAGCTGACCCGCGCGACGGTGCTGAGCCGCCTGGATCTGCTGGCTGATGCCATCGACACGATCGTCTACGCCATCGATCACCGCGTGTACGCCACGCAGGAGGATCTCGTGGAAGCCCGGCGCAACCTGCTCACGCGTTACCGCCTGCCCTTCTGGGAATCCGTGACGCTGGCCCGCGCCGACCGGGCCCTGACGTGGGTCGCGCGCATGATCGCCCTGACGGATGCCGTGCGCGCGGAAGACGTCGGGATCACGGGAGGAGAACGCAAAGGCTGGCTGGATGCGCGCCGCTGCCTGACCGAACGTGAAACGGAGCTGAAGCTTCTGCTGCTCGGCGAGAACGAAGGCGACAAGAGCGTGTCCGAGGCCATATCCGACATCCGGTTCTGCCTGGACGACCTGCAGTCCGTGCCCCGTGCCACACCGTCGGCCACCGGATCGGGCACCGTGAAAACCGGCACCGGGAGTGGCGCGAAATAATCACGGCTGGGGTATACTGAGACCCTCATGAACGAGCACTTCCGCCACCGCATCGAACGTACCGCCAACAAGCACTCGCGCGCTGTGTATCGCGACGAGACGATCGTCATTCGATTGGCCCGGAACCTGAGTGCCCGGGAGGAGCAGGAACACATCAACGCCCTTCTGAAGCGCATGACGTCCATTGTTCTGCGCGAGCGCAAGCGCACAATCATCGATCCCTTCCGCCCTCTGCTGGAGGGCGAGCAGTCGCTGAAAATCACGCTCGCGTCAGGAAGGGCGTACACGTTCACGCTGGTTGCGGGTCAGCGCATGCGCGCCGCGCGCGTGACAGACGGATGGCGCATCGAGCTTGCACCCCGGACGCGGCGCCGTCAGCTGCATCGTTTCCTGTGGACGCTGCTCGGGGATCTGGAACACGAGTATCTGGAAGACCTCGTGCGAGAGATAGACGCGGAAACGTTCAACTTCGGCATCAGCGGGTTGCGGATCGGTTATGCCTCCTCGCAATGGGGCAGCTGCTCGGTACGCGGCGAGATCATGCTCAATGCCGTCCTGCTGCTTCTTCCTCTGGAACTCCTGCGCTACGTGGTGATCCATGAGTTGGCCCACCGCAGAGTACGCAATCATTCGCCCGCCTATTGGCGCGTCGTGGCATCGGTGCTCCCCGACTATGCAGCGCTCCGCAGGAATTTATCAAAATACCGCATTTGTTCGTTATGAGAGCCAGGAGCGATGTACACTACTGGTACTTTTCCCCTTCACGCATGATGTTTCGCGACGGTGATGACGACAAAAAGGATGGCAAAGACACGGACCCGACCGGACCGAGCGAACTGGATACACCCGAGGGCCTGGGGACGATTCTCGGTGAAGAGCATGACGACGATGTGAACAGCAAGAGGCTGTGACCTTCTGGTCCCTCGTTACGAAACTGCTCCGCAGTTTCTACTCGGGATGACATATTTATGCTTTTTTGTCATGGTGAGCGTAGTCGAACCACGACAAAAAATAGTCGCCCTTCGACTACGCTCAGGGTGACATATCAAACGGAAACGGCGCTTCCGCCTTCCGGCACAATTCGCCGAACAGGTAGACCGGCAGCCCGACGATCCCCGTCCAGTCGCCTTCTATGTGGCTGATGAGCAACTGCCCTAGGCCGTCGATCTGGAAGCCGCCGGAGCGCCCTTCCCAGAGTCCGGTATCGATCCACCAGTCGGTTTCGGCAACAGAGAGCTGCTTAAACGTGACCGAGGATGACGACAAGCCCTCGTATTCTTTGCCCTCCGGGCCGATGAGGCAGAGACCGGAATGCACCACGCACGTCATTCCCGAGTGGAGCCCGATCATCCGGCGCGCGTCCGCGGCATCCTTCGGCTTCTCCAGCAGCGTACCATCTGCGGCGACCACGAGCGTGTCGCTGCCCAGCACCCACCGATCTTTCCTCCCTTTCGCCACGTCGCGCGCTTTACGCGCCGAAAGAACCTGCGCGCGTTTGGCCGGATCGCGCTCCGGGCAGTCGGCCTCGTCAACCCTGCTCGGGATCACGTCAAAAGACACACCGAGGCCTGCTAGAAGCTCTTTTCTCTGCGGGCTGGCCGACGCGAGGATCAGGGAATGCGGCATTCAGGAATCACCGCAGACCAGTCGCCGTTCGGACGCGCTCCATTGTGGCTTTGGCGACGGCCGATGCTTTCGCCGCGCCATCACGCATGATCTTCCCGATCTTCTTCGGATCTTTGGCCAGCGCCTCGCGCCGGGCGCGCATGTCGGCAAACGCGCTCATATACGTCTCCAGTAGTTTCTTCTTGGCCTCGCCGTAGGGCAGACCATTCTTGTATTCGGCGGCGAGGGCCGTGCGCTCTGTGTCGCTCAGGAACAGCTTGTGGATCTGGAAGATCGGGCACGTGTCCGGGTCTTTCGGATCATTCATGCCGCGCGAATCGGTGACGATACCCATGATCGCCTTCTTCGTGTCCTTCTCGGATCCGAACAGCGGGATGGTATTGCCGTAGCTCTTGCTCATCTTCTGGCCGTCCGTGCCCGGGACGATCGCGGTGTCCTCGCGGATGAGCGGCTCGGGGACCGTCAGCGTCTCGCCGAATTCGTTATTGAACTTGATCGCAATGTCGCGCGTCATCTCCAGGTGCTGCTTCTGGTCTTTGCCTACGGGTACAAGATTGGCATCGTACAGGAGAATATCGGCTGCCATCAGCACCGGATACATGAAGAGCCCGGCTGATGCCGCGATCCCCTTCTCCACTTTCTCTTTGTAGCTGACCGCGCGCTCCAGGAGCCCCATCGGCGTCACGGTGGAGAGGATCCACATCAGTTCGGTGTGCTCCGGGATATCCGACTGGAAGTACAGCACGGCCTTGTCCGGATCGAACCCGCAGGCGAGATAATCGAGGATGACATCGCGGCGGAACTCGCGCAGCTGCCTGGCGTCGCGGATGGTGGTAAGCGCATGGAGATCAGCGATGAAATAGTAGCTTTGCTCGGCCTTGCCGACGTACTCCAGGTTCGGCTTGATGGAGCCGAAGTAGTTGCCGAGGTGGAGCTGACCCGATGGCTGGATTCCTGACAAAACCCTCATTTCCCAGGGAAAATACACTGTCATCATGAACCTGTCGAACCGCTGCCGGTCGCTGGAGCTCAGCGCGGCGCGTGGCGGCGCCCCATGCGGGGATCTTCTTCGCCGGCGGCCTTCAGGCGCTTGAGAATATCCAGGAACGTCGGAGGCATCGGCGATTCGATCCTGACCGTCTGGCCCGTGAACGGGTGCGGGAACGTGACGGCGAACGCATGCAGGAAGAAACGCCTGTAGCCGAATTCCTTGGTGAAGACGGTGTTGTACTTCTTATTGCCGTACTCGGAATCGAGCACCAGCGGATGTTCGATCATGCGGAAATGGCGGCGGATCTGGTGATGGCGGCCGGTCTCGATCTCGGTCTCCACGTAACTGGAGTTGCCGAAGCGTTCCAGCACTTTATAGCGCGTCACTGCGGCAACCGGCTCGCCTTTGACGCGCGAGGGCAGTTGCAATCGAATCTCGCCGGTGTCTTTGGGAATGCGCCCTGCTACGAGTGCGCGGTAGGTCTTTGTCCAGCCCGCAAATTTCCCCTCCAGTGTCTTGGCGAGCGCGGGACGGGTACGTGCGAAGATAACGATGCCCGAGGTCTCGAAATCGAGACGGTTCACCGGATGCACGCCGGGGAAATCTTTGCGAAGAAAATCCAACAACGGGAGCTTGTCCACGCGTCCCTTGCCGCGCACGACGAGTTCGCCCGACAGCTTATGCACGGCGAGAAAGTGCTCGTCTTGGTAGAGGATGCGGTCGGGATTGATGTGCGGCATTGGATCGAGTGTACAGGAGAATGACAGACCTGAGATCAGTCCGTATTGTCGTATTCCACCACAAGACACGAAAGTTTATGCCGGAGCCCCACGTCGCCCGCAATATTGCTGAGCAGATTGTAGATTTCATCACGCGTGCTGATCTCGCCAACATGGATGTGCCTGTTCTCCCCGACGGTGACGAGTCTCATCATCTGTGACCAGAGACCGAAAAGAACGTGCAGCCGCGTCTGAAGCTCGCATCTGTACCGATACACCTGATCCTCCAGAGTCTGACGGCTCTCGGGTCCGATATAGCAGGGCACTTGAGCCTCCCGGAGACGTGCCTCGGCGTCATACAGACGTTGCCGAAGTGGACCACATGCCATCGCTCCGCCCTCCAATTGGCTCAGGACCAGCGAGTATTGAGTACTCTCATTCATACAAGTAATTCAAAACAATTGTTAAGCAAGTCAAAAACTCCTGCCCTTTGTAGCAGACTGGAAAGCGGTAAACAACCGTCATGCGCCTCAAACCGTGATTTCCGTCGGCGGCGGGGCGTTTTTGCAATGCACCCGGAGACTGTATTTTTTCTCCAGGTGATCGGGATTCCAGCTCTCTTTGGCTTTCCGCAGTCCCTCGATGCCCAGGTCCTGCTCGCGGTTGAGCCAGACATACTGCGAAGGCAGCGAATTGACGAATGCGTGCGTCGTGAACGGATAGAGGCCGGTGTGGCCGGGCAGCGCCTTCTCGAAGTGCTCGATGAATGTGTCTCCGTTGAGCGGCTCCCCTACCGCAAATGACACGAGTTCGCTCTCCAGCCACACACCGATGCCGTGCAGTCCGAGCGCGTCGTAGTGCTGCATACCTTTGATAAACGCCGAGCTTTCATTGCGCGCCGAGACGTTATTCTGCTGACCCTCCAGCCACATCTCCTGCACGCGGATGCAGGCCATCGCGTCGGCGGAGGTGAGGGCGCGCACAACGGGTTCCTGCGCTGCAAAGCGTTTGACGAAGTTGCGCTTGCCGTCGAATTTCTTGCCCCGCATGACCTTCAGATCCTCCAGCTTGTAGATGTAGTCGCTGTTGTTGCGGTCGAACTCCAATTCATGGTTCTTTCCGAGTGTGTCGGCAAGACTCTGATGCAGGCGCACCCAATGATACCGGCAGAGTCCCGCGAAAGATTCCTCGATGAGCGGCACGGGGTCCGGACCGACGGGCGGAAAAATATTCAGGCAGCCGTCTTCGTCGCGGAAGGAAACCAACAGGTGACCTTTGTACTCGCACCACAAGTGATGCTTCAGCTCCACACGACAGAAGATGTCTGCAAATGTCATCTCGCACACCTGCTGCGGATGCCTGGCGAAATACCCGTCAAACAGGGGTTTCTGGGCAATGGTCACCGGTTGCATCAGCTTCAGGAGCTCACAGGGCACGCGTGTCCGGGGGGGAAAGAGTACCGGAACAGTTTACCAGTGAAGTATGAACGTGGCGACGGGCATCAGCGGCCAATCGATGCCTCCATCAGCATCTGGTTGCAGTCGCCCTCGTACAGCGTCGTCTCGCGCTCGATCTCATCCGGACAGGTGTTGTTCGCCTCGACCTGCGCGTTGTAGCGCGCGGTGGTCTTGCAGGCGGGATCGTCATACTTCTCGATGCAGTCGATGCCGTCCGTGTATCCGGCCGCGGCCAGCTTCGCCGTGACGCAGGCCTCCACTTTTCCTTCATCAGCCTTCACCTGGCGCATGCATTCGTTATAGCCAGATGACTCTTCCAGCGCGGCGTTCTTCGCTTCCTGCTGTTTCACTTTTTCCTCCGGGGACGGTTCGCACGCGGCGAACAGAAGACAGAGGAGCGAGAGAGGGATGAGAACGGAGCGGCGCATGGGGGTGAGAAAAAAGATACGAATTATTCAAAGGTGAGACGCACAATGCGGTGACGTCCGGGGCTGCCCTTGTCGTTTTGCTGGCGCAGGAAATCCCACACGAGAACTGTACCGATCAGGAACACGACGAACCACACGGAAAAGGGATTGAAGGATGATATGCCGCAATTGGGCTTCGAGAGGGCCACGTGGTGACTCAGGGCAGCTGTAGCCCCACATGGTGCTGCTGGCGCACAGGAAAATAGCTATTTCGAACACCACGTGAGGATAGAGTCCCCAGCGGAATTCCCAATCCGCGGCAACCTGAAGGTTTTCGGGGATCTGCGGATTATAAAAGGCGGGTGTAGAGCAGATACACTCCGCCGAAGAACAACGCCATCTGCAGACAGAGGACAAACCCCTCAAAAAGAAGAGGGCGAAGCCGTGGAAGTGCGAATCTGATCTCCGTGTTTCCGACGATAGATTGGTATCGAGCGGCAATCAATTAGAGCTGCTAGTTTTGAAAAAAATTCTTGAAGGGCGTCGTTGTTTGCTCTGGAACAGGCGTAGCATTTTTGACTTTTGGACTAGCCTGCGGTGAAAAACTTTTGTTTACGATTTTCTTTCTCTTCACGGCGGCAAACTTTGGCTTCTGTATATCAATCTTATTAACAATAACCTCATGCAAAGAATTATAGATATCTTCTTCGGGAAACAGTAGTTTTGCTTCGTTTTTAAGTTTTTTTCGCAGAAATCTAACAACGTCCATCGAGTAGAGATGTCGTGCAAGATTAGTCGGCGCGAGCGCCTGAAAGCGCTTCCAGTAACCCTCTAAATGATCAGTGAGTGCGGCTTTACGCGTAAGATAAGCGAAGCAATCCACGGACTGTTTCATCTGATCTACATCCACGAGATCGAAACTACACACTTTCCGGTAGGCTATCGGCTTAGCAAAAATCACTCGGTACAATTCGTAGCTACGACCGTTGGTAAGCAAAACCCAATCAATCCCTTCATTCGCGGCGTAGTTCACAGCCTGCCGCAAATGCTTTTCGGAAAGATCAATCTGGATGGCTTTTACCTCAACAATAAAATGCTTTTTGCGACCAACCTGAACGACATAGTCGGCATACGTGCCTTTAATAGCATATTCAGTTTTTACCTCTTCAAGTTCCCTATAACCCAAAACCTCAATGAGGAGATTATTTACCATAATTCGCGTCCCTGACTCATCAAGTTCCAAATATTTTTTCTGCAGCAAATATCTGCGGCGGTAGGCTTTGAGCCTGGACACCAATTTCGATTTTTGCGTGTCAGAAATCATAAACGGGGGGGACGTGAAGGCTACTGTACCGCTTTTTATTTCAAAAACTCTAGAGCAAATGTTCTGACAGAACTATTTCCACGGGAGGGGTTGGGAGGTCCTCCTCCCAATCAAAAGGAAAACCACCATTCGATCCCGACACTATGAAAGATCTCCATCGGCTCGAGGCCGGAGGCCGAGACCGAAAAGAAAACCTTCCACCATTCAGCTTGTGAAAATATCAAAACAACCGAACCGTATGGGGGCCCTTCGACTCGCTTCGCTCGCTCAGGGTCATTCGACCCGGCGAAGAAGTGGCCCGAGCGCCACAGCGCGAGGACCACCCTTCGATCAACTCAGGGTCGTTCAATTCTTTCGCCTATCTTCTTTACGAGCAAATTGAAGGACCGTGAATGAGCGGAGCGAATTGAACGGTGAGCGAGGCGCCAAAGGCGCCGAGTCGAATGGTGGGCAATACTGGGTTCGAACCAGTGACCTTGCGAATGTGAATCGCACGCTCTAACCAGCTGAGCTAATTGCCCGGGGTCGGTGACTTTATCCGATTCTGGAAGGATCGCGTAACGCCTTGTTTTCTGTTCGCCCCTTCGGGGCTGGGCCAGCTGAGCTCATTGCCCTTACAACGCCGAATACGCATCCGGGTTGAGGCCGAAAGTGTAGCCAACACACGCCATTCCGCGCAATCCGTTATACTCGCTAAGTGAAGCAACTGATCATCAACGCCGACGACCTGGGAATGAATCCCCAGCGCAGCCACGGGATCTTCCAGGCCTTCGAGTTCGGCGTGGTCTCCAGCGCCTCGATCATCCCCAACATGAGCCACTCGGACCAAGCTGCAAAGCACGCCCGGGAACGCGAAGTGCCTTGCGGCCTGCACCTGAACCTCACCGAAGGCACGCCCGTCAGCGACCGCGCGCACGTGGAGTCCCTGCTGGAGGGCAACGGCGAGTTCCGGGACCGCCAGCAGCAGCGCCGCATGCTGGCCGAAGGCGCCGTGGACCCGACGCACATCGAGCGCGAGATCCGCGCGCAGATCGAGTGGTTCCTGGACGCGCACGGCCAGCCCACCCACGTCGACGGCCATCATCACATTCATATTCATCCCCTCATCGCCCCGCTCCTCGTCGACATCCTCGACCGCTACGGCATCCTGCACGTCCGCATCCCCGCCGAGCATCCCCTCCCCCCGTTCGGCTACATCGTGAGCGACGAGCAGATCGAACGCGCGAAAAAGATCACCGCGGAAGCGGAGGAGGCGCGCAAGCTCTTCACGGCCAACGGCCTCACGGGCACCGATCATTTCCGCGGCCTGTCGCTCATCGGCAACGCGTCGGCGAAGAACCTTCGCCACAATCTCAACCGCCTCCCCGAAGGCTCGACCGAACTCATGGTGCATCCGAGCAGCCACATCACCGTCGGCACAGAATTCGATCTCGATCCGCAGCGCCAGACCGAACTGCTGATGCTCCTGAACCCCGAACTGCCGGGCTTCATCAAAGAACGTGGCATTCAGCTCTGCTCCTGGGCGGATATCGCGTGATCAGCGGACTTTGGCCTTCACGCCCTTCTTCGTGCCGGCCGTCTTCTTCATCGCCTGACGCACCAGCTTCTTCTTGGCGCTCATGAGGGCGCTCGGAATGGCGAACGTACCCGTGAACTCGGGGTCATTGGAGAGCCTGCTCTCCTCCGGCAGCACCTGATTCTGATACTTGGAATGCGGCTTGGCGTGGTACGGTGTGTCCGCCGGGCTCGACATCATCTCGAACGCGATCTGGCAAATGCGCATCCCCGGATAGAGTGCGATCGGCATGCGATTGAGATTGCTGATCTCCAGCGTGATCGTGCCCGAGAAGCCCGGATCCACGAAGCCCGCAGTCGAGTGCACGATGATGCCGAGGCGTCCGAGGCTCGAGCGTCCCTCCACGCGCACGACGAGATCGTCGGGAACGGTGATGCTCTCTTCGGTGACGCCCAGCACGAACTCTCCGGGCTGCACCATGTACGGCTCGTCGTTGAGGACCGTGATCATGCGCATGTTGCCCTGGAACGTCTCGGGCTTCTTGGGATCGATGACGGCGAATTTGCTGTGTTCGTACAGCTTGAAGACATTGCCAAGGTGCAGATCCATGCTGGAAGCGTGGATGTGCTCGAACATACGGGGCAACGCCGACTCGATTTTGACTTTCCCGGATTCGAGGGCACATTTGATATCGCGGTCGGAGAGGATCATGCGATCAGAGTAGCAGCGGGAAGGATTTTCTAGCAAAGCGTTATTGGCATAGACGTCATCTACTCATAGAATGGTGTCCCTTATGGTGGAAACGCAGCGAACAACGGGCTACGAAAGAAGGAATACCACATCCGAATCCGAGGAAGTTCCCGTTTTTGAGCTCGAGAATCGGCGGGAGCGCATCATGCAGTTCGTGGGACTCTACGTGGATCAAGTTCAACAACTCGGTGCAGGCTCTCGTAGTGAAATCGCCCAGACGATGACCTGGGCACAGAAGACCCAATTGACGCTGGACGGTGACAACGGCCTTCTGGACCGCGAGAACACGCTGCCATTTTTGGAGAAACAACTCGACTCGATGAAATCACTCTATAACCACGAACTTATCCCCCAATTGCAGGCTGCGCGCACGTCGTCCCCTCCTCTAATCTCCCAAGCGTCGTACGACCGGTGGATCAAGCGCTTCAAGGACCAAGACGTCCATTACAAAACCAAGGAGGCCTTCGTCCGCAAGGACCTGCCCGCCCGTTTCGGCAAGCTACAGGAAATCCAGCTCAAGCGCGCCGACCTGCTGAAGAACCCCGACATCAACAAGCTCTCGTCCTCGGAAGTGAAGGACTTGGATAAGTTCCTGACCAACGAGAAATTTGTGACCCTACACTGGACCAGGCGCGCGGACCTGGTTGCAGCCGTCAACGCCGCGCTCACCGCAAAAGAGCGGAACATGGGCAATCTGCATGCCAATGCCAAAGAGAAGCTCGAAAGCCTAGCAAGCGAGTATATCCTCAGTCGATCCAAGATCGGCCGGTGGATGCAGCGTATCTTTGCCAAGGATAACAAGGAGGAGAAGATCCGAACCTTCCTGTTTACGGAGGAAACCAATTCTCTGCATGCATTGGCAAAAAGCTGGCGCGAGGCCAAGCAGCACTTCGATAAGATCGAAGCCAAACGCGAGAGGCTCGGCACGCCGCCCAGCTTCCGGTTCGTCAGCATCGATGTGTTCCTCGGCTGGTCATTTGATAAGCGCACGTCCTACCTGACGGAAGCTGATAACCGCTTCTCTAGTTTCGAGAACGAACGCTACGACTTCCTCCAGATCCGCCACGCGCTGGACTCCAAAGATTGGGAAGAGGCCGGCGATCTCATCGCGCAGGCTAAGAAGAAGAAACTGACCAAGCCCGACGAGGCGAAACTTGCCTCCATGGAGAGCTTCTTCCGCGCACACAGTAAGCAGGCACCCAAGGCCAAGGAGAAGCAGACGGAGTCCCCGGACGACGTGCTGAGCAAGATGCGCAACGCGCTCAATCAGATCGGCTACGCCTCGATCAAAGACCGCTACGTCCATGCGATGAATCACGACTACAGCACGCTCTGGGCCCTCTGCACGATGTACTACAACTGGCAGTGGTGCCGCGAACGCGGCTACAGCAGCGACGAGATGGACGCCAGTCTTAAAGAGAACGCCAAGGAACAGACTTACGATCACATCGAGCACGGCCAGCCCAAAGGCCACGTCATTAACGAGATGACCTCGGATACATCGATGAAGCCCGCCGCCCGCGACGACCAGCATACCAAGTCCGCCCAGGGCATCTTCGTGGATGAGACGACGGACAACAGCGTGCTGATCGAGAAGTTCGTGAAACCCAATCGCTACAACCGCGCCGTATGGTACTGGACGCGCTTCATGGAAAAGAACATTCCCTACGGCCACATGCAGTACGTCATCCAGCACGTCCACCCCGTGATCAAGTCCGGAATGCGCAAACTCGACGAAATGGGCGTGCGCTACACGGACAGCGGCCCAGCCCAGTACAAGCGCGGCGGTCTGGCCGGCGCCCAGCCCAGTCTCAACTGAGCCGGACTTCGGGTACACTCACACGGCTGCTTCTTCCCCCTTTAACCATGCGTTCCCTCCGCCGCGTCGTTCCCCTCCTCTGCCTTCTCACTCTGACCGCTTGTGGTACACAGGCACCTGCGGCCGTAATGGAAAACCCGCTCGTCGCGGAGCGCTACTGGGAGGAACTCACAGACCGCATGACGATGCTCGTCATCAACAAGGATCCGATCCTCAAGGATCCCGCCAAGGCAGCGCTGATCGACCGGATCAAGAACGACGCGCTCGCCAAGGCCAAAGAACAAACCCGACTGATGCGCAACGGCCTCTCGTCGTCGTTCCAGACCGTCGCCCAGCAGACCGACGGCCTCGCGCTGCTGCTGCGAAACACTTTGTACCTGAGCTCGGATTTCGCCACGTACCCAGGCCCCTCACTGCACCTGTATCTGACGTCGATGGTCGATCCGCGCGACTCGGCATTTCCGGACACCTCCGCGCGCGACTTGGGCGTGATGCAGTCGCCTTACGGTGCGCAGGCATATGATCTGGGCGAGGATCCAAAGATGTCGACCTACCGCACCGTCGTCGTGTACGACACGGAGCTGGGGCTCATCTACGGCTTCACGCAATTGGGGAAGTGACAGAGCCGAGTCCCGAAGTGAGAATTCTGGGATTCGGGATTCGCCATCTGGCGTTCACAAACGCTGCGCCGCTCCTGTAATGCCGGCCTCGATTGCCGTGCTCAGAGCATCGAGCGTGGCCTCGGTCTGGCGGCCGTTTACGAAGTACGTCGGAGTGCCCTGGACACCCAGCTTGATGCCCTCGTCGTAGTCCGCGAGGATCGTCTTGCGCTTGATATGCGAGCGGGTGCAGCGGTCGAAGAGATCGTTGTCGATGCCGAGCTCCTTCGCCCAGTCGCGCACCGAGCTGTTCTTCAGCTGGTCCTGCTTGGCGTAGGCGAGATCGAGGTACTCCCAGAACTTGTTTTGGTCCGCGGCACACTCGCTGGCCTCAGCCAGATCCAACGCATAGCGGTGGATATTCCTCAGTGGGAAGTGCTTGAACTCGAAGCGGATCTGCGTGCCATATTTGGCGAGCAGGGGCTGATTGAGAGCCGTGAAGGACGTGCGGCAGGCGGGGCACTGGATGTCGCCGTATTCGGTGACAACGACGGCACCGTTGGGGTTGCCGGACGGCGTGCGGCTGCTAGCTTCGGAGAGCCCGGTCTTGTCGACGCAGGCGGAGAGGAGCAGGACCGCGGACACGGCGAGGAGCGGGAGAAGGCGTTTCATGGGAGAGAGGATGAAGGAAGAACCGTAAGAACAGGTTAAGGCGTGTTCGCAGCGATTCTAATGGCTTGGGAAATATTTACCAACACTTCCCCCCGGAAGGCTATACTCGCACCCGGATGTCCCTCTACCGCAAGTACCGGCCCCAGGCCTTTGCCGACGTCATCGGACAGGACCATGTGGTCACGACGCTGGAGAATGCGGTCACACAGGGCAAACTCGCCCACGCCTACCTGTTCGCGGGCTCCCGCGGAACCGGGAAGACCTCGGTGGCGCGCATCCTCGCCAAGGTGATGCTCACGCACGGCGTGACGGATGAAGCCGTGAAGAAGCAGATCATCACGGGTGTGGAAGACGGCAGCCTCGTGGACCTGGTGGAGATTGATGCCGCCAGTAACCGCGGCATCGACGATATCCGCAACCTCGTGGAAAAGATCCAATTTTCGCCGGTCGCGGCGGGCGCCAAGGTGTACATCATCGACGAGGTGCACATGCTCACGCGCGAGGCCTTCAACGCGCTGCTTAAGACACTCGAGGAACCGCCCTCGTATGCGTTCTTCATCCTGGCGACCACCGAACTCCAGAAGATCCCGGCGACGATCCAGTCGCGCTGCCAGCGCTTCACGTTCCGGCAGATCCGCGAGGAGGACATCATCCGCGGCCTGCAGGGCATCGTGGATCAGGAGCACATCCAGATCGACCGCACCGCGCTGCGCTCCATCGCCCGCCACGCGCAGGGCGGCATGCGCGACGCCATCTCGCTGCTCGACCAGCTCCGCTCACTGGAGAAGATTTCCCCGGAGGACGTGCGTGAACGCATCGGCGAGTCGGGCCACGAGCACGTGGATTCGGTGTTCGAAGCGATCGCGGCGAACGACCGCCAGGCGCTGCTGGATATCGTCTCGACGCTGGAGGAGGCGGGCATCCCGCTGGACACCTTCGTGCGCCAGCTGCTCGGCGATGTGCGCAACCGCCTGCACCACGCCGTCGATGAATCGCACTCCACGGCCGACCTCGCGCGCATGCTCGCCATCCTGCTCGATGCCATCCGCGACATCCGCATCGCGCCGGTTCCCGGCCTCGTCCTGGAAACCGCCCTGCTGACGCTCTGCGGAGCCGATTTCCTCGCCGCACCGGCGCCTGTGGCCCGCACAGAAGCGAAACCCGAGCTCAAGCCCGAACCGCGAACAGAGGCCAAACCCGAGCCCAAGAAAGCACTGCTTAAAGAGACGTTGAACGCCCCGGTACATGCTTCCGAGCCTCCGCCCGCCAGGAAGGAGAAGGAAGCCGCCCCCGTCGCAGCGACCATTGAGGCGCCGGAACTCTCGATTGATGAAGTCCATCGCCAGTGGCCGACGGTACTGCGCGATGTGACGCCGCCCTCGGTGAAGATGTCGCTGAAGAACGGTCGCGTGCACTCGGTGAAAGGCTCGACGATCCTGCTGAGTTTCACGTCCGGCTTCCACCGCGACAAGGTCGCCCCGACGGATGCGAGCCGCCGCGTGGAGGAGGTGCTGGAAAAAGTCTTCCACCGCCCCGTGCGCATCGAATGCGTACTGGAGGAAGAGCGCCGCGGCGCGCCAGCCGCCGACACCAATCTGGTGAATCTGGCGGAAGCCGCTTCTGAAGTCTTCTGATGCACCCCAAAGACGAGAAAGAGCGGCTGCGGACGGCAATCGCCGAGCGTCTCAAGCGCCTCACCGAGACTGATCGCGCCGCCGAGAGCCGTTCGACCTGCCGCCGTCTTCTCCAGCGCCTGCCCAAAGAACCCGTGGCGGTCTGCGCGTATTATCCGCTGAAAAGCGAGATCGATCTGAAGCCGCTCATGCTCCGTTTGCTGGAAGACAAATATCCGCTGTATCTCCCGCGCTTCGAGGGCGGGAGGATGGTCTTTCGGCGCGTGACGGACCTGGCGAAAGACATGCAGAACAGTGCGTATGGCATCCCGGAACCGGGCGACGCGTGCCCACTGCTCGACCCGGCGACATTGGACATCGCCCTCATCCCCGCACGCGCTTACGCCCCGGACGGACGCCGCATGGGCCGCGGCAACGGTGGCTATGACATCTGGATCCGCGCCCAGCGTGCCATCAACCCGAAGACGCTCTTCTGGGGCGTGTGTTTTGAGTCGCAGGTGGTTCCGGACATCCCCATGGAAGCCCACGACGAAAAAGTCGATCTGGTATTCACCCAGCGCGGAGCCTCGGACGTCGTGTCCTGAGGTGGTTTATTTGCCATCTGGACCTCCTCATTGTCGTGTTTTGCCGACCCCTCCGGTCTTCAGGTAGTCTGGACTCCCCCGCTCCCTCCCCCTCCACCTCATTATGTTCACCTATGACGCGCTGAAACTCGCCGATCCCGACGTGTACAGGGCGCTCATGGGCGAAATGCGCCGTCAGGTGGAAGGCGTCGAACTGATCGCCTCGGAGAACTACGTCTCCCCCGCGGTGCTGGAGACGATGGGCACGGTCTTCAACAACAAATACAGCGAGGGCTACCCCGGCAAGCGCTACTATGCCGGACAGGAGTACACGGACATCGTGGAATCGCTGGCGATTGAGCGCGCCAGGCAGCTCTTCGGCGCGGGTCACGCCAACGTCCAACCGCACGCGGGCGCCCCGATGAATGTCGCCACGTACTTCGCGCTGCTGGAGCCGGGCGACACGGTCCTCGGCATGGATCTGAGCCACGGCGGCCACCTCACGCACGGCCACCCCGTGACGTACCTGACCAAGATCTACAAGTTCGTGCGCTACAAGATGAAGGACGTGGAGACGGGCGAGATCGATTACGACGAGATGCGCGAGGTCGCGCTGCGCGAGAAGCCCAAGCTGATCCTCGCTGGCTTCTCCGCGTACCCGCGCGAGCTGAACTACGCGAAGATGAAGGCCATCGCCGATGAAGTGGGCGCCTACACCATGGCCGACATGGCCCATATCGCCGGCATGATCGCGGGCAAAGCGCTGCGGAACCCGTTCGAGGACGGCTTCGATGTGATGACCACGACCACCCATAAGAGCCTCCGCGGACCGCGCGGCGGCCTGATCCTCACGCGCGAGGCGGAGCTGGGCAAGAAGATCGACAAGTCTGTCTTCCCCGGCTTCCAGGGCGGCCCGATCATGCAGATGGTGGCGGCCAAGGCCGTCGCATTCGGCGAGGCGCTCAAGCCGGAATTCCAGACCTACGCCAAGCAGATCATCGCCAACAGCAAGTATCTGGCGAAGTTCTTCATGGATAAGGGCATCAAGCTCGTCACGAATGGAACGGACAACCACCTGATGTTGATCGACTGCGTGACATCGTGGGGTCTGCCCGGCGGCGCAGTGGAGACAGTGCTCGACCGCGTCGGCATCACGCTCAACAAGAACATGATCGCCAACGACACCCGCAAGCCCATGGACCCGTCCGGCGTCCGCCTCGGTACCCCCGCCGTCACCACGCGCGGCATGAAGGAGCCCGAGATGGAGATCCTCGGCAACTTCATGCTCCGGGCCGTCGAGAAGCGCGCGGACGAGGCCGCGCTCAAGACGCTCCACGAGGAGGTCAAAACCTTCTGCAAGCGTTTCCCGGTACCAGGTATTGAGATGGCAGATGGCAGATAACAGAAGGCAGAAAGCAATCTGCCCCTGATTTCTGTCCACTGCCCTCTGACTTCTGCCCTCTCGCTATGCTCTCCCCGCTTCTCCGCAGCATCGTCTACGCCTCCGAAGGCCTATGGCATGCCATCGCCACGGAACGAAATCTCAAAATTTTCTCGGCAGGCGTCGTATTCAGTCTCGTGTGCGCGCTGTTCTTCCGCATCCAGACCATCGACTGGATTCTCGTGCTCCTCTCGGGCGGCGTATTCCTCTCCGCCGAACTCATCAACACATCGCTTGAGCGCCTCTCCAGCGCCTTCTATCGCCATGTGGAAGACGCCAAGGACACGCATAAGCATCGCGGCGCCATGAAGGAAACCAAGGACGTGGCCGCAGCCGCCTCTCTGGTACTGGCCATCGTCTGGGCTGCCACCATGCTCATCATATTTTGGCCGTATTTCTTCGAATTTCTCGTCAGAGCGGGTTTTCGTATCGGCTAAGAGGCATAAACGATCTTCGTTGTGTCTGATTTCCTCGACATTCAATGACTGCATCAGGATTTGAAATGCACTGTTATTCGTCAGAAAAAACTGAATATGATCTGATACCAACTTAAGAACTGCATTTCTCCGAACGCAAACTTCTCCCTTCTCCCGAACATGGGAGAAGGGGCCGGAAGATGAGGGCCCCGTTCAGGCCTTCTTTTTCGGCGTGTCCGGCTTCTTGGGGGCGGGCGGCTTGGGCGCCGCAGGTTTCGGAGCAGAAGCGGGTGCTGGAATCTCTGCGGGGGCGGCAGGAGCCTCCGGAGCGGCTGCAGGCGGAGCTTCGCCGGACGCTGCGGCCTGCTTCCTGGCAATCTTCTCCAGGTCCGTGAGCATCGTCTTGCTGGGGGGCGGCACGCCGCCGCTATCGACCAGCTTCTTCATCAGCTCGTCCATCTTCGTGACCTCCTCGGGCGTCAGCTCCTCGCCCTTGGACTTCTTTTTGCGCATGGCGTTGAAGTCGTTGATCCACATCTCGCGATCGCGCCACTTGCGGTACTCCTCCAGACTCATGCCTTTCGCACGCGCTTTCTTCTTCTCCTCCTCTTCTTTTTCTTTGAACTTCTCCACGCTCACGTTCTCCTGGCGCGCGACACGTCCGGCTGCGACCCACTTGGAAATCTTGTCTTCCACAATGGCGCGCTCCTCGCAGTAGCGTTCGCGCGAGAGGCGGCGGATCGTCTCCACGCGGCCTTCGTCCTGCTCGAAATCGGGCGGCGGCAGCGTGTGCACGGAGAACGGCTTGCTCGGGATGCCTTTGATCATCAGGCGCATGTACGCGTGATATTTGGGCAGGCTGAGGATATCTTTGGGCAGGACCATCTCCTCGAACTGCAGGCTCAGCGGCTCGGCGTCGTCGGAGCCCACCTGGAACACGCACATGCTGCCCACGTTGCCAAACACGGCATCGCGCAGCGCGGTGTTCTTGTCGTCGATGAGCAGTTGGTTCACGTACTGGTGCGCCATCGTGAGGTTCAGGCGGTACTTGCGGGCCTCCGAGAGAATCGTGGCGAACGACTCGGTGGCGAAGTTCTGGAACTCATCGACGTACAGGTAGAAGTCGCGGCGCTCTTTCTCCGGAATATCCGCACGGCTCATGGCATCCAGCTGGAACTTGGTGACGAACATGGAGCCAAGGAACGCCGAGTTATCCTCGCCGAGCTTTCCTTTGCTCAGGTTCATCAGGATGATCTTGCCGCTGTCCATCGCGTGGCGGACGTCGACCTTGCTGTTCACCTGGCCGACGATATTGCGGATTAGCGGAGCGCTGAGGAGCTGGCCGATCTTGTTCTGGATGGCGGCCACGGCCTCGGTGCGGTATTTCTCGGACCAGCTGGTGAATTCATCCTCCCAGAAGCTGCACACGAGATGGTTGTCGATGTGCTCCACCACTTTGCGACGGAAGTTATCGTCGGTGAAGATGCGCAGGATGCCGAGCATCGAGTTGCTCTGCACTTCGATGAGCGCGAGCAGGGCGTTGCGCAGGATGTACTCCATGCGTCCGCTCCACACGTCGGGCCAGAGCTTCTTGAAGACGCTCATCATGCCGGAGGCGACGAGCGGCTGCTGCTCCTTGTCCGCGCATGCGAGCATGTTGAAGGCCATCGGGAATTCTTTGTCGGCAGGATCGAAGAGAATGACGTCGTTGGTGCGCTCCGGCGGGATGAACCTCAGACACGCCTCCACAAGATCGCCGTGCGGGTCGATGACGGCGAGACCTTTGCCTTCGTGAATGTCCGAGAAGATCATGTTTTCCAGCAGCGTCGATTTGCCCATGCCGGTCTTTCCGATCACGTAGGTGTGGCGGCGGCGGTCGTCGGGACGGATGCCGAATTTGGTCCTCTGGCCGCGGAAAACCGCGTCTCCGAGGACGGTGATCTCTTCTTTGACGGCGGCCTCGGGATCGATGATCGGCAGGTCCACCGGCGGCTCCAGTTTGCGGCTCGTCACCCAGTCGATGTTGGGAGTTTTCACGAGGATGTTCGGCACGTGCCAGAGCGTCGCGATCTCTTCGGCGGAGAGGATGTATGGGATCGTCGCGAACGTATTTGGCAATGTCGCGGTGGTGCGGGGATGCTCGACGCGAAAGCCGTTGCTCTGCGGCAACGTGAACTGGCGGAAGCTGCCCGCGATCTCCTCGGACTTCTGTTCGGCGTCCTCCTTTTGCGAGGCGGGCGCGAACACGCTCACGCGGATGTTCACGAGAAATAACAGGCGGTTCACTTTGTCGATGGCGCCGGCCACGTGGTCTTCACGCTCGTGGCTGCGCATGCTGGTCTTCTCCTCCTCCTGGAACTCCGACTCCGTCTGCTCCCCCGTCAGCAGCGAGATGCTGGTCTTGGGGTGGACGAACCACGCCCGGAAGCCGCCCAGGAGCATATCGAGCGGGAAGAGAAACGCGCGCCTCCAGCCGCGGGCCAAGTGGATCTTGGCAAAGAACTTGGCGTAGGCGGGCCAGTACTTGGGGATGCCCTTGGTGAGCAACGGCAGGAACGCGAGCGCGCGGCGGCGGTACTGATGCCCGACGGGAACGAACGTCACCTGTACGTGTCCGCGCATGCCGGGCTTGGGATACCGGACGAGCGTGGAGGTGATGCCTGCGATGGTGTCGACGGCCTGGCGGCTGGCGACGTCGACGTACTGGGGATAGCGTTTGATCGGGAATACTTCCGGCTCCACGAGCGTCAGCTCCTGCGATACGACGACTTCGCCCTCACGCGGAAGGAACGGATCATGCTGTTCGATCTCGATTTCGGCGTCCGGGTACTGGGCGTAGAGCTGGCTTTCGACGAGCGCGCTGGCCTTGCGCGACGAGCGGGCAAAGAGCCCGATTTTGCCCTCCGTGAGGCCGATTTCCAGGCTCACGCGAGCAGCACCGCTGCGCAGTGAATGCAGCGACGAGAGCACCGTTTCCATCATCAGCGGGCCGCGCGCGGCGCTCACCTCGTCCTGATCGGGCAGGGAGGGGCGCACGCGGAGGAGAATACTGTCGGATGAGGAAGGCATTGATGGAAGTATAGCGAGAAAGGATGCGAACCCCGAATGGCGAATGTCGAGAGGAAGTACAGACTGCTTTCTGGGTTCTGAATTCGAAATTCGGTATTCAGGTGCGCA
Source organism: uncultured Candidatus Peribacteria bacterium (assembly GCA_964460365.1). Classification (GTDB taxonomy): domain Bacteria; phylum Patescibacteriota; class Gracilibacteria; order Peribacterales; family Peribacteraceae; genus DAISLF01. The sequence continues at coordinate 10,007 of CAYWPL010000001.1, read as the reverse complement.
GAAGATCCGCCACCAGCTCCAGCGCAACGGTGTTATACGCGTAGTCCATGCGCATGTGGCCGAGGATGCCGACGACGCCGCGGCGGTCACGGAGCATATAGTCGGTGACGATGAAGCTGCAGCTCTGGATCTTCGGGAAGATATGCTCATCCCCGATGTAGTACCGGACCTTCTCGTCGATCTCGAAACGCGCGAGCAATTCGGTGAGGCGTTCCTCCAGCACCTCCACGACGCCCGTGGCAAGCGCCGGATCGGTCTGGAATTCCGGCTGGCGCAGGATGTTGGCGAGGCCGAGGTAATACACGCCGGGCTTGTGCGGAACGGTGGCGAAGGCGATGTCCGGGATCATCTGCGAGAGCAGCGCCACCGCCTCGTAGGCGCGCTCCTGATCCTTGCGCTGGAAATACTGCTCCCGGAGCGCATCGAATTGCTTGCGGGCGGCTTTCTCGTGCGCAGATGGATCCATGAATTCTTTGACATAGGCGCGGTAGCCCTTGGCCGTCGGCACGCGACCGGCCGAGATGTGCGGCTGCTCCAGAAATCCCTGATCCTCCAGCGCGACCATTTCCGCGCGGATAGTGGCCGAGGACAGCGTGAAATCCCCGCTCTCCAGGAGCTTCTTGCTCCCTACCGGCAACGCGGTCTGGATGAACTGATCGATGATGGCAACCAGCAATTTGCTCTGACGCTCGTCCATGCGCTTCAGTATAGCACTCAGGGCTTGGGAGTGCCATTGCGGAGGGAACGGAGAGCACAACGGGGGCGAGATTAGCTGGAACGCTCGCGCTCGCACGACGCATCTGGTCCGCTTTTACGCCTTCTTCGGACCGGCCGCCATGCGCTTGCGGAAGCGGTCGACACGGCCGCCCTTGAGGTCTTTCTGCTGCTTGCCCGTGTAGATCGGGTGGCAGGCGCGGCAGGTTTCCACCTGCTGTTCCTCCACGGTCGACGGGATATCGTAGACGGCGCCGCAGTTGACGCAGGTCGTCTTGGCCTTCTTGAACATGGTAGGGTGGATCGCTGCCTTCATAGCTGGGAGAGTGTACAAGGCTTGCGTGATTTTGCAAGCCGCAGGGGGGTTACTTCTTGGAGGATTTGCCCTTGGATTTGGCTGCCGCCTTGGCCGGGGCTTTGGCGGCCGGTTTGGCCTTGGGCTTGGCTTTGGAAGCCGCTTTCTCGACTTTGGCCAGTTCCTCTTCCTTGATCTCTTCGATGGCTTCGACCTCTTCCTCCAGGGCTTCCACCTCCTCGGCGCGCTCCTCCATGGCTGCCTGGAGCACGGCCTCTTCGCTCTCCTTGTCCTGGCGGACGACGCTCATCGTGGCGACTTTATCGCCGCCGTTGAGGCGCATGACGATCACGCCCTGGGTGGCACGACCGCGTGACGGAATCTCGGTGAGCTGCATGCGGACCATCTGACCCTGCTTGGAGACACAGAGCAGATCGCCTTCCTGACCCTGCGCGAGCACGTGGCCGCCGACGATGTTGCCGGTCTTGGCCGTGAGTTCCGCGGCTTTCACGCCCGAGCCGCCGCGTCCCTGCAGGCGGTACTGGCTGACGGGGGTCATCTTGCCGAGGCCGTTCTCCATGACCACGAGGAGCTGCGAGTTCTGATCGATGATCGCGGCAGCCTCCACCACCTCGTCGCCGTCGTTCAGGTCGATGCCGCGCACGCCGGCCGCGGCGCGTCCCATGTCGCGGACGTCCGTCTCCGGGAAGCGGATGGACTTGCCCTTGCGGGAGAGCAGGAAGATCTCGTCTTTTCCGGTCGTGGCAACGACCCACTTGAGCTCGTCGCCCTCCGGCAGCTTCTGGGCGATCAGGCCCGAGCGGCGGATGTTTTCAAATTCGCTGACAGCCGTGCGCTTCACGGTGCCCTGCTTGGTAGTCATGAAGAGGTGTTTTTTGTCGCTGAGGTCCGACTTGAGCATCGCGGTGATGCGCTCCTCGGGCTGGAGTTGGAGCAGGTTCACGATGGCCTGGCCCTTCGCCACGCGCCCCGCCTGCGGGAGCTCGTAGGTGGGGAAACGGAACACGCGGCCGGTATTGGTGAAGTAGAGCACGTCGTCGTGGTTCATGACGTGCAGGAGGCTCATCACCTCGTCGTCGTCCTTGGTCGTCATGCTCTTGATGCCCTTGCCGCCGCGGTGCTGCATGCGGAACTGCACCGGGCTGAGGCGCTTCACGTAGCCGCCGCGCGTGAGCGTGACGATCATCGGGGCGTTCGGGATCGTGTCCTTGGCGCCGAACTGCCCGACCTCGTAGGGAACGACGGTCGTGCGGCGGGCGTCGCCGTAGCTCTTTTTGAGGTCGTCGAGCTCGCCCTTCAGGATCTTGTCGATGCGCTTCTTGTCCTTGAGGATGGCCTCGCACTCGGCAATGAACGCGAGCTTCTCGGCCAGCTCGTCCTCGATCTTCTTGCGCTCAAGACCGGCCAGCGTCTGGAGGCGCATCTGGAGGATGGCCTCGGCCTGAATCTCGGTCAGCTTGAATTTCTTGATGAGGTTTTCCTTGGCGATGTCGCGCGTCTCGCTCTTCTTGATCGTCTCGATGACCTTGTCGATGTTGTCGAGCGCAATCTTGAGACCCTCGAGGATATGCGCACGCTCCCTTGCTCGGTCGCGGTCGTAGGTGACGCGACGGGTAATGACGACACGGCGGTGCTCGATGAAGATCTGCAGCAGTTCCTGGATGTTCATCAGGCGCGGCTGGATGCCGTCGCTCAGCGCGATCATGTTGTAGCCGAAGCTCGACTGGAGCTCGGTGTGCTTGAAGAGCAGGTTGAGGACTTTCTGCGGATAGGCGTCCTTCTTGAGCTCGATGATGATGCGGATGCCCTCGCGGTCGGACTCGTCGCGGATGTCGCTGATGCCCTGGATGATCTTGTCGGTGACGAGCTGCGCCATCTTCTCGATCATCGTGGACTTGTTCACCTGGTACGGGATCTCGCTGATGCGGATGTGGTAGCGGCCGTCGCGGACTTCTTCGATCTCGGCCTTGCCGCGGATGACGATGGAACCGCGTCCCGTGAGGTACGCCTGCTTGATCGCTTCCTTGTTGTAGACAATGCCGCCGGTCGGGAAATCCGGACCCTGCACGTACTGGAGCAGATCCTCGACGGTCGCCTCGGGCGTGTCGACCAGGTGCAGCGTCGCGTCGATGAGTTCGGTGAGGTTGTGGGGCGGGATATTGGTGGCCATGCCGACCGCGATGCCGACGGTACCGTTGAGCAGCAGGTTCGGGATCTTGCTCGGAAGCACGATGGGCTCCTTGCGGGAGGCGTCGTAGTTGGGCTGATAGTCGACCGTGTTTTTGTCGAGGTCGGACAGCAGTTCCATGGCGACCTTCTGCAGTTTGCACTCGGTGTAACGGTAGGCGGCGGCGCCGTCTCCGTCGATCGAACCGAAGTTTCCCTGTCCGTCGATCAGCGGATAGCGCATGGAGAATTCCTGCACGAGACGCACGAGGGCGTCGTACACGGACGAGTCGCCGTGCGGGTGGTACTTCTTGAGCACCTCACCGACGACACCGGCGCACTTGCTGTAGCGGTGGCTGGGCGAGAGGCCTTCCTCCTGCATCGCCACAAGGATGCGGCGGTGCACCGGCTTCAGACCGTCGCGGGCATCCGGAAGAGCGCGCGAGACGATGACGCTCATCGCGTAGTTCAGGTAGCTCTCTTCCATCTCCATGACGATCGGGCGGGGCTCGATGCGTCCGAGAGTGCTGAGTGTCTCCCCTCCTCCGCTGAGCGGAAGCTGTGCGGGGGCGGCCGGGGTGGTGTCTTTATCAGGCATGCGGAATTAAAGGAGTGAGCGCGGACGATGATAGCGGATTTTCGCTCCGACGGAAGGGGCGGGATCGCCGATTGGGAGGCCCAGAGGGCCATTATCCACAGATAGCCCGTACCAAGCGACACTGTTGGTAGCATGGTGTGATACCGTGTTGTCGTGCTCAGCATCGTTTCAACGCCCATTGGCAATCTCGGGGATATCACGTTGCGTGCCATCGAGACGCTTAAAGCGTGCGACGCCGTCGTGTGCGAAGACACGCGCGTCACCGGCAATCTGCTCAAACAACTTCAGATCGAGAAGAAGGAGCTCGTCAGCATGCACGGCTACACCGATACCTCGAAGGCGACGTGGATTGTGGAACGTTTGACGCGTGGGGAGAAGATCGTGCTCGTCAGCGACGCCGGTACGCCCGGCATCAGCGATCCGGGATACATTGTTGTTTCAAAAGCAGTCCAAACGGGCGTGAAGATCGAAGTGCTCCCGGGACCCTCGGCGTTCCTCGCGGCGCTCAGCGGGAGCGGCCTGCCGATTCACGAGTTCACGTACCTCGGATTCCTGCCGCTCAAGAAAGGACGCAAGACATTGCTGGAGTCACTGAAGGATGAAGAACGTACAATGGTCTTTTATGAATCCGTCCACCGAATCACCCGCACGCTGGAAGATCTCGCCACCGCGCTCGCATCCCAGCCAGAGCGCAAAATCGTCATCGGCCGCGAGCTCACCAAGATGCACGAAGAGTTCATTCGCACGACGGTCGCCGGGCTTCCAGGCGTCGCAAAGACGATCGTGCAGAAAGGTGAATTTGTCGTGGTTATTGGCAACTGAGAATGACTTCGATGAGTGTTCTCGACACCTACAAAGGGTATTTCCTGGATACGCCTCGCACCGAGCAGGATGTCCATGGACCCGGGCGCCGTCCGACGCTGCCAAGGGGCGAATTGCTGGTGCCATTGACCGAAGGACCGCAAACCGTCCGGACGGCGATCCAGTACGTACTGGATAATCGCGACGGTCCCCTTCTGCCAATCGACGAAGCAACGATCATCGATGCGCTCAACCGGCGCGCCGGAGATCTGCTGACGCATCTGCGCGACCAGCGGACCGCGGATTACGTTGCGCTGCTTCTGGAAATGCGCGACGCGGGACAGGGGCAGACGGATGAGGACGCGCTTTCCTACATCGCGGGACACATGTTCGAGGCGCTCAAGAGCGAGTGACGTTCACGGCAAGACTGTCCGCGGATTGATGTGCACTCCTCCTTTGAGAACTTCGAAGTGCAGGTGTGCGCCCGTGGTCATCGGACCGGCGCCGTGTGTGCCGGGAGTGCCGCCGCTATAACCGATCACCTGTCCCTGCGCAACCTGCTGGCCCGTGGCGACGGCAAAGGAGCTCAGGTGGCCGGAGAGCGTCGCGTAGCCGTCGCGGTGACCAACGAGGATGTACGAGTAGCCGAGCTCGCCGCCGTCGCGGGCGAGGAAGACGATGCCGTCGGCGACGGAGACAACGGGCGTGCCGAATCCGACGACGATGTCCACTCCCTGGTGCGGGACGCCGAAATATTTCAAGTACGGGCTGTCATGGAATCCGGCGGAAATCGATCCGCGCGCGGGCCAGACAAACCCGCCGAGTCCGGTCGGATGCGCCTCCTTGTAGCGGCCGGGACGTGCTTCGCGCAGGCCCATCTGAATCAGCTCGCGTTCGGCCTGGCTGCGCAGGCGGGCGTCGATCTGCGCCATCTCGGACTGCATGCGGATGACCTCCGCCTGCACCTGGCGCGTCTCGCGCTGGACGGCGGCAAGCTGGGCGGCGCTCAATGAGATATTGCGCATGGCAGCGTCATGGTCGCGCACGACATCGGCATATTCCTCCAGCAGTTCCTCGCGCTCCTCGGAGAGCGCATTCATCTCTTCGCCGAGATCCCCGGCTGCAGCGTGGAGCTTGCCGCGCAGCAGTTGTCCGGCGTCACGGGCCTGCAGCATGCCGGCGATCACCCGGCGCTGTATTGTGATGAGCGCGGCGGCGCGCAGGTCTTCGTCCACGGTGGCGCCGAGTGATGAGCCAAGCAGGCGCCGCACGAGCAGGCGCCCGGCTTCGGGGCCGGTGTCATCCGAGAGAGAACGCACGTAGAGCGACCGGGCGAACGCGGCGACGTTGTTCTTCTGGCTATCCATCTGGAAGCGCATGCGTTCGCCGGAGGCGAGCAGCGCGTCCGAACGGTTCTGGAGGTTCGCGGTCGTGTCGAGGATCGCGCGCATCCGCAGACGGATCTCCCGCTCGCGCTTGGCGAGCTCCATCATGCGCTCGCCCGCTGCATCCAGCCGACGCTGGTTCACGCGCTGCGTGGCGGCGACGTTGGCGGTCTGGCGGTAGCCGTCCTTCGCCTGATCGAGCGCCTCCTCAAATTGCTGCCGCACTTCGTCGCGGTTCGCGAGCATCGCGGTCATGCCTCCGAGAGGCACGATCGCCATGAGCATGCTGACGACGATGAGGTATCTGTTTGATGTGCGCATTTCTCCTCAGTATAGCGGAAAATGACGCGGGAGGGAATGCGTGAAGAGTAGTAGAGGGCAGAAATCAGATGGCAGATGGCAGAAACAGAAATGTTGCCAATTGCTCTCTGCCTTCTTACGTCTGCCATCTCACTTCTGATATCTGCCTTCTGCCATCCTCATCGGGTTTTCTCTCTGCTATACTCCCGGCCTATGATCGCTCACTTGCGCGGAACCATTCACAAGCTGGATCCGGGAGAGGTGACGGTGGACGTGGCGGGAGTCGGCTACCGGGTGAGCGTGCCGCTCGATGCGTGGGACACGCTGCCCGAGGCGATGCAGGCGATGCTCTGGGTATCCACCTACGTCCGCGAGGACCGTTTTGAACTGTACGGATTTGCCGACCGCGCGGGCCGCACGCTCTTCGAGGAACTGCTCAAGCTCGCGGGCATCGGTCCCAAGCTCGGCCTGGAACTGTGCGCCGTCCCCCGCTCGCTCCTCACGCAGGCGATGCGCGAGGACGACCCGGCGTTGCTCCAGAACGTCAAAGGCGTCGGCAAGAAAACGGCCGAAAAGCTCATCCTGGAACTGCGCTCGCTCTCGGAACGGAAGCCCGATATCTTCTCGGCCGCTTCGCCCGGCGCGACCCGCGGAGAATTCGATCAGGACGCCATCGCCGCGCTCACCGCGCTCGGCTACGATGCGGCTACGGCGATCCGCGCGCTCAAAGATCTGCCCGCCGATCTGCGCTCCACCGAAGACCGCGTCACCGCCGCACTCCGCTCCCTCTAACGCCTCTGCTGCACCTCGACGTTTCCGCCGCGCTCGCCAAGGCCATCACGCCTTCCATGGGAATTCCCGACCAGGAATTCGCGGCGCTGCGCACGTCCATGAAGCGTTACATCGAGGACTGGCTGAAGGAGCGTTCCAAAGGCCAGCACGGCTGGTCCATGAACCCCTATGACAAGCAGATGGTCCAGCGCGTGCGCGAGACGGCCATGCGAGTGAAAGGCAAAGGCATCCGTACGGTGGTGTGGGTGGGCATCGGCGGTTCCGGCCTCGGACCGCAGGTGATCCAGGAAGTGTTCGAGAGCCCGCAGTCCGTGGAGTTCGTGCTGATCGACACCATCGATCCGGCCGTGCTGCTCTCGTACATGGAGATGATCGACTGGAAGAACGCCCTTGTCGTGGTGGTAAGCAAGTCGGGCGAGACGCTGGAGACGATGAGCGCGTTTTTCCTCTGTTACGACCAGCTCAAGCGCCAGCGCAAGATGATCCCGTCCGAGCGCGTCATCGCCATCACGGACCCCGACAAAGGCTACCTGCATGATTTCTGCCTGGAACAGAAGATTTCGATGCTCCCGCTGCCCTCCGACGTCGGCGGCCGGTACTCGATCTTCACGCCCGTCGGCCTGCTCGCCCTCGCGCTGCTGGACGGCGACCTCGCGGCATTCGTGCGCGGCGCCAAGGAGATCGACACACAGTGCCAAAAAACCCAACTGGATGAGAACCCCGCGGCGCTCCTCGCGAGCGTCCAGTATCTGCTGGATACGAAGCGCGGCTACCCGGTGCGCATCATCATGCCTTACGGCATGCGCATGCGGTCCATCGCCCGCTGGAACCAGCAGCTCATCGCCGAAAGCCTTGGCAAGAAGGAAACCAGCAACCCGATCCCGCTCGCGGCCATGGGCACGCAGGACCAGCACTCGCTCCTGCAGCAGTGGATGGCCGGCCCGCGCAAGGCGTGGCACATCTTCATCACGGAGCAGGAGAAACCCCGCCTGACGGTCCCCGAGGACATGGACGACCAGTTCCGCCACATCGCAGGCAAGACCTTCGGCCAGCTCCTCGACGCCTGCTACGAGGGCACCAGCCAGGCGCTCACCAGCGTGAAGCGCCCGCACGTCACGATCTCGCTCACCCGCCTCGACAGCAATCACCTGGGACAGCTCTTCTATCTGTTCCTCGCCGAAGTCGTGTTGCTCGGCAAGCTCTACCGCATCGACCCCTACGGCCAGCCGGCCGTGGAGATCGGCAAGCAGATCACGCACGAGATTCTGACCCGCGGACGCGAGGATTGAGATCCGGGCGGTGACGCTGGCGGCGATGTCCCGCGAGCGTATACTGACGGTGTCTTTCCCCTATCCCCCGCATGGTCAAAGTCATCATGGACGCCGACTTCGAGAAAGAAGTCCTCAAGTCCGCCCTCCCCGTCGTCGTCGATTTTTGGGCTCCGTGGTGCGGTCCGTGCAAGGCAATGATCCCCATCTTCGAGGAGCTGGGCGCCGAGTATCAGGGCAAGGTCACGTTCACCAAAATGAACGTCGACGAGAACAACGACGTCCCGGGAAAGTTCAGCGTGATGAGTATCCCCACGTTCATCATCTTCAAGGGCGGAGAGCCCGTGAAGACGTTGGTCGGCGCCAAGTCCAAGGAGGACATGAAGCGCGAGATCGACGCCGCCATCGCCTGATCCCATGACCAGAATCGTTCTCAGCATCTTGGGCATGATCTTGTCGCTTTCGATGCTGAAGTACCGCGAGAAACTGGGTGATTTGATCGGCGAAGGCGAATGGATGAAGAAAATCGGCGGCATCTACAACCTGATCATCATCCTCTCGATCTTCTTCTTCCTGTGGTGCGTGGCGTGGCTCACGGGCACGACCGACGTGCTCTTCTCGCCGGTGAAGAACATCATCCCGGGACTGAACGTGCCGGTGCAGTCGTTTTGATAAGATTACTTCATAGTTATGGCGACGAAGAAAAAATCAGCGGCCATTACAATCTCACCTATTCATGCGCCTATAATTGTAGATAAATACACAAAGGGTGGCTAATTTTGCGAGAGGGCCAAAGAGATTTATAGCTCCTTAATAAAAACGCCGCTCGGTCCATATACCTTGTAGTGACCGCCTTTGCCTTTACCTTTGTCCACAGTAAAACCTAGCCTTGCGAGCGCCCTCGCTGCTCTCTCCTGTGGGACTTCTGGAAAATCAGGCACAGACAGGATTATGCCTGCTTAATACAATTTTTCTCAATCCCTCTGAAACTGCCGAAGATTCGGATATTTCTTGCACCTCGTATTCGATTAGATTCGCATATTCACGTGGCACATTGAAATAGGTCAAAATTGCATCACAGGCATTTTTAACTGCTTCAGTATAAGTAAGGGCTTCACTGATCAAACCATCGTAATTAGGAGCAGTGATAAATATCACTGGATTATTTTGACTATCAAATTCCGCCCTAAATTCAAACAACACAGTTTGAGGCAGTCTTTCTAGAACTTCCGTTTCAACCGAGCGCGATGGTGAGAAGAATCTCATTAGCCAACCCATAGAGCTTTAGAAAGAGGTTGATTATAGTCTATTTCTTTTAATCGTAAGTATAAAAGTGTGTCCTTTTTTAACTGGTTCATAATAGCACAAAATAAGGGCTAACTCCATATTTAAGCCTTATCTAAGGCTTGTTTTACTGGTCAGTGTATTCAGTATTCGGCTATCACCCGAGCTACAATCCCCAGATTCTTTGGTGGAGCTGGGGGGAATTTCTGGGAACGAACCTTTGACCTGCTTGAATTGGCCAAAAAGTTCACAGAACTCAAATTCTCACTGGATTGCATCACAATGATTCTCAACAGCCAAGTTGAGAAAAAGGATGACCTGATTCTCTAAAATGGCTATCGGAACAAAGCAGCATCAGGTATTCCCTCTTTCTCCAGGCAAGC